>CAJTPR010000003.1 GCA_910578275.1 uncultured Bacteroidales bacterium | reverse complement strand
CGTTCCTTCATTCCATTTTGCTCGGCTATCTGTATAGCTTGGGCAGTTGTAAAGGATGGAGGAAGTAGATTGACTATCGCCTGTTGTTGGCTGTTGAGCATGTTCTCATTGAGTATATTTTGAACGCTCAATGCGGATTCCTTGAAATACTCCGTCAGTTTAATGGCTCGTTCTACCGTCAACAGGTCGATATATGTTTTACCACACTCTCCGCAAGTCCATCGTGCTAATTGGATAATCAGGCAGAAACGGATGATGTATATCTCCAGCTTGCAATAGATACTCACAATGGTGTCATTTGTCTCTTGGTCGCACAATTCTGAGAAGTGGTGCTGCCATTCGTAAAGCCGTCTCTTGGCATCCTCCGTGAAAAGAAGAATCTGCGGTTCTATCTCTCCAAACTCATTGAGGGCATACTCTTGTTGTATCAGTTTGTCAATAATGGCATTCCATTCTTGTTCGATGTTCTCCGGTAGTTCCTTGTCATTCCAACGAGCCTTCTGTTGCAGATTGGGCATCACAAACAGAATGCGGTCGATGAATCCGTTACTGGAACGTTCACCTTTAGCCAACTCACTGAGAATCTTCTTTTGAATAGTACCAATAACTGAGATATACGGTCGCTTGATGAAGATGGAACTTTTGGCATTCTTGCGGTCGGATATAGTGGTCTTGGCACTGAACACCGACAGCCAGAACTGTTCTTCCGAACCGTTGTTATAACGGTTGAAGTTCTTGAACCAAGCGGATAACTCGTCAGCCCACAAGCATAAACCACGTTTGTTTTGCGCATGGATAAGGCTCAAACCTTCAGGCGTTACATCCGAAATTAAGAAGCGTTTACGAACTGGCTCCTGAGGAAATTGTTCTTCACCGCTTTCCGCTCGTTCTTTGCGGCTCATACTCATCAGCTCATCATACTTGGCAAGAGCCTTTTCAAAGACTTGATTCTGCTGGTAGTCATAATCAAGAAACGGTTTCATAGCAAAACTGAGCGGATGGCTTTTGTTTGCTCCCGGTCTTCCAATCAATGCCATATACAGAATAGGACTTTCTATCCAGCCTTGCTTGATTTGGGCAAGATGCGTGTTGCCGATGCCAACTGCAATCGCTGTAAGAATTGCAGAGGCAATGTAGTCAGTCGGGTAGTTATGGCATTCGTGAACCTCACTGATGATGCGTTGGATTTTTGTCGGGAATATGCTGACAGGAAAATCAGTGCCAGCCAATCGCATACTTAAATCAACCGCTTCGTCAATGATGGATGCCGGATTAATAGAGGATGTATCCATAGTTCTACTCATTAAAACTTCATGGATGATTTGGACTTATGACGGACACCGCCTTGCATATTTGCCAGCATCTCCTCGTAAGTCTGTTCTGCACTCTTTCTACGCCCGTTCTCAATCCAAGCAAGAAGTTCGTCCTCATAGAAATAGAGTTTCTTTCCTTTCTTGTAAGCCGGAAGCAGCCCTTTGCGTACCAATGTATAGATGGTAGGCTTTGCTTTTCGGATGATACGGCAAGCATCCTCTATTTCTACCAACACATGTTTGTCAGATGGCTGTGGCTGGAGTTCCGCTACCATCTTTTTCAACTCGATGACCTGTTCGGTCAGATAACCTACCGCTTCGGGCAGCTTATCAAATGTTACTGTTTCTTTTTGCATACGCCAATCGTTTTTAATTGTTCGACGGCAAAGGAAACAGGTGTTTCAATGGTGGAATCATTCACCAAAATATAACTGATGAATAACTTTTTGATGGTAATAAGTGATGATTACGAGTAATTTAAGTACCTTTGTGTCATGAAATACTAGTGGTTATTGAAGCTATAAAACAAATTTGTCGTTTATGATACCGCAATTTGAAGAAATACGGATACAGGCATTGAAAGAATTAAGTGCCGGGATAGTTATGAGAGCTAAAGATTTACGCATTCCTTTGGCTAAGCATTTTGGATTGACCGATGAGGAAATGAATGCTTGGTATCCTTCTGGTAATGGCGAAATATTCTTAGACCGTATTTCGTGGGCTTTATCGTATCTTTTTATTGCAGGTCTTGTAGAAAAGCCCCAAAGAGGTGATTATAAAATCAGCGAAAAGGGACTGTCTATGCTTTCTTCATGCACGGAGAAACAAATAAATGAGTTCATCAAATTAACAGTGAATGCGAAAACTCCGAAGAAAAGTTCTAAAAATAAGGATGCTAACAACACTTCTTCCCATTTGGGAAATGATGATGAACGTACACCGGAAGAAGAATTAGCTGATTCTTATGATAGGATAAAGCAGAATGTGCAATCTCAAATTCTGACAACTATATTAAGTAAAAAGCCACAAGAATTTGAACGGTTAGTTGTGAAATTACTTCAAGCAATGGGGTATGGTGGCGAGGTCAAAAACTCAGGTGTTGTAACGAAACTATCTAATGATGGTGGTATAGATGGTATCATTAAAGAAGATATTTTAGGATTTAATCATATATCCATACAGGCAAAGCGATATGCTTTAGATAATAATGTTCAGCGTCATGAGGTTCAGAGCTTTGTAGGAGCTGTTGCAGGAACACCATCCAAGAAAGGTGTATTCATCACCACCTCTGATTATTCTAAAGGTGCGATGGAATATGTGGAAAGCCTTAACGGTTCACCAACTATTATCCTGATAAATGGTCAGCAATTAACAGAATATATTTATGACTATGGCTTGGGATTGCAAACAGAGAAAGTCCTTAAAGTCATGAAAATGGATATGGACTACTGGGATGCAATGGACAATGCCTAATGGTATTGCGTTATGCAATTTTTCTATCTAATTTAATCTTGCATTCTGATTCTGTATGCGACATTTTACGTTCAATAGTAGATATTTCCGAATCACGGAGGGTATGGGTAAATACCCTCTTTATAAAAGTGGCGGTCTGTAAGCGTGGCTTACTGAATGCCTTGCCGATATTCCATCCAAAGTGCATGATGTCAATGGTCTTTAACTGAGAATCGACCTTTATTGGTTCAACTTTAGGCAGAGTATCTAACAAGTAATATTCTGCCACATATCCACACAAGCGATTAAGTGCCGTTTCATCAAGATAGGAAACCAAAGTTTGTTTTGTGTATGCGATAACCTTATTGAGTTTTTCTTGTGAGGCGCGTTCTTTCTCTGCCATAGCGTTTGCACGAAGAATCTCGTATTCTGATGGCTGGTCGGATTCTTCGATAGATGTGTTGTTGGTAGAAGGCGTGGTTTCCTCCTTTGGAAGTTCTGCCACATCTTCGTTGGGTTCGTAATATGATAGAGTAGAAACTTCTTCTGTTATGTCAGATGTAGTTTCGATTTCAATTTCGGGTTCAGGTTCAGAAATGATAGGTTTTGAATTTATAGAACTTCCGGCAAGTTCCGAGTTTGCTGCTGGAGCTTCTACGACTACAGCCTTATTGCGATAGCATTCAAATCTCATAAAGCACTTTTCTATTGTAGGTGAAAGGAGTTGTCTGAATACCATTTGCAGATTGAGATAGATTGCTCCAATGACAATAGAGCATACTACAAGAATAAGGTAGCTGCTGAACTCGTCCCAACCATAGTGAAGTACGGTCTGGCGGGCTAAAACACCAATGATAATGATTGTACCAAAAACAATCAGATGCAATGTTATATGTTCTATCTTTCTCTGTTCCATAGTGAGATGTATTAATCGTTTGTGTGCAAATATATAGGATTAATTTTTGAGAAAATCCATAGTTTTGCCTGTTAATGGGCTTTTGACGATATATTTCATCACTTTTCACTACGTTACACTCCTAATAATAAGCGTATTGCAAATTTCTTGCTTTTGGATGAAAATAGTTGGGTAAATAGGCTTGTGTATCTTAAAAACAAAAATTATCTGCATCATTTAAGGTAAACAATGCAGATAATCAATAGGGTATAGAGATCTTGCTTATTAGCAATACAATGTATGGTTTGTATCCTTGTTGAAATATAACAGGAGGTTGTAATCTTGTTTACGAGCGACTTTGTTTATTAGCCATTTCCTAAATGCAGCGGAATGCCCGGTGTCAATCTGATAGGATAGGATTATAACCATATCGAGATTATACACATCGGCATTGTTCCCATTCTCCAATTTGATGTACTTGCAAACTTCGTAGCTCTTTAAAACATTAGCTTTCAAGATTCTCTTGATTGCTGCATGGATAGTTCCTGCTGTTGTATAAAGCAAGGCGGCAATCTCCCAAGAGGTCATCCATACTTCGCCATCAGAAATATAGATGTCTTGTTCGTTATTTGTTATGATTCCTCGTTTCATAATTATATCTATTTGAGTGATATTTTATTGGCAGTCTCTCGTTTCTTGGAATTGACCAAATCGGCATATATTTGAGTTGTGGATACGTTTTTATGCGTCAGCATCTTTGAGACCGTGTAAATATCTGTACCTAAGGATATTTGGATGACGGCATATGAGTGACGAAATCCGTGGAAGGTTATCGGTTTCGTTATTCCTGCCTTTTTGAGCCAGCTTTTCAGCGGATAATTAATCATACTTCGTTTCAAGTCTTTGAATACCTTGCCAGTGCCGGGTGTACCACATAGCTCGTAGGCTTCGTAACTTATGGGAAGGGTCGCTTCCGTTTGGGTTTTCTGTGTTCTGATACGCAAGCAATAGCCTTGGTCGGGAGCGATAGTGAAGTCTTCCCATTGCAGGTTTAGAATATCACTGATGCGTAAGCCTGTTATACAAGCGAATAAAGAAGCTGATTTCAAAACTGGGATGTCGCAAGGAGTGGCGGCAAGTTGTTTCACTTCGTCCAATGTCAGATACTCTTTCTTTACATCTTGTGGCTCAATCTTATCAAGGTAATCGTTGATGTTCTCCCGAAACCATTTGTCCCGATAGGCAATCTTCAACAATCCTCTGAAAGTGGAGTAGTAGCCGGATGCCGAATTGAGAGATATGGGACGATTGCTGTGTTTGAGCTGCTTGGCATTCAACAGGTACTCACGGAACTTCTTACATAAATCCACATTCACTTCACCGAAGGTACATTGCCCTTTAACGAAGTTGTAGAAATGCTGATAGACAAACATCCATTTCTGGTCTTTGCTTTGGCACATCTTTTTGAAGTAGGCGAGAAAGTCGGCTTTCTGTTTGGTCTTATCCAAGAAGCCAAATTCTTCATTGATGAGCGATTGCACTCTGATACAGCGGATAGCTTCTGCCTTATTCAACATATCGTTGTTGAACTCCCGTTCCATTTCGTTCTTCGGATGGGCATAGATGTAAATACCGAGATATTCCCTGCGGCTCATCTGCATCGTTTCGGGGTTACGAACTGCCGGATAATAATCCAGATACAAGGAGATGCGATTATTCCGAATCGCTCTCTGACGAACTGTTACTTTTGTACACGTGTGTGTCATACTGTTTAATATTTAGAGTTTTACATTTGTTTGGTGCAAAGGAATATGGTGATTCGATAGTGGGTACATTCACCGATAAATAACTTATTCAATCTTCGGTGCTGCAAGCAACTTATCCAGTTCTGGCTTGGAGATAAGCGTGTATTTGCCTTTCTTGACCTTTGAGATATTATGATATTTTGCGTAATGATAGAGTTGGTCACGGGTTAGGTTGAACTTCTCCATCGCTTCGGCTACCGTATAATATTGCGGTTCTTCGGGTGCAGCTATACCTTTTGCTATATCCACGTGCTTTTTGGAGTAGTACACCATGATACCCTCTTTCTTCTTTGGGATGGCGTTCTTGGAAACGAAAGTGTAGATAGCGGATAAGGTCATCCCGAATTTATCTTGCATTTCTTGGGTGCTATACCACTCTGTAATGTCGGGATTCGGGGCTTTCTTGGCAAAGTAAGCATCCATGTGCTTCTTGCTCCAGTAGGTCCTGCCACGATTGAAAGTTCGGGGGATGTTGTTCTTCTTGGCTACCACAAATATCCATGACTCGTTTACATGGTATTTCTCTTTCACTTCGGCAGTGGTGTAGAAGTCGGTGATGGGAATGGTGTCTTTAGGCTGTCGCTGTTCATAGGGACGAGCTTCTAACATTCGGTCAATATCTCCTTTACGGATAAAAGATAACCTGCTACTTATGCGGAATGCTTGCAGCTTTCCAGCATATACCATTTTATAGATGGCTTGTTTGCTCAGCCCTAATAAAGTTGCAGCCTCTTTGAATGATAGATATTCTTTGTCCTTGAAATCGGATATGGGTTGTTCACTAATGACCGCTTGGACTTTAGTTTCTACTTCTTGTATTTTCTTCTGCCGAACGGCTTCTTTGTATGCAAGATTATTGCACCGATGAGAACAGAAGCGTGTTGTTAGCTTTTGAGCATAGAATGTTGCGCCACACCATTCACATACCTTCTTGATTTTCATTTTACTTGTTGCCATATTCGTTACTTTTAGAGGTTTATTTCTCTGGTTATTTCTCCATTTTGTTCAACTATCGTAAATCATAGTCAACTATAGTCAACTTTCTCCACGACCTTTCCGACCTAAAATCGGAGAGTAACAAGCGAGCAACAAATACGGTACAAAAATGAGCTGAAAAAGCCCTATAAACGATAACCATCGCTTATAAGGCTAAAAAGAAAGGCATTCAAAATGAACGCCTTAATAATCATTGATGATATATGCTAATCGTTGGTAATCACCCCTTACTTGCCGATGCAAAACCGGGAGAAGACATTCCGGAGCACGTCGTCCGCCACGATCTTGCCGGTGATGAGGCCGAGATGGTCGACGGCCGAACGGACGTGGACGGAGAACAAGTCGCCGGGCAGATTGTCGGCCAAGCCTTGCCTGATCGCGGCCAGGTCGTCCAAGACCAGACCGAGTACTTCGTAGTGGCGGGCGTTGGTCAGGATCACGGCGTCGGCATCGGGCAGTTGCGGGATGAAAGCCCGCAACGCATCCTCCAGATACGCCATGCCCGCCTTGTCCTTGGCCGAAACGTACAGCACCTCGCCTTCCCTTTTCGGTTCCGTTCCCGTGCGGTCTATCTTGTTGGCGACATACAGCACCTGCGGGCGCCCGTCCTCCGGAAAATCCGTCATATGCCTTCCGGCTTCCTCCTTCGCCTGGGCCAACGTGTCCTTGGAAGCGTCGAAAAGATAGAGCCATACTTTCGCCTGGCGCATCTTGGCCAACGTGCGTTCGATACCCATACGCTCGATCTCGTCCTTGCCCTGCCGCAAACCCGCCGTATCGATGAAGCGGAACTTCACCCCGTCGATGAGCCATGTCTCCTCTATCGTGTCGCGCGTGGTGCCCGGGATGTCGCTCACCAAGGCACGCTCCTCGTGCAAAAGGGCGTTGATCAACGTGCTTTTCCCCGCATTGGGCTTGCCCACGATGGCCACGCTCACGCCCTCCTTGAGCACGTTGCCTGCCTGAAACGAGGCCCTGAGCGAACGCACTTTCCGGTCCATCTCCTCCAACAGGCCTTGCAAGCGGTTCCTGTCGGCGAACTCCACGTCTTCCTCTCCGAAGTCCAGTTCCAATTCCACCAACGAGACGAAATCCAGCAACCGGGAACGCAAGGCCTCGATTTCCGAAGAGAAACCGCCCCTAAGCTGGTTCATCGCGATGTCATGCGCCGCCTTGCCCTCTCCGGCGATCAAGTCGGCCACGGCTTCCGCCTGGCTCAAGTCCATGCGGCCGTTGAGGAACGCCCGTCGCGTGAACTCGCCCGGTCCGGCCAGACGCACCCCTTGTACGGACAAGGCGCGAAGGAGGCGCTGCACGATATATGGCGAACCATGCACGGCATATTCCACCACTTCCTGGCCGGTATAAGAACAAGGCGCGGCATAATAACTCACCACGCCCTGGTCTATGACACCCTCCCCGTCACGTATCGTGGCCAGGCGGAACGTGTTCGGACGCATCCCCACCAGCCGTTTTCCGCAAAGCGCCACGGCCGACTTGAGCGCGTCCGCCCCGCTCACGCGGACCATCGACACCCCGCCCCTGCCGCTTGGCGTGGACGGGGCGCAGATGGTATCGTCCTGGAACAAACCGTTCAGGCCTATTTGCGCCACTTGTCCTTCAACTTTTCTATCTGATGCTTGAGCGCGTCAAGACAATTGTCGACGGCTTCTTCGAACGTGTCGCACTGCTTGGAGGCGAACAGATCCTCGCCGGCCACCGCGACGTGGACATCGGCCACCTTGTTGCAGACATCATGTTCCTTGTCCACCTTCAGGCTCACGTCCACCTTGGAAGCCTGCGGCAAGAGCGTTTCCACTTTCTTTGCCTTTTTGTCGATGAATTCCAACAAAGCCTCGGATGCTTTGAATTTTACCGCATTGACCGTTACTTCCATATCATTTGGGTTTTATGTTTCCATCAATCAGGCGCGCCCTTTCGAGGGAAACGGTTTATCCTGTGTCATGTCCGCCAAAGGCCGGAGCCCGGCGAAAACCAGCCCCAAGTTACGAATTTTTAATGACAATCACTATCGGCGCGGATGCGCCGAAGCATAATCCCTTTTCAGCTTCTCTATCGTATTGTGCGTATAGACCTGCGTGGATGCCAACGAGCCATGCCCCAGCAATTCTTTCACCGCGTTCAAGTCCGCGCCTTGGTTGAGCAGGTGCGTGGCGAAAGTATGACGCAATACATGGGGACTGCATTTGGAGAGACTCGTGTACAGGCGCAAGCACTTCTTCACGATCTGATAGACCAGATGGCGCGGCATGGGCTTTCCCTTTTCGGTGATGAAAAACGTCCCGTCGGCAGGAAACGGCTTTTCGGCCCGCAACTTCCGATAATGCACGATTTCCGCGGCCAAGTGCTCCGAGAAAGGAATGATGCGTTCCTTGTCGCGTTTTCCCAGCACCTTGACTCTCCTGTTGTCCACGTCCACGTCGAGGTCGGTCATGCCGATGAGTTCCGCCAGACGGACACCGGTCCCGTAGAACATCTCTATGATCAGATAATCGCGATAGGCCGTGAAGTCCTCCCCGTCCACTTCGGCTTCCCCGATGCACTTCATACGACTCTCTTCCACAAATACCGGCAAACGCTTGGGAATCTTGGGCAAAGGCACCTGCAAAGCCGGGTTCGCCCTTGTCCAGCCGTTCTTCCGGAGATACTTGTAATAGGTTTTCAAGGCCGACACCTTGCGATGGATGCTCCTTTCCGAGAATTTCAAATCCACCAGATGCACCACGTACGAACGTATCTTGTCCGAATCGGCCTGTTCAAGCTCCAGGTCGTAGTTTTCTTCAAGGTAGCGGGAAAATTCCGCCAAATCGGACGAATAGGCCTTTACCGTGCAGGGCGAATAGCGTTTTTCGGCCTCTATGTAGCGGATGAATGCAAGTTGATGGTCCATGGTCGGCGATTCCGGTCCAAATATATGATATTTTGCACAAACACGTACTTTTGCATCCTCGATCGAAGCAGTCATGGAAAAATTGGAAAACGACATAGAAATCATGGCGCCCGTAGGCTCGTTCCCCGCCCTGCAGGCCGCCTTGCAAGCCGGTGCCGATGCGGTTTATTTCGGCGTGGGACAACTCAACATGCGCGCCAGGGCGGCGGTCAACTTCCAAGCCGGAGACCTGGCCGGAATCGCCGATACCTGCCGCGAACACGGTACACGCACCTATCTCACGCTCAACACGGTGGTCTACGACAACGAACTGGAGGAATGCCGTCGCGTGCTCGACCTGGCCAAGGAATCGGGCATCAACGCCGTCATCTCGTCCGACTGGGCGGTCATCACCTATGCGCGGCAGATCGGCATGGAGGTGCACATTTCCACGCAATGCAACGTCACCAACACGGAAGCCGTCCGGTTCTACGCCCGGTTCGCCGACGTCATGGTGGCCGCCCGCGAACTGAGCCTGGAACAGGTGGCGCAAATCACAAGCGCCATCAGGAAAGAAAACATCTGCGGACCGTCCGGAAAGCCCGTCCAGATCGAGATTTTCGCGCACGGGGCATTGTGCATGGCCGTTTCAGGCAAATGCTACCTGAGCCTCGACTACTACAATTCGTCGGCCAACAGAGGTTCCTGCCTGCAATTGTGCCGTCGTCCCTACAAATTGAGCCAGACCGACGGGGAGAAGGACGTGGAGATAGCCGTCGACCATGAATACCTGCTTTCGCCCAAGGACCTGAAGACCGTGGATTTCCTGGACAAGATACTGGATGCGGGCGTAAGCGTGCTCAAGATAGAAGGCCGAGGCCGCAGCGCGGACTACGTGAAAACCGTCACAAGCGTCTACAAGGAAGCCGTGACCGCCTGGAAAAACGGAGATTACACGCAAGAGAACATAAGCCGTTGGAACGAACGGCTGCTCACAGTCTACAACCGGGGCTTCTGGAGCGGCTACTACCTGGGCAAGAAGATGGGCGAATGGACCCCGAAATACGGTTCGAGCGCGACGACCAGGAAGACCTACGTGGGCAAGATCACCAATTTCTTCGACCGCCCGGGCGTGGCGGAACTGAAAGTGGAAGCCTCCGACCTCAAGAAAGGCGACCGTTACGTGGTCATCGGAAACACCACGGGCGTCTACGAAGACGTGGTCTCCGAAATCCGCATGGACGACGTTCCCGTACAAGAAACCGTACAAGGCACGTATTGTTCCATCAAGACCCGGAGCGAACTGCACCGGGGCGACAAGCTATACCGCGTGGACAAGGCGGACAGAGGCTGACCCTATCCCACCGCCAAAGGATACCGCAATCGCTTACGTTTCCTGTCGGGCCGGATCAGATCGACACACAACACGTAAAGTCCTGGACGCAATACACGCCCCGAAGCGTCGGTGGCGTCATAGCGGATTTCACCGCCCGCGCCCAAAAGGGACTGATGACAGAGGGTCTTTATCTTCCTTCCTCTTTCGTCGTAAATCGTCATGCTGCACATGAAACCTGAAAGCCGCCCGTCCCAACGCACGTAAGTGAAATCGTTCCGGCCGTCGTTGTCGGGCGTGACCAAGGGCGGATCCAACACGAAATAAGCCGGACCCGCCGTCTTTCCCGCTTCACGGCAATGGGAATTCTCGTATCCGGGCGTGGCATAACCCGCCGTTTCCGCCGCCGAAGCCCAGTTTTCTCCCGTCAAGGCCGGCTTGCGGACGTCAATCCGTTCCAACGAAACCCCTTTCACATCGGGCAACAGCCAATGATGATAGTCTTCGCTGTAAACGACTTCATCCACCCATACCGTATCGGACAGGCTGTCTTTGACCGAAGGCAGCCAAACAAGCCGCAATCGGCCGGCCTTGTCGTTCAAGGCCGGAAAGGCGCCTACCGTATGTATGTTTTCAGGATCGCTCCTATACAGGGGGGATATGGCACGGGCATCCTTGGCAAAGGCCATGAGGGCGCCGGCGGAAAGCCATCGGTAGCCCTCCTTGCCCAACCGGACATATTTCCACTTGTTTTCCGCCCATACGCCCAAGGCTAATCCGGCCATGTGGAAAACGGAATCGGAAACGTTGCGTATTTCCACGAAACGGCTTTCTCCCGGACGAGGATTGAACAAGATTTCGTTTATCACCAACGAACCCGGAACGGGAACGGAGAAAACCCTGAAAGGATCGGGCAACGAGCCTCGAAAGACAGTATCGGACGGCAACGGAACCGCGCCCCGCATGGAATCCAAGACGTTTTGCCGCGGCGGAGGCAAAGGGCCTGCCATGGCATAATCGAAAACGTACTTGTCGAAACGGGATGCGGTCTGGTAGAGGGCCATGATACCACTGTAAAAGGGAACGGCCTCCTTGAACAACACGGGCTCGACGCAATCCAGGAACAAACTGTCTCCGTCCGGCAGCCATCGGGCCAAGGAGGGTTCGCCCGTGGAATGGAACAAATGCCAGTACCCGCCCTTGGTCGCCGTATCACCGCTGAAGGAAGCCGACGGCCGGTATACCGTGCGCAGGTTGAATTCCATCTGTCCCTGCCTGGAATAGACCTGCCGGCCTTGCCAAAGCATGAAGTTGGTGTCGGGCGTATTACGGAATAGTTGCCAACGGTTTTCGCTGCCTTTCTGCCCCAATTGCAGGTAGAGCGCGTGCGCCGAATCCCCCAGGAGGGAGTCGGTGCAAAAGAGATATATCCGCAACCTGTTCGTGGTGGAAGGCACGAAACGGAGCGAAACGCCCCATTCATGGCAAAGCACGGAATCCCCGCGCATCAGGCCCGCGTAAAAAGCCGTATCCCCGTCCGCGTTCCTCAAAGCGCGGCTCAGGCACAAGACCGACTTCTTTTCAGGGCCTTTGCTGCAAAGCCGTCCGTCCTCCAGCACGAAATGCTCCTTATGCCCGTGCCAAGGAGCCAAGCCTTCTTCAAACGAATCGTACCATTGGGCGCGAAGAGGGTTGGCAGGAAATAAACCGGCCATCGTTAATAAAATCATCAAAAGCGTTTTTTTGACCATCGTCATTCCCTTTTAACTTTGCGTGCATATATGGTATAATGCGGTTTTGTACGTCTTATCGGGACCGACGGCGTGCAAGAAACACATATCATAATGATTCATTGAAAAATAAAAATTTATCAACAAGATGAAGATAGCCGTTGTGGGAGCGACCGGACTGGTCGGTTCGAAGATGCTCCGCGTCATGGAAGAATATGGTTTGACCGATGTGGAACTTTTGCCCGCCGCCTCCGAACGCTCGGTAGGCAAGGAAGTGGAATTCGCCGGCCGGAAACACCGCGTGGTTTCCGTTCCCGACGCCATCGAAGCCGCGCCCGACTACGCCATTTTCTCGGCAGGGGGCGGGACTTCGTTGAAATACGCGCCGTCGTTCGCCGAAAAAGGCTGCACGGTCGTTGACAATTCCTCCGCATGGCGTCTGGAAAAGGATGTTCCTCTGGTAGTCCCCGAAATAAACATCGATACGGTGAAAGCCTCCGACCGCATCATCGCCAACCCCAATTGCAGCACGATACAGATGGTGATGGCCTTGGCTCCGATCCATCAGGCCTTCGGCATCAAACGCCTTGTCATCGCCACCTACCAGTCGGTAAGCGGTTCGGGCATCAAGGGCCTGCAACAGATGGACAACGAGGAAAAGGGCATCGAAAGTCCCGTCATGGCCTACCATTATCCCATCCACCACAACGTCATTCCGCACGGAGGGGAATTCGACGAACAAGGCTACACCACCGAAGAAGTCAAGCTGGTGAACGAGACCCGCAAGATCCTGGGCGATCCCGACATCCGCATCACGGCCACTGTCGTGCGTGTTCCCGTATCGGGCGGTCACTCGGAAGCCGTGAACGTGGAAACCAGGAAGCCCTTCGAACTGGCGCAAGTCCGCGACTTGTTGAACCGCATGCCCGGCGTGATGGTGGTGGACGATCCCGCAAGGCATCTCTACCCCATGCCGTTGTACGCCTACGAGAAGAACGAGGTGTTCGTGGGCCGTATCCGTCGCGACGAATCGGTGGAAAACGGAATGAACCTCTGGATCGTTTCCGACAACATCCGCAAGGGCGCGGCCACCAACGCCGTGCAGATCATCTGCAAACTTATCGAAAAGCGCAAATAAAAGAACCTGTCATCAAACCGAGCCATGAAGACGTTGCTCATTACCTTCTCGCCCACCGGGACTTCCCGTAAGATAGGGGAATCCGTTCTCCAAGGCTTGGCGGGAGAAAACGAGATCATCGACTTGACGCACGAAACCGCCGTCTCGAAGACGATACCGGAAGACGTCTTCTGCGTTTTTTCCGTACCCGTGTACGGCGGCCACCCCGCCCCGCTCGCCATGAAAAGACTCGAAGGCATCCGTTCCGACGGCGCCATGTGCGCGGTCGTCGTGACGTACGGCAACCGGCATTACGGGGACGCGCTCGCCGAATTGGGGCGATATGCCCGCCGAGCTGGCTTCAAGGTCGGCGGCGGCGCGGCTTTCGTGGGGGAGCACTCCTACTGCACGGAAGAATACCTCATCGCCAAGGGGCGTCCGGACAAAAACGACCTCTCCCAAGCCAAGGATTTCGGACGGAAATTGCGCCAAAAGGCCGATTCACAAGACGGCTCCAAGACGGAAACCGACCTGGAATCGATGCAAGGACTGCATACGTCGCTGTTATCCAGATGGCGTTTCATCGCCGGCGTCTTGAAAATCAGACGAGCCAAAGGCGACATCGCGCGCTGTCCTATCGTGGACGAAGCAAAATGCAACCACTGCGGACGATGCGTCGGCTTATGCCCCGCTTCGGCCATCGCGCCGCAAGACGAGTGCCATACCGACTCCGGCAAGTGCATCCGCTGCTGCGCCTGCGTGAAAGGCTGTCCGCAAGGCGCACGGACGTATCCATCGCCTTTCGCACCGCTGCTTTGGCGCAACTTCAAGCACGCCCGCCCCAACCGCACGGTATTGTAAGGACCGCCCGTCCGGACCGAATGCAGGCGCAAGCCCGCACTTTCCTTGCCCCCAGACGTAACTGAAAACCTCCAGACAGGATTATCGCGCGAACAGCCTTTTCCAGTCGAGCAACATCGTCGCCTCGTCATACTGGCAATTGGCCGGACTGGTGCTGAGCAAGGTAAGGAAATGGATATTCCGCATCGTGTCGCCGCCCGCTTCCGCCGCCGGCATCCATTCTCCGAAATGTTTCTTGAACAGGGCGGCGGCTTTCTGGCCGTTGAACCCCACCGTATGGATCGTGGCGTACCGTCGCAACAAGGACGGGACGTCATTGGGAACGTCGTGACGGATTTCCGTGTCGGCACTTCCCTCACGGGCGGCCTGGCGCACCATATCCCAAAGCGCGATACGATGGGAGAGCAACATGGCCCGCTTTCCGGCATAATCCTGCGGCATCGGACTACGGGTCAACTTGGCCATGAGCGGCCAGAAACGGTTCTGCGGCTTGGCGTAATATTCCTGCCGCCGCAAGGATTCCTCGCCAGGAAGGCTTCCCAGAATGAGGATTTCAGGATTTTCTCCCACCATGGGAGGAAACGAGCGCTTGGTGCGCATGGCCGAAGCACCGGATGGATCCATACCGTATCTCGAATATTTCAATCTGATAATGCAAACTTAAGCATAATCCCGCTCTTCTCCTGAGCGGACACCGGCCAAGACACGGTCGAAATCCGATTTTTCGTATCTTGCCGTCCACAATCCGAATATCTTCGAAAATGAAAAACGAAATCTTGTTCCTGCTTCTCGACGACTATGCCGACCACGAGCCGGCTTTCCTTTCGGAGGCCATCCGCTGCGACGCCTATGCGATAAAACCCTCGCCGGCATACCTCAACAAGACGGTCGCGCCCGATTTGTCGCCCGTCCGTTCCTGCGGTGGATTCCATACCCTGCCCGACTATTCGTTCGACACGATGCCCGACGACTTCGCCGCCCTCGTCCTGGTCGGAGGCTACGGCTGGCAAGCCCCGCAATCCGCACGCGTGGTGCCGATCGTGGAACAGGCGTTGCGGCGCGGAGCGATCGTGGGAGCCATCTGCAATGCCGCCTCGTTCCTGGCGCGACACGGATTCCTGAACCACGTCCGGCATACGGGAAACGGAGTGGAACAACTGAAACGATGGGGTGGCGAAAACTATGTGAACGAGGCGGGCTACGTCAACGCGCAAGCGGTACGCGACGGGAATCTGGTGACCGCCAACGGTTCGGGATACCTGGAGTTCACGCGCGAACTGCTCCTGCTGCTTGAAAACGACACGCCCGAAGCCATCGGGATGTTCTACCGGTTTTACAAGGACGGCCTGGTGAAAGTCATGGAATCTTCGTCCAAGTCATGTTAGCCTGCACCTATATCGGACCCGGCAAATTCGAGTTGCTGGAAAAGCCGCGTCCTGCCTTGCTGGATCCGCGCGATGCGATCGTGCGCGTCACGCTCGGCAGTATCTGCAGCAGCGACCTGCATATCAAACACGGCAACGTGCCACGGGCAGTACCCGGCATCACGGTGGGACACGAGATGACGGGCATCGTGGAAGAAACGGGCGCACAAGTGCGTGACATCAAGCCCGGAGAACGCGTGAGCGTGAACGTGGAGACCTTTTGCGGCGAATGCTTCTTTTGTCGCCACGGATGGGTGAACAACTGCACCGACCCGCACGGCGGCTGGGCGTTGGGCTGCCGCATCGACGGAGGGCAGGCCGAATACGTACGCATCCCCTATGCCGACAACGCCTTGACACATATTCCCGATACGGTGAGCGACGAACAGGCCTTGCTGGCGGGTGACGTGCTGGCCACCGGATTCTGGGCTACCCGGATTTCCGGAATCACGCCCGAAGACACCGTGCTGATCATCGGCGCGGGGCCTACCGGCCTCTGCACGCTGCTGTGCGTGTTGCTGAAACGTCCCAAGCGCGTCATCGTCTGCGAATCGTCAGCCGCACGGCGAAGATTCGTCCGCAGCCGCTATCCTCAGGTGCTCGTCACCACGCCCGAAGAATGCCTCGCTTTCGTTTTGGCCGAAAGCGACCATGGCGGCGCCGACATCGTACTGGAGGTGGCGGGTGGCAAGGAGACGTTCGAACTGGCATGGAGATGCGCCCGTCCCAACGCCACCGTCACCATCGTGGCGCTTTACGAAAAACCGCAAACCTTGCCGCTTCCCACGATGTACGGAAAGAACCTCACGTTCAAGACCGGCGGCGTGGATGGCTGCGACGGCACCGAAATAATGAGACTCATCGCCGAAGGCCGCATCGACACCACGCCTTTCCTCACACATCGATACCCCCTCGACCGCATTGCCGAAGCCTACGCGCTCTTCGAATCCAAACCCGAAGGCGTCATCAAGGTGGCCGTGACACCGCCCTCGGCATAAGTTCCGGCCAAGGCCGCAGACCGCCGCCTGCAGGACGCCCCGGAGCGCTACAACGAACGGGCCGGAACGCCTTTGAGGAAATTCATGCAAACAACCTCTTATATGTCAACCTCTCTGGTTCCGACCCGGACTTGCCCTCAACCCGGTATTTTTCGTTTCAAGTCCGGGATTTCCGGATGATTTCATCAGCCCGAGAGGCGGGCATGCACCGCTCCGATCCGCTCAGCCGGACATGAAAAAAGGCCTTGAAACGACATTCCAATGCGGTTCAAGGCCTTTTCCGGAATTCAAACTCCACCCGATGTACTTTTTTCATGTTCTTTTCACGACACGCTGTTTTCCCGCGTCTTGCGTTTTGCTTTGGGACAGTTGGTCTTACCTCTTGAAATACGCCTCAATGGCACCCAAAAGACCTTTCAGGCGGAAAACAAAAAAGCCGCAGGAAATTCCTGCGGCTTCGCTCATGTGTCTTTTTCGTGGGAGTTGAGGGATTCGAACCCCCGACCCTCTGCTTGTAAGGCAGACGCTCTGAACCAACTGAGCTAAACTCCCTTTCTTTCCGAAAGCGGTTGCAAAGATACGACTGTTTTTTGAATCTGCAAATTTTTTTTGATTTTTTTTTCGGAGACCTGCGCCAAGCAACGCCTCAAGCGTCGCCAGAGCGTCATCCCGTAAAAAATCCGTATATTTGTTATTTGGTCCCATTGGGATTTAAATCGCCGACCGTGTTTAAATTAGACAAAAACAGCCTTTCCAACCTGGAATCGTCGCTACAGAAGGAATTCATCTGCGTGTCGGAAAACGGCAGTTACGCTTCCACCACGGTGGCCGGTTGCAATTGCAGGAAATACCATGGCCTGTTCGTCTGCCCGCAACCCGGCTTGAACCAAGACAATTTCGTATTGCTTTCCTGCCTTGAGGAAACCCTCGTCCAGCACGGGCGCGAATTTCATCTGGGCGTGAAGAAATATGCAGGCGAGTTCTTTTCGCCCAGAGGGCACAAGTATCTTGAACGTTTCGAATACAAGACGCACCCTGTCTGGATCTATCATATAGGCGGTTCCGTATTGCGCAAGGAACTCCTCATGCATCCTGCCAAGAACCGCCTCCTGCTCAAATACACCTTGGAAGAATCCTCTTGCGAGACATTCCTGGACATCCGCCCTTTTTTGGCGTTCCGCGACGTGCACGAGCTCACTTTCCGAAACCAGGCCGCCTGCACGCAGGTGCAATATGTGGAAAACGGCATCAAATGCCGGCTCTATCCCGGATTTTCCCACCTATGCCTGCAAATTTCCCGTCCAAGCGGATTCTCGTCGCTTCCCGACTGGTACTTGAACGTGGAATACAACGCAGAAAGGGAACGCGGCTACCCGTGCGACGAAGACCTTTTCACTCCCGGCCATTTCCATATGCCCTTGACGCTTCATGAACCCGTCTTTCTCAGTGCGGGAACCACCGCGCTGGGCGACACGGCGGAAGCAGGCAGGCTTTTCGGGGAAGCCCTCGACAAGCTCGTTCCCCGTGAAGGCATGGACGGCACGCTGCTTGCCGCCGCCCGCAGTTTCATCATAAGGAAAGAAGACCGACGGCAAATCATCGCCGGATACCCATGGTTCGGCTCCTGGGGAAGGGACACGTTCATCGCCCTGCCCGGGCTCACGCTTTGCACGGGCAACGGCAAGCTGGCCGGGGAAATCCTGCGAAGCATGGTCAAGGACCAGACCGACGGGCTTTTCCCCAACGTGGGATACGGCACACAAGCCGCCTACAACTCGGCGGACGCACCCTTGTGGTTCGTCTGGGCGGTGCAACAATACGCCATGCACACGAAAAGGACCGCGCAGGTATGGGAAGAGTTCGGTCCTGCCGTCAAGCAAGTCATCGGACATTACGCCCAAGGAAGCGACTTCGGAATCGGAATGACGAAAGAAGGCCTGGTTTTCGCGGGCAAGCCCGGCTGCGCCCTCACGTGGATGGATGCCGTGGTGGACGGTTGCCCGGTAACGCCCCGCGCCGGCATGCCGGTAGAGATAAACGCGCTTTGGTACAACGCCGTGATGTTCGCCTTGGAAGCCGAACGGAAATGCTCCCCGGGCAAGCGTAGCGCATTCGTTTCCCGATGGGAACCGCTCATGGAAAAGTTCCCGGAAACGTTCAAGGCCACGTTCTGGAACAAGGAAAAAGGCTATCTGGCCGACTGCGTGCACGAGGGGGTTCCCGACTGGAGCATACGCCCCAACCAGGTCATCGCCGTCTCCCTGCCCTATTCGCCGGTAAGCGAAAAAGTAGGACAATTGGTGGTCGAGACCGTGAAGAACTGCCTGCTCACGCCGAGGGGGCTGCGCACGTTGGCCCCGTCCGACCCGCGCTACTGTCCGGTTTACGAAGGCTCGCAGGCGCAACGCGACCGCGCCTATCACCAAGGAACGGCCTGGGTTTGGCTGCTGGGGCATTTCGCCCAGGCATTCCTGCGCGTTTACGGAAACGAAGGCAAAGCCTTCATCGAAAACTTATACCTGGATTTCGAATCCGCGTTATGGGAAGCCGGACTGGGTTCCGTCTCGGAAATCCACGACGCCAACCCTCCCTATGCGCCCAAAGGGGCGTTCAGCCAGGCGTGGAGCGTGGCTGAATTGCTTCGCATAAGGAAAATGCTGGCGTCCCCGGCGGCCTCTTGCCGGCAAGAGAAAATCCGGAGGGAGGCGAAAGGCGCGTACGGAAGCCGGGAAAACGTCAAACAACAAGCACGGCCATGAAAACATTGATGTTCGGCTGGGAGTTTCCTCCCCATATCAGCGGCGGTCTGGGTACGGCCTGCCACGGCATGTGCAAAGGCCTTTCGGCGCAAGGCGTGGAAGTGATTTTCGTGGTGCCCAAGCTGCACGGAGGCGAAGACGATTCGGTGGCGCGGATGGTCGACGCCTCGGACATCTCCATCAACCTCTGCCACCCTCTCTATCGTGAACTTTTCGAGAACCTCACCTACGTGGAAATCGGAGCGACCCTCATTCCTTATGCCGGAACGGGCCAGTATGTCGAGTTGGAAAAGTTAAAACGGAAACGTTCCGTCTTCGACGCATCGGCCTACACGAACCGGAAGTTCGATTTTTCGGGCGAATACCGCGCCAACCTCATGGAAGAAGTGGACCGCTACGCCATGGTAGCCGTGAAAGTGGCCGTCCGGAACACCTTCGACGTGATCCACGCCCACGACTGGCTCACCTACCGGGCCGGCATCGCCGCCAAGAAGGCCACGGGCAAGCCGCTGGTCATCCACGTGCATGCCACCGAATTCGACCGAAGCGGCCAGAACGTGAACAGCGTGGTATTCGGCATCGAACGCGAAGGCATGCTGGCGGCCGACCATATCATC
Organism: uncultured Bacteroidales bacterium; assembly: GCA_910578275.1. Lineage (GTDB taxonomy): Bacteria > Bacteroidota > Bacteroidia > Bacteroidales > P3 > Pullibacteroides. The sequence continues at coordinate 182,683 of CAJTPR010000003.1, read as the reverse complement.
ACGGTCAGCAACTACACCCGCGACATCGTCATCCAACGCTACGGCATCGACCCCTCCAAGGTCACTACCGTCTATAATGCGGTGGAACCCAAGGAAAGCGATCCTCAAGTGCAGACAGGCGCGGAAAAGCCTGCCAGGAAACGGATCGTGGGCAAGGCCGCCAACGCCGACGCGCCGCGGAAGACCAAACGCAAGATCGTCACGTTCCTGGGGCGCGTGACTTACCAGAAAGGCCCCGAATATTTCGTGGAGGCCGCCCGCCTGGTGATGGATAAAGACCCCGACGTGGAATTCGTCATGGCCGGTTCGGGCGACATGCTGCACGCCATCGTGCGACGCGTGGCCGAACTGGGTATAGGCAACCGGTTCCATTTCACGGGTTTCCTGCGCGGGGCGGACGTGGACCGCATGTACGGCATGAGCAGCGTCTATGTCATGCCTTCCGTTTCGGAACCTTTCGGGATCTCGCCCTTGGAAGCCATGCGCTCCAACGTGCCGGTGGTCATTTCCAAGCAATCGGGAGTGGCGGAGATATTGAACCATGCCCTGAAAGTGGACTATTGGGACGTGGACGCGATGGCCGACGCCATCTACGCGCTGCTTCACTACCCGGCTCTCTCCCAGATGTTCGCCGAAACGGGAGGAACCGACGCCCAGTCGCTCAAATGGAGTTCGGCGGCCGAGAAAATCAAAGGGATCTACCGCATGGTCCACCCTTTTTAAGCAACGACACAGAAAGGATATAGTCATGGATACGTTCAGCCTGGTCTTCAAAGTACACCATTTGTTCTATTTGCGTCCCTACCGTTTCTTCGACATAGGACAGCGGCACGATTATTACGACGATTATCGCAACAAATACATCCTCAAGCGATTCTCCGAACGTTCGTACGTCAAGGCGAACCGGCTCATGCACCGGCTCTGCGACCGGTACGGTGACAAGTTCAAGCTATCGTTCGTCATGAGCGGAACGGCGGTCGACCAGATGCGATGGTACGCCCCCGCGCTGCTGGAAGATTTCAAGGGGCTGATTGCCCGTCCCAACGTGGAAATACTGGCAGGCGACGACAGTTGCAGCGCGTTGGCCGTCCTGGACAAGACCCTGTGGAAAAGCCAAGTGGAACGTCACCGTTCGCGCATGAAGGACGTTTTCGGCAAATGCGGCGACGTGCTGGCCGGTACCGAACTGCTCTACGACGACCAAATCGGCAAGGCGGCCGCCGAAATGGGATACAAGGGCATCTTGGCCGAAGGAGCCAAGACCGTGCTGGGCTGGAAAAGCCCGCATGTCGTGTACAAGCATCCCGACTGCGACCTCGACCTGATCTTGCGCGACGGCGTGCTGAGCGAAAGCGTGAGCGTGCATTTTTCGGAAAAAGGTCCGCTCTCCGCGCGGGATTTCGCCCGTAGCGCCGCCTTGGACAACGCCTTGCTTCCCGACGACAGCCACGTCACGTTCTACTGCAACTACGCCACCTTGGGCGAATACCAGGAAGAATCGACCGGAATCTTCGACTTTTTCGAGCAACTGCCCGAGGAAATCCTCGCCAACGGATTCGTATTCGCCTCCTTGTCGGAATCATGCCGTCCGGGCAAAAAGGAAACACCCGTGCTGCACATGCCTTTCACGACTTCCGTCATGGACGAGGAAAAAGACATAACTTTCCTGTACGCCAACGAACTGCAACGCGACGTGATGGCCAATTGGAAAAAAGTCTGCCCCTCGCTGCGTTCCTGCCCCGAAGAAGAGATCCAGAAAGATTTCCGTTTTCTCACCAGCGTGGAGCATCTGGCGTTCATGTCCACGAAGTATTTCACCCAAAAGCCGTCCATACGATACCTGAATCCCTACGATTCGCCCTACGACGCCTATATCGACTATATGAACATCTGGTCCGACTTTTCACAACGCCTGCAAGGACTATAAAAACACCGGAACATGCCCGACAACCGTCATCTTTTCAAGAAATACATCGCCCAGGCCTCCGACTTCGCACCTTTCTGCATAGACGTGGAAAAGGGTGAAGGCATCTACCTTTGGGACAAGGCCGGCAAGAAATACATCGACTTCATTTCCGGCATCTGCGTCAACAACGTGGGACATCGCCATCCCGTGGTGACGAAGGCCATCGAGGAACAGATGCGGAAATTCCTGCACGTGATGGTCTACGGGGAATTCATCCAACAACCCCAGCTGGACCTGGCCGCCGCCTTGTGCGCCCGCTTGCCCTCGCAACTGCAAAAGGTATTCCTGCTCAATTCGGGTTCGGAAGCCATGGAGGGCGCCATCAAGCTGGCGCGCTTGTACAACCACCGCAGCCAGATCGTTTCCTTTTCCCGATCCTACCACGGCAGCACGATGGGAGCCATGAGCGTGCTGGGCGACCCGCCCATACGCCGACGTTTCGACCCGCTCCTGCCCGACCACCTGCTTCTGGAATACAACGACGTGGCCCAACTGGAAAAGATCACGGACAAGACCTGCTGCGTGGTGGCCGAGGTGATCCAGTCGGGAAGCGGCATGACCGAAGCCACGCCCGGATTCATGGAAGCCTTGCGCCGCCGCTGCACGCAAACCGGCGCGTTGCTTGTCTTCGACGAGATACAAAGCGGTTTCGGCAGGACCGGCAAGTTGTTCGCGTTCGAACATTACGGCCAAGTGCCCGACGTCCTTTGCCTGGCCAAGGGAATGGGCGGAGGAATGCCCATAGGGGCGTTCGTCTCGAGCCCTGAACTCATGTCCCTGCTCGACAACGAACATCCGCTCATGGGGCACGCTTCCACTTTCGGCGGGCATCCGCTCAGCTGCGCCGCCTCCCTGGCCGCCCTCGAAATCATACTCGGACCGCAGGTGCTTCCGTTGGTGGAAGAAAAGGGCCGGCGAATCCGCCATCACCTGCAAGACATACCGCAAGTGGTCTCCGTTTCGGGCAAAGGACTGTTTCTCGCCGCCCGGTTCCAGGATGAGAAACTCACCGCCCGCGTCCAGGAACGCTGCATGGCCAACGGCCTGATCACGTTCTGGCTGTTGTTCAACCATGAGGCCTTGGCGCTCACCCCGCCCCTTGTCATCACCGACGAGGAAATAGACCGAAGCATGGACGTGTTCAAGCGGTCGGTACGCGAAGCCTCCCTTTAAAAAAAATCAACTGATTCAACCATTTAAAACAAAAAAAACAAGATGTTTACGGGAATTGTCGAAAGAATGGCCAAAGTGGTAAAAACAGAGCAGGAAGGTTCCAATTTCCACTTCACGCTCCAGACCCCTGTGGCCGACGAGTTGAAGATAGACCAAAGCATGGCGCACGACGGGGTCTGCCTGACGGTGGTGAAATTGTTTCCCGACCGGCAGCAATACACGGTGACGGCCATGGAGGAGACCATGAACCGGACCAACCTGCGTTTCTGGCAACCGGGAACGGAAGTGAACGTGGAACGCTCCATGCGCATGGACGGACGTTTCGACGGCCATATCGTGCAAGGACACGTGGACCAGACCGCCGTTTGCCAAAAAATCGAAACCCTGGACGGCAGCTGGAAGTTCCATTTCCAGTTTGACGGGGACAAGCATTTCACGGTGGAAAAAGGTTCGATCTGCGTGAACGGCGTAAGCCTCACCGTAGTGGATTCCAAGCCGGGCCTGTTCTCGGTAGCGATCATCCCCTACACCTTCGCCGAAACGAACTTCCACCATATCAAGGAGGGAAGCACGGTAAACATCGAATTCGACGTTTTCGGCAAATACGTGGCGCGCCTTTTCTCCGAATACATGAAACAACAAGGAAAATAATCCATTCCAGACATGAAGACCAAGAAAAACATCGCCTTGGTTTGCGGCGGCTATTCCAAGGAAAGCGTCATTTCGATCATGGGCGCGGAATCCATCGAAAAGCACATACCGACCGACCGCTACCGGGTTTTCAAGATCATCATCGAACCCAACCGATGGTATTACAAGTCGCCTGAGGGCGACATCGCCGATGTGGACCGCAACACGTTCACCATCGCAGGCAACATCTATTTCGACCTGGCTTATATCAACATCCACGGCTCGCCGGGCGAAAACGGGCTCCTGCAAAGTTATTTCGACATGCTCCACATCCCCTATACCACGTGCAACGCCTGTACCTCGGCCCTTACGTTCAACAAGGCGTTCTGCAACGCGGTCCTGGCGCACCACGGCGTGCGCGTTTCCGACTCGGTCCACCTGCTCCGCCAGGAAAGCTGCAACCTGCAAGCCATCGCCGACCGTATCGGATTTCCTTGTTTCGTGAAGCCCAACTCGGAAGGTTCCAGCATCGGGGTAAGCAAGGTGAAACGCATGGAAGACCTGCAGGAAGCCATCGACAACGCATTTGCCGAAGACAAGGAAGTCCTGGTGGAAAAGTTCGTGAAAGGAAAGGAATATTCCTGCGGGCTGATGCGCCTCAACGGGGAAATCCTCGTCTTCCCGCTGGCCGCCATCGTGCCCAAGAAAGACTTTTTCGACTATGAAGCCAAGTACAAGGGCGCGTCGGAAGAAATCGTGCCGGCTCCCGTTCCGGAAGAACTGGCCAGGAAAATCGGCGACATCTCCACACGTGTCTACCGGATCTTGAATTGCAGCGGCGTGGTCCGTTGCGATTTCATCGTGGAAGAAGAATCACAGGAGCCCTATTTCCTTGAAGTGAATACCACGCCCGGGCAATCGGAAGAAAGCATCGTGCCCAAGCAAGTCCGCCAGATGGGGTGGACGTTGGAAGATTTCTACACCAACGTCATCGAGGAAGCCTTGCGCAAATGACCTGCCGCGTCATCGCACGCGAATCGTGACGCCCGCCCGTATCTTGCTGCTCTTCATGCCGTTCAAGACCCTCAACTGCGTAACGGAAGTGCGGTATTTACGGGCGATGGAACTGAGCGTCTCGCCTTGTTTGATGCGATGGTAACGCGCCCCGGAAGACGACGAGCCGTAAAGCGTCTCCTTGCATACCGGGAACTTATCGAGCAGCAACCTGTAATCCGCAAAGTCGATAAGATACTGGGCGTCGATGGGCGCGCCCAGGTAACGGATCTCGAAATGCAGGTGCGAACCGCGGCTACGTCCCGTATTGCCTCCCAATCCGATGGGATCGCCCGATTTCACTACCTGGTTGGGCTGCACCAGCAGCCGGCTCATGTGCGCGTAATAAGTCTCCAGGCCGTTCTTATGGAACAATATCACGATGTTTCCATACGAATAGTTCCGTTGGGCGATACGCACGATGCCGTCGAAGGCGGCCACGATGGTGTCGCCCGTGCGCAAGCCCACGTCCGTTCCGTAATGCATCCTGCCCCAACGGAAACCGAAAGGCGAAGTAAGCCGCCCTTTGAACGGATGCGAATAAACGCTGGCCGAATCCAGGAGCGTGATCCAGACCGTGTCTTTTCCCCGAATCACGTCATCGGGATGACGATAATGCAAGACATTGGGATTAAATGAAGTATAGGCGAAGTTCTCCCGAAGTTGCCACAACTCCTCGATTTCCTCTTCCTCTATCTCCTTTTGCCAGAGTTGATACATCACCGAACTGTCGTCCCGGCTTTCCGGAACATCCACGAACATGATTTCCGCATAGGGATCGGGGATGCGCAATACCGTATCGGCAAGGACCGCGGCACGCGCCAGCCCGCCCATGGCCAACAGGAAAAACAATATTATATTCGTTTTCAAAAAAATACGACACATCTCCGAAGACCTTTCCATTTTAACAAAACCTGTAAAGGTACAAAAAACCGCTTTTTCCGTTAATTGTGCTAATTTTGTCCTTATGAGGACTTTCATACGTCAAGGAATCCTTTTCCTTTTGTCGGCCGCCTCATTCCTGGCAGGCAAGGCGCAAGAAGCAACACGCATCGTTTCGCTCGCACCCTCCGTTACCGCCACGCTCCAGCAGCTGGGAGCCGATCGGATCATCGTGGGACGCACCACCTATTGCCCTGCCGCCTTGGACGGGAAACCCTACGTGACGATAGGAAACGTATTGGAAACCAATATCGAAAAAATCATCGCGCTCAAGCCAGACCTGGTCTTCGGCATGGCGTTCACCAAAGCCGAGACATTGGAAAAATTGAAGGCGCTCGGCATCAAGGTAAGGAACTTCCCCACGCCCGCGGATTTCGAGGAGATTTGCAGCCAGACCTTGGAGATAGGCTCCTTGGCCGGATACGGGAGGCAGGCGAAGGCCCTCGTGGAATCCGAAAAGGCGAAAGTGGAATCCCTCCGCGCCGAATTCCGGCAATCGCATCCTTTAAAGTCCGCACCCAGGGTTTTCTTCCAAATCGGCGACCGGCCCGTCTTTCCCGTCATCGAGGGTACGTTCATGAACCAGTACCTCACGTTCCTGGGTCTTGAGAACATCGTCAAGGAATACAAGGGCGGCGGCATATCGCGGGAATACGTGGTCGCGGCCGATCCCGACCTGATGTTGATCAGCAAGATGTCCGGCACCGGACAGGAGGCAGCCGACTATTGGAAGAAATTCAAGGACATACGCGCGGTACAAAACGGCCATGTCGTGCTCGTCGACGATACCATGGCATGCTGCCCGACCCCTGTCTTCTTCCGCAAGACACTGCAGTTCATTGCCGGCTACCTGCGAAAAATGTAAGCGATGGCAAGGCGTTCTCTTTTCTGGATATCCTGCGCGACGGCGTTCTTGCTGCTCTGCCTGCTGCTTTCGCTTTCGTGGGGCGAGATGCCCATTTATCCCTGGCAATGGACAAGTCTGGAAAAGGACAGCATGGAAGCGGCGATCCTCACCCGCCTGCGCCTGCCGCGAACCCTCACCGCCCTTTGCATCGGAGGCATGTTGTCCATGTCGGGCTGCCTGTTGCAAGGCTTGTTCAAGAATCCCTTGGTGGAACCCTACACCCTGGGGCTTTCGGGCGGGGCTTCGCTGGGCGTGGCCGCGGCTTTCGTTTCAGGCATGGTCAGGACAGCCGGGTTCTGGAGCGCGGGCATCGCCGCCTTCGCAGGAGCCTTGGCCGTGAGCCTCGTGCTCCTGCTTTACACCCGAGGCAAGGAGCATCTGGAAAACCTGCTGCTTGCGGGCATCATGACGGGAATCCTTTGCTCCTCGCTGACCACGTTGCTCATGAGCCTGTCGTCCCCTCAGGAAATGACACGCATCATCTACTGGACGATGGGGTCGGTGGAAAACAACGACATGCAACGCGCCTTGCTGCTATGCGCCGTGGCCGCGGCGGGACTGATCACGGGCACGCTGCTTTCCCGTCAAGTGAACATGCTTTCGGCAGGCGGCCGCATGGCCCGTTCGATGGGCGTGAACACGGCCACCTTGATTCCCGCGCTGCTGGTGCTTGCCTCCGCCCTGACGGCCGTAAGCGTGGCATGCGCCGGCATCATCGGATTCGTAGGGCTTGTGGTTCCCCATATCCTGCGGCGGACCGCCTCGACCGACTACCGGCTGCTCATTCCCCTTTCGTTTGTCTTGGGCGGCGCTTTCCTCATCTTATGCGACTTGCTCGCCCGTACCCTCATCGCCCCCACCCAGCTGCCCATCGGCGTGGTCAGCGGCATCGCGGGCGGTTCGTTGTTCGTTTACCTGCTGACGAGAAAAAACGCGAACGCATGAAAAACGGACGGCTTCGCGTGCAAGACCTTGCAGCCTCCCATGCGGGCGGCTTCACCTTGCAGGACATTTCCTTTTGCCTGCCGGAGGGCGTGCTCACCGGCATCATCGGCCCCAACGGTTCGGGCAAAAGCACGCTGCTCGACGCCCTTTGCCGCGAAATACCCGCCAAGGGGAAAGTGACGGTAGACGGCGAGGACCTATGGAAGATGCCGCTCCCGGAACGCGCCCGTACCTTGGCCGTCGTACCGCAGTTCATCGAAAGACTGCCTGTCTCGCTCATGGATTTCGTGCTCATGGGCCGGAACCCGTTCAAGAAATGGCACCAACTCTTCCACTCGGAAAAAGACAAGGAAATAGCACTGGAAAGCCTGGAAAGGACAGGTCTTTCCAAGTTCGACCCCTACAAGAAGAAAATCGACGAACTGAGCGGGGGCGAACGCCAAGCGGCCGCCTTGGCGCGCGCCTTGTGCCAGCGACCCCGCGTCCTGTTGCTGGACGAGCCCACGGCCAACCTCGACCTGGCACGTCAGATCGACATACTGAAAACCATCCGGCACGTCACCGAAAAAAGCCGGGCGGCCACGCTACTGGTCATCCATGACATGAACATGGCCGCCGCGTTCTGCCAAGACATACTTTGCCTCAAGGACGGACGACAAGCGGCCTACGGAACGGTTTCCGAAGTCCTGCAAAAAGAAATCCTGGAAGAAATCTATCAGACGCCGCTCTGCCTGGGAACACATCCGCAAAACGGCTCACCCGTGTTATTTCCCGTATATTAGGGGCATACCGGAGCCTACAAAGGCTCGGAAGCATCGTCGGCCAGGCTGTCGGCCAAGTCGTTCACGTCGGGACTTCCCTGGCTGTCGCCCACGTTCCCTTCTTCCACCTCGTCCGATCCCGACATTTCGGAGTCGTAATCCTCGTCTATGCCCGTATCCACGTTCACGTCCACCTTTATAAGATAGTCCGCCTCGGCCGTGTACAAGCCCACCGCATAGAACGAATCGCCGTTGGGCTTGGGATAGCGCATGACGAAATCGGCATAACCTTCCGGATAGCGTTCTTCGAACAAGGCCTTTATCTCGGGCGTCATCTTTTCATAGCTGATAATGCGGCAAATCTTTTTCCCCGTCGAGGAAGAAACGGTCTTCTTCGGAGCCGCCTCGAGGGGTGCATCGCCCGTACCGGCAAGGACTTTCTTGGCGGCGGGAGAAGCCTTGGGGAGCGGCTTGCGCGCCGGAGCCGCCTTCTTGGCCGGAACCTCGTTCCGCTTCGCCGCCACGGTCTTTTTCGGAGAGGGCGACTTGGCCGGAACTTGTTTCGCGGCCGTTTTCGCTGCCGGCTTGGCCGCCGCGGGTGTTTTGGCCACAGGCTTGGAGGCCGTCGTTTTCCTGGCGGCCGGCTTGGATGAAGAAGCCGTCGGTTTTGCCGTCTTCACGGCCTTGACAGCCTGTTTGGAGGCAGTCGCGGGCTTGGAGGCCGTCGTTTTCGCCGATGTCGCCTTGACCGTCTTCTTGACCGCCTTGGCGTCCTTGGATGCCGAGGCTTTCTTGCTTTCGCTTTTCTTTGTTGACATATCCGAAAAATCTGCCTGCCGCAAGGCAGGGAAACGAGTTGCAAAGAAAGTAATTTTTCATTAAAAAAAAATAGTTTTCACAGGATTCTTGTTTGTGCCAAGATTGCTACCTTTGCGCAAGGTTAAAATCAGACTCGCTATGGAAAAAAAGACCTATGACGATGGTTCTTACGTGGAAAGGGAATATTGGGGAAACGGCCATATCCGCAAGGAAAACCGCTACAACCCTCTCGGGAAGATGGAAGGCGTATGCCATCTCTGGTACGACAACGGTCAATTGATGCGCCACGCCTATTACAAGGACGGCGAGATCGAGGGTCTTGTGAGGCAATGGGATGCCAACGGGAACGTGAGTTCCGAAGAACATTTCCTGCACGGGAAACTGAACGGCCCCAGCAAGTTGTGGAACGAACGAGGCCAGCTCTACAAGGAAGGGTTCTTCGAAGACGACCGGCAACTCTACGGCATCTTGCGGGAATATTACGAAAACGGCAAGCTGCTTCGGGAAACGATGCTCAAGGACGGACACTCCCACGGCATCTGCAAGGAATATTACGAAAACGGGCAAGTCTTTGAAGAAACCATCTTCGAAGAAGGAAAGAAAGAAGGCGTTTCCAAGAAATGGGGCGCGCACGGCCGGCTCATCGAACTCAAATACTACAAGGACGACCTGCTGGAGGGCGATTACCGATGGTCGAACCGCGAAGGGGTGGTCATCGTGAAAGCCTCCTACTCGAAAGGCAAGCTGCAAGGACTTTGCGAGACGTTTTACGAAGACGGACAATTGGAGGAAGAAGCCAACTACGAGAACGGACAGTTGCACGGCCTGCGAAAGACCTATTACGAAAACGGGAAACTGAAAACGGAAGAGAACTACATGAACGGACAACGGCAAGGCCTCCAACGTACATGGAACAAGTTCGGCCGGCTCAAGAAAGCCTGGGAGGTCGAAAACGGCTGGGAAATCCCCGTAAGGAAATAACGGTGTACCTTTATGGACCCCGGAGCCGTCCATGAAGGTACATGAACGGTCCGTGTTTCTCATTTCAGTTCAAACGATGTACCTTTGCAAATGTTTCGGGGTGTAGCGCAGCCCGGTAGCGCACCTGCTTTGGGAGCAGGGTGTCGCAGGTTCGAATCCTGTCACCCCGACAAGCTAAATCAACACAGAATCAAAGCCGTAGGAATACCCTGCGGCTTTTTTTGTTTTTTCAAAAGAATACACTTCTGCATACCTTTTAGGCGTATTTGTTTCACCAATGTTTCGTCAAGACCAGAGTTTGATGAAACAAAAAACGCCTAAAAGCGTACACCTGTACCTACCTTTGGAATCCTTTTCCCCCACTTCGGCCGCAAGCCCGATTCCGGCAACCATTCCGTTATTCCGTGACAAAACGACGCATTCCCGACCGTGCCAAGGCCTGTCTCTCCAGCCTGTACCACGCAACACAAGCCGGCCGGAAAGGCGAACAATCGGCAGCGATCAAACGGGAACGAGCAGGAATCGCACACCTCTCTCCGAATGCACATACAGGACTTACACGAATTTTTTCTCAAAAAACAGGGCAATATTTCATTTTTTCGCTATCTTTGTAACGTATGGTGCACAGAGGTCATTTCATTGATGAATGAGTTTGTCCCCCATAACATGGTGAATGATCCTTTCGCAAGCCGTACCTTGACATGGCAACCGTTTATTCCAAGACCGCGAAAAAAGACAAATCAATTCACTATATCGTATGGACAAGAAAAGACTCACCTCTGAAAACGGACGACTGATTGCCGACAACCAGAATGTCCAGACCGCAGGTCCCCGCGGACCTTTCACAGCACAGGATCCATGGTATCTTGAAAAAATCGCTCACTTCGACCGCGAAGTGATACCGGAAAGACGCATGCACGCCAAAGGTTCCGGCGCTTTCGGCACGTTTACCGTGACCCACGACATTACCGAATTCACGCGCGCTTCGATCTTTTCCGAAATAGGGAAAAAGACTCCTTGCCTGGTGCGGTTCTCCACCGTCGCGGGCGAACGGGGCGCCGCCGATGCCGAACGCGACATCCGCGGCTTCGCGATGAAGTTTTACACGGATCAAGGCAACTGGGACCTTGTCGGAAACAACACGCCTGTATTTTTCCTGCGCGACCCCTTGAAATTTCCCGACCTCAACCATGCCATCAAGCGCGACCCGCGCACGGGCATGCGCAACCCCACGGCCAATTGGGACTTCTGGACGCTTCTTCCCGAAGCGCTCCACCAAGTCACGATCACGATGTCTCCGCGCGGCATTCCCGCCTCTTTCCGCCACATGCACGGATTCGGCAGCCACACATACAGCTTCATCAACAAGGACAACAAGCGTACTTGGGTCAAATTCCATTTCCGCACCCTTCAAGGCATCAAGAACCTGACAGACCAGGAAGCCGAGGCCATCATCGCCAAAGACCGGGAATCGCACCAACGCGACTTGTTCGAAGCCATCGAACGCGGAGAATTCCCGCGCTGGAAACTGCAGATACAGCTCATGACCGAGGACGAAGCCAAGAAATACCACATCAATCCTTTCGACCTCACCAAAGTATGGTATCACAAGGACTTCCCGTTGCGTGACGTCGGCGTGCTCGAACTCAACCGCAATCCCGAAAACTTCTTTGCCGAAATCGAACAGGCGGCATTCAATCCCGCCAACATCGTCGACGGCATAGGCTTTTCGCCCGACAAGATGCTTCAGGGTCGCCTTTTCTCCTACGGCGACGCGCAGCGTTACCGGCTCGGGGTAAACCATAACCTTATACCCGTCAACCGGCCCAAATGCCCGTTCCACTCGTATCACCGCGACGGACAGATGCGCACCGACGACAATTGCGGGGCGACGATCGCCTACGAACCCAACAGTTCGGGCGAATGGCAGGATACTCCCTCGCTCAAAGAACCGCCGATGGAGTTGTATGGAGACGTCTACAACTACGACGAACGCCAATACGACGACGATTACTACACGCAACCGGGCAAGTTGTGGCGATTGATGAGCGCAGACGACAAACAGGCCACCTGCCAGAATACGGCCGCCCAGATGAAAGAAGTGCCTCTCTTCATCAAGCAACGTCACGTAAGAGCCTGCCACAATGCCGATCCGGAATACGGAAAGATGCTTGCGAAAGCCTTGGGTATCGACCTTGAAGAAGCCCTCGTGGCCGAGGATCCCGCCCATCCGGCATGGGACAAACGCGCGAACCGCAAGTAAGAGACACTTGCCTGAATGATGGAAAATCCGCATTTTCACCGTACAAGGCGGGAATGCGGATTTTCAATTGGCAGCCGCGTATCGCCGGCCATCAGGCCGGTCCGGTGAAAATTGCCGACGGAGGTATCTCCCTGTCGGACGCATATCTTGAAAGCAACGCGGGGAAATGCCTGAAAATGGTCACCTTCGCCACCGATTGCCGGCCGGACAGCGGCAACCGCCGCCTATGCCCAGGCAATCCGGGAAAACACGACAAACACGAAACGATAAAAAGACAGCCTTCATCAAGGCATATCGTTCCGGCTTCAATGAAATCCTGCGAAAATACGGCAAACCCGACCTCGTGCACGTGCATGTCATGACCCGGCAACGCCGTGGCGGCCAGGATCATCCGGCTACGTCACCATATTCCTTACGTGATCACCGAACACTGGTCGCGCTATTTCAGGCACGATTCCAGAAATTTCCTCCACCTCTGGCTCACCCGCAAGACTTGGTGAAACCCGGCGACGAAGACGCCTTGTGCCACGCATTGAACCGGATGTCGGACAATTTCGGGAACTACGATCCGGAAGAAATCCTGCACGGAGCGCAAAGATTCTCGTTTGCCGAAGTCGGAATGCAACTGAGCCGCATCTATGCCGAATCGGTCGATCAGCATACCGTGTTTTCCGGGTTCCGGAAAAACCGGACAATGCGACCACACGCCCCGTGAAAACAAGGAAAGCGGCTGCCTCCGCTTTCCTGTTTATGGCAGGCCGTATCCGGCCTATGCGTTCATCGATTTGAGTTCCATCTTGGCATACGTGCCGTTGAACAACTTCTCCTTGACGGAATTGAGCGCCTTGAGCGTGTAGTCCACGTCTTCCAACGTATGGACGGCGGTAGGAATGAGACGCAGGATGATGACGCCCTTGGGTACCACCGGATACGTGACGATGGAGCAGAAGATATTATGGACTTCGCGAACGTCGTAGGTAAGGTTGGTGGCTTCAGGGACGTTGCCGTTGAGCGTGAGCGGGGTCACGGGCGAATTGGTCAAACCGATATTGAAGCCGTTTTCCTTCAGGCCGCCTTGCAGGGCACGGACGATCGTCCACAGCTTTTCGCGCAATTCGGGATGCGTCTTCATCAATTCCAAACGCTTCTGGGCTCCGATGACGATAGGCATGGGAAGGCTCTTGGCGTAAATCTGGGAACGAAGGTTGAAACGCAGATAGCGGATGATTTCCTTGGGACCGGCCACGAAACCGCCGATCAACGCGAACGACTTGGCAAAGGTTCCCAAATGGATGTCGATGGCGTCTTCCACGCCTTGCTCTTCGCCCGTTCCGCGGCCGTTGGCACCCATCGTGCCGATGCCATGGGCATCATCCACCACCAGACGGAAATCGTATTTCTTCTTGAGTTCGGCCAGCCCCTTGATGTCGCCCATGTCGCCGCTCATGCCGAAGACGCCTTCGGTGATCACCAGGATACCGCCGCCGGTCTTGGCCACTACTTCCTGGGCGTGCTTGAGCTGTTTCTCGGCGGATTCCATGTCATTATGACGATACATGAAACGCTTGCCTATGTGCAGACGCATGCCGTCTATCAACGAGGCGTGCGCCTCGGCATCGTAGACGATGACGTCGTTGCGGTCGACCAGGCAGTCGATCGTGGAAAGGATGCCCTGGTAACCGAAATTGAAAAGATAGGCGGACTCCTTGCCCACGAAATCGGCCAAATCCTGTTCCAGTTGCATGTGCTGCTTGCTTTGTCCGGACATCATGCGGGCCCCCATCGGGTAGCCCAGACCGTATTCGGCGGCGGCTTCGGCATCGGTCTTGCGCACTTCCGGATGGTTGGCAAGGCCGAGGTAGTTGTTCAAGCTCCACACAAGGCGTTCCTTGCCGTTGAACATCATACGGTTGGAAATAGGACCTTCCAACTTGGGAAACATGTAGTAACCATCGGCATCGTCGGCATATCGGCCGAGAGGTCCGAAGTTCTTGAGCAGTTTTTCAAAAATATCCACGATAATAGGTTTTTATAACGGGCGGCAAATTTACGCAAAATAAATGCAACCTTGTTGCAAAACCTTATTTCTATTTTTGCGCCGTTTTTGGGAAGATATTGCCCAAACAAAACAGAAATACAAAGATTCACAATGAGATACAGAGCAATTGCATTGTTTGTCGCGTTTGCATTATGCGGAACCGGATGCCACCGGCACGACCGCGGTCACGAACACGAGGAGCATGAACTGCACGAGGAACACGAAATCCATGACGAACATGCGCACGAGCATGAACACGAACTCGAAGGCGTGCTGCATGATGGGGATTTCGTGCATGACGACCACGAGAACCACGAAGAGGGCGAAATCCATTTCACCCATGCCCAGGCGGAGGCCGCCGAACTGAAACTGGAAACGATACGACCGGGAACGTTCCAAGCGGTCATCCGGACAGGCGGCAAGATTCAACCCTTGCAAGGCAACGAACAAGCCGTTCCCGCCCCCTCGAGCGGAATCATGTTCCTTTCCCGGGCGTCCCTCACCGAAGGAGCGAACGTGGCTCCGGGCGAAACCTTGGCGCATATTTCTTCCACCAGGCTTCAAGACGGGGATCCCGTATTGAAGGCCAAGATCGAATTCGAAGCGGCCGAAAAGGACTATTCGCGAGCCAGGAGGCTGGTCGAGGACAAGATTATCAGCGATAAGGAATTCAACGAGATACAGGCACGTTACAAACTGGCGGAAACAGCCTACAAGGGACAAGCCGGGAACATCTCCAACCAAGGGGTCGCCGTCAAGGCGCCTTTTTCGGGCTACATCAAGAAATGGGTCGTGCAGAACGGGCAATTCGTCAACGTGGGCGAACCGGTGGCCGTGGTGGCGCAGAACAAGCGGCTTCAACTGCAAGCGGACGTTTCGGAAAGCGACTTCAAATACCTCCGCGACATCCGGAGCGCCAATTTCAAGCCCGCCTACGACGAGGTGGTCTACCGTTTGTCCGACCTGAACGGCAAACTGCTCTCCTACGGGAAATCGGCCAATGAAGGCTCGCCCTATATTCCCGTGACATTCGAATTCGACAACGTGGGAGACATCATTCCCGGCGCGTTCGCCGAAATCTACCTGTTGACCAACGCCAAGAAAACGGCCTTGACCGTACCCGTCTCCGCCCTCGTGGAAGAACAAGGCGTATACTTCGTCTTCGTCCGGCTCGAGGAGGAACTCTTCAAGAAAAGGCAGGTCTGGGTGGGTCAAAACGACGGTACGCGCGTGGAAATATTGAAAGGGCTGCACATAGGCGACAAGGTAGTCACCCATGGCACCTATTCTGTGAAACTGGCAACGGCGGGAGCGGCCATTCCCGGCCATACCCACTAATCGATACGGAGGATTGGGATGTTGAACAATATCATCGGATTTTCTCTCCGCAACCGTATTTCCGTATTGGCGGCCTCCGTGCTGCTGGTATTGATCGGTTTCTTCTCGGTAAGGAACATGGACGTGGACGTTTTCCCCGACTTGAACGCGCCCACGGTGGTCATCATGACCGAAGCGGCCGGCATGGCGCCCGAGGAAGTGGAACTTTTGGTAAGCCGTCCCGTGGAAATGTCGGTGAACGGCGCCAAGGACGTACGTCGCGTAAGGTCGTCGTCTACCACGGGATTTTCCATCGTATGGGTGGAATTCAACTGGGAGACGGACATTTACCGGGCACGTCAGATCATTTCCGAAAAAATCGCCAACATAAAGGATGAATTGCCTTCCGGCGTGGGCACGCCCACGATGGGTCCCCTCTCGTCCATCCTGGGCGAAATGATGATCGTGGGCCTTACGGCCGACTCCACGTCCCTGCAAGACCTCAGGACACTGGCAGACTGGAATATCCGTCCGCGTCTGCTGACCATCGACGGCGTAACGCAGGTTTCCGTCCTGGGCGGAGACATCAAGGAATACCAGATACTGCTCAACCCCGACAAGATGAAACATTACGGAGTCGGGCTCAACCAGATCATCGAGGCCGTGGACGGAATGAACCGCAACGCCACGGGAGACATCCTCTATGAGTATGGAAACGAATACATCATCCGGGGCATGCTTTCCACCACCGACGTGGCAAAGATGGGAAAGGCCGTCGTGAAAAGCGAAAACGGAACGTCCATCATGCTCGAACAGGTGGCCAAGGTCCAAATAGGAAACCAGACGCCCAAGATGGGCGCGGCTTCGGTCAACGCCCGCCCCGCCGTGTTGCTCACCATCAACAAGCAACCGCATACCAATTCGGTAAAACTGACCAAGAAGATCGACCGGTCGCTGGAGGATCTCAAGCAATATCTTCCCGCCGACGTGAAACTGACCACCGACATCTATCGCCAGGCCGACTTCATCACCAACTCGATAGACAACGTCAAGAAATCCCTTTACGAAGGCTGTATCTTCGTCATCATCGTGTTGTTCCTTTTCCTGATGAACGTGCGCACCACGATCATTTCGCTGGTCTCGATTCCCATTTCACTGCTGGTTTCGATGCTCACGTTACGCATATTCGGGCTCACGCTCAACACGATGAGCCTCGGCGGCCTGGCCATCGCCATCGGTTCTTTGGTGGACGACGCCATCGTGGACGTGGAAAACGTGTTCAAGCGCTTGCGCGAAAACCGATTCCTGCCCATGGCCTCGCGCAAGCCTTTCATGCAGGTGGTCTTCGACGCCTCCAAGGAAGTGCGTATGCCTATCTTGAACTCCACGATCATCATCATCGTCTGCTTCATTCCCCTTTTCTTCCTGTCAGGCATGGAAGGCAGGCTGTTGGTGCCGCTCGGCATCGCGTTCATCACGGCCTTGTGCGCCTCCACCCTCGTGGCTCTCACGCTCACCCCGGCCTTGTGCAGCTTCCTGTTGTACAAGCAGGCCGATGACGACAGACCCGACAAGCAGCCTTTGTTGACCCGTATTCTCAAGCACGGTTATACCAAGATGCTCGAATGGGCCTTGAAGAACCGGTTGACCGTACTTTGCGCCACCGCCGTCTTGCTCGTGGCCACGCTGTTCGTCTTCTTCGGGCTGGGACGGAACTTCTTGCCGCCGTTCAACGAAGGCTCGTTCACCATCAACGTAAGCACCTTGCCCGGCATATCCTTGGATGAGTCGGACCGGGTGGGCAGGAAAGTGGAAGAAATCCTGTTGGAAATTCCCGAGATACAAACCGTAGGACGTAAGACAGGTCGTGCCGAACTGGACGAACACGTGCTGGGCGTGAACAATTCGGAAATCGAAGCGCCGTTCATCCTCGGCAAGCGTCCCAAACGCGAAATCGTGGCCGAAATCCGACAGAAGATAAAAGCCATTCCCGGCATCAACCTCGAAGTAGGTTCACCCGTTTCCCATCGTATCGACGCGATGCTTTCGGGTACCCGAGCCAATATCGCCATCAAGATTTTCGGTCCCGACCTGAACCGGCTCTTCGAAATCGGCAACGAGATCAAGGAATCGATCGAAAACGTGGAAGGCATCGACGACCTGAACGTGGAACAGCAGGTGAGCCGTCCCCAGCTGCAAATCGTACCCAAACGCGAAATGCTGGCCAAATACGGCATCACGATGGCGGAATTCGGCCAGATGGTGGATGTCTTGCTGGCCGGAAAGGTCATTTCCAACGTTTACGAGGGGCACACCTCTTTCGACCTCACGTTGAAAGCCGATGATGATTTCAGGCAAAGCGCGGAACGCATCGGAAACATCGCCGTGGACGCCAACGGTTCCAAGGTGCCGCTCAAGAACATCGCCCAAGTGATTTCAGGAACAGGTCCCAACACGATCAACCACGAGAACGTGTCGCGGAAAATCGTCATTTCCGCCAACGTTTCGGGCGGCGACTTGCACAGCGCCGTCAAGGCCATCCGTGAGAACATACAGGAAAACATCGTCTTGCCCGAAGGCTACAGCGTGGAATACGGCGGCCAGTTCGAAAGCGAACAATCGGCCTCGCGCATGCTGTTCTGGACTTCGATGCTTTCAATCCTCATCATCTTCCTGTTGCTTTGTCATCAGTTCAGGAACGTGACCCAAGCGGCGGTCGTCCTGCTTAACCTGCCCTTGGCGCTTATCGGCGGCGTGTTCGCCCTCAAGATTTCGGGCGGAAACCTGAGCATCCCGGCCATCATCGGCTTCATATCGCTGTTCGGCATCGCCACACGTAACGGCATCCTGCTTATCGCCCGTTACAACGACTTGCGGCTGGAAGGCTTCTCGCTCAAACAGCGTATCCTGCTCGGATCGGCCGACCGCCTCAACCCCATTCTCATGACCGCCCTCACTTCCGCCCTCGCGCTCATTCCCTTGGCCACGGGCGGAGACCTGCCCGGCAACGAGATCCAAAGTCCCATGGCAAAGGTAATCCTGGGCGGTCTGATCACATCCACGCTGCTCAACGGCTTTATCGTACCCATCTTGTATCTGATAATCAACAGGAAAGAAGGACGCGGCTCCAGCATACACGCGCTCCAGAAATTGCCTGCCACCCAAACCACAAACGCATGAGACCAACCCGTCATCTGACCGTGGCGGCATTCGTCCTATCGACGGTACTGCCCCTCGGCGCACAGAACAGCATGAACGACGTGTTGTTGCAGATAGAAGCCAACAACGTGAGCTTGCAGGCCCTGCGTCACGAAAACGAGGCGCAACGGCAGGAAAACCGTTCGGGCATCACCCTGCCCGACCCCGAAGTAGGGTTCGGATACAGCTGGGGATCGCCGGAGGTGGGAGCGAACAAGATAAACGTGAGCGTGACCCAAAGTTTCGACCTGTCCGTCGTGGCGGGACTGAAAGTGAAAGCGGCCAAGGAGCAGGACAAGATCGGCGATTGGCTATACCTTGCCGAACGCCGCCGCATCCTGCTGGAAGCCAAGAAACTCTGTATCGACCTGGTTTATTTCAACGCCCTGCGGGAAGCCGTCTCCTCGCGCCGGAGTTATGTCGAAGCCATGATGGAAAAACAAAAAAAACGCATGGCGCAAGGCGAATCTGACCGTATCGAACATAACAACTTCATGTTGAGCCTCGCCGAAATCCAAGGCGAGTTCGCGCAGATAGAAACCGAAAGGCGCACCGCCTTGACGCAGTTAAAGGCCATCAACGGAGGAAATCCGCTGGAAATCGACTTCACGGAATACGAAGTCGTGGAAATGCCGGAGGATTTCGACGCCTGGTACGAACGCGCACAGGCCGACAACCCTGCCTTGGGACTGGCCGAACAATCGGTAATGGTGCAACAAAGACAGCTCTCGCTTTCCAGGAGCCAATGGCTACCCTCCGTCTCGCTCGGTTACGCGGGCGAATTCGTGGGCGACGAACGCCTGAACGGACTGGCCGTGGGCGTATCCGTCCCGCTTTGGGCCAACCTTCACAAAGTGAACCAGGCAAAAGCATCGATGCAGGCCGCACGCTATCGGCAGGAAGACAGCCGGCAACAATTCGCAAGCGAGATGGAACTGCTCTACCACCAGACGCTCGGTTTGAAGAAGGTCGCGGAAATCTACCGTACCTCGCTCGAGGAGGCCGACAACAGGCAATTGGTCGGCAAGGCCTTGGACGAAGGCTATATCTCCATCCTGGATTATCTTACCCAGATGAGCCTCTACTATGAGGCGCTGCACCGGACGCTGGATGCCGAAAGGAACTACCAGAAGGCGTATGCCGAACTGAGCGCGTTTGAGTTGTAGCCGATTTTGCCTATCTTCGCGAACTCTCTTGCCTCCGCAAGGGAGGCTTTGCACATTTGCCAGATGGAGAACCTGCTCGATAAAATCCATACGCCCCAAGACCTCAAATCGCTTTCCATGGACGAACTGGGGTTGGTGGCAAGCCAGTTGCGCGAATACATCATCAACATGGTCTCGTCGCACCCGGGACATCTGGGGGCGAGTTTGGGAACGGTGGAACTTACCGTGGCCTTGCACCATGTCTTCAATACGCCCTACGACCGTATCATCTGGGACGTGGGGCATCAGGCCTATGGACACAAGATCATCACGGGGAGAAAGGATTTGTTCGCCACCAATCGTACCTACGGGGGGCTGAGCGGCTTTCCGAGCATGGCCGAAAGCGAATACGACGCTTTCGGGACCGGCCACTCTTCCACCTCCATTTCAGCGGCCTTGGGCATGGCCGTCGCTTCGGTCTTGAAAGGCGAAAAAAACCGTCAGCACATCGCCGTCATCGGCGACGGAGCCATGACGGGCGGCCTGGCGTTCGAGGGATTGAACAACGCCGGCGTTTCGCGCAGCAACCTCCTGGTGGTGCTCAACGATAACGGAATGTCCATCGACACGAGCCGGGGGGCGCTGAGCCGGTATTTCACCCGCATGACCGCCTCCAGATCGTACAACCATTTCAAAGACAGCGTCTGGGACATGATGGGCGGAGACAGACGCCCCTACTATCCCCAACGTTTCATCAGCAAGATCTCGGGAGCGATCAAGTCGTTGATTTCCCCGCAGGCAGGCAACCTTTTCGAGGCATTGAATTTCAGGTATTTCGGCCCTATCGACGGACATGACCTGCCCACACTCGTGGCCGTCCTGCAAGACCTCAGGACCATACAAGGTCCCAAATTGCTCCATGTGGTGACCACCAAAGGCAAAGGATTGAAAGAAGCCGAAGCCGCCCCTACCCTCTATCACGCGCCGGGAAGATTCGACGTGAAGACGGGCAAGATACTCCCTGCCGGC
The DNA here is from genome assembly GCA_910578275.1 of uncultured Bacteroidales bacterium. Lineage (GTDB taxonomy): Bacteria > Bacteroidota > Bacteroidia > Bacteroidales > P3 > Pullibacteroides. The sequence goes on along the minus strand of CAJTPR010000003.1, from coordinate 161,516 downwards.
ATCGATTTGAGCCTGGCGCCCAAATACCAGGACGTTTTCGGCAAGACCATCATCGAACTGGCGCGACGCAACCCGCGCATCGTGGGCATCACGCCCGCCATGCCCACCGGTTGTTCGCTGAGCATGATGATGAAAAAGATGCCCGAACGGGTATTCGACGTGGGCATCGCCGAACAACACGCCGTGACGTTCTCCGCAGGCCTGGCCGCCGAAGGCTTCGTGCCTTTCTGTAACATCTATTCGTCTTTCGCCCAACGTGCCTACGACCAAATCATACACGACGTGGCATTGCAGAAACTGCCTGTCGTGTTCTGTCTCGACCGGGCGGGCCTGGTAGGCGAGGACGGCGCGACGCACCACGGCGCGTTCGACCTGGCTTTCCTCCGTCCCGTTCCCGGCATCATCGTGTCGGCACCCATGAACGAAAGGGAATTGCGGAACCTCATGTACACCGCCCAATCACCGGAGAACAAGCTGCCGTTCGTCATCCGTTATCCACGCGGGCGCGGGGTCGTTCCGCGCTGGAAGACACCGCTCGAAATACAGCCCGTGGGCAAAGGAACCTGCCTGAAAGAAGGACGGGATACGGCCGTCGTTTCCATCGGCCACATCGGCAACAACGCCCTCAAGGCTGTCGTATCGGCCGAAAAAACGAAGCCGGAAAAGTCTTTCGGACTCTATAACATGATTTACCTCAAGCCGATAGACGAAGATTTGCTGCACGAGATCTTTAAACGGTACAAGCGTGTGGTCACGCTCGAAGACGGCATCGTCACCGGCGGACTGGGGTCGGCCGTATGCGAATTCGCCGCCAGGCACCGTTACACGCAACCTATCGTCCGGCTGGCATTGCCCGACCGTTTCGTGGCGCACGGCAGCGTGGCCGACTTGCAGAAAGAATGCGGCATCGACGTGGAGGGTATCGCCAAGACCTTGCTGGACGACTGATTCCGGCCCCTCTCCTAGGAAATCCTTTGCACCGAATTGTTTTCCAAGACATATTTCTGGCCGCTCTCGGGACAGAGCGCCTCGCCTTTCGCGTCGAAACGGAGCTTGTGACCGTATTCGCTCACCCAGGCGACCTGGCGGGCGGGATTGCCGACGACCAAGGCATAGTCGGGAACATCTTTCGTCACCACGCTCCCCGCCCCTACCATGGCGTACTTTCCGATCACATGGCCGCACACCACCGTGGCATTCGCACCGATACTGGCTCCCCGCCTTACCAACGTAGGCCGGTACTGGTCTTTCCTGACCAAGGCGCTACGCGGATTGATGACGTTGGTAAACACGCAAGAAGGCCCGAGAAACACGTCGTCCTCGCATTCCACGCCTGTATAAATCGAAACGTTATTCTGGACTTTCACGCCGTTTCCCAGCCGTACCTGCGGCGAAACCACCACGTTTTGGCCGATATTGCAGTTTTCACCTATCACGCAATCGGGCATGACATGGCTGAAATGCCATATTCTCGTGCCCTTTCCTATCTGGCACGGCGAATCCACCACGGCGGTGGGATGTTGCATGTAATCGGACATGAGCCAACGGTTTTATGCCTCAAAGTTACAGCATAAACGCAAAAAAAACATTAAATTTGAAGTTTGTTTTTCACCCAAATCAGAATCATGGAAAATTTCATTCCTACCGGCTACAAACTCAAGACCATCGCCACGAATCGCGTCTTCGACGACGAGGGCTGGATAATCGACGACCCGCAATGCGATTCGCCCTCCTTGGTCCGGGCCATGTACGAAAAGAAGCAGATTGAACCCAAACCTCTCTCTTGCGGAATCTATCGCTTTGCCGACTGGCTACCGGTACGCCGCACGTTGAAAGGTTCTTGCGCGCCTGTCACGTACAAGAGCGAAAAACTCGCCAAGAAATTGGGATTGAACAACCTTTACATCACTTTCAACGGCTATTTCCCCAAGATCGGCGCCACGATGAAGACCTGTTCGTTCAAGGAAACCGAAGCCTATTCCGTATGCGGACGGCTGGCCGCCGACTGCGACAAGGTACTGGTCGTGGCCTCGGCCGGCAATACCGCAAGAGCCTTCGCCAAGGTATGCTCCGACAACGGCATCCCCCTGCTCCTGAGCGTTCCCGAAGACAATCTGGACGCCCTTTGGTTCGAGGAACCTCTCGACGAGTGCGTGAAACTCATCGCCTGCCGCAAGGGCGGCGACTATTTCGACGCCATCCATCTGAGCAACCTCGTCCTCAAATCCGACCGTTTCCTGGCCGAGGGCGGAGCCAAGAACATCGCCCGACGCGACGGCATGGGCACCACCGTGCTTTCCGCCACCACGTTCATCGGACGAATCCCCGACTTCTACTTCCAGGCCGTAGGCAGCGGAACGGGGGCCATCGCCGCATGGGAAGCCAACCTCCGGCTCATGGAAGATGGCCGGTTCGGCAAGAACAAGATGAGGCTCATCGTGTCGCAGAACGATCCGTTCCTGCCCATGTACAGGGCCTGGAAGGCCGGTTCCCGCGCCTTGCCGGCCTACGATGACGATCAGGCCCGCACCGATGCCGAATCCATCAACGCCAAGGTACTCTCCAACCGCAAGCCGCCTTACGGGTTGGCCGGAGGGCTTTACGACGCGCTCAAGGATACGGACGGAGACATGCTCAAGGCTACCAACGCGCAAGCGGAAGCGGCGCAGAGACTCTTCCTGGAAACGGAAGGCGTGGACATCTATTCGGCTGCGGGAGTCGCACTCCATTCGCTTGTGGAATCGGTGCAGGCGGGAACGGTAAGGCCTGACGATACGGTAATGCTCAACATTACCGGCGGAGGCGAGAAGATGTTCCAGAAGGACAAAAGACTTTGGCGCCTCGAACCTTCCCTGGTATTCCCGCTCGACCCGGATCCCGAAAAGACATTGGAAAAGGTTTCCGCCTTGTTCGATTAGGGCGGGATTGTTGGTAGAATCGCAAAATACCACTACTTTTGCGCCTTGCGGGAATAGCGATCGTCCTTGTTCGCGCGACCCATCTCCTTGCCGGCACGTCCGGCCAAGGAGACCGAAGCCGGCTTGGCGACCGGCCATCATCCGCAAAAAAATGGTTCCGTAGCTCAGTTGGATAGAGCAACAGCCTTCTAAGCTGTGGGTCGAGCGTTCGAATCGCTCCGGAATCACGAACAAAATCAACACAGAATCAAAGCCGTAGGAACATCCTGCGGCTTTTTTGTTTTTCAAAAGAATACACTTTTGCATACCTTTGAGGCGTATTTGTTTCACCAATGTTTCACCAAAAACAATTTTGGTGAAACAGAAACCGCCCAAAAGAGTGCAACCCCTCTGTCCTGCACATATGACCGAGGGCAAGACAAGAATCAATACCCAATACCGACCACAAAAGATAACCGGATAAAAGCGAAAACGCAAACCGGCCAAAATTTAATTTACCCAATCAGACTATAATATACCAAAACGTGCCAAATGCGCCCTGCTTTCTTGGGGACTTTCCTTAATCGTTCCAAGAATCAACCTTACATCTTCCTCATCTATCAAACCCAGATACCGTAATGAATGGAACTTATTCAACGGAGCCCGTTTCAACGAAGAGCAATCCACAAATGAATCATGATCCAGAAACCCATATTTGCTCCTTTTTATCGGCATATGCCAATCCTTGATATGTAACGGCATATTCGCATTGATCCGGCTGTTTATTATCACTCCGCCATACACACATCCATCTGAATCAAAACCAAGTACAATAAAATATTTATTACGGGATTCATCACCAGGCTTGGGAACAATCCCGTTTTCCACAGACATCCTTATTCGATAGACATCCCCTATCCTTATTTCCCTCATTTTCCCGCCCGCTTACAAGAATCCTCGTCATGCCAAAATGGAAGATATTTCCATTTGTTCCTGAATATATCCCAACATATTCTTATCCGAACAAAGAACCTTGGCCATCGATAAAGGAGATATGACTTTCAATCCTTTTCCCTTGGCATCCGCCTCCTGCCATGCAGCATCATGCGACTTTGCTTTCAGTTCGGAAAACGACAATCTTGCATTCTCCCGTATCGATTCATCCAAGACCTCCTTCTCCGACATCGAAAAATAATCCTTATTCGAAAGATGATTGGGCAACAAGACATTCGGGGCATCATCTCCTGCAAAACAAACAGAAGTACATAAGCCTCTGGCAAGAATATCCTCGTCACTCTTTCCCGAATTCTTCATACGCTTGACCGCATCGTACAATCTTGTTGGTACCGGTCCGTTCGGCAATGCGCAAAAATCATCCGGGACAAAACGAGAACCCCATTTTGCAAGATGCTTCCTTTCTGCAAAATAAAGCACCTTGAAGATACGATAATAGTCAAGGCCTCCCGTTTTTTCCAATATATAGAGAACCATTTCAATCAGTTTTTTCCTGTCGAAATCACTCATGAACATAAAATCCTCCTTTTCTTGGGCGGCTCATCTCTCCGCCTTTCTGCAAAAATAGCAATTATTACCATCTCTCGTCCTTGAATCCCTAAAAACAGCCTAAAACCGAATCGCACGCTGTTTCCATTCTTTGACATTGCACTGCAAACCCTTCTGCAAACGGCCAACCATTCCACATACAGCATCGGAAAACCGGAAAATGTGCTGGTGGTGCGCACCGCAAGCAGGCAGGACTACGGTATAGGGGAACTGCCGCCGGGCAAACAAAAAAAAGGCGGGAAGCATGCCCTCCCCGCCTTTGGATATTTTTTTCGGAACTTGATCAGAGACGCAACAAGCCGTTGGCTTCGGCCTCCAGCAAGCAAGCCATGATGCCCTTCTTGTTGATGTTCCTGATACCCTTGGCCGAAACGCGCAATGTGATCCAAGCGTCTTCTTCGGGCACATAGAACTTCTTTGTCTGCAAATTGGGATAAAACTTGCGACGGGTCTTGATGTTGGAGTGCGAAACGTGGTTTCCACTGACAACTTTCTTTCCGGTTATTTCACAAACTTTCGACATGGCTGTAAATGTTTTTAATTGCGCGGCGTCAACAAGGCCGCGCCGCGACCTCCGCCAAAATGGAACGCAAAGGTCGTATTTTTTTTCCTAATAAACAAATCTTGTCGGAAACCGACGATTCCGGGCACGTCTTCGCCGGTAATCCGAATACCGGCAACGTCTTCCTTGTTCGACTTTGGCCTTATTTTTCCGACAAGTCCGGATCACCGCACGCTCCGTCGAAGCACAGGCTTTCCGGTATCCCGCTTTTTTTTTGCACCTTTGCGACATAAAACCGTACCTTGAAGATGAGCACTGCCAAACAAGTTTCCGCCAACAAGGTGACCACACGCACGTTGGCGCAGATGAAAGCCGAGAACAAGAAGATAGCCATGCTTACGGCCTACGACTACTCATTGGCCAGGCTGTTGGACCAGGCAGGCATCGACGCCATATTGGTGGGCGACTCGGCCGCCAACGTCATGGCCGGCCACCCTACCACGCTGCCTATCTCGTTGGACCAGATGATCTACCACGCATCTTCCGTGACACGCGCCGTGAAACACGCCTTGGTCGTGGTGGACATGCCGTTCGGCTCCTACCAGGGCGACCCGCTGGAAGCCTTGCGCTCGGCTATCCGCATCATGAAAGAGACCGGTGCGGACGCGGTGAAGATGGAGGGCGGCGCCGAAGCCGTCGAATCGATCCGGAAAATCATTTCCGCCGGCATTCCCGTCATGGGCCACTTGGGGCTCACCCCGCAATCCATCAACCAGTTCGGCACCTACGCCGTGCGTGCCACCGAACAGAAGGAAGCCGCCAAGCTGCTCGGCGACGCGCGCCTTTTGGAATCGACCGGTTGTTTCTCGCTCGTGCTGGAAAAGATTCCCGCCGCCCTGGCCAAGGAAACGAGCCGGACGCTTTCCATCCCCGTCATAGGCATAGGCGCGGGAAGCGACATCGACGGCCAAGTGCTCGTATTGCAGGACATGCTGGGCATCACCCAAGGATTCTCCCCTCGTTTCCTGCGACGCTACCTCGATCTGGGCGAACAAATCGTCCACGCCGTGGAACATTACATCCGGGACGTGAAATCCTCCGACTTTCCCGACGAAAAGGAACAATACTGATGTGTATCGAACCAGCCCCTATCCTGTACGAAGACAACCATCTGCTGGTGGTCAACAAAAAAGCCGGGCAAATCGTGCAAGGCGACAAGACGGGAGACCGGCCCTTGAGCGAACTGTTCAAGGATTTCATCAAGCTACGCGACCATAAGCCGGGAAACGTGTTCCTGGGAGTCCCGCACCGCCTGGACCGTCCCGTCAGCGGCGTGCTGCTGCTGGCCAAGACCAGCAAGGCGCTGGAAAGGCTCAACGAATCGATCCGGCAACGGCAACTGCAAAAGACCTACTGGGCGATTACCCGCCATGCACCCGCCCGCGGACAAGACCGACTGGTCCAATACCTGACCAAGAACGAGAAACAGAACAAGTCTTACGTTTGCCAGGCCACCGATCCGGGCGCGCAAAGGGCGGAACTTTCCTACCGCTTGCTGGGAAGTTCCGACAACTATTTCTTGCTGGAAGTGCGGCTGCACACGGGCAGGCACCACCAGATACGCGCCCAATTGGCCGCCATGGGCTGTCCTATCCAAGGCGACCTGAAATACGGCGACAAACGGAGCAATCCCGACGGGAGCATCAGCCTCCACGCCCGTTCCCTGCATCTCGTCCATCCCGTGCGTCAAACCCCGCTCGAACTGGTAGCGCCCGTTCCCGACCATGTCCTGTGGAAACATTTCGAAAGGGAGCAATCCTAGTAGCTTCCCCGCCTTTTTCGGAGATTTTTGTAAATTCGCCTCCTGCATCACGGCCCGCAAAGCCACCAAGTCACGACCATGTCCGAAAGCCCCTCCATTTCCGTACAACTTTTCGACGACAACCTGCGCTTGTTCTCGTCGATGATGGAAGACATACGCCAAGCCGGGAAATACGTTTACCTGGAAACCTACCGTTTCAACGACGACGCCATCGGGCGCAGGTTCAAGGACGTGCTGCTGGAAAAGGCCAAGGAAGGCATAGAAATACGCCTGCTGGTGGACGCCTACGGCACCAAGCCCGCCGCTTTCTTCGAAGAACTACGGCAAGCGGGCGTAAAGGTACTGTTCTTCAAGAAAATAAAATTCTTCCTTTCCAACAGTTTCGCCAGGAACAATACGCGCAACCATCGCAAGCTGCTCCTTATCGACGACAAGATCACCTATATCGGATCGAGCAACATCACCGCCTATTGCCTCAACTGGCGCGACCTCAACCTGCGCATGGAAAACCCCATCACCCGCAAGTTCAAGGGGTGTTTCCTGCACAGCGCCGAGAAATACAAGTTGTACGACATGGTGCCGTTCGAGCGGACGAAAATCATCAACTACCACGGCTACGGCATCATACAAGACACCCCGACGGCCTATTTCCAGGAAGTGCGCAACTACATGCTCAAGATGATAGAGAACGCCAAGGAGGAAATCCTGGTGGAAACGCCCTACTTCCTGCCCGGACACAAGATCCGCAAGGCGCTCGTGCATGCGGCCCAGCACGGAGTGAAGGTCGTCCTGCACGTGCCGCTCCACTCGGACGTCTCGCTGGTGGACTTGCTGCGCAACAAGCACACAGGGCCCATGTACAAGGCGGGAATCCGATGGAAGTTCTACAAACCCGACCTGTTGCACGCCAAATGCCTGTTGGTAGACAAGAAACGTTTCCTGATGGGGTCGGCCAACATGGACTACCGCAGTTTCCGTTACCAGTACGAGATCATGCTCTACGGCGAGAATCCCGAAATCGTGGGCCTTCTCGACGAGCACATCGCCCGTACGACCGAAGCCTCGGAGGATTTCGACTACGAGAAATGGCTCAACACGCCCCGGATAACACGCATCATCGAATGGCTGCTCACGCCTTTCAGGCACCTTTTTTAATGGAATCAAAACATAACATGATCATGAACGAAGTCCTTGAAACCCTCGAACCCCGAATCCTTTGGAAATATTTCGGCGAAGTGCTGCGTATTCCGCGGCCTTCCAAGAAAGAAGAAAAGATACGCGCCTATCTTGTGGATTTCGCCCGGAAGCACCATCTGGACGTGAAAACGGACAAGACGGGCAACGTGCTCATCCGCAAACCCGCCACGCCGGGGCGCGAAGGAAAGCCTTGCGTCATCTTGCAAAGCCACATGGACATGGTATGCGAAAAGAACGGCGATTCCAAGCACGATTTCGAGACCGACCCCATCGAAGTACATGTGGAAGACGGATGGCTGAAAGCGAAAGAAACGACGTTGGGAGCCGACAACGGCCTTGGCGTGGCCACCGAACTGGCCATCTTGGCCTCCGACGATATCGAACACGGGCCGCTGGAATGCCTTTTCACCGTGGACGAGGAAACGGGGCTCACCGGCGCGTTCGGACTTGAGAAAGACTTTCTCGAAGGCAAGATCCTGCTCAACCTCGACTCGGAAGACGACGCGCTTTTCTTCATCGGTTGCGCGGGCGGCATCGACACGGTCATCGAATACCCGTTTGCCAAAAAGGCGGCCGGGAACGACTTGAAATACTATCAAGTCACGGTAAAAGGACTTTTGGGCGGCCATTCGGGCGACGACATCAACAAAGGCCGCGCCAACGCCAACCAACTTCTGGCTCGTTTCCTCTACAACCTGGGATTGAAGACCGGATTCCGCATGGCTTCGTTCAACGGCGGGAACCTGCGCAACGCCATCGCCCGCGAGGCCTCGGCGGTAATCGGAGTAAAAGACGGACAACTCCTCAAGGAAGAAACCTCCGCATTCAAGAAAATCTTCGCCGACGAATACCGCGTCACCGAACCCGGCCTCGACCTGGCTTGTTCTCCGGCGCAGACGCCCGCTTTCCTGTTGGATGAAGACCATCAGGAAAAGTTGATCGACGCGTTGCTGGCCTGCCCGCACGGAGTATTGCGCATGAGCGACGAAATCGACGGCTTCGTGGAAACCTCCACCAATCTGGCGGCAGTCAAGACCATGGACGACCATGTCCTGATCACCACCAGCCAGCGTTCTTCGGTGGAAAGCGCCAAACACGCCGCCGCCCAACGCGTGGCCGCCTGCTTCAAGGCCATCGGCGCCAAGACCGAACACGGCGAAGGCTATCCCGGTTGGAATCCCAACCCCGAATCGCCCGTCCTGAAACTGATATTGGAGACGTTCAAGGACCTTTTCCACGAGGAAGGCAAGGCCTTGGCCATCCACGCCGGACTGGAATGCGGCCTGTTCAGCGAAAAATATCCCGACATGGACATGGTTTCCTACGGTCCGACGATGCGCGGTGTCCATTCGCCCGACGAACGCGTGGAACTGTCCACCGTCACCCGCTTCTGGCTACTTACCAAGGAACTGCTCAAACGCATCTGATGAAGACGATCGACATCTTCTGGCAAGACAGGCACCTTTGCTTCAGCGAAAAGGAATTCGACGCCTTTGCCGGAAACTTCCCCGTGGTGGAAGCCGCCGGAGGCATTGTCCGAACGGCCTTCCCCGAACCCAGGTTCCTTTACATTTTCAGGAACGGGATGTGGGACCTGCCCAAAGGGAAAAAGGAAAAAGGGGAAAGCGACGAAGAAAACGCCCTGCGCGAAGTGCGGGAGGAAACCGGGCTGGAAGAACTTGAAATCATACGCCCGGCAGGGCACACCTATCATTTCATGCGCGGAGCGGACAACGTCTTCCGCATAAAAAAGACCGCATGGTTCCTGATGCGGACGCCCGAAGCCCGACGCCCTGTCCCGCAGATCGAAGAAGGCATAGAGAAAGCCGAATGGCTGTCGGTTTCCGAGATAAGGATGAAATCCGGCCAGATGTACGCCTCGATAGCTAATCTTTCGAGCCGCTTCTTGAACGTTCCTTGCGAATCCTGAGTCTTCCCATCTTCTCGAACGCGTCCGGCAACCCGTTGCCGGGCGCGTTGAAAGACGCATCGAGCACGCGTCCCGTATCGTCCACCAGCACGAATGCGGGGAACCTTGCCGCGTCGACGGTCCTCACCCAGTCGATATTGCCGTTGAAATGCAGGTACGGCCAAGGATAACGGCGACGCATGAAATCGTGATAATAAGCGGCAAAAGGATAGTCGCAGTTCACAAAAACGATCTTCACCGCCCGCCGGACATCTTCCGAGGCCGCGTTCCAGATCTTTTCCAGCAAGTCCGCCTCCTCCCGGCACGAAGGACAACGTTCATAATCCGCACGGACGAAAACGAAATAGTGGAACTTGTCCTTTTCGAGCAGGTTGCCGACCGGAATCTCGTTTCCGGCACTGTCGGCCAGTTCGACCTCCGTGAAATAACGGCGTTCTTCAGCCTCCCTGACAGCCCGTAAAAGGTTCTCCAAGGCCTTGGCATGTCCGGGAAACTTGGTGTTCACCGCCAAGAAACGTAACATTTCGAGCAGATTCTCCTCATCGACGCGTTCATCGCCCCTGACTTCGGCACAAGCCCCGATGAGCACCCGTTCGCGAAGCCGTTCCCCTTTCAACGAATAGTCAAGCCCCATGCTGTCGGCAAGGCACGCCAGACGCTCGCCCGCCGTAAGGTCCTTGCGATTGAGAATCCTCGCCACCTGGGCGAACGGAAGAAAGCGGTTGGTCTGGAAGTAATCCGTGTAATACGACTTGACGAACGCCACCCATGCGGGATTTTCCTCGGCCAAAGGCCGGTCTTTCAGGTAACGTTCGTAGAGTTCCTTGCGCGACGACAAACCGGAAAATTCCTCCAGTGCCGCCTCCGTATAAATTCGATACGCCTTGAAATAGGCGTCGTCCACGTCCCCGAAAACCGAATCGGCCACCTGGATGAACCTCGTCACCGGCCGGGAATCCTTCCTGATGCCGATTTGTTCGAAATTCCTGGCCACCATCCTGTCGTACAATCGGGAATAACGCCCCAGAAGCGCATTGAGCCCGACCGTGTCGGGCCGGCCGTCCTCGTCGAGCAAGACGTACTGCAGGGAGGGCAACTGGTCGGAGGGGACGAAAGCGTTGCGAGTCTCGTCCGCATGGTAATCGAACGGCGCCATCCGCAACCGGTAATCGCTGCCCGCCCGCGCGAAAAAGACCGTGGCATAGTAATCTATGACAAGATAAGTAGGCAAAACGTCCGCGACTAGGTCGGTCTGCAACACGAACGCGCCGTTTTCATCGATACGGCATCTGTCCAGTTCCACGTAGCGCATGGAAAACGGATCGGCATCGGCACGCCAGACGATTTCCCTGCCCTCCGCGCCCTTGGCCGTTCCGCTGATCCTTACCGTATAGTCGGAAGCCGACGCCCGCAAAGAGACCGGCAAAACGAGAAGGAATGCCGCCATTCCTATCCAACGACGCATCTTCCTTACAGGTTTTCGAGTATGAACCTTGTCAGCAAATGATACAGGTGAGGACGCGACGAACCCTCGTTGCCTCCCATGCCGTGGTTCTTGTCGGGATACATCATGAAACGGAACTGCTTGCCGGCCTTCTGCAAGGCGGTGACCAGATCCACCGAGTTCTGGAAATGCACGTTGTCGTCGGCCGTGCCATGGACCAGCAGGTAATCGCCCTGCAACTTGCCTGCATGGTGCACGGGGCTGTTCAATTCATAGCCGTCGGGGTTTTCGGCAGGCGTGCGCATGAAGCGTTCCGTATATACGTTGTCGTAATATTTCCAATTGGTCACGGGAGCCACGGCCATGGCCGCCTTGAACACGCCATTGCCTTGGAACAGGCAATTGGACGACATGAAACCGCCGTAACTCCAGCCCCAGATGCCGATGCGGGAAGAATCCACATACGGAAGTCCGCCTATATGGCGGGCGGCGGCTATCTGGTCCTGGGTCTCGTATTTGCCCAGTTGCAGGTAAGTGCATTTCTTGAACGCCTCGCCCCGGCCGCCGGTTCCCCTGTTGTCCACGCAGACCACGACATAGCCTTTTCTGACCAACATCTGGTACCACGCGTAATCCGCCGTCTGGTACGGGCGCAACTCGTTCATCACCTGTTGCGAGCCCGGCCCGCCGTAGAGAAACATCAGCACCGGGTATCTTTTGCCTTGCGCCTCGTCCGTCCCCGCCTCGGCAGGCTTCATCATCCAAGCCTGCAAGTAGACCTGACGCTGGTTGCTTCCTTTCTTCTCCTTGCCCCCTTTCTGTTCCTGACGATGCGTTCCGAAGAACCTGGCATCCATGAACGCATTCGCGCCCATTCCGGTAAGCGGTACGGGAATGCGGAAAAACTCTTTCTTCACGAACGAATGCCTCTTGGCCGTCTCCTCGATGTGGCTGTTGCTCAACAGGCAACGCACCAGTTGCTCGTCCTGCGGGCCTATATGGTAAAGATAATAGGAAGCCGGACAGTCTGCCTTGGAATGCTCCACGACCATATAGGTGAAGTCGTCATTGAAAAAGGCATACGTGCCGCCGCCCTTGAGCTGCAGGTCCAAGGCCGGACGACGCAGGTTCCTGCCGTCCAGTCCCACGCACATGAGGTCGCGGTCGGCAGGCGAAGTGTAGGCGGCCTGGAAGAACACGCGTCCGTTGGCCTCGTCCACGCCGTACAAGCGGGTCACGTCATACTGGCCGGGAGTGAGCAGAAACCCCTTGTCGTCGCCCGATCCATCGAAAAGGTACAAATGGTTGTAGCCGTCCTTCCCGGTGGCCATGAGGAAACGACGTCCGTCCTTGAAGAAATAGATGTCGTCGTGCACATCCACATAGGCGGCATTGCGCTCTTCGTAAATCACGCGCGACTTGCCGTTCCCGTCCACGCCCCATATCCTGAAATGATCCTGATGACGGTTCAGCGTATAGAAAATCAACTCGGAACCCGTAGGATTCCAGAAAACGCGCGGAACATATTCCACCGAATCGGCATCGAACCTGAACGGCGAACGCGTACGGGAAACCAGGTCGTAGCGCCAAAGGCTCACCTTGGAGTTTTCCTCCCCCGCCTTGGGATACTTGTACAAGCAGGGGGTCGGATACAAGCCGTCGCCCCAGACGGTCATGTCGTATTCCTTCACCGCGGATTCGTCGAATTTCAGATACGCGATCGACCGGGAATCGGGGTTCCAGTCGTAGGCCTTGGTAATGCCGAATTCTTCCTCGTACACCCAGTCGGCATGTCCGTTGCGGATCACGTTTTCCTCACCGTCCACCGTCACGGCGATTTCCACCTTTCCGACCAGATCGTAATAGTACAGGTTGTTTTGCCTGATATAGGAAACCTTGTTCCCGTCCGGGCTGAAGCAGGCTTCCTGCACCGGACCGTCCTGGCTCAACACGACCGGATCGGTGAATTTCCCGTCCTTGCCCAACGTCCAGACCACGGCCCTGCAGCGCGCCGAACGCCGATACACCGACTTGACGTCCGACAACAGCAGCACCCTGTCCTTGGCCGCGTTGAACGCAAAATGCCGAGGCTGCCATTCATTCCCGGCAAAACGCGCGTCATTGCCCGGATTCAACCAGACCGTCATTTTTTCCTTGCCGTTTTTCTGGCGGACGCAACGGTATAGTATGCCTTTTTCCAACTTGTGGTATTCCTTCTCTTCCATCAAGGAGCCGATGCCCGTCAACGTCTTCTGTGCGAAGTCGGGAGAGAAGTAAATGGAATCCACCGTGATTTCCTTGTCCTGCATTTTTTCCTGTCCGTTCCCGGAGGTGCGCGCACCGGCCAAAAGAGCAAGCGCGCAGACCGTCCGGATCAAGTTTCTCGTGTTCATTTCTGTAAGGTTTCTCGACTGCAAAATACGGCAAAAAAAACGACTTGGCGCAATCCGTACCGCCAAGCCGGCACATGGCGCGTTCATGTCCGGCAGCACATAAAAAAAGCCGCCGGAACGCTATCCGACGGCTTTTCCTTGAAACCGAAACGAATCGTTATTCGGCTTTCTTTTCGCAAACCTTTTCGCCTTCGGCCTTTTCATCGCAAACCTTGCCCGTTTCAGGACAAACGGCGGCGCTGTCGGCGGGAGCAACGGCTACTTCTTCGGTGGTGGGAGCTTCGGCGGCTTCCACGGGAGCCGCGGTCTTGTTGGATTTGCAGCCTACGAAAGCGAAAGCGGCCAACAAGGCGCAAGCGAGAACCAGTTTTTTCATTTCTACTTGGTTTTTTAAAAGTTTATGATAAAGGATGATTTCTTTCAGTCCTCTAAAAATCGGGCAAAGGTAGCAAAAATTTCCTTATGTTGCACAGATGATTTTGATTTTATAAATTTGCGCCGCTTTGCCCGTGCGCGCAGCCCGGGCTTTTTTATCCAAAAAACATCAGGAAAATGGCAATTATCGGTAAAATCAGAAAACATGCCGGCCTCGCGGTAGCCTTGATTGGCATCGCCATTATCGGTTTCGTCGTACAGGACGCCTTCGGCAGAAGAGGACAAAACGCGCCTCCGGTGGCCGTGATCAACGGTGAAACGGTTTCGTACAACCGCTTCTCGGCCGACGTGGACCAACTTACCGAGCAATACAAGCGCGCCCAGGGCGACGAAAAGGTTACCGAAGAAGACATGAACCAGATCCGGAACATGGCATGGCAGCGCATGGTTTCGGACATGCTGCTCGGAGAGGCCTGCCAGGAAGCGGGCATGCAGGTGACCACCGCCGAAATGAACGACATGTACTACGGCAAGTTCATCAGCCCCTACCTCTACCAATATTTCACCAACCCGCAGACCGGCCTGTACGATCGCCAACAGGTAATGAACATCATCGGCAATTTCAACCAGCTTTCCGACCAAGACAAGGCAGCCTTGAGCGAATTGGAACGGATCGTCAAGAACGAACGCCTCAAGGAAAAATACAACAACCTCGCCGCCAAGTCGTTCTATATGCCCAAGACCTTGGCCGCGTTCCAGAGCGGCCCCTTGGCTTCCACGTCCACGGCCCGCTGGATCATGCTCCCGTACTCCGGCATCGAAGACGACGACGTGCAAGTCTCCAAGGGCGACTACAAGAAATTCTACGACGAGAACAAGTTCAGGTTCAGGCAAAACAAGAGCCGCAGCCTGGATTACGTGGTATTCGACGTGACCCCTACGGCCCAGGACATGGCCGACCTCGAAAAGCACGTGGCGCAACTTTACGAGGAATTCCAAAACGAGACTTCCGTTCCCGATTTCGTGAACGCGGTCACCTCCGGACAACGTTTCGACAGCCTCTATCGTAACCAAAGCGAGATTTTCCCCGGTTGGGACACGCTCTTCCATGCCAAGGCCGGCACGTTCTTCGCCCCTCGTCGCATGGGACGTTCGTTCCAGATGGCCGCGTTGCTGGATGTCCAGATGCGTCCCGACAGCATCCACCTGAACCATATCTTCCTTTCCTACACGGAAGCCGGAAGCCAGAGCGGCCGTGACAAGGAACAATCCCGCCGTTTGGCCGACTCCTTGAAAGACGTCATCAACGCTCATGCCGACATGTTCGCCTCGCTGGCCGCCACGTATTCGGAAGATCCCTCCGCCCGCCAGAACGGCGGCGACCTGGGCTGGCAACGCGACGGCTATTTCGTGGGCTACATGAACCGCGCCATCTTGAACACGCCCGCCGGCACCGCCACTGTCGTGGAAGCTCCCGCCGGATTCCACGTGATCCACGTGGCCGAAAAGACCAAGCCCGTCAAGAAAGTGCTGGCGGCCTTGGTAAACGTGCCCATCGAACCAAGCGCGGCCACGACGAAGGCCATGTACACGCGTGCCAACCAGCTTTTGGGACAGTGCAAAGGCAAGATCGCCGGATTGGATTCGGCCGCCCGCAAGATGGGTGTACAAGTCCGTCAAGCCGCCGTTACCGAACTGGAGAGCAACCTGCCGGGTGCCAACGGTTCGCGTGAAGTAATCCGCTGGGCATACAACCAGGATACCAAGGAAGGCAATGTGGCCGACCAGATATTCGAGACGGAAAACCGCTACGTGATTGCCGCCCTGCGCAGCATCAACGAAGACGAATACATTCCTTTCGACCGCATCACCAAGATTCCGCAAGTGGAACAATTGGTAAAACAGGAAAAGAAAGGCAAGGAACTGGCCAAGCGTCTCTCGGCCGGCAACAGCATCGAGGAAATCGCCGCATCGCTGGAACTGCGAATAGACACCGCGTTCGGCATCCGCCTCAATTCCTACCCGATGATCGGAAATTCCTACGAACCCAAGATAACGGGACAGATCTGCGGCCTTGAAAAAGGCGTCCTTTCCCGTCCCATCGAGGGCAACGCCGGTGTTTACCGCGTGGTGGTGGACGACGTCCTTTCCGCTCCCGCCGATCCCGTCCAGGTAGCCAACATGGTACGCGGCATGCAGATGCAGTACCGGCAATCCGCCGGCAGCCTCGTTTCGTCCGCGCTCGAGGACATCGCCGAAATCGAGGATAATCGCGAGTTCTATTTCTAATCCTGATTTCTTCCATAAGGAAAACGGGCGGACAATTTCTTGTCCGCCCGTTTTCTTTTCCACCCATCGGTTCCTTGCATACCCTTTCCTTCCCCGAACGCGACGCCCCCCGACCGGAGACCGGCCAGCCACATAGCGGCCACGGGCTTGGAAATATCTTGCGAAAGTCTTATTATCGCAAGATATTTCCAAGCCCTTCATGATTTTGATCGTAAACACATCCGAACGTACCGGCGGTGCCGCCGTCGCCGCCAACAGGCTCATGAAAGCCTTGAACAAAAACGGTACGGAGGCTCGCATGCTGGTCAATGACAAGAAAACCGACGACAAGAACGTATTCGAGGTTCCCGGGAAATGGCGCAAAAGACATGACTTTCTCTACGAAAGACTCCTGATCGTCATCCGAAACGGTTTTTCCAAGAAACGCCTGTTCGAGATAGACCCGGCATATACGGGCACCGACATCACCAAATTGCCATGCTTCAAGGAAGCGGACGTCATCCACCTGCACTGGATAAACCAAGGGATGCTGGCCATGAAGGACTTGCGGAAAATCCTCACGAGCGGCAAGCCTGTGGTATGGACCATGCACGACCAATGGTGTTCCACCGGTATCTGCCACAGCACGGGGGAATGCACGAAATTTCAGACACATTGCGCCGGCTGCCCTCTCTTGCAGACGTCCCGAAGAAAAGACTTGTCCTGGACGACTTTTGAAAAAAAGAAAGCGTTGTTCGCCCGGAAACGGCTGACATTCGTCACCTGTAGCCGATGGCTCAAGGACATCGCTTCTTCCGGCATGCTTTTAGGAAACCAAAAAGTGATAAATATCCCCAACCCTATCGACACGGAAATTTTCATGC
Organism: uncultured Bacteroidales bacterium; assembly: GCA_910578275.1. GTDB lineage: Bacteria > Bacteroidota > Bacteroidia > Bacteroidales > P3 > Pullibacteroides. The sequence goes on along the minus strand of CAJTPR010000003.1, from coordinate 144,241 downwards.
CTCGGGACAAAAACGGTTGCCGCCAAGAACTGGCCCTTCCGCAAGGGAAAAGATTGATCCTGGTCGGTGCGGTCAACATGAAGGATTATCGCAAAGGACCTGAATATATGGCAAAGGCCGTCAATACCCTTCTCGAGGATACGGAGTTTGCGCGAACGACGGAAGTCATCTGCATAGGGAACGGAGCCTCTGACATGAAGACCTTCTTCCACTGCCAGGTCCACGCCTTCGACTATGTGAAAGAAGAGGCCTTGCTAAGCAAGATCTATTCCGCCGCCGATTTTTTCCTTACCCCTTCCTTGTACGAAAACCTGCCCAACATGATCATGGAGGCCATGGCCTGCGGAATACCGTGCATCGGCTTCAACGTGGGAGGCATCCCCGAGATGATCGACCACGGACGGAACGGCTACGTGGCCGAATACAAATCGACGGAAGACCTTGTCCGCGGATTGAAATTCCTCCTCGGGCTGCCGGAGGAATCCTACCGGCAATATTCGGAAAACAGCAGAAAGAAGGTCCTGGACTGTTATTCGGAAGCAGCCGTCGCCAGGCAATATGACCAGGCCTACCGCCAAGCGGCCGCAAGCATGGGCCGGTAAGCATTCGGCCTCGTCACCGGGACTATCCGGGCGACGACATGCCAGAACGCAAGGCGCATTCACGAAAAAAGCGGCGGCCTCACTTCCTTGCCACGACAATCATATACGGAGACAGCAAGCGTCCCTTGAACGGAAACAGTTTCAAGAAGTAACTGAGACCCTTGACAAGGAACCGGCCGATCCTGTTCAAGACCGTATCCTTGGGTTCCAGCCAAAGCATCGGCCTGCGGGTATATTCCACCTTGACGTCTTTCAAGTCCAGACATTCACAGCAGGCACGCAGCCGCTCCAGCCGCATGCTGTCCAAATTGTGCATGGCAAGGTTCTTCCGGTCGAACAGGTACTGCAACCATCCGTTCAGTCCCCGGAAATTAGGCAGGATCATGACAAGCCACCCGTCCTTTTCCAGCAATTCCACATGCCTGGCCACGACATCTTCGGTATCTTGAAAATGTTCGACGAAACCTATGGAAAACACGACTCCGAACGTTTCTTCCGACACAGGCTTCGAGGCAAAGAAATCCGCTTCGAACGTCTTGATCGTTCCCACCTGCATCCCGTTCGCCTGCTCCAGTCTCCTGACAATCTCCGTATCGATATGAAAATCCAGGATAGACACGTCCCGACAGACGTTCTTATGGAAAAAACCGGCATTGTAACCCGGGAAACCGCCTATTTCGATGAACTTGGCCGTAGCGGGTATCTCCGGCAAATATCGCTTGTAAAACGGATGAGCCGGAACGGATTCCAGTTTATGATTGCTCCAATATTCACGCCAAGTTTCGCGTTCCGTCAAATTATTGTCGTCCATCTCCGTATCGGATTTTCGATTGATAGCAAGTAACCGGTAAATGTAATAATAAAACACGGACGGATGCCGTCTTCCGGAAAACGGGATGCGAAAAGCACGGACCGCCTTCTCCACCGGCAATCCGTGCAAATTCCTTACTTTTGCACCTATCCGATTATTCCCGAACAAGTGAAGAAGAATCCAAACAAGACCGAACAATGGCCCAAGGTTCCCGCACCGGCCAAACTAGTATCCATCCAACGCTTCCTGTCCGACAGCTTGAAATTGACCGTTTCGTTGCTGAAAATGACGATTCAATCCAAGAAAGCATCCAGGCTCGTCAATCCGACGCCTTTCGATGAAGTCGTGGTCCTGGGGAACGGACCTTCCGCAAAGGATTTCCTGGAACAGAAACAGGATTTCATGAAAGACAAAGCCATTCTGGCCGTCAACTTCTTTGCCTTGCACGAAAGATTCACGCAAGTAAAGCCCTCTCTCTACGTATTGGCGGATCCGGCCTTCTTCATGCGCGAAGAAGATGCCGGAATCCTCGACGTCATCAAGGAATCCGTCGACTGGGATTTCCTTCTGATGATTCCCGCTTATGCGAAGAAACACGCGATATGGCGTAAGAAGCAAGCCCTTTTGTCAAAGAATCCTTGCATCGGAATCGCCTATTACAACATGACGAAGGTCGACGGCCCCGAGTGGTTCGTCCAGCGTGCCACCCTCAAGGGGTGGGGCTTGCCCGCTCCGCACAACGTGCTGGTCCCCTCCATTGCCAATTGCCTCAGAATCGGATTCAGGAACATCTATGTCGCAGGAGCCGACCACTCGTGGATCAAGCAGCTTTGGGTAAACGAGAACAATGAAGTGCTGCTCGACGACAAACATTGTTATGACAACGGATCGAAAGAAACCGTACGCAAATCCGCTCCATTGTATCGGATCCTGCTGAGTTTCTCCATGGTCCTGCAATCATACGGACGGATCGACCGCGTGGCCCGCAAGCTCGGTACCGGCATTTACAACATCACGCCCGGATCATACATCGACGTGTTCGCCAGATTGAAAATCTGATACCCCGGGATTCCCTGGACGCCGTTCCCTGCGGGATTACCGATCCGAGGCCGGATAGAAACGCCCGTCCTTGTTCCGCAAGTAGGCCAACATCATCCTGTCCCACCTTTTTTCGCTCAATGACGGGACCGATGCCGAACCCAGCAGCCTTGCATGTTGTCCGGCTATCGCCTGCGGACCGAACTTCTCCCTCACCGACCTGCGGATATGCTCCCTGTCCCATTCCGTCCGCATGGCTTGCAAGATACCTTCGGCAAGCGCCTCGTCGCCACGCTCCCTTACCAAGACCGCGCACTTGGGATCGCCCAGTTCCGCGGCCGCGTCTATATCCGCGAAAAACACGGCCGGAACGCCGAAGGAAAATCCTTCGATGAAAGGCAATCCGAATCCCTCGCTACGTGTGGCCGAAAGTACCAGGTCCGCACCTGCCGTCACACGGAGCGTCTCTTCCCTGGACAAGCGTCCCATGAAACGGCAAAGACGCTCCACACCGGCTTCGACGGCTTGCCTCCGTATCCTGCCATGCGTGGAATCATCGCCGATGAAAATCACTTGCAAGCGGCTGCGCTCTTCGGCCGGCAAGCATGCCAACGCCCGAAGCACCTGGCTTTGGTTCTTACGTTCCCCGATGTTGCCCGAAACGACGATCGTGAATAACCCGGAATCCTTTTTCCGGCCAAGCATGCCGTCCGGTTCAGGTATCGGATTGCCGATGACGTGCAAGCGAGACCAATAGCATTCAGGAACATGCTGCCGGAAATACCGCGCGATACCGGAGCCTACCCCGCTCACAGGAATACCGTTCATGACCATAGGGGCGACCGCATAACGGGCAAACGCCCCTTCATAATTTGCAAACAACGGGCTTCGGTCATCGTAAGCCTGATGACAGGCAAGCGCCATGGGAACCTTCTCATGCAACGCGGCCCCCACGAAAGGCATGATGTGGGGCAAGAACGACTGCAAGAACACCACCTCCGCGCCACTCCTCCGTATCTGCTTCACATACAAGCCCATGCTCAATCGCTGCTTGAAGATCCGCCATCTGGCGGATCGCGACAGGCGGCAGGAGGCCAGAAAATACAAGAATGCATGTTTCCAATCTCCCGGCCGGGCATGCCTTGCAATCTGCCAAAGGCTCCTTTCCAAGAGCAGGTACTCGTCGCCTATCTTCAAGTCCGGATTCTTCAAGGAGGAACAAGATACCCTGACGACTTTTCCATGGCGGGCCAACAGCCGTGCGTATTCATCCACCATCAGGGAAAAACCGGTAACGCCCCGGCCGTTTTCAATCCCGGACGGAGTCAAGTCCGGCGTAAAGATCAAGACAACGTTTCTTTTTCCATCCATGACACATAGGATTTTTCCATCGCTATCAAGACGCAATGTAATAATAAAAATCCTATTTGTCGTATTTTTTCAGGTTACATGTTTTTTTTTCGCACATTTGCATTATTTTATTCCGATGCAAATGCGAGAAAATCCTTTGGTCAGTGTCATCGTCCCTGTCTACAACGTGGAAAAATATCTGCCGCAGTGCCTGGATTCGCTTCTGGCGCAGACCTTGGAACAGATCGAAATCATCTGCGTGGACGACTGTTCGCCGGACAACAGCAAATCCGTCTTGGAAGCATACGCACGGAGGGATCCGCGGATAAGGGTCATCCGCTTGCCGGAAAACCGGCGACAAGGCGGAGCGAGGAATGCCGGCATCCGGGCGGCACGGGCCGAGCATGTCGGATTCGTGGACAGCGACGACTTCGTGTCTCCCCTTATGTATGAATGCCTCTGGAAGGCCGCCCTTGCGTCACAGGCCGACATCGTCACCAACGACTACTTCTGCTATTACTCGGAAAACGACATAAGGGAAGTACGGCTGCCTGTCCTGCCCTCGGGCGAACGCTCTCCCGAGAGGGACAAGCTCCTTTTTTTCGGCGGCTTCCGGCTTTGGACGTCCCTTTTCAAGAAATCCATGTTTTCACGGTACGACCTGTTTTTTCCCGAAAAGACGCTTTACGAAGACAATGCCGTCCTTGTCCCGCTCTTCTTGTGCGCCGGCCAAATCGTCCAATTGTCCGCACCGCATTACCATTATCGATGCTCCGACATATCGTCCACGGTACGGACGTTCGACGACCACTCCTTCTTCGAACGCCTTGAAACCGCCAAGATGCTTTTCCAAAACATGAAAAGACTCGGATTCCACAAACCATACAAAGAGGAAACGGAAGGTCTTTTCATCAATCTTTTCTTCACCTATTCGATGACCGGTTGCTTCTTTCGTTTTTCCAGGCCTCCGGCCACGCACATGCGCAAGATTCTGGCCGAGATGCATGAAATCCTGCCGGATTACCGGAAAAACGGATATTACAGGAAAAATCCCCTCAAAAGGCGGATGTTGCTGCGGCTCTGCGAACTGAACCTGCCAGCCGCCCTGTTCGCATTCAAGGCGATGAAAGCCATGAGCAAAAGGGGGAACGCCATGAAAAGGTTCAAAAGGTAAGGGCTCGTGGCTTGGTGCCGCCTTTATTCCCGCATTACACGCAAACTGCCTATCTTTGCAAGGTTTGAAAACAAAGGGACCATGCACGAGGGCATCATCATCCAGGCAAGGACCGGCTCCAGCCGGCTACATAACAAGATACTGCTTCCTTTTTGCGGCACACGGCGCATCATCGACATACTGATCGACAATATCAAGAAAGACAATCCGGGGAAAAGGATCGTCCTGGCCACGACCGATCGACCGCAAGACGACGTGCTGGAAAACGTGGCCTGCGAAGCCGGCGTGGATTGTTTTCGAGGCGACGAGAAGAACGTGCTCGACCGTTTCATCCGCGCCGCCGAAACTTTCGGTCTGGAACGCTTCGTCCGTGTCTGCTCGGACAATCCTCTCTTGCAGACGGGCAGTTTCCAACGTCTTTTCGACGAACACGACGCCCGGCCTGCCGACTATGTGGCGTTCGGATTCAGGAACGGCTTGCCGACCATCAAGTCGCACCTGGGGCTCTTTGCCGAACTCACCACACTGGAAGCCCTGCGCAAAGTGGCCGCGACGACCGATGACCCGCTTTTTCTGGAACACGTGACCATTTATCTCTATACGCATCCTCAGGATTTCTCCATCCGGTTGCTGCCGCTTCCCTGCGAACTGGAAGAGCGGTTCGACCTCCGGTTCACGCTGGACACGGCAGAAGACTTCGCGCTGCTGAAAGACATCTACGAGGCTTACGCGAACCTGCCGGAAAAGACGCCAGGAAACCTGGTCGAGCTGGTTTCCTCCAAGCATGAATGGAAAGAGACAATGCTCGGGAACATCAAGAAAAACGCAAAATAGTCAGCGGATGAACACATATATCATAGGTGAAATCGGACAGAACCACAACGGCTCCGTCGACATAGCCAAACTCATCGTGGACCTGGTGAGCCGCCCCGTACACGAGGATGTCTTCAACCTCGACCTGCGTCCCATGGACGCCATAAAGCTCACCAAACGGGACTTGAACGAGGAACTGGCGGACTCGCAGATGAACCGTCCCTACGACTCGCCCAATTCGTTCGGACGGACCTATGGCGAGCACCGGGCATTCCTGGAACTTTCGGACGAGGAACACTTGGAAGTCTACCGGCACTCCAAGTCGCTCGGACTCGACTTCGTGGAAACCTTTTGTTCCACGGGCTGCCTGTCGTTGCTCAAACGATTCACCCCCGACAAACTGAAAGTAGCCAGCCGGGACCTTACCAACCTGCCCCTCTTGTCGGCCATGGCCGAAACCAAGATTCCTATCATCCTCTCTACCGGAATGGCCGGCAAAAAGGAATTGGACGACGCCTTGGACACGATCACGAAATACCACGACGATATTTCCATCCTCCATTGCGTTTCGCAATATCCCACCCATCCCGACCATCTGAACTTACAGACGATCACCTACCTGAAGAAACACTACGGCCGGTACAAGATCGGTTTTTCCGATCACACGATCGGCATCGCCGCGCCCGTGGTTGCCGTCGGAATGGGTGCCGAAATCATCGAGAAACACATCACGATCGACCGCCGGATGAAAGGCACCGACCAGCAAGGATCACTCGGACCGGACGGCGTGAACCGCATGATTCGCGACATCCGGGTGGCAGAACGCTGGTTGGGCCGGGAAGAACTGTATGTATCCCCCGCCGTGACCTCCGCCAAAATAAAACTGGAACGTTCCCTGGCCACCCGCAGGACGCTTAGCCCCGGCCAGACCATCAGGGAGGAGGATTTGCATCTGCTCTCTCCCGGCGACGGGTTCAAATGGTCGGAAAGAGACAAGGTCATCGGGCACAAGGTGGTCAAGGAACTTCCCATGAACGAAGTGATTTACCCTAATTGCATCGACTGATGATACCCAAGATCGTATTTACCGACATCGACGGAGTCTGGACGGACGGCGGAATGTATTACACCGAAAACGGAGACATCATGAAACGATTCTCCGTCAAAGACGGCTGGGGCGTTTCCCTCTTGCACGCCTTGGACATACCCGTGGCCATCCTGACCGGAGAAAACACGCCGATCGTAAGGCAACGCGCCCGCAAATTGAAAATCGAACATTGCTTCCTGGGCGTGGCAGACAAAGTGGAAAAAGCCTCGGAATTGTGCCGGCAATCAGGCATCACCTTGGAAGAAACGGCTTTCATCGGCGACGACCTGAACGACTTGCCCCTGTTGTGCCGCTGCGGATTCAGCGGATGTGTTCCCCATACGCCCGGTTACGTGAAAGACAAAGTGGATTACGTCACCCGTACGCAAGGCGGATTCGGCGCTTTCCGTGAATTCGCCGAACACTTGCTGGAAAAGGAAGGGCTGTTGGAAACGGCCATCCAGAAACTGACCTCCTTGTAATTTCCCCTTCGATGTCCGAAAGCAACCTGAAAGAAAAAGCCGCCAAAGGCTTGCTTTGGTCCGGAATCGGCAATCTTGCCACCCAGGTGGTGAACATGCTTTTCGGCATATTCATCGCCCGTATCCTGTTGCCGGAGGATTACGGCATCGTCGGCCTGTTGCTCGTCTTTACCGGCATCGCCTCCACCCTGCAGGAAAGCGGGCTCACCGCCGCCCTCATCAACAAGAAAGACTGCCGTCACGAGGATTACAATGCCGTGTTCTGGTTCAGTCTCTTCGCCAGCCTGATACTTTACACGATCCTGTTCTTTTCCACGCCGCTGATTGCCGGCTTCTATCATGTTCCCGAGCTCAAGGCCTTAGGCAGGATTTCCTTTCTCGGCTTCGTGTTCGCCTCCATCGGCATCGTGCCCTACGCCATCTTGCTCAAATCCATCCAATCCGGCAAAATGGCCCTGGTCTATTTTACCGCCACCGTCCTGTCCGGCATCGCAGGCGTCATCATGGCCCTGTGCGGCATGGCCTATTGGGGATTGGCGATCCAGTCGGTCGGCATGTTCCTCATCCGCAGCATTCTGGTATGGATCGTTTCGGGCTGGAAACCTTCCGGGCAAATCAGTTTCCGTCCTATCCTTCCCTTGTGGAAATTCGGCGTGAAGATACTGCTGACCCGTATTTTCGAGGTCATCACCAACAACATCCTGATCATCTTCCTGGGGCGTTTCTTCACGAAAACCGAAGTAGGTTACTACAACCAGGCCAGCAAGTGGAACTATATGGCTTATTCCTCCCTGCTTTTCATGGCCAACAGCACCGCCCAGCCGATATTCGTGCAGGCAGACGACGAAGCCGGAAGAAGCCGGCGGGTATTACGCAAGATGACCCGATTCATGGCTTTCCTGTCATTTCCCTGCATGTTCGGGCTGGCCCTGATCGCTCCGGAATTCATCACGATCCTGCTTACCGGAAAATGGGAAAAAGCGATTCCGCTCCTGCGCATACTTTGTATCGGCGGGGCATTCCTTCCCTTGTCGGGCATTTTCTCCAACTTCATGCTGAGCCGCGGAAAATCCGGAACCACGCTCGCCAGCACCGTATGCCTGTCGATCGCCCAGCTTTCGGCCGCCTTCCTTTTCCGCCGGACCGGCATCCTGGCCATGACCGCGGCCTACACCACCGTTTCCATTCTCTGGATCATGGTATGGCAGTTGCTGGCCTGGCGTGAAATCCGGTTGCGCCTGCGCGACACGGTCAGGGACGTGGCGCCGTTCGCCCTCATCGCCGCCGCCGTCATGCTGGCCGTGCATTTCATCACGTTGCCGCTCGACGGCATCTACCTCCGGATCCTTGCCAAGATCGCCTGTGCCGTCTTGCTCTACGGTCTGGCCATGCGGGCAAGCGATTCCCATATATACAAGGAATTCCTTGAATATGCCAAAGGCGGAATCAAGAAAATCCTAAGCCGAAAGAGATAATCTGCCATGAAACCCGATATCGCCGTCGTACTCGCCGCTGGCAACAGCAACCGCATGGGAGGCTCCTTGCCCAAACAATTCCTGGAACTCGGCGGGAAAACGATACTGGAACATGCCGTGGACGCATTCGAAGCCAACGGGAACATCCATGGCATCGCCATCGTTTCCCATCCCGCATGGCTCGAAGAAACGGAACGCATCGCGACGCGGAACCGCTGGCAAAAACTCCAAAAGATCCTGCCGGGGGGCAAGGAACGTCATCATTCTTCCCTTTCGGCCATCGACGCCTACCGGAGCGAGGAGGTCAACCTCATCTTCCACGACGCGGCACGTCCGCTGGTAAGCCGCCGCATCATCGACGAGGTGGCGAGCGCCCTTTTGCATCACCAGGCCGTGGACGTGGCCATACCTTGCACCGACACCGTATTGCAGGTGAAAGACGGATTCATCGAACACGTTCCCGACCGCCGTACGTTGATGCGCAGCCAGACCCCGCAGGCATTCGATGCCGGATTGATCGCCAAAGCCTACGACCTGGCCCTGCGCGACAAGGACTTTTCCTGCACCGACGATTGCGGCGTATTACTCCGCTATCTGCCCGGAACTCCCGTCTTCATCGTGCAGGGCGATGAACGGAACCTCAAGCTCACCCGCCCTCAAGACTTGAAACTGCTCGAAATACTCTTGAACGGGCAAACAGAAGACCTCGGCCTGCCTTCCGGAAACGGAACAGGGCGGTCTGCCTAAAACGATTTTTTTCTTATCTTCGCCCGCCGCCAAAAGCAGGCCTGCCGTCTTATGTACATCAAACAAAAATGTACATCAAGACTCTCTGGCATGAAAATTGTATGCTTCGAATCTTATGCACCCTAACAAAGGAATAAACATCAAGACCCTTTCGTCCTTTCTCATCGTCTTGCTTTGCCTTTGCCGCGCGCAGGCACAAGTCGGCAGTTATTCGGGAACCATCCGGGAATACGGCGTGAACACGCCGCTGGAATTCGTCAACGTCATGGTGTTCGACACCGCCGGACACAAGTTGGCCGGCGGTTCGGTAACCGATGCCGACGGTACGTTCCGGGTAACGGGCCTCCCGTTGAACCGGCCGCTACGCGCCACTTTCTCGGCCATGGGCTTCCGTCCGCAAGACGGGAAGGCCTTTCGCCTGATCGCGGGAAAGCCTGACATGCAAGCCGGCGTAATCCATCTCAAGACGGAAGCCCAGTTGCTGGAAGCCGTCACGATTACCGGACAAAAGCGCACGATCGAATACAGCCTCGACAAGAAAGTGGTGAACGTGGAACAAAGCCTCGTCAGCGGAGGAGGTTCGGCCGTGGACGTGCTGGAAAACGTCCCCTCGGTAAGCGTGGACGAAGAAGGCAACGTCTCGATGAAAGGCAGCGAAAGCGTGACGATCCTCATCGACGGCCGCCCGGCCTCGCTTTCCGGCCTCGGACTGGACCAGATTTCGGCCAGCAACATCTCCAACATAGAAATCATATCCAATCCCTCGGCCAAATACAATCCCGAAGGAACCTCGGGCATCATCAACATCATTACCAAGGAACGGAAGAAAACGGGCGTCAACGGAAACGTGTACGTATCTTCTTCCACCGCCAACCGCCACGGCATAGGAACCAACCTCAACTTCGGCTTCAAGAACGTCTCGCTTTTCACCAACCTCGACTTCAACTACCGCAACCGGGAATCCTCGGGAAGTTCCTCCCGCACCAGCTACCGGGGCGGAAACGCCCTCTTTCCGAATGACAACGTGCAACATGAAAGCGGCAAGAGCAGCGGGAAGCGCGAAGGCTTCGGCGGCAAGGTGCAAGTGGGCGCCGATTTCCGCCTTAGCCCCAAGAGCAGTCTTTTGGTAAGCGGGACTTTCGACGGCTGGGAACACGACCGGATGAACAACAGCCCGCTCACCACCACGCTCACCTATCTCGATCCGACATTGGAAAACGCCTACCAGCCGCAGGAAGGCGATGATCCGCTGTTGCTCGAACGCCATTTCCTGCGCGGCCTCTCCTCCCGTTCATCCAGCAAGGAACATACCCTCGGAGCGCAAGGCGCGGTTTCGTACATGCACAAGTTCGACAAGCCCCGGCAGGAGTTTTCTTTCGACGCCACCGTGAACTACCGCCGCCCCAAGGGTTCTTCCAACACGAGCCGTCTCCTGATAAACGCGCCCGCCGACACTTCGTTCACCGACCAGACCATCAAGAACGACAAGGAAGGCATCGATGCCGACGTGCAGATAAACTACATGCACCCGTTCAGCAAGAAACTGGCCTTGGAAGTGGGCTATCAAGGAAAGATCCAATGGCAGAAGACCTCCAGCCTTTACGACACGAGGCTCAACATGTACCAGGACACTTCCATCCGGTTCAAATACATCGAGCACAACCACGGCCTGTATGCCAACCTGAAAGGGAATTTCGGCAAATTCTCGTTCCAGGTGGGCGGTCGTTTCGAGGCTGACCTGATGTCGGCCGACAAGGCGACGGAAAACGGCGACACGACATTCGACTACACCCGTTTCCGTTTTTATCCCGCCGTGCATCTTTCGTACAAGCTCGGAGAAAAGCAGGAACTGCAACTCAGTTACAGTCGCCGCGTGAACCGACCCGGTCCCCACAACCTCGACCCGTACATCGACTACTCCAACTATCCGTCATCCATCTCGTACGGGAATCCCGACCTCAAACCGCAAGACATCCACTCGGTGGAACTGAACTACTCGCTTTTTCTCAAATCATCTTCGTTCTATGCCACGGTATATTACCGTTACCAGCAAGACCTCATAAGGCGTTACCAGTTCGAGGCGCTCAATCCCTCGGGAGAAATGCTGCTCAACCAGACTTTCCGCAACTATGCCCACGGCCATACCTACGGCGTCGACCTGTCCTGGGAACAGCAGATTCTGAAATGGTGGCGGATGAGCCTCAACGGCAGCCTCTACCAGAACACCACCTCCGACCATGCCTTGGCAGAATCCGCCGTTGCCGAAGGAATCAGCTACAGCGCGCAATGGAACACGACGCTGAACCTGCCCTTGAATTTCACGGTACAACTTTCGGTACGTTATCGCGGGCCTTCCTATTGGGGCCAGACCAAATTCGACCAGAACGTTTCGGGAGAACTGGCCGTACGAAAAAGTTTCTTCGACAACCGGCTCAACCTCAACCTGCGCCTGCGCGACCTGTTCCATACCATGCAATGGAACAGGACCGTGACCGGCGACGGATTCGTCTCTTACAACAAAAGCCGTACGAAAAATTCAACGGCCTTGTACGTGACCTTGACCTACAAGATAAACAAAGGGCCTGAGAAACGTCGCAGCAAGCCCGGGAACTCCAATGAAGCAGGCGGCGGAGAATTCGGAATGGAATGAAAATAATCTGCATCGGACAGAACTACCTTGAACATGTCAAGGAACTGCAAGCCAAGGTGCCGGAAGAACCCGTCTTCTTCTGCAAGCCGGACACGGCCTTGCTGATCCGCAACCGTCCGTTCTATGTTCCCGACTTCACCAAAGAGCCGAACTATGAGACGGAACTGGTCTTGCGTGTCTGCAAGGTCGGGAAAAACATAGACCCGAAATTCGCCCGCGACTATTACGACGCCTACACCTTGGGCTTCGATTTCACGGCCAGGGACTTGCAACGAACCTGCCGGGAAGAAGGCCTGCCTTGGGAAATATGCAAGTCTTTCGACAATTCGGCGGCTATCGGGGAATTCATTTCCAAGGAGAAGTTTCCGCAAGGTCCGCAAGGCCTGCATTTCGAACTGAAAAAAAACGGCCGTGTCTGCCAAAGCGGAGACACGGCCGACATGATCTTTCCCGTAGACCGGCTCATCAGCCACGTTTCACGTTTCCTCACGTTGCGGACGGGCGACTATATCTTTACCGGAACGCCCCCCGGAATCGGGAAAATAGAAATAGGCGACCTGCTGGAAGCCTCCTTGGAAGGCATTCCGGTATTGCGTTGCGCCATCAAATAATGGCTTGCACGCCCGGAAGCGGCTTGCCTTCCAGATATTCGAGCATGGCGCCGCCGCCGGTGGACACGTAGGATATTTCCTTGGCCAGTCCCAGACGGTTCACTGCCGCCACCGAATCGCCGCCGCCCACGGCCGTATAGCCGCCTCTTGCGGTGACTTGGCCTATGCTGCGGCCTATCTGCATGGTCCCCTCGCTGAAATTTTCCATTTCAAAGACGCCCAACGGACCGTTCCAAAGTACCGAACGCGCCTCGGAAATCGCTTTCCGGTAAGCGGCAATGGATTCGGGACCTATGTCCATGCCCATCCAGCCGTCGGAAATCCGGTCGGTCGGCATGACCTTGCGGTTGGCCTCGTTGTCGAACTTGTCGGCGCAAAGCGTGTCGACAGGCAACATCAGCTTCACGCCCTTGGCCTTGAACGTTTCCAAGATCTCACGGGCGGTTTCCAGCTTGTCGTCTTCCACCAACGAATCACCTGTCTTGCCGCCCATGGCCTTGACGAACGTATAGGCCATGCCGCCGCCGATCAGCAGCGCGTCTACCTTGTCGACCAGGTTCTTGAGCACGTCTATCTTGCTCGATACCTTGGCTCCTCCGATGACAGCCACGAAAGGATGCTCGACATCGTGCAGCAATTTCTCGAGATTCTCGATTTCGTGCGCCATCAAAAAGCCGAAATACTTGCTTTCGGGAAAAAAACCGGCGATGACGGCCGTGGACGAATGGCTTCGGTGCGCCGCTCCGAAAGCGTCGTTCACGTAGGCGTCGCCCAACGAAGCCAGATAACGGGCGAATTCCTCGTCGCCCTTGGTTTCGCCCTTGACGAAACGCAGGTTCTCGAGCAGCATCACTTGCCCCGGCCGCAAGGCCTTGGCGGCCTCCACGGTAACCTGCGTGAATACGTCACCGGGAAATACGACCGGACGTTCCAGCAGTTTTTCCAGATGCCTGGCCACGGGCGCGAGGCTGAACGCCTCTTCGTAACCTGTGCCCGCCGGCCGCCCCAGATGCGACATGAGGATGACCGCCGCCCCGTCGTCAAGCAACTTGCGCACGGTAGGCATGCTTTCCCTGATACGCGTGTCGTCGGTGATCACACCGTTCTTGAGCGGAATGTTGAAATCGCAACGCACCAGCACTTTCTTGCCGTTGAAATCGGCTTGTCCTATGGTTTTCATGACGTTTGCTTTTATTTTCCAGCCATCGCGGCCTTGACTTCTTCCACGAAACGCTTGGCCAAGGCATCGGCCTTGCGCGCGGAAACGCTTTCGGCATACACGCGGATGATGGGTTCGGTATTCGACTTGCGCAACTGCACCCATTCCTTCGTCTTCTCAAAGTCGATACGGATACCGTCTTCCTCGTTTGTTTTTTCTTTTGAATGCCGTTTCTTGACCTGAGCAAGCACCTTGTCCGCATTCACTTTGCCGGACAACGCCACACGGTTCTTGGATATGGCATAGGCGGGAAACGAATCACGGTATCCGGTCATCGTAAAAGCCTTGTTTTCCTTGAGTTTTCGCGCAAACGCGCTCAATACCAGCGCAATCCCGACCAAGGCATCGCGACCGTAGTGCAATTCGGGATAAATCACGCCGCCGTTCCCCTCGCCTCCTATGACGGCCTTGACCTTTTTCATCTTTTCCACCACGTTCACCTCGCCCACGGGAGCGGCCACGTACTTGCAACCATGACTTTCGGCCACGTCGCGCAACGCCCGGGAAGAGGAAAGATTGGAAACGACCGCGCCTTTCTTGTGCCGCAGCACGTAATCGGCGGCGGCCACCAACGTGTATTCTTCGCCGAACATGCTGCCGTCCTGACAAACGAAGGCCAGACGGTCCACGTCGGGATCGACGGCGATGCCCATGTGCGCCTTGTCTTTCTTCACCTTGGCGGCCAACGACTTCAAGTTGGCCGGAAGCGGCTCGGGATCATGGGCGAAATCGCCCATGGATTCATCGTTCATGGCATGTACCGTCTTCACGCCCAAGCGTTCCAACAAGAACGGTACGACCACCGCGCCCGTGGAATTGACCCCGTCCACCACCACGTGCAACTTGGCGGCCTTGATGGCTTTCACGTCCACCAGTTCCAAATCGAGAATGGCCTGTATATGGCGTTCGATGTCCGAATCGTCGTAGCAAAGGAATTGACCCAGCTTGTCGGCCGGAGCAAAAGCGAACGCCCCCTTTCCGGCCGTTTCCACTACCTGGCGGCCTTCTTCGGCGCTGATGAACTCGCCTTTTTCATTGAGGAGCTTCAAGGCGTTCCATTCCTTTGGATTATGACTGGCGGTAATGATGATGCCGCCTTGGGCCTTGTGCGCCTTCACCGCCATTTCGACGGTAGGTGTGGTAGAAAGTTCCAAGGATATGACGTCCACGCCCATGCCCATGAGGCTGCCTTGCACGAGGTGGTCGACCATCTGGCCCGAAATCCGGCCGTCACGACCCACCACCAAGCGTATCCGTGTTTTCCGGGCCGCGTTCTTTTCTTGCAAGAAACGGGCGAAAGCGCAAGTGAACTTCACGATGTCCACGGGCGTGAGGTTTTCGGCTTCCTTGCCGCCGATGGTTCCCCTGATACCAGAAATCGATTTTATCAACGTCATATCTTTACATTTAGGTTGTTCTGCGTTAGAGTGGCTGTTTGCAAGACGATTTCCTCAGCCTATCTTCTCTTTCTTCTTGTATGCCTTCATCGTGTTCATCAGCAAGGCGGCGATGGTCATCGGCCCCACGCCTCCGGGCACGGGCGTGATGGCGGCGCACTTGGGCGCGACTTTCTCGAAATCCACGTCGCCGACAAGACGGAACCCGCTCTGCTTGGTACTGTCGGCGATGCGATGGATGCCCACGTCCACGACCACGGCTCCGTCCTTCACCATATCGGCGGTGACGAACCCGGGCTTGCCCAAGGCCGCCACCAGGATGTCCGCCTGACGGGCTTCCGCGGCCAGGTCGGCCGTCTTGCTGTGGCAAATGGTCACCGTCGCGTTGGCATGGGGATTGTTCCGGCTCATCAAAAGCGCCATGGGCGTGCCCACGATGTTGCTGCGCCCGAGCACCACGCACTTCTTGCCCGAGGTCTCGATTCCGTCACGTTTCAACAGTTCCATGATGCCGCAAGGGGTGGCAGGCACGAAAGCGTCTTCGCCCAAGGCCAGACGTCCCATGTTGACGGGATGGAAACCGTCGATGTCCTTGTCCGGATCGACGGCGGCTATGATACGGTCCACGTCCATGTGCCTTGGCAAAGGCAACTGCACGATGAAACCGTCCACTTCCTCGTCATCGTTCAGGAACGAAATCACTTCCAGGAGTTCCTTTTCGGAAATATTCTCTTCATAGCGATACAACGAGGAGGTCATTCCCACCGCGCGGCAATTCTTTTCCTTGCTGGCGATATACGTTTCGCTCGCACCGTCATGCCCTACGAGGATGGCGGCCATGTGCGGGGGACGATGCCCCTTGTCCATGAGCGACGCCACTTCGGCGGCGATTTCCTTCTTTATGGCGTCGCTGATTGTCTTTCCGTCTATCAGTCTCATGTCTTCTTGTTATATTTTCCTGATTACCTTCTGTTCTTCTTCATGTTCCGTATCGCCTGCATGGCACCCGGCTTCGACACGGCGCGCATCATCTTCTTGGTCTCTTCCAGCTGCTTTATCATCTTGTTCACCTCGCCTATCGAGGTACCGCTCCCCATGGCGATACGCTTGCGGCGGTTGGCATCCAGGACCTGGGGATGGGAACGCTCGTAGGGTGTCATGGAGCGTATCATGGCTTCCACGGGCTTGAAAGCGTCGTCCTTGATGTCCACGTCCCGCAACATCTTGCCCATGCCGGGAATCATGCCCATGAGGTCTTTCATGTTTCCCATCTTCTTTATCTGCTGGATTTGCGAGTAAAAATCGTTGAAGTCGAAGTCGTTGTTGCGGATCTTCTTCTGCAGCTTGCGGGCTTCTTCCTCGTCATATTGCGCCTGGGCCTTTTCCACCAACGAGACGATGTCGCCCATGCCCAGGATACGGTCGGCCATGCGGGAAGGATAGAACACGTCCAACGCTTCCATCTTTTCGCCCAGCCCCACGAACTTTACCGGAACCTGGACCACCGATCGTATCGTAAGGGCGGCACCGCCACGGGTATCCCCGTCCAATTTGGTAAGGATCACGCCCTGGTAGCGCAACTTGTCATAAAAGGCCTTGGCCGTGTTCACGGCGTCCTGTCCCGTCATGGCATCCACGACGAACAACGTCTCCTGCGGACGGATTCCCTCTTGG
The DNA here is from genome assembly GCA_910578275.1 of uncultured Bacteroidales bacterium. GTDB lineage: Bacteria > Bacteroidota > Bacteroidia > Bacteroidales > P3 > Pullibacteroides. Next base: position 127,111 of record CAJTPR010000003.1, on the reverse strand, counting down.
ATACGCCCTATCTCGTCCATCATCTGCTCGTCCACGGCCAGACGTCCGGCCGTATCCACGATGACGACGTTGAACGCGTTTTCCTTGGCATGACGGACCGCCCGGACGGCTATCTTCACCGGATCCTTCTCGTCCCGATCGGAAAAGACGGGTACGCCTATCTGGCTCCCCAAGGTCTCCAATTGGTCGATGGCGGCCGGCCTGTACACGTCGGCGGCCACCAGCAGCGGCTTCTTGCCTTTCTTGTCCTTGAGGAAACAGGCCAGCTTGGCCGAATGGGTGGTCTTTCCGGAACCTTGCAAGCCGGCCATCAGGATGACGGCGGGATTGGCCTGCAGGTCCAGCCCTGCCTCCTTGCTGCCCATCAGTTCGGTAAGCTCGTCATGTACCAGTTTCACCATCATCTGCCCCGGCGAAACGGCCGAAAGCACTTGACGCCCCATGGCCTTTTCTTTCACCGTATCCGTGAACTGTTTGGCTATCTTGTAATTGACGTCGGCATCCAACAAGGCCTTGCGTACCTCTTTCAAGGTTTCGGCCACATTGATCTCGGTAATCTTGCCTTGTCCCTTGAGCAACTTGAAGGCCCTATCAAGCCTGTCCGACAGATTATCAAACATCTTCTTTCCTATTATTACGTAAAACTTAAAATGACAAGTCGAAAGGCAAATTTACGTTTTTTACACGTGCTTTGAAAGTCGAGTTTTCCGAAGAAAAGCCGGGAAAAAATTTTCTTGCATTTTATCAAAATCGGAGTATCTTTGCCCCTCGGAAACGATTAACAAAAAAAACGTTTCCTCGGTGATGGAAATCCAGGAAAGACAGAACACCGGCATGCTTCCTCCGGCCGAGATGCTGGACTGCATTTCGGAAACATTCATGAAATACGGGCTCCGAAGCACCTCGATGGACGATATATGCAAGCAGTTGCACATCGCCAAGAAAACGCTTTACGCCTATTTCGAGAACAAGGACCAGGTAGTCGAAGCCGTGATGCTGCACCGCCACAAGCAAGTGGATTTCGACGATCTGGCAAATCAGATCGACAACCATTCGGCCATCCACATCCTCTTGGGCACCGTCGACTATTTCAATACCGCCGTTCCGCGACACAACCAGGCGGCATCGAACATCTACGACCTGAAAAAATATCACCCTGCCACGCACGAAAAGGTGACCGCCCAAGTCGAGAACTTCATCATCCGCTATCTGGACATCGTGGTGAAGAAAGGCATCGAACAAGGCCATTTCAGGAAAAACATCGACGTGGACCTGAGGATATGGCTGACCTGCAAGGAACTGCTTTTCTGGTTCGACCCCGAGAACATGGAAGACGCGAAGTTCGCCGTAAGCGACATCTTCTGCACCATGATAGAGAATTTCATACGGAGCATGGCCACCCTTGAAGGCCTGAAATTGCTGGAAACGGAAAAGAAGAATTTCAAGGCTTTCCGCTCCTGCCCCGAATAATCCATATCCCTGCACGAATCGCAACTAAACCATATATGAAAAAGAAAATCCTTCTCTTCGGTCTGATGATGGCAAGCATGGCCTCTTTGCCGCAAGCGCAAGAGCGCCCCTCCGGACCGATCGTTCCCGAGGAAGTCCTCGACACACCGCAACGGCTCAGCCTGGAAGAAGCCGTCGATTTTGCCGTGCAGCACAACAAAAGCCTGCAAATTTCGAACCTGGACGTGGACCTGCAACAGAAAAAAATATTGGAGGCCATCTCGGCGGGCATCCCGCAAATCAACGCCAACATCAATTACTCCACCAACTTCGGCCAAGAGATGTCGTTGGGCGGGACGGGCATGAACATCAAGATGGAAGACAATATGAACCTGAACGCCAATGCGCAATGGCTCTTCAGCGGACAATGGATCGTGGGAATCCAGACAAGCAAGATCGCCAAGACGTTGGCCGCCCAGCAGACCGAAATCAGCGCGTTGGAAATCAGGGGCAACATCTACAACTCGTACTATACCGTACTGGTATGCGAGCACTTGCTGGAGATATTGCAGGAAAACCTGAAGAACATGGAGGAAATCCTGGCTCATACCGAGAACATGTACAAGGCCGGAAGCCTCGAAATCAGCGACGTGGATCAAATCAGGATCACCGTGGGACAGCTGAACAACAGCAAATTGTCGATGGAACGGACGGTAGACGTGAACTACAACATGCTCCGGATCCAGCTGGGCTTGAAAGCCGGCACGCCCATCGTGCTGACCGATCCGCTGGAAAAGTTCCTGCATGACGATCCTTTCTCGTTCTGGATAGGCAAGGAATTCGACGTGAACGAGAATCTCGACTACCAGGCCACCTTGACGCAGGAAAGGCTCCAAAAGAAAGCCCTCACCTCGGCCTATCTCGCCTGCGTGCCCACGCTCGGCGCGGGATATACCTATCAGTACCAGATCATAGAAGGCGGTTTCATGAATATCCCCCATACGGCCACCGTGACGCTGAACGTGCCCATTTTCGCGGGATTGCAACGTTCCTCCCAAATCAGCCAGGCCAAGATCGGCCTGCAACAGACACGTTTGGGCAAAAGTCTCCTGGAAGACCAGCTGGCCTTGCAGGAATCGCAATACCGTTACAACCTGCAAAACGCCTCGGAAAACTTCAAGTTGCAGAAAGAGAACGTGGAAGTGGCCAAAAGCGTGCTGGGGCACTATCAGGCCAAGTTCCGCGCAGGTGCCATCTCGAGCCTGGACCTGACACAAGCCAACAACAACTACCTGAGCGCGGAAAACAACTATACCTCCGCCTGCCTGGACCTGTTGCAGGCGCAGACCGAACTGCTCAAGCTCTACAACGAATTACCGTAACAACCTATCCGTTCACCTAGAAAAACAAAAAGCATCATGATAAAGAAAACATTGTTGGGCATCATGGCCCTGGCTGTCTTGACCTCTTGCGGAGCGAAGAAGAACAACGACAGCATGGTTCAGGAAGAAGAAAAGATTCCCGTACGCGTACAGAAACTGGAGAAGATGGTCGTTTCGCGCACGCTCGACTACACAGCCAACCTGCAAGCCGACGAACAGGTGTTCTACGCGCCCGCATCGGCCGGCCGTATCCATAAGATCTACGTGGAAGTTGGCGATCGCGTCAAGAAGGGGCAACTCCTGGTGGAAATGGACAAGACGCAACTGGTACAGGCGGAAGCCCAGTTCGAAAACATCAAGACCGAATACAATCGTGCCGTGCAGCTGAAGAAGACCAACAGTATCAGCCAACAGGCCTACGACCAGGCGGTCACCCAATACGAAATGAACAAGGCCAACCTGGAATTCCTGCGCGAGAACACCCGCATGATCGCGCCTTTCGACGGCGTGGTGACGGGAAAATACTTTGAAAACGGCGAAATCTATTCCGGCGGGGCTTTCGGAGGCGCATCCAAGCCCTCCATCATCGCCCTCGAGAAAATCAATCCGCTTAAAGCCTATGTGAACCTTTCCGAACAATACTTCCTGCAAGTAAAGGAAGGAACGAGCGTAAGCCTGAAATCCGCCATTTTCCCCGATCGCACGTTCGAGGGCAAGGTCAAGATCGTCTACCCTACCATCGATCCGGCCTCGCGCACGTTCTCGGTCGAAGTACAGATTCCCAACGCCAAGGAGGAACTCCGTCCGGGCATGTACGCTACGATGAACTTCGCCGTGAACCAGACCGAAGCCATGGTGGCGCCCGCCATCGCCATCCTCAAGTTGCAAGGCTCCAACGCCCGCTATGCGTTCCTTAACCGCGACGGCCGTGCCAAACGTGTCGACATAACGTTGGGCAAACGCTTCGAAGACAAAGTGGAAATCAGCAGCCCCGACATAAAGGAAGGCGACGAACTGGTCGTCGTGGGACAAGGACGCCTGGTAGACGGCTCGTTGCTCGACGTACTCGACTAAGAATCCCTACCGTTCAACCCTAATTTCAAAGAAGAAGCGACATGAGTATATTCAACACAGCGGTAAACAAGCCCATTTCCACCTTGATGATCTTCGTGGCCGTCCTGGTGCTGGGGATCGCCGCCTACTTTCAATTGCCGGTGGACCAGTATCCCAAGATGGACCCTCCCTATATCACGGTCATGGCCACCTATCCCGGCGCCAACGCCTCCGATATCGAGGAGAACGTGGCCAAGATACTGGAAGACCAGCTCAACTCGGTGGACGACCTGAAGGAAATCACCTCCACTTCCTATGACAACCTTGCCGTCGTATCGCTCGAATTCGAATGGGAAGTGAACCTCGACGAGGCGTCCAACGACGTACGCGACGCGGTGGACAAGGCCATGCAGAACCTGCCCGACGACATCGACCGGCCTACCATCATGCGTTTCAACACGTCCATGATGCCCATCCTGATTTACGCCGTGACGGCCCAGGAATCATATTCCGGACTGGAAAAGATCATCGACGACAAGGTGGTAACCCGCCTCAACCGCGTGGACGGCGTGGCCTCGGTCACGTTGGCCGGCGCACCCGAACGCGTGGTTTACGTGGACCTCGACCCCAACAAGCTGGAGGCCTACAACCTGACCGTCGAACAGATAGGAAACAAGATCCTGGCTGAAAACCGCGACGTGTCTTCGGGCAGCGTCAAGATGGGACTTATCGACTACAGCTTGCGCGTGGAAGGCGAATTCGACGAAAGCGACCAGATCAAGGACATCGTCCTGGGCACGCAGAACAACCGTACGATCTATCTGCGCGACGTGGCCAAAGTGCGCGACACGATCAAGGACATCACCCTCGAACAGACCATCAACCGCGGCGATGGAGGCGTGCTGCTCATCACCAAGCAGACCGACGCCAACGCGGTGGCCGTGGCCAAGGAAGCCAAGCAGCAACTGGCCATCGCCCAGAAGGAACTCCCTTCCGACATCAAGTTCCAGATCATCACCGACAACTCCGACTTCATCGTCAAGTCCATCAACAACCTGCAAGAAACGCTGCTCTATGCCTTGCTGTTCGTGGTCTTGGTGGTGTTCCTTTTCCTGGGAAGATGGCGCGCCACATTCATCGTGGCATTGACCATCCCCATCTCGCTTATCGTGGCTTTCATCTACCTGTTCGCCACAGGCGAGTCGTTGAACGTGATCTCGCTCTCCTCGCTCTCCATCGCCATCGGCATGGTAGTGGACGACGCCATCGTGGTCTTGGAAAACATCACCAAGCATATCGACCGTGGTTCCAGGCCGCGTGAAGCCGCCAAATACGGAACCAACGAAGTGTGGCTTTCGGTCATCGTGACCACGCTGGTTACCGTGGCCGTGTTCTTCCCGCTTACGTTGGTGACGGGCATGACGGGTATCCTTTTCAAGCAGCTGGGCTGGATCGTCTGCATCACCGTATGCACGTCCACGGTGACGGCCATATCCTTGACCCCCATGCTTTGCTCGAAACTGCTCAAGGTCCACGACAAGACCAAGATGAAGAAGTTCTCCTTCTATGCCGTTTCTTCCCGCGCCCTCGACAAGCTGGACTCGTTCTACGAAAGGATCATCAACTGGGTATTGCGGCACAAGACGGTCACCATCAGCGGCATGCTCGCGCTCTTTGTCGGCTCCATGTTCCTGGCCCGTTTCGTCAAGACCGACTTCATGCCCCAAAACGACGAGAACTCCCTTTCGGCCTATGTCAAGATGCAATCGGGACAACGCGTGGAAGAGACCAAGCGCGTGGCCTTGCTCATCGACTCGGCCATCCGCGCCAACGTGCCCGAACTGACGGTACTCAACCTCTCGTACGGCAGCGAGGAAGAAGCTTCCATGGCCTCCTTGATGAACAGTACCGGCAACAATATCCTCAACATGCGCATGCGTACCGTGGACCTCAAGGAACGCGACCGCAGCGTGTTCATCATGGCCGACCAGATCCGCGGCATCCTCAAGAGTTTTCCCGAAGTACTGGAATACACCGTTTCCACGTCTTCTTCCGGCGGGGGATTCGGAAGCAACTCGGTAGACGTCGAAGTCATCGGACATGACTTCAACATCACCGGCGCCATCGCCCAGGAAATCGCCCGTCAGGCATTGACCGTTCCCGGCGTGGGCGACGTGAAGATAAGCCGCGACGACGACAAGGCCGAATTCCAGATCATCCTCGAGCAGGACAAGCTGGCCCGCCACGGGCTTACCACCTCGGAAGTGGGCTCGTACATGCGTAACCGCGTTTACGGCTTCAGGAACAGCAAGTTCAAGGAAGACGGGGAAGAATACGACATCATCGTGCGTCTGGAAGAGCAATACCGTTCGTCGATCACCGACATCGAAAACGTGCTCATTCCCGACGGAACGGGTAAAAAGATCCGCCTGAAGGAACTCGGTTCGGTGCGTGAATACTATTCGCCGCCCAACATCGAAAGGAAGAGCAAGCAGCGTTACCTCAAAGTGAGCATAAGTCCGGCCGCGGGCGTTCCGCTGGGACAAATCGCCACTTCCGCGCAAAAGATCATCGACGGTCTGCCGGACATACCGCAGAACATAAGTTTCTACCTGGGCGGCAGTTATGAAGATCAACAGGAATCATTCGGTTCGTTGGTCATGCTCTTGCTGCTCTCGCTCATGCTGGTCTACATCGTCATGGCAGCCCAGTTCGAAAGCTTCAAGATGCCTTTCATCATCATGATGGCCATTCCTTTCGCCTTTACCGGAGTAATCCTGGCCTTGCTGCTCACCAACATCCCCTTGAGCATCGTGGCGGCCTTGGGTGCGGTGTTGCTGGTCGGAATCGTGACCAAGAACGGTATCGTGCTCATCGACTTCATCAACCTGCTCCGCGAACGCGGTCTTCCCCTGTATGAAGCCATCGCCAAGGCTTGCCGTTCCCGTCTGCGCCCCGTATTGATGACTTCCTTGACCACGATCCTCGGCATGGTCCCCATGGCCATAAGCGCGGGGGAAGGCTCCGAAACCTGGCAGCCCATGGGCATCGCGGTCATCGGCGGTATGATTTTCTCCACCTTGATCACGTTGATCATCGTGCCGGCCATCTACGCGGCGACCAACAAGAGCGGCAACCGCAACAAGGACAAGAAAATCGTCAAGCAATACACGTTCATGGCAGACTTCGATCCGAAGATGCTGCCCGAAGTAACGCAATAACAAACCGCGGGGGTGCGGCTTCACCGCACCCCCGCCCAATCATTACCGTCAGATGAAAAAAGCAGTCTTCATAACCTATAACCAAGCCTTGACCGAGCGCGTGGATTTCATCCTCAAGCAACTCAACATCAAGGGCTTCACGCAATGGCCCATCGTGAACGGCGCCGGAAGCCACGGCGGGGAACCCCGTATGGGCAACCATACCTGGCCCGAAATGAACTCCGCCACGCTTACCATCGTGAACCCGGACATGGTTCCGCTCCTGCTCAAGTATGTCAAACAACTTGACGAGGTGAACCAGGAGAACGGGATACGGGCTTTTGTCTGGGATATAACCGACCAATACTGAAAAACGCAAAGGAGCGGTCCATCGGCTGCCTTGCCTGCGGAATCCGGCTTCGGTCTCGTACGTCAGTACGTTCCCTCGCCCTCATCCTTGGCAGCGTGGCCGATGGACCGCTCCTTTGCGTTTTTTTCCGCTCGCCGCTCTCAATCTCTCAAATCCTATCTTCGGGACCTGCCGCCTTGCCGGCGTAACAGCCAAATCAAAGGTTGGAGAGCAGATGCCTTACCAGTTCGAAGTTCTTTTTCGGAGCGACCGTCCAAAAGTCGTTGTATTGCGCGAAATTGTCCGATTTCTTGCCGGGCGTGTCGCTGATGACACGCAATGAAAGGAACGGAATGTTCCAGATATGGCATACCTGCGCCATGGACGCGCTTTCCATGTCCACGGCCATGACTTCGGGAAAACGTTTCCTTATCGATTCCAGTTGCGCCGGGTCCTGGATGAACTGATCGCCGGTGCAGATAAGCCCCGTCTTCACGTGGTCTTGCCTCACGGCCTGCAAAAGACGCGCATCGGCCGCATACCGGGCAGGAAAACCCTGCACTTGCCCGTATTCGTTGCCGGTGCCGCAATCCACGTCGTGATACGTGCAAAAATCGCCCGCCACGACATCGCCCGTCTCCAAGCAGCTTCCCAATCCTCCGGCCACACCCGAATTGACGACAGCCTGCGGTGCGTATTCGTATTTGAGCAGGTTGATGCCCGTGGCGGCGGCCACCTTGCCTATGCCAGACTTCATCAGCACCACTTCCTTCCGACCCACCTTGCCGGTCGACACGCTGAACCCTTGGCGGGAAACGTCCTTGCGGCCTTGCAACAAGTCTTCCAAAAGGGCGTATTCCTTTTCCATCGCCACGACGATACCTATCCTGTCCATCCTTGACATGTTTTGACGTCGGCAAAGATAGGGCTTTTCGACCTGTCTTCGGCCGATTTTCCTATTTTTGCCCCACACGAAAAACCACCGCGCATGAAAAGAATCGCCTTCGCCCTTTTTCCGCTCCTGGCCGCCGGCCTTTTTTCAGGAAACGTCTTGGCCGGAACACGGCACGACAAGGAAACCGACGAAAACGGAATAAGGAACGTCATCGTCATGATTCCCGACGGTTGCTGCACCGAACTGCTCGCCTTGGGCCGATGGTTGAACGGAGGCCTTCCCTTGGCCTTGGACAAGCATGTCAGAGGCCTGGTCCGCACATATTGTTCCGACAGCCCCATCGGGGATTCCGCCCCTACGGGAAGCGCCTACGCCACCGGACATCGTTCGCAAGACGGTTTCGTGGCCACCTACCCCGCCATGAGCATGGACAAGGAAGGACGGCGTTTCCCTACCGACAGCGCGGAAGCCTACCGGCCCATGTTCACGCTCCTTGAAGCCGCACGTGTGCAAGGGAAAGCCACCGGCATGGTGGTCACCTGCCATTTTCCCCATGCCACGCCTGCCGATTTCCTGGCCCATACGCCCAAACGCAACCAATACGCCCGCATCGCCAAGCAAATGATCCATCATCCTTGCGACCTGCTTTTGGGCGGAGGCGCCTACTGGGTGGACTCGTCGATGAAGAACGGCTATTGCGCACGAAAAGAACTGGAACGTCACGGCATCTCCTACTTCAAGGATTTCAAGGCAACCGCGGATGCGGTGGAAAAAGGCCTAACCAAGGCATGGGGTCTTTTCGCCCCCAAGGAGATGGACTACGAGATAGACCGCGACCCCGAGCAGCAGCCTTCCTTGGAAGACATGACGCGCCTGGCCTTGAAAGCGCTTTCAAGGCAGGAAAACGGCTTCTTCCTGATGGTGGAAGGCAGCAAGGTAGACTGGGGCGCGCACGACAACGACCTGCCTGCCGCTCTCTTCGACTTCCTGGCCTTCGACAAGGCGGTGGCCGCGGCAATGGAATTTGCCCGGAAAGACGGGCACACCCTGGTAATGGTCATGCCCGACCATCAGACAGGCGGCCTGAGCATCGGCAACCGCCGCCTCGACTCCGGTTACGCCACCGCCGGCGCGGCACAATTGTTCGACGGGTTGCGGAACAGCAAGGCAAGCTATGAGAAAACCGTGAAAGACCTTTTCAATGATAATGAGGAACTTTCCATCGCCCGAATCACCGGATCCTTGAAAAGAATCGTGAAAGAGAATTTCGGCATCGAAGACATGGAAGAAAAAGACCTGGCCCGATTGGCTCGCACCTTGCAGGAAAACAAGTCGGGACGCAAGAGCGTCCGCGCCTTTGCCGAGATGATGAACCGTCATTCCTACATGGGCTGGACCACTTTCGGGCACAACGGCGGCGACGTGTTCCTGGCCGCCTACCATCCTATGGGCGAAGAACCGAGCGGGGTCGTCGACAACGAGCAAATCGCGCCCTATATCTGCCGACAGGCGGGACTGGGCAATCTGGACTCGCTCTCCTTGACCTACTACGCGCCCTTGAAGCAAGTTTTTCCCGATGCCGGATGCCGCATCGTCTACGGCAAGAACCTGTTTGCTACCGAAGCCGACGATCCCAGATTCATCGAATTGGAGTTGAAGGACGGAAAGAAACTCAAGATTTATCCCAATACGGACCACGCCGAATTGGACAAGAAGAAAAAGACCCTTCCGGGCATCTGCATCTACAACGGAAAAGGTTTCTACCTGCCTGCCGCATGCGCGGGAATATCCGGACAAGACACCACGAAAAGAAAATGACGAGAAACGCTATTTGAGCCGCCTGAGCGCGCTCCACCAACGGGAGGGCACCTCGTTTTGCTGCGCGGTCTGGTAGTCCTGATAGGTGCAGGCCAGGAAACAATGGCGACCGTAACGTTTCTTCTGCTCCTGGCTGCAAGGAAGTTCCAACCACCAACGATCGGTCTGCTTGCACTTGCAGAAAACGATGTCCTGCCCCAACTCTTCCAGGGGCACGATATATTGCTTGAATTCCACGCCCGTGGCGGTCATGGGGTGATCGTCGAGGCGATGTTCCATACCATCCAGGAAACACCATACCATTTCGGCAACCAGCTTGGCGCTGTCATCGTCCTTGTCCAAGGCCGGATAATACTCGAACAGGCCCAAGACGCCCACTTGACGGCTGATACCCGCGTAACGCGCCAACTGGCAGGCTTGCTCGGCGGTAAAGCCCGTGGGGCGCGCCCAAGGATTGGCCGGACTGTCGGCCTTCTTCACCGCGCAAAGGTCGAAACTCACGCAGTCGGCCTCGCGGATGTAAGGCTCGGCCGCCTGCAAATTGTCGCGAAGCATGCCGTAGCGGCAGGCATCGAAGAAAAGACGGTTCATGAGCCCCGTCGCCTCCCCGTCCACCAGATAAGTCTGGTAGCCGAGGTTCATGTAGTTGAAAAGGCAATTGTCGGGCTCCACCACCATACGCGCCATGAACGAATCGTGCGACAAGGGCGCGGACATCGGATCGGTGTCGGCGGTCATGCCCTCGGCCAGGTTGAGGCGGGAATCGACGGTAAGGATATTGACCAGGCGGTGCATGCGGGCGTAGGCACGATAGGCGGCGTAAGTAAGATCCTGCGTTCCGCCCAAAAGCACCACGACCGTGTTTTGCGCCACCAGGCAGCCTATCACTTCCGACAACGCGAAACAGGTATCCTGCAAGGTCTTTCCGCATTTGAGATCGCCCAGGTCGACCATCTTTCCCCAAGAAGCCGAACCGTACAGGTTATAGAGTTCACGCCTGATCTTCTCCGCCCCGTCGCAGCGCGTGCCGGCCTGCATTCCGCCTCGGCTTTCCGCCAAGCCCACGATGGCCACCGAAGCCCCTTGCACCGACGGAAACTGCTCGGTAACCGTGTATTTTTCCACCTGACGACCCAGCCGGGCGGTGTCGTCGATATAAAAAGCCCCTGCTTCCATATACGGACAGGGGCTGAAGTACAGGCTCAAATCTATTTCTCTCATACGCATGCGCCCCGGCGCGAAACCATCCTCACGTCAGGGCATCGCAAATATATCACAATCTTATCAACTTGCCCAACTTGCGGGAACCGTCCGTGAACTTGACTTCATAGAAATAACAGCCCGCCCGCATCTGCGGCAACCGCAAACGGGCCTCCCGTTCGTCATTCCCGGAGAATTTCCTGTAAAAGAGATGCTTGCCCGAAACGGAAAAGACGCGTATGCCGAGCAGGCCTTTCGTAGCCTTGACATGAAGTTCCTCGTCGCCATGCAGGGGATTGGGATAAACCAGGAGCTTGTCATCCCCGACGCCGGAAATCGTGTCGACCGGATCTTTTACCGGCGGGGCGTCGACGGTAGCCGTAAGTATCTCGGTACGGGAAACGACGAACGAAAATCCGGCACGGTCGCTCTTGAGGTTGAAATCGGCATCGCTCCATTTCCCGAACAAGACGCTGTCGTAGAGATAAAGGCCGATATGCGCCGTATCGCCCCTGTAGTACGAGCCGCCCCCGTAAGCCAGTCCTCCGCGTTCGGGATAGACCGCCGTCACGACATTGTATCGTCTGGGAGCGAAGACGGCCACGTATCCGGCATCGCCTGTCACGTTCGTGCGCAAGACGGGATCCGTTCCCACTTCCTTTCCGTCCAAGGTCCAGGCCTTGAATACATGCCCCGCATCCGGCTTCGCCTCGAAGGCTATGTTGGCGCCATAGTCGAAAGTGCCGCCGGCAGTGACCGTACCGGCACCCAAGGGAGACACCTTCGTCTCCACAAGGAACTTCAAGGCTTCGAACACGGCCGCCACACGGACGTTTTCGACCGCCTTGACACCCAATACGGGCAACACCGCCTGCTGGGAATCGAGCACGAGGTCTTCAGACTTCCAGCAAACGAAACGATAACCCGGGTCGGGACGGGCTTCCAGCATCACGGACGAACCGAACGTCACGCTGCCGCCGCCAAGTACCGTGCCGCCCTCATTGCATTCGGTCAAGAACTGCAACACGGAGGGATAAAACACGGCATGAACCGACATCGGCACGTCGGCCGTGGCCATATAGGGATTCTGCCTGCCCATGACGTTTCCGTCCTCGTCATGCCAGGAATCGAACGCGTAGCCGTCGGCCGCTTCGGCCTGCAAGACGACCGGCGTACCTTTGGCATAGACACCGCCGCCCGAAGCATGGCCGCCGAGACCGGCATGAACGGAAAGCAATACGGAATCACGATCGAAGCAGGCCGTCAACAGCGTGTCCCCGGTGACCGTGAAAACATATTCCGGCGTGGCGGAAATCCATCCGTCGGAAGTCTTCCAGCCCTTGAAGGCGTAATCGCCGCCATATTCCGCCCTGACCGTGACCGGAGATCCGTATTCATACATCCCCCCGCCGTACACCACGCCCAGTTCGGCCGGACTGGCCTGGACATCGACCCGATAGAGCTTCGGCGCGAAGACGGCCTCTATCTCCATGTCGTCTTCCACCTCCAAGGCATGTACCGGCGTCTCGCCCAACGTGACGCCTTCTCGACGAAGCCCGTGACGGACCCAGGCCGAAAACGTGTAATTCTCGAAAGGTTCGGCTCTCAACACGGCCGTGGCACGACGAGCCATATAGGCATAACGCCCGTTGTCCACCGTATCGCCCGCTTCCACGATTTTCAACCGCACGTCGCCCGCCTGCCTGATATTCACGCCTATCTTGACTTCCCTGCGAGCCGGCCTGAAGCGCGCCTCGAAAGACGTGTCCTGCGTCACGAAAACCGTCAACACCGAAGAACGGGACACCACCTTGCCCGTATCGGAGGCCAGGACCCAGCGATCGAATTCGTAAGCCTTGACGGGAACGGCCTTTACCTGGACCGTGCTTCCGTAGACGGGACGGTTACCGTAAGGTTCGACATAGCCCTGCAAGGCGTTTGCCGACTCCGCCCTGAAAGATTTCGGCTCCGGTGCGAAATCGGCATAGACCACCGTATCGCAACGCACCTCGAGCGTGAATTCGGACGTCCGTGAAATCCTTCTCCCGTAGGCATCGCGCCATTGACGGAACACGTGATCGGCTCGAGGTTCGGCCCGCAACGCCACTTGGCTACCATATCCCACCGAGGAGGAAGCCTGCGAGGAAACGACCGTACCTTGCGCCGTATTGGAAGAAAATACCTGCAACAAATACGGCGTGGGTTCAAAACAGGCTATGATATGCTTGTTCCGGTACATGCGGAATCCCGCCCAAGGTTCCCGCAACGTATCGTATTTGCCGCCGGCCTCTTCCAACAAGAAATACTTCAAGGCGTAACCACCCGCGGGAACGGCTTGCAGCATGGCTTCCGAAAGGTAGGCGTAACTGCCCGCCCCGCGCACGCTGCCGGTGCCTTCGGGAACGATGTCCACGTCGATCGAGAACCGCCCCGGAACGAAACACGCCCTCAAGCGCACGTCTTTCCGTACCTCGAAGGAATATCGCGGGTCTTTCGAAAGACAATGTTCCTGCAAGGTATCGGAAGCCTCGTACCAGCCGTCGAATTCACGACCGTAGGCGGGTTCGGCCGTGAGCGTGACCGTCTTTCCGTAGACGTACCTGCCCGTACCCCTGACGCTGCCGTTGGCGCTTCCGCCCCGTACGTCCGCTTCCACCGACAAGGTATCGGGCGCGAAGAAAGCTTGCACCGAGACGTCTTCGAGCGATTGTACCGGCAATCGGGACGACCGTTCGGCAAGTACACCGCCGTCCTTGTCCGCCCAATGACTGAAAACATAGCCGTGCGCCGGTTCGGCCACCAGTTCCATCCAAAGCCGGTGGCGATAGGCGCCTTGGTTCCGGACGCTGCCGCAAGAGGCTTGGGGATGAACCGAAGCTTCTATCCGATGGGCGTTTTCGACAAAATAGGCCACCAGCCGTGACTCGCCGCCCACCACATAGGTTTCTTCGCCATGTCGCGAATAAAGGGAATCCTTGAGCCGTCCGTCTTGCGTGTAAACCATGCGCCATTGCGTGAACACATACCCGGGAGCCACCGGCATGGCCGAAATCCTTATCGTCTGTCCGAAATACGTTTCCTGGACGTGCCTTGATCCGTAAGGACCTCCGTCCATGCTTACCTGACCTGCCTGCGACGCCCCTTCGGTCATCAACGTGAACGTATGACGCAAAGGGGAAAAACGGGCATACAAGATCGTATCGCCTTTTACCGGCAAATGCAAGCGGTTGTCGGCGAAGACCTTGTTCCCGTCAGCGTCCTCCCAGCGGGAGAAACGATAGCCGGAAGCCGGAACGGCTTCCAGGATGGCATAGGTTCCCGAAGCATATTGGCCCGTACCGTCCACCACGCCCGCATGGGAGGGAATGCAGACCGCCTCCACGTTCTTCCTGCGCTCCCCGAAAACGGCAATGCGTTCCAGATCCTCCACCACGGTAACCCGCAAGGGATTCTCTTGCGAAACAACTTCCAGTTTCAAGCCGCGCCGTATGCCCCAGTGGCGGAATTCGTAACCGGCATTCGCCTCGGCTTCCAAGACCGCCGTATCGAAATGCGCATAAATACCGGCACCGCGCACCGTACCGTATCCCTCCGGTTCGGCCGACAAGGACACCCTGTGGCGTATCGGTTCGAACAAGGCCAAGTATGTCCTGTTCCTGCCTTCTTCGATAGGAAAGACATACGGATTGTCAAGAACGGTATCGGACAAGCCGTGATCGGTCCTCACCCAAGCCACGAAACGATACCCCGCCCGGGGCGTGGCGCGAAGCGTCACCCGCTCCCTGAACTGGTAACGGCCTGCGCCTTGCAACGTGCCCGTTCCCGCCGGAACGGCTTCCATGGCTATGGTGTATTCTTCGACGGCGAAATAAGCCGTATATTCCAGGTCTTCCGACAACCGCCCCTCTTCCAATACCGTGAACGGGTTGTCTTCCGTTTCCGTATCGTCCTTTTCCGATTTCCAATAGAGGAACTCGTAACCCGTATTCGGCTCGGCCTTCAACACGATGGTCGTGTTGGTCTGCGCCGCCGAATAGCGTCCGCCGCCGGTAAGCACGCCCGCGCCCATGACATTGGGCCGGACGGAAACCGTATGGTATTGCTGCGTGAAGACGGCCCAAAGGGTACGCGTGCTGTCGGCCGTGAAAACGTACTCGGCCTGCTTGCTCACCGTGTCCTTTCCCTCGATCCATGCCACGAAATCGCAAAACGGCATGGGCGTGGCTACCAGTTTCACGGAACTGCCCGCCTCATACAAGCCTTTTCCGTTCACGCTGCCGAACTGGGGCTGCTTGGTATCGGCATTGATCGCGATCCTGCCACGTTCGAACACGGCGGTAATCGTCATGTCCGAAACGATATTGAAATAATACACCTCGTTCTGCGAAAGCAATACGCCTTCCGAATAATATCCGCCGAAGACATAACCCGCGTCGGGCGCGGCTTCCAGCCTCACCCTTTCATTATGCTGGAAAGTATCCCTGCCCGAAACGGTACGTACCACCCCGTTCCCCTCGGTGACGATAGCCAGCTTGTAGGCATTGATGGCGAAAACGGCCTCCAGGCGGCGGTCGCCCGCCACCGTGAAACTGTAAGCGGCTTGCGCCCCTTCCACAGGACGCCCGTTTTCCATCCAGCATACGAAATGATACCCTGTGAAAGGCGTGGCCGTGACGGTGGCCGTGGCACCCTCCATGTAAGTCCCGCTTCCGCTCACCGAACCTTGGCCACCGGCGGTAACGGCCGTCACGTCATATCCGCGCATGAGCACGATGTCCTTGTCGTTGGCCGCGCTCAGCACGTTCCGGTCGGTGGAACGCATCCTTATCCTGTAGTGTTCGCCCAACGGCATGCCGGCAGGAATGACGACCGGAAGGAGGCCGCCTTCTTCAGCCTCGATACTGCCTATGACCACCGGATCGGAAAAGTCTCCGGCGGCATCCGAAAGTTCCGCCACGACCTTGTTCCGGATCGCCGAATTGGAATTCATGGCCAACGTGCCTTGCACGAAAAACGGAATCTCGAAAGAAACCGCCCCGTCGCGCATGTTGAACGTATGGGAAGGCAACGTGCCCACGGAAATGACCGGGGCATAGACGAACAAGATGTCGTCCACGTAGATTTCCGCGCCCCCCCCGCCGGAAACCTTGTTGGTGGTGATGCTCGCCAGCATGTACCGGGGATCCTTGCTGCCGCAACCGGTCTTGTCGAAAGCCACGCTGTAGCGTATCCATTCGCCGTTGTTCGATTCCGGATTGACGACGGCCACGGCCACGGCCTCGTTCATGTTCGTGCCCGGATCCTTGGTGGCATGATCGCCGTGCAGCACGGCTTTCAACTGCCCCTTGTCGGCCTTGTTTTTCGGTACGTACTTCACCCATACCACCATCGAATCGGGGATGGCGGTGAACGGCAAGTTGAATCCGGCCGACTCCCGGTCCGTGAAATTATGATTGCTCGGATCCGAGGCGTTGGTACTGCCCATGTTCACGCGCCCCGTGGTCACGTTCCCGTTGGCGGTGACGCCGATGATCTCGGTCGAAAAAGCCTTGAGGCTGTACATGCCGGCCGAACCCGGCCTTTTTTCGACGGACCGGTCCAGCCGCTTGGCCTTGCCCATGTCCACGAGGCCACCCGAGGACTTGGCCGTCATGAAGGAGTTCCAGCCCGCCGGCTCCACCTTGTCCGTATTCAGTTCGTCGTATTCCTCGAAACCCCGGTTCGGCAACTGTTGCGTCCCGTTCACCGACTGGGCCTGGAGGCCGGCACCCGCCCCGCACAAGAACAGGATCGGCAGGAACCTGCCCATCGACTTGAAAAAAGAACCGTATGCTGTTTTCATCTTTCTATCCTCCTATTTTGTCGATATTTCCCGGGTCCGGGCTTCAATACGCATGTCTCGCGTCACCGTCAAGACGTGTTCGGCATCGGTCGCCAAGGGCGTTTCCGCCCCCGCTTCGAACCAACCCTCGAACACATGCCCTTTCCTCGGGACGGCTTTCAACCTGGCTTCATCCCCGCCATGGAAAGAACCCGAACCGGTAAGTTCGCTCAAACCCTCAGGCGTGGATGAAACCAAGCGCAGATGATAGGTATCCGGCGAAAAATGCGCCACCATCCGGGAAGCTTCCGACCTGGCCACTTCGATATTTTCTTGACTGCCTACGATGCTGTCGCCCGACGTCCAATAGACGAAATGGTAGCTCTCGGACGCACGTGCCGACAAGGTGACGGAAGAAGCCGTATCCGAATCGGCCGAAACGATGATTTCCCCGCCCTTTTCCATATTGGGAACGGGATGAACGGGAACAACGTCCTTTTCGAAGACGGCCAGGAGATCCAGGTCGCCGGGAATGACGAAATCCAGGCATGCGCTTTCACAAAACACCTTGTCGTTGCCGTACCAGGCCTTGAAACGGTATCCCTTTGCCGGAACCGCCGACAACGAGACCCGGCTTCCGTGGACATACTCGCCCGCACCCGAGACCTCGCCTTCCCCTTCGGCACGCAATCCTATCGTATGACGAATCGTATCCAGCGCCACATGCAACTCGACATTCCGGTCAAGGGTCAACACGAAGCCGGGGGCTTCCGAGACCACTTCGCCCGCACCGTCTTTCCAGGCGAGGAAACGGCACGGAGCAGGCACATCGCCTGTCCACACGTTCACGCGGCTTCCGCAAGCATAGTCACCCGCGCCGAACACGGTCAGGCCGGATTGAGGCGGAACATGCAAGCGCAACCGGAACGTGTCCGGTTCGAAAACGGCCTGCAACGTGCGATCCGATTCCATGACAACGGACCATTCCGGCTCCCTGCTCTTTTCGATTCCGTATTCCTTCCAAGCCGAAAAATGATAGCCCGGTTCCGCCGACGCGTTCAATTTCACATGGCTTCCGTTCCTGTATCGTCCCGCGCCTTGGACCGAACCATGCCCCTCGGCTTCCAACGTCAGACCACGCATGGCCGGAGCGAAAAACGCATAGAGCGTGTCTTCACCGGACACCCGGTATTCCAACGAAGCATCGGACGAAAACACGTCGCTGCCGTCGGCAGACCTGCTCCAATGGGAAAATGCAAGGCTATCCCGCCAGGCAAAGGCCTCCAACATGGCCAAAGAACCATGACCATAACGCCCCGTTCCGGAAACCTGCCCCCGGTCCGGGTCGGCGGAGAAGACACGTACCATGTGATCGGCAGGACGGAACAACGCCCTTACCGACATCGAAGAATCCATCCTTATCGAATACGCGCTATCGTAAGAAAGCACTTGGTCGCCGGCCATGTAGGCATGAAAACGATAGTGAGCGGCCGGTTCGGCTTCCAGACCGGCGCGGGCGGCATGCTTGTAAGTACCGCCTCCGCGCACCTGTCCCGCTCCCGGCGGATCCACTTGCAGGTCAAGGCCGTAAGTCAACGTGTCCATGACCAACGTGACATGGCGGCCGCCCTGCGGAATGAACGTATGGGCCTCGTCTTGCCATTCCTCATGAAGCCCGGTCGTGTCCTGACGACGCCAAAGCTTGAACGCCATGCCCTCGGCCGGTTCCACATCGAGCGATATGCTTTGGCCGTAAAGGACTTTGACAACCCCTTGCATCTGTCCGCCGGCATAACGTATGGCGCCGCTGTTTTCCGGTTCGACCGTCAGATACGTGAACACGGGAAGCGGTTCGAACCGCGCCGTGACATCGACCGGGCCCGTCACCTCGAAAGTCCAGCCGTGCTGGCGGCTCAACATGATACCGTCCTTGTCGAACCAACCCCCGAAATAATAATGTTCGTCATGTTCCACTTCCAACGTGCAAGTGGAACCATACGCGTAGGAACCGCTTCCTTTCACCCGTCCCCTGTCGGCATGACGGGGGCGGCCCTCGACCTTGTATTTCAACGGTTCGAAGACGGCCGTGAAAGAAGTATCCGTCACGGGCATGAATTCAAGCACGGGCTGCCTGGACAGTATCTCGCCGGCGGCGTTTTTCCAACAGGAGAACGCATGACCGTAAGAAGGAACAGCCGTGGCGGCCGCCCTCTGCCCATAGAGGACTTCCCCGCAACGGACCCGTCCCGCCTCCTCGGGCTCGATCCCGAAACGCGCGCCCATCGGAGCGGGACGCATGTGCGCCGTAAGCTGTCCAGCACCGAAGACATCATACAGGCAGGGATTGCCCCGGCCTACGGTGTCGCCTTTCCCGTCCAGCCAGGCGGACACCTCGTACCCCCTGACAGGTTCGACCTGCAACTTGGCGTTGTAAGCATAGAGATAATCACCCGAACCCGAACACGAAACGGCCATGGACGCCGGTTCGGCCTTTACGGAAACCGGAAAGCGGCGTTCCTTGAATTTGGCCGTGAAATACCTGTCGGCAAAAAGACGGAGGGAAAAAGACAAGTCGGCGGAATACAAGGTATCGGCCTCATACCAGCCCAAGAAGTCATATCCGCCGGAGGGATCCACTTGCACGGCGACTTCCGTGTCTTCGGCATAACGGCCCGCCCCGAGCAACACCCCCGAACCCAGCGGGGAAACGAAAAGGTCCAACGAATGGCGTACGGGCACGAAGCGGCCTCGGATCACGGTATCGCCTCTGACCGCAAGGCCGTCCTGCGCATAGGTTCCGAGCAACTTGCCGTCCTTGTCGTACCATCCCTCGAACTCATGGCCGGCTTGAGGCACGGCGTTGATTTCCACATACTCCATATAGCCGACCTGCGCATGATCCTGTCCGTCCGCCGGAGCACCGACGAACACCTGACCCGCACCTTCCGCCTGCAAACGCAGGTCGAAAAAAAGCGGGGAAAACAAGGCTTGCAACGAAGTATCGCCCTCTATGGCACCTATACGGATGACATTCCGCCGGATCGTATCCCCTTGAGGTGTCCTCCATCCGTCGAAACGATAGCCGGAAAACGCCTCGGCACGTATTTCCACCGGACTGTGCCATTCATAGATTCCCGCCCCGTGAACCGTTCCGGACGTTCCGTTCTCCACGTGAAGCGACACATTCGAACGAACATGGCTGAAAACGGCCAAGACGACAGAGGGGCCTTTCACTTTCAACGTATAGGCGGCCTCCGTGCCGAGGGTGTCCCCGTCGATCACCCAATAACGCAACTCGGCTCCGGAAGCGGCCATGGCATGGAGCTCGAGATCGGTAAAATACGCATACATGCCACTGGACTTGTCCACACGCCCCAAAACCGCATCGTTCGACCTTATTTCCACAAGATACTCGTCCGGCTCGCAAACGGCCGTGATGGCGGTATCCCCGAATATCCTCACGCGCAGCGTATCCTCAAACCCCAGAACGCCGGAAGCGCTCTCCCATCTCGAAAAATGGAAACCCGCCTCAGGCGTACAGCGCAACAAGACGGTGCGACCGTACACATACGTGCCCTCGCCTTCCGCCTCGCCGTTTCGTGCCGAAAGCGAAAGATGATACATCAACGTGTCGAATACGGCATGGAATTCGTAATCGGCATCCAAGTGCGTGTTGTTCGTCAAATCGTAAGGATTCTCGGTTATGTCGGCCAGGCTTATACCGTTTCGCTTCACCTCCCATCTCCGGAAGCCGATACCCCTCCCGGGCTCGGCCCGGAGGTAAACATGCGTCAAGTCGAACGCGCTGTAGGAACTGTCCGCCTTGCGCTGGGCGCATTGCAACGCATAGCCGTCCGAAGGGTTGCTCACGCTCAGGCGCACACGATGGAAGGTCTCATCGAAAACGGCCCGGTAGCTGCCGCCCTTGCTTATATCGTGCAAACGCAACAGGCTCTCCGTACCGGCGACATTGCCGTCGGTGTCCTCCCAATGCGAGAAACGGCTGTATTCGTTCGCGGCCGCGGCCTGCGCGCTTACGGTACTGAAATGCTTGTAGGTACCGTCGCCGCTCTCGGTTATCGTCCCCAGCTTGGCATCGGGATAGACCGAAAAAGCGAAATCGTAGGCGATGCTGTCCGTAAGGACATGGACGGTACCGCCCCTGACCGCCACATAGTCGTGTTCGGGCTTTTCCCCGTGCCATGCGATGCCGTCCAGTTCAAAGCCCTGGAAACAGTAACCGATTTCCAAGTCGGCGCGCATCTTGGCCGTTTCCCCGTGCACCAGCGTGATTTCCTGCGGGCGGATTTCGCCATTGGCAAAATAGCCCCTCGCACCCGTGGCGGGAGCGAAACGAAGCGTGAACGTGGTATCGAAGACCGCGCGCAACGTCCGGTCTCCCGTGATGTTGAAAACATATTCCGCCTCCGCGCCCTCCACCACACGGCCGTTTTCTTCCCAGCGCAGGAAAACACAATCCGGATTCGCCGCGGCAAGGGCGGTCTGGCGGCTTGCGTCCCGGCAGGCTTTCTTGTCCACGGCGTTGGTCTGCCCGAAACCGCTTGCCGGCAAGATGGTGAGATACCACTGCTTGTAGATGTCCAGATCGATGATATTGCTTTCCAGCGCATAGTTGGACGCGACCAGCTTGATGCGGTATTTGTCGGAATCGGTCGTGGAAGCGGGCAAGGAGACCTTTATCCGGCCTTCATGGCGGATATTGTCACCGCCCGGAACCGCCAACGCGACCAACAAGCGCGCGTGGTCGAAACTCCCGTCCGCGTCCGAGATGTAAAGCGACAACTTGTTTTGCGCGGCGGCGTCCAAGGGAGCGGCGGTTCCGGAAAAGAACGTGTACGGAAGTTCGAATTCAATGCTTTCGTTCCCGTGGTAGGCCACGGTCAAGGGCGTAAGCGTATCTATGGTCAAGACGGGATCATATACGAGCAGGACGTCGTCCACCAAGAGCTCGTCACCCTCCACCACCTCGCGGAAGTTGTTGCCTGCCGTGAAACTCAACAGCATGTAGGCGGGATTTTCCTGCGTCTGGTAGGACACCGGAACGCTGTACCGTATCCAGTTCCCATCTCCACGGGTTATCTTCCGATGGGCCGAACCGATGACCGTACCGCTTGCCGTACCGTTCGGATTACGGTCTTCGAACTTGGAATTTCCATGCAGATACAGCGTCATGTCGGCAGGGCGTCCGGCCTGCGCCCACTTGGCCCAGAACACGATGGAGTCGGGACGCCCCGTAAACGCCCAACGTTTCGAGTTATCGCCGGTATTGGTATAGATGCAAGAACTCGCATTGCCGGCATCTCCCTTGAAATACAAGGTGCCCGTCGTCAACGTGCCCATTTGCGCCCAAGCGCTCCCGAGCCAATGCGATATGTCCGTCCAATTCGACTTGGTAACCTTGATTTGCGCGGAATATCGTCCGGGACTGCCCGGCCTCACATCCATGCTGCGCCATACGGATTGCTTCCTCTTATATCCGGATGCGGCATTCCCCGCCTCGAAACAGGAACTGGAGTTCCAACCCCAAGGTTCGGGATCATCCCACGATTCAAAGTCATGATTCGGTGCCTGGGGCGTTCCACGAAACGTGTTTACTTGGGCGGCGGAAGGAAGAACGGCCAAGCAAAACAAAAAAAGAAACAGTTTCTTCATACACTGCGATGTTTCTACCGGCTTGAACGGTGAATCGGCACAAAAATACAACCGTCTCGCGCGCACGCGGCACGACAAGATTACCGAAGTTCATCGTCATCAAGAGACTCCGCACAGGATACTTCCATAAATAACTAATTTAAAATACATTATAAAGCATCCGGACAGGGCATGAAAAAAGGGGCGATTTTACTGAAACCGCCCCTTTGGTTTTTCGGATAACAAACTGATTGTCAGAAATCCGTTGAATCCTTTCCCGGATTACCTGCGGACGGCTTTCAAAACCGCCGCGCCGTCATTGTTGGAAAGACGGACATAATAAACCCCGTTGACAAATGCTCCGAGGTTCAAGGAATACCGGCCAGGTGCGGAAAATTCCGTGCGCCGCAACACTTGACCGGCCATGGAAATCACCTCCACGCGACAAGCCGCCTTCACGTCCAAATGGAACACGCCGTCGGCGGAAGGATTGGGATAAAGCCGGGTAGCGGCCAATTCGGGATTTTCCTGGATGGACACCCCGTCGTAGACGAATTCCACGTCATCCACCCAGATCGTACTGCCGATCTGTCCCTTGCAGTTGAACAAGTCGTTGAAATCGTAACCGGCGCTGGACACGAACAACACGCTGATGGAATCGGGCGTCATGTCGCTATTGTAAGTCAAAGGCCATTCGAAAGCCGTCCAGTCCTTGACGGAGTCCTTGTAGATCTTCTTCACGCTTCCGATGGTCTGACGCATGCCGGCAGCCGCGTTGTACTTGTATACTTCCACGAAAATACAGGCGCTGTCGCCATTCACGGGCGCATATTTCATATATCCCTTGATGGCTTTGGGGCGGGAAGCGAACGGACGACCGAAGGTGGCGGTCTGCTTGTCGGTCCATACGGTTATCGCGCCCACGACACCGGGCAGGAAGATTTCCTTGTCTTCTCCGAACTTCATGAAGTTGGATACCATCTTGGGAGCGAAATCATCCGCGGCGCCCGAGCGTCCCTTGTCCTTGAACAACGTCACCGGACCGGTGAACAAGTCGGGCGGCAAGGTGGCGAGGATATTCAACGATTCCCAGAAAGGATGAGCCAGGTCATCATAAGTCTCGTCACTTCCGTACAGTTTCTCCTGTTCCCAATACTCGAACTTGCCGTCCGGCAAGGCTTCATTCTGAGCCATGCCCTGTCCCAGGAAGAGCGACAAGGCGCTTACAAACAAAAACGTCTTTTTCATTTGATTTGAATATTAAAATTTACAATTTACTTGCCATGTCTACAATCTGGCCACATCCGCCTTGTTGCGCCTGAACCAGGTAACGGGATTTATGTCCTGGAAGCGATAGGTCACCTGCAACGTATAGGTCCTCGGCGCCTCGATGTAGAGCGGCCGCAAGGAATATTCGGCATTGAGCAGGTTGTTCACGACAAAGGAGAACGTGAAATGGCTTATATCCACGCTGGCGCGCAAATCCAGCACCAACGAACCCCAGGAATGCCTCTTCATGAATTCGTCTATGCCGTAAAAGGGAAGATCCATGTCCATGTTGTCCAGCCAAGGGGCATAGCCTTCCTTGTTCTTGTCCATCTCGATGAACACGCCGTCCACGTTCTTCATCGCGCTCATGTACTGGACGCCCATGCCCACGGAAAAATACTTGAAGAACTTGAGGTCGAAATCGAACTTGGCCATGTGCTGGATACGGTATTTGAGTATGTTCCCGTCCGTATTCGAAGATGAATTGGAATACATGTAATCCTTGCTCGACGTGCTCTTGTACACTTTGTCGGTTTCCTTGCATACCGGCAACGAATACGTGTAGTTGGCCTGCAATTGCAATTGCAGGTTTTCCACTATGTCGAATTCCATTCCCAAGGACGCCTCCGCCCCCGTTATCGTGGCCAAACCCGTATTGAAGAACTCGAAACCGAAACGCTTGCCGATAGGCATGGTCTCGTCCAAGTTCCAAGGCCCCATGAAAAACTCTATGTAGTTCCAGTAGATCTGATGGAACGCGGCCACGTCCAGATAGCCCGAAAGCACGTCCGTCTTGAGATACTGGCGGATGCCCAGTTCCATGTTCAGGCTCTTTTCGGACTTCAGGTCGGGATTGGGATAGAATCCGTACATACCCACACGCGTGGTGATGAACTTTTCGCCGATCGTGGCCGCCCGGTAACCCTGTCCGGCCGAAAGACGGAACACGGTACCCGACTTGACGAGCGCGTAATTCAAGCCCACTTGGAAAACGGGGCTCATCTCATGCCAATCGTCCACGAAGCAGTTTTCAAGCCGGCCGCCCAATTCCAGCCGCAAGTTCTTTTCTTTCAGGAACGGCTTTTCCAGTTTCACGAACACCGCCAGGTTGTCCGCCGTGTGCGAGCCCTTGCTGCCGATGTCGTACATGTTGCCCGAAAACACTTCGCCGCTCGAATAGGTATATTGGTTCGCCACACCGGCCACGAGCCCCAAGTCGCCCGCCTTTTCGAAAGTCTTGCGATAACGGTAGGTATTGTACACCGAATGGGAACGCGCGTCCTGCCCCGAGATATTGATGACATTGTTGTTGGAGAACATGTAGCGGTTGTCCAGTTCGTGCACGCCGCCCTTGGGCGAAACGTATTTGAGGTGCGGATCGACCAATACCACCACGTCCTTGAAATGGCTCAAGGTCGTCGCCCATTTGCCGTCCTCGAGGTTTCCGAAAGGACGGTACTTTCCGTCGAGCGCGTTGGCCCAGAAGTTATACATCCGGTTGTCGGAATACATCGCGTTGGCATTGAGCGCGAACGTCCACCTGTCGTTGATATGGAACCTGTTTCCCATGCTGGCGCGCACCCGCTGTTCGGCAGGTTCCACGCGGTTTCCAGGTTCCTGTTCCGGCCCGAGACGATAACCGTCGTCGTAGGAATAGTCGACATTGGCATTGAAATCCCACCATTTGGCCAACTGCCTGGAGTGGTTGAGCGCCACGCCCGTCTTGATGGGACAACCCCGTGTCCAAGAGCGATCCTTTACCTTTTCGACGCGGTGCAAGTAGTCGTAAGGCGGTTCCGGATTCTTTTCCTTGATGTTCTTGTCGTAGGTAAGCCCGTCGGGCTTTTCATAAACGCCCGCATACACCTTGAACGAACTTACCGGCGTCGTGGAAGCATATTTGGTATGTACGTTGATCGCACCGTTTATCGCCGCCGAACCGTACAGGACCGAAGCGGCCCCCTTGAGAACGTCTATCTGCTCCACGTCTTCCATCGAGACCAGGTTCCATGCCGGACGACCCGCATCGGCCCGCAACATCGGCATGTTGTCCAACAGCAACATCACGCGGCTGCCCATGCCGGAACTGAAACCGCTACCGCCCCGCATCTGGGGCTCGTTATCCACGATGGCCAGGCCGGCCACGCCTTTCAAGGCGCGATCCAACGTGGTCACGTTGTTCTTGGCGATGCTTTCCAGCCCCACCACCTCCATGGTCTGGATGGAAGTCTTGCCATCACGCTGCAGGCGCTCTCCTTGGATCTGCACGGCATCCAAGGTGGTGGCCGTCGAGCTCAAGCCCACGTTAAGCACCTTTTCCGATTCCCCCTTGGCGAACGTGACGGTGACGAGCTTGTCTTCATAGCCCAGATAACGGAAGTTCAACTCCACTTCGGCCTTGTCGACGGCAAGCACGTAGTTGCCGTCCATATCGGAAACCGCGCCTTGGCCGCTGGTTCCCATGACGACCACTTGCGCCTGAGGCAGCACCAATTTGTCCTTTTGATCATAAATCTGCCCTTTTACCACGTGGTAATGCTGGGCTTGAAGAAAAAGAGGCAGGAAAGACAACAGGAAAAAAAACACCTTTCCTGATATATGGCGTACAGCTTGTATCATCTATGGTCTTCTTGAAAAAACGTGCGAAATTAGGACATTCCGAACGGCAAGCCCCTGCCCCGGATGCCGAAACCATCAACAATCGGCTGTTAATTTCAACATAAAAAGCGGTATACGTGCAATTTACAAACAAACCGCACGCATACCGCTTTCTGACCGAACCGATGAATGCCTGTATATCAATACGTGAAAGTGCCGTATTCCCCGTCGATGGTAAGCATGTTTCTCGAACTGTTCTCGCAATAGCCCACCACCTTGGCTTCCAAGTCGAAATAACGGGCGATCTTGATCACGTCGGCGGCGATGTTTTCCTTTACGTACAGTTCCATGCGATGCCCCATGTTGAAAACCTGGTACATCTCCTGCCAGGACGTGCCGCTCTCGGCCTGAATGAGGTTGAATACGGGAGGCGTGGCGAACAGGCTGTTCTTGACCACATGCAGGTTTTCGACGAAATTCATCACCTTGGTCTGCGCCCCGCCCGTACAGTGAATGATACCGTGCACGCTGGGACGATAATTGTCCAATATCGCCTGGATCACCGGCGCGTAGGTACGGGTAGGCGAAAGCAAAAGCCTTCCCACGTCGAGACCCTCCACACCCGTTTCATCGGTCAATCCCTTGGTGCCGCTGTAAACGAGACTGTCGTCCACGGCGCTGTCGAACGACTCGGGATATTTTCCGGCATATTCATGTTTGAGCACGTCGTGACGCGCGCTGGTAAGCCCGTTGCTGCCGATGCCGCTGTTGTAGACGTCCTCGTAGGTGGTTCGTCCGAAAGACGACAAGCCTATGATCACGTCCCCGGCCTGGATCCGGTCGCAGGCGATAACCTCGCTTTTCTTCATACGCGCGCCGATGGTGCTGTCGACGACGATCGTGCGCACGCTGTCGCCCATGTCGGCGGTTTCTCCGCCGGCAAACGTGATCTTGATATGGTTCTGCGCCATCCGTTCCACGAATTCCTGGGTTCCCTCCACGATTTCCTTCAACACTTCGCCGGGAATAAGGAACTTGTTGCGCCCGATGGTGGAAGACAGGACCAGATTCGTGGTCGCCCCCACGCAAAGCAGATCGTCGGTGTTCATCACCACCGAGTCCTGGGCGATGCCGCGCCAGACCGAAAGGTCGCCCGTCTCTTTCCAATAGAGGTAGGCCAGAACCGCTTTCGTTCCCGCCCCGTCGGCATGCATGATGTTGCAATAGGACGGTCCGAACACGCTTTTCTTGTTCTCGCCCATCACGTCGGGGATGATCTTGCAAAAGGATTTGGCGAAAAGCCCCTTGTCCAGTCCGCCGATGGCTTTCTTCACATCGGTCTTGGCCGCCGAAACGCCCCTTTGCTCATACTTTGTGTTCGCCTCCATGGTATTCTCGTTTTGGTTGTTTTGTATTCTCTCGTTCATGACACGTCTTTCCGGAAGCCGGATCATTCTTCCACGACGATCTGCCGGCTCTCCTTGTCGACGGAATAACTTCCGATCTTGCCCATGCCCGTGGCGTTGAGCAGTATTTCCGCCGGCAATTCCTCCGCGGTCACGAATTCCAGTCGTTGCAGGACATACTTGCCCATTTTCAGTTCCTTCAACTGCAAGTGCTGGCCGGGCAGCACCTCGCCCTCGGCATTGAACGCCCGCTCCTTGTTCTTGAAACTGTTCTTGCCCAAGTTCCCCACCTGCAACAGGCGCATGACGGCATCCACGCTGATGGCGCATGTCCGGGCCTTGGCGTCGATGACGGCGCGCATCCCCATGCCGTTGGCGATCACGCGCACTTCGGGCTTGTCGTCGGGATTCAAGTCGAACGGTATCTTGTTGGCGTTCGCCCAGTCGCCCATTCCCACCAAGGCGCTTATGCTCCGGTTTCCCGAGGGTATGAAGTCTTCCCTGAGCACGCTGAATTCGGTACGACGGTTCAACTGGTGGGCGGCCTCCTGCATGTTCCTTTCTTTCAAGGAAGATATGTAGGCATCGGTCAGCACGGTTCCCGAATCGAACAGATAGGGCCTGCCTTGATAAAAGGAACGCATTTCCCGCTGCAAGGTGCGCGGCACGTGCGAACCATAACCCTTGGCCACAAGACGTTCACCGTCTATACCTCTCTTTATCAAGTAATCCACCACCGACTGGGCACGGTATTGCGAAAGGGAGTCGTTGGTCATGGCGATGGGACGGCTGTCGGTATGAGAGGCGAGCTCGATGACCAGACGCGGATTCTTCTCCAACAGCACGATCAAGCCCATCAACGAATCCTGATACTGCTCCTTGAGATCCCACTTGCCGAGGTCATACAGGATTTCAGGCAAGACCACCGGGCCGCGCGGCATGGGCGCAAGCGTGAAATCATGTTCAAAGTCCTTGCTGGCCACCAAGCCCACCGTGGTCTCCGTACCCTCCGCCCCCAGATAATTGCGTTTCTCGACGATAAGCTTGTATGTGGTGTTCTCGTTCACCTGTCCCGAATTGAACATGTAAAAACCCTTGGCATCGGTAGTGGCTGACACCAGCATGCCGTCGGTTCCCGCCAACGTCACTTCGGCGTCGGAGACGGGCTGCAACGTGGTCTCGTCGGTAATCGTACCCGAAATGGTAAAGAGGACGTCGGGCATGTAGAAAGAATATATGTCGTCGCTGCCGCGCCCCCGCCCCCTGTTGGAACTGAACAAGCCCTTGTTCTGGCCGGGAACGAAGCAGATGCCGAAATCGTCGGCATTGGTGTTTACCGGGTATCCGAGGTTTTCCACGTCCACGAAGACCCCCTCGCGCAAGGTGGCCCGGAAAATGTCGTACCCCCCCATGGAACCATGTCCCGTGGAGGCGAAATACAACAAGGTGTCGTTGCGCAAGTAAGGATAGGCTTCCTTATAGGGCGAATTCACCCTGCCGTCGCCGAACCTGCGGCCTTGCTGGGCGCGGATCTCGTCCGGGTCGTCGTCCTTGCGCCAGTTCACGTTCACGGGTTCGGAAAACGTGTTTCCGCTCCCCTCCGCATACCAGATGTCGAGGTCGCCGTAGCCCCCTTCGCGGTTGGATGCGAAAAACAGGCGCGAACCGTCTTCGGTGATGAACGGATGCACGAAATCCGATACCGAGTCGTTGCCGATGATCACTTCCACCGGATCGCCCCAAGCCTTGCCGTCGAACACGGAAGTCTTTATGACACAACGGTTCCTTTTCTTGTTCTCGCTACCGCAATAGGTGTAGTACATCACCATGCCGTCCTTGCAGAAAGAAGCGTCGCTTTCGTTGGCGGGCGTGCTGGTCTTGCCGAGCTGATCCAGTTTCTCGGGCTGGCTCCAACCGCCCTTGGCGTCCTGCTTGGCCACGAAAATGTCCGAAAAGCGCTGCCCCGTCCAGGCATCGTTCTTCTTGCCCGTGACACCTTCCCGGGTAGAAGAAAAGGCCACGATGGTGCCCGCCGCGTCATAGTAGCGGGGAGTCCAGTCGCCCGCGTTGGTGTTGAGCTTGCGAACGTTTTCTATCTGGTAGCGGGAAGCCTGCGAAGCCGCGCGGCGAGCCATGAAGCCCGCACGCAAGCCTTGGATGCCCGCGCTGTCGTCGGGAATATAGTCGAGGTATGTCTCGTAGTTGGAAATGGCGGCGTCGAAATCGCCTTCGGCCAGCTGCAAGTTGGCCAGATGAAAATAAACGCCGGGGTTCACCTTGTAATACCCGCTGCGTATGCAACGCTGATACTGCCGGGCCGCCGATTTCTGCCGGCCGCTGTAACGGTAGGATTCGGCTATCTGGAACAAGAGGCGGTTTTTCTCGTCAGGGTCGGTCTTGGCCTTGCGCCCCATGCGGGCAAAGGCTTTCTGATATTGGGTGACCGCCACGTCGTACATATGGTAGCGGAAAGCCGTATCCGCCTTTTTTATCTGACGGGACTGGGCCCTGACCGGAGCGAGGGCACAGAAAACAAGCAAGGCGCAGAAAAGACTTAAACTGGTTTTCAATTTCATAGGCGATATTTCGTCCGGCTTGTCCACGCAGGCCGACGAACCTTGCGAATTTACGACTAATTGCAAAGAAAAAAAAACGAAGAAGATTCCATGAAGCCTTTGAAGCCCCACAACGGGCCAGGGAGATCCGGAAAAACGCCCCTCGCCGGTTCCCACGGCCCGTCCTTGGACGGGAACGACTCCCCCGAGCACAGACTTGTCCGCCGCGCCATTCACGCAAAACGGGGATTCCTCCGTACCCGATAGGGCGAAGTTCTCCGAAACACAAACATAGACTCCCTCGTCAAGAATCAACTTATACCCGTTCGTAAAACCGACTTCACCGCGCAACACCAACGTGCTTCCCGGTTCCATCATGATGTCATGGTTGCTTGCCGTGGTATTCTCCACCCATAACAAACCGCTTGGCTCTCTCCACCGCACCCTTCTGCCATGAGGCAAGGAGTGTCGGCGAAGCCAACGTTCACACCGACACTCCTTGCCTGTTTCCATGACTCCCCCTTGGACAGGTTGCCTCAGCGAGCAATGGCGACTTTTTTCCGGATGAACCCTTGGTCGGTATGGAAACAGGCCACGTACATGCCAACCGGGAGATGCCCCACATGGATTTCCCGACTACCGTCCGCCACCGGCATGTTCAGTACACGTCTTCCCGCCACGTCCGTCATTTCGATTCGACGGACGCTCTCCACCGTCTCGAACCGCAACGTCTCCTTGGTCGGATTCGGGGAAATCGTCAGCAGCAATTCCTTCTCCGTTCGTGCAACCTCGACATCCTCGTTGCTCTTCTCCAGATCCACGGCGATAATACCATGGTTCGTCGTATAAATCAAGTAGGAGTTCTTGTAAAAGAGCACATCCAGAATATACCAGACTTCCCCGATTTCAATGTGTACGTCCCTGAAGCAGCGATGCCAGGAAAACCCGGCATCACCAGACCTTTCGACATAGACGCCTTGATATATGGTTTCCCTTTCGTCATAGGCGTAAAGAAGGGCATACATTGTGTCCGGATGCAGGTAGTCGAAATCTATCCGGAAAGCCGGAGCGGAAGCTATCTTTCCCCAAGGTTTCCAGGTTTTTCCCCGGTCCGTGGATTTTCCGAGCGCGCCCGTTCCGTTGATTATGTCGAAGAGAATAATGTCCGGATCTGTCGGGTGGAAGGCCACGTCGTAGATGTAGCCGTATGATCCGAATTTGATTTCCTCCCCATTCAAGTACAAGACATTGTGGCCATCCCACCCTTCGGTTCCGCCCACAAAGAACAGGCTTGTGTCCAAGGGATGGTATTGTATGTAGGCATCCGGGGAATACCAAAAGCCAAGATTCCAAGGCGCCACCCATGTTTTACCGAAGTCGGAAGTCTTGTACAAGGTATAACTCGTGGCCAAGAAGATTTGGTCCGGATCAAGCGGATTCTGGGCTAATCGCAACATGCCGGATTTCAGAAATCCGGCCGGGGTGATATTCTCGATGGTTTTTCCGTTGTCAGGGGATAAGCACAAACGAGCTGTCGGATCTGCGGTGATGGCCAACAGGCTGTCACCCTTCCGTACGGCATCCACCACAGGCAATCCAGCAAACCCGCAGTGTTCGAATCCGCTTTCCGGATCCAGCAGGTCGTGTTTGTACAGTCCGTCATTACTTCCCACGAACAAGACATCTCCGACTACCCGGATTCTGGGATAAGTATGGTTATATGAAGATATGAGTTCAACCGTGTCAATCATGCCCAATCGACGCATGGTTTGTCCTGAACAAAGCCCGAACGTAAACCCCAAAACGAGAATGAACATTGCTTTTTTCATGGCTTTTGGATTTTAGTTTGTTTGAAAATTGATTGTAAATGTTTGCGACAAACACCATGTTTCCCATCGGTCAATGCACGCGGCGTTGGCCGGTGAGCGTTTTATTTTTCTGTATGCTGAATCTCGCGCCTTTTTCCAACACGAATCCCTTGTCCAGTACGACGGTCCCCGAAGACTCAATACTCAGCTTCGCCCCGAGACCGTATGGTTGTAGATGATGAAGCTGCCCGACTTGTCGGCCGTCGGATAGATATACATACGCTCTACGGCGATGTCCAGGGCGTTTCCGCTCACGTTCTGCGTCTTGCCCGGGTCTCCCACCTTGATGGCTCCGTCGGAACTTACTTCCAGCTGGGCCTGCAAAGGCACGGCAAAGGCCGAGACGGCGGCCGCCAGCATCGATTTGGCCACATTTTTCATAGTCGTTTGGTTTTTAGATGTTTTACGATAAATTATCTTTTGGTTCAGTGATTTCAAGTGGTGTCTGCCGTAAAGATAGTGATTTTTCGGCATGATTTACCAAAAAATCAAAGATTTATCAACAACAAGAACACAAAATGGCTCATTCGTCCTGTCGGTCAAACGCACGACGAATAATTGCCTATATTTGTTCTTTAATTTCCATCATGACCCTATCAAACAAAAACATAATGAAATCAATCCATTTCAAGGTGGCGGCATGCGTGCTCGCCGGCGCGCTTTCCGGTTCGCTCCGCGCACAGGAAATCGGCGAAGCCCAATTGAAGGAACTCAAGGAAAGTTTTGTCCTGGACGCGCCTACCCGCGCCATCCAGAACGCGCTTACAAGCAATGCCAATATCCGTTCCTTGGCACTCAACCGCGAAAAACAAGGCAAGACCGATCATTTTTTCAAATACCGGGTGGCCGTGAAAGGCATTACCGACCAAAAGCAGTCGGGACGTTGCTGGATGTTCACCTCCATGAACGTGCTTCGTCCGGGCATCATCAAGAAATACAACCTCGACGATTTCGACTTTTCCCACAACTACCTGTATTTCTACGATATGCTTGAAAAGTCGAACCTTTTCCTCGAAAACGTCATACGGACGGCACAGGCCGGCATGGACGACCGCGAAGTAGCCTTCTACTTTTCCACACCCGTAAACGACGGCGGCGTATGGAACCTCTATTACAACATCGCCACCAAATACGGCGTGGTTCCCGCAGAGGTGATGCCGGAAACCGAACATTCCGACAACACCTCCCAGATGGCGGGGCTGCTGAACGAAAGCCTGCGCCGCAGCGGCATGGAAATCCGCCACATGGCCGAAAACGGGGCCAAGACAGCACAGTTGCGCGAACAGAAGATGACCGCGCTCAAGGACGTCTATCGTATCCTCGCGCTCTGCCTGGGCGAACCGCCTGCCACGTTCACATGGCGTTACAAGGACAAGGACGGCGACATCAAGACGCTCAAGGACTACACGCCCAAACGCTTCCATGAGGAAGTGACACCCCAAGACTACACGCCCGACAACTACGTCATGATCATGAACGACCCCACCCGTCCCTACTACAAGGTGTATGAAATCCAGAACTACCGCAACAGTTACGAAGGCATGAACTGGGTCTATCTCAACTTGCCGGACGAAGCGATAAAACAGGCCGCCTTGGCTTCCATCAAGAACAATGAAGCCATGTACGCCTCCTGCGACGTGGGAAAGCAGTTCGACCGCAAGAAAGGCATCTCCGATCCGGAAATGTACGACTACGAATCGTTATTGGGCGTGAAACTGTCGATGGAAAAGGCCGACCGCATCGTCAGCCGCCAAAGCGGATCGACCCATGCCATGACGCTGGTGGGTTGCGACGTGGACGAAAACGAGACGCCCGTGAAGTGGGAATTCGAAAACAGCTGGGGCGAGAAAGCGGGGCACAAGGGTTATATCACGTTTACCGACGACTGGTTCTCCGAATACATGTTCCGCCTTGTCATCCGCAAGGCCCATCTGGACAAGAAAGCGGTAAAGGCCTTGAAAGGCAAACCCGTCCAACTGCCCGCCTGGGACTACATGTTTTAGAATTGCACTATCTTCGCACACGCAAAAACGAAAAAGATGAAACGCAATACCGGCTTGCCGCTCCTGCTGTTCTTCCTCGCTTTCACATGGGCGCTTCCGGCCCAGGAAAAAAAGCAGTATCAATTGGGCATGGTGGGTTTCTACAATCTGGAAAACCTCTTCGATACCATAGACGACCCGAATACCGACGACCATGAATTCCTGCCCGACGGCAGTTACGCCTGGTCGGGCGTGAAATACCGCAACAAGCTGCATAACCTGGCCACGGTCATCGCCGCCATCGGCCAGGAGGTGGGCGGAGTGAGACTGCAATGCCCTGACGTGCTGGGAGTGAGCGAAGTGGAAAACCGGCAAGTGCTCGAAGACCTCGTGAATCAGCCCGAACTGAAACCCTACGGCTTCGGCGTGGTGCACTACGACGGTCCCGACCGTCGCGGCGTGGACGTGGGACTGTTGTACAAGAAAGACAAGTTCACGCTTCTCGGCAGCCGTTCGGTAAGGCTTTACGACTCGGTGAATCCCGAATTCCTCACGCGTGACCAATTGGTCGTTTCGGGACTGTATATGGGCGACACGCTGCACTTCATCGTCAACCACTGGCCTTCGCGCCTGGGCGGGGAAAGACGCAGTTCTCCCAAGCGCGAGATGGCCGCCCGGCTCACCCGACGCATCGTGGACAGCATCCTGGCCGTCAGCCCGGACGCCAAGATAATCGTCACCGGCGACTTGAACGACGACCCCGTCAACAAAAGCGTGACCGAAGTCATGCGCGCCCCCAGACAAGACGACTATGCCAAACTGGAACCCGGACAGATGTTCAACGCCTCCTACGGACTCTACAAGCGCGGCGTGGGCACGCTCTGCTACCGGGGGCAATGGAACCTGTTCGACCAGATGCTCATCACCCAGGGACTGACGGGGAAAGACCGTTCCACGCTCAAGTTCTACGGGTTCCGTATCTTCAACGACCCCATGCTGTTGCAAAAAAGCGGCAGGTACAACGGCTACCCTTTGCGCACCCATGCCGGAGGCGTGTATCTGAACGGGTATAGCGACCACTTCCCCGTTTACATGATACTGATCAAGGAAAAATAATCTAATCGCGATATGTTGACCTCAATGAAAATCGTTACCGCCGAAGAAGCGGTAAAAGTCATCAAGACGAATGACAGGGTTCACATCCATGCCATTGGCTGCGCACCCCAGAAACTGATCCAGGCGATGTGCGAACGCGGCCGGCGCAAGGAATTCAAGAACGTGCGCCTGCAACACTTGCATACCGAAGGCCCCGCCCCCTACACGGCTCCCGAGTTCGAAGGCATCTTCCTGCTCGAATCGTTCTTTGCCGGTGCCAACGTGCGCAAAGACACCCAGGCGGGCTATGCCGACTACATTCCCGGCTTCCTGCAAGACACCCAGCGGCTGATCCGCGAAGGCTACTGCCGTCCCGACGTGGCCTTGATCCAGACCACGCCTCCCGACAAGCACGGCTTCGTTTCGCTGGGTTGCTCGGTAGATGCCACCTTGGCTGCCATCGAGACCGCCGACACGGTCATCGCCACCATCAATCCGCAGATGCCGCGCTCGTTCGGCGACGCCCTCATTCCCATGGACATGATCGACATCTTCACCGAAGACGACGCGCCCCTGATCGAAGGCCACTTCGCCCAACCCTCGCCCGAAGAGGCCCGAATCGGAAAATACGTGGCCGAACTGATCGAAGACGGAGCCACGTTGCAGATGGGCATCGGCTCCATCCCCAACGCGGTGCTTTCCCAATTGGGCAACCACAAGGACCTCGGCATCCATACGGAAATGTTCGCCGACGGGGTGCTGAACCTCGTCCGCAAAGGCGTCATCAACGGCAAGAACAAGGCCATCGACAAGGGCAAGATCGTTTCCACTTTCGTCATGGGAAGCAAGGAAGTCTACGACTTCCTCGACGACAATCCCGGCGTGGCCATGATGGACGTGGGATATACCAACAACGAATGCATCATCGCCAGGAATCCCAAGGTCACGGCCATCAACTCCGCCTTGCAAATCGACTTGACAGGACAGGTCTGCGCCGATTCCCTGGGCACCAAGTTCTATTCGGGCGTAGGCGGACAGGTGGATTTCGTGCGCGGGGCGTCCATGAGCCAAGGCGGAAAGGCGATCATCGCCATGCAGTCGGTCACCAACAAGGGCATCAGCAAGATCGCCCCCGTGCTGGCTTCGGGTGCGGGCGTGGTCACCACGCGGGCGCACGTGCAATGGATCGTTACCGAATACGGCGCAGTGAACCTGTATGGCAAGACGATGCAGGAACGTGCCAGGATGCTCATTTCCATCGCCCACCCCGACCACCGCGAGGAATTGGACCGTGCCGCCTTCGAACGTTTCGGCCCGCACTTCCATTTCGTAGGATAATCCGCCTCAGGCGTGTAAAAAAAAAGGCGGCGGAATCCGGAAAAATCCGGATTCCGCCGCCCCAAAGCAAAGCGACACGCATCAAGCCAAGGCTTTCACGAACGCAATGCCGTATTCACGGCATTGCGTTTTTACGTTTTCCTCGGGCACCCAAGGAGCCCTCAGGCCTTCGGCCAATATCTTGAATCCGGCGCCTTCCAGCTTGGCCGTCAAAAGTTTGGGCGATTCGCCGCTCCAACCGTAGGAGCCGAACGCCGCGCCGCACTTCCCTTTCAGTTTCAAGCCCTTGATCATCTCCATAAGTCCCTCCATGGCGAACGAAATGCCATTGTTGATGGTGGGGCTGCCCACGATGAGCGCCTTGGAACGGAACACTTCGGTAATGATGTCGTTCTTGTCCGAATGGGCGGCATTGAACAACTTCACCGTGATTCCGGGATCGGCCAGACGAATGCCGTCGGCGATGTTCTCGGCCATCGTGCGTGTGGAATTCCACATCGTGTCGTAAACGATCGTGATCTGGTTTTCGGCATAATCCTCGCACCATTGCCGGTACTTGCCCACGATCAGGTCGATATGCTTCTTCCAGATGATGCCGTGGCTGGGCGCGATAATGTCTATGGGAAGTCCCATGCCCAGCAACTCGGCCACCTTGCGCTTGACCATCGCCGAAAACGGTCCGAGGATGTTGGCATAGTATTTCATGGCCTCGTTCAACAGGCGGTTCATGTCTTCCACGCTCTCGTCGAAGAGCGACTCGCTGGCATAATGCTGGCCGAAACCGTCGTTGGAAAACAACACGTTGTCGTGGCTCAGATGCGTGAACATCGTGTCGGGCCAATGCAGCATCGGCGCCTCGAAGAAAGTAAGCGTGGTCTTGCCCAACGACAAGGTATCGCCCGTCTTGACATTGACGAAGTTCCAGTCCTGATGGTAATGGCCGCGAATGATCGACTCGCCCTTGGCCGTGCAATAGATAGGCACGTCGGGAATCTCGCGCATGAGTTCGGGCAACGCCCCGCTATGGTCGACCTCGTTATGGTTCATGATGATATAGTCGATCTTCCGCAAATCTATCTGCGCCTTGAGGCCTTGCACGAATTCCTTGTCGAACGGCAGCCATACGGTATCGATCAAGGCCGTCTTTTCATCCCGTACCAAATAAGCGTTGTAACTCGAACCCAGATGGGTGGAGTATTCATCCCCGTGAAAACGGGTCAGTTGCCAATCGGTCTTCCCGACCCAGGTTACATGTTGAGAAACTTTCTTTTCCATTATATCTTATGATTTTTGATTATCGTCCGCTTTCCACAAGCCCCGTTTCCGCGTCCAGTTCCGAACCGTTCACGCTATGGGGTATGCAGAAAATGCCCAACATCACGATGCTGGCCGCCAATACCGCCCAACGCGCCTTTTTCCGGAACACCGAAACACCCCAGGCCGCCAGGAACACGACAAGGGCGACGAGAGTCTTGTTGTCGGTAAAATCGCCCCCCAGGGGAAACCCCGACCAATAGACACCGAAAGCATGGTACTGCACGAGACAGCCGAACACGAAACCGCCCAAAAGCAGCCCAACGATGGTGAGCAGGCAATAACGCTTGTAGGCGGGATCGTCGCAAATGGCGGCTATTCCCGCCATCGTGGCGAAGAACATGGCCAGGAACATCAACAGGATATGCGGCACGAGAATGCCTGCCGGCACGTCGCCCTTGTAGCGTATGCGTATCGGTTCAGCGGCAAAGAGCGTATGATCTTCCACTTTCAGGTAATACGCCCATTTGCCCGCCCGCGGCCGCGAAGGCAGCGAGGCCGTCCAATAACCGTCGTCCCAGCGCATCGGCACCTGCTTGTATGTTTCCCCCTCCACGAACGGATAGGTTCGATAATACAGGAAGGCACCCTTGCCGGGCATCGCCGTGCTCGCACCCGAAACATGGTTCGCCACGGCGGGA
The DNA here is from genome assembly GCA_910578275.1 of uncultured Bacteroidales bacterium. GTDB lineage: Bacteria > Bacteroidota > Bacteroidia > Bacteroidales > P3 > Pullibacteroides. The sequence continues at coordinate 88,226 of CAJTPR010000003.1, read as the reverse complement.
AAACGTATGGCCGTTTCCTTGCCCGTGGTGCCGCTCCGGGGCAACTTGTACCGGACCGTTTCTCCGCCTATGTCCATCTTTCCGCTCTTGGGACAAGTAGGTCCGCTCATGCGCTGGAATACGGCGAAGCACATCGTAAGCACCACCGCCGACAATATCATCCAAGACTTTTTCATGTCATTTTTCTTATTTTCCCGTCCACATGGCGGATTCCATCCGCATTCGAACCGGGTATACGGTCCGGGGTTCCCGGAGCACGCACCCGGCCGGAATCAAACCTCCGCCACGTAGACCGCTTTCTTCCCGTCGGATTTCCGGACGGCCTTTATTTTGACTTTTTCTCCTTTTTTCAGACCGGCCAGCACATCCATATATTGTTCTATCGTGCTTATCTTCTTGCCGGCAAGACGCAAGATCACGTCTCCGCTGCGCAAGCCTGCCTTGTAGGCCGCCTTCCCTTCCACCACGATCATGGCCGTGAGCCCTTTCACGGCCGTGTTGTTGATGTCGGGCATCAGGCCGAGCGTCACCTCGAACTTGCCCATGCCTTTGGCTGGTCGCTGCGGCTCGCCGGCGGAAGTGAAATGCAACGGGCCGGCATCGCCCACCTGCTTGAGGAGATTTCCCGCCAAGCCGGTAATGCGGGCCATACCCCGGTAACAAAGTGTGGCCGGATCGTCGTCGGGCGTATGATAACGAGGCGTGGGAGGCGTGCAGAAGAAAAACACCGGTATCTGGCGGGCATAGAACGAGGCATGGTCCGAAGGCCCGTGCCCGTCGGGCGAGACGAGTACTTCCAGGTCGGTATGCCGGGAGGCCTCTTCCACCATGGCACGTGCCTCACGGCTCGTGCCCACGCCGGTAATCCTGAACTTGTCGCCCTGCAAGCCTCCAATCATGTCGAGATTGAACATCGCGTCGATCGAAGACAAGGCGAACGGGAATCCGTCCAAAAAAGCCGTGGATCCGCAAAGACCGGTTTCCTCGCCGCTGAACGCCACGAATATCAAGCTCTTTTGCAGCGGAAAACGCGAATAGTAACGCATCAGTTCCAACATCGCCGCCACGCCGCTGGCGTTGTCGTCGGCCCCGTTGTGTATCTGGCGGACTCCTTTTCGCATGGAGGTCTCCACCTTGTCGCCCCAACCCAGATGGTCGAAATGCGCGCCCACCACGACGAAACGTCCCGACAATGCCGAATCGGTTCCTTTCACCACGCCCGCCACGTTGCGGCTGCGCACCTGCTCTCCCCAACGGGCCTTGAACGAATAATCCAGCCAATAGTCGGTCTGTGTCCGCCCCGGCAGGGCGTGCGCGTAATCCGCGGAAAGAGGCGTCAAGCCGTTTTCCAGGAAGCGCAAGCCGATATACAACGCGCTCAGGCTGTCTTGCACCGAACCGGTAAGCCGGCCTTCCATCCGGTCGGAAGCCAACATCATGACGTCATGGCGCATCACCTGCTCGCGGGCAAAAAAAGAATCGGCCGAAAAAGCCGCGACGGAAGGCATCACGGGCTGATCGACCCAAGTTTCCTGCGCCACGGTCCGTGAAAATCCCAAAACCATCCCGGCAAGGCAAAGCCACCTTGCCCCAAAGCGGAATCCTGTTCTTGGCCTCATTCTCCGTGCCATATCGCGACAATTAATAATTCAACCATTTCTTGAAACTTTCCGACTTTTCCTTGCTCACCAGCACCGGCTCCTTGAATTCGGGGGAAAGCGAAACGGAAACCTTGCCCTGAAAATAATTCTCTATCTTGGTCACGGCCCGACTGCAAAGCAGTATCTGGCGAGTGGCGCGGAAAAACAAGGCCGGATCCAATTCGTCGCCCAGGCGGTCCAACGAATAGTCCACCACCATCGACCCCTGCCTGAACGTCTGGGCGTAAGTAATCTTGTTCTCGCTGAAGAAATAGGCCACATCTTCCACCATGAGCACTTCCATCTGGTTGCCACGCTGCATGAGAAAACGCTTGCGATAGTTCTTCTCCCCGGCAGCCATCTTTTGAGGAAAACCTTTCCAGTCGTTCTTTTCGTTTATCTGGCTGAAATAGGCGCCCGTACGCTTCTCGAACTTTTCCACGCTCAAGCGCAGACGTTCCATCTCGATAGGCTTGAGCAGGTAGTCGATACTGTCTACCGAAAAGGCGCGCACCGCGTATTCGTCATAGGCCGTGGTAAAGACGATCATGCCCTTGGGACGGACCTCGTCCAGGAACTCGAACGAGACGCCGTCGCTCAACTCTATGTCCAGAAACAATATGTCGGGTTCCTGCCTGCCTGCCTTGAACCAGGCAACCGCCTCCTCGTTGCTGCTTCCGATATGTTCCACGACCCAGTCGGGGCGCAAGGAATGCAACATGTTCTTGAGCAAACGGGCGGCGGGCAACTCATCTTCCAAGATGGCCACCCTTACTTGTCTTTCCCTGTTAATTTCCATCCAGCATCGGTAATTTTACGGTAAATTCCTTCTCCGTCCTTTCCACCTTGATTTCCTGACCGGCCAATATCACGTACCTCCTGGCCAGGTTGTCCAGCCCCGTCCCCAACGAATGCACGTTCTTTTTGGGATTCATGTTGTTGGAAACGATCAGGTGCGACAGGTTTTCGGTGAAGGAAACACGGATATGCAAAGGCTTCAATGCCGAAACGACGTTGTGCTTCAAGGCATTTTCCACCAACAGTTGCAAAGACAGGGAGGGCAACCGTTTTTCTTGCAGGAAATCGAGGTTGCTGCGGTCGGGATAGGTGCATTCGTAGTGCAGGCTCTCGCCCACCCTGATACGGTTCAGGTTCACGTAGGCCTGCAAGAAGTCCAGTTCTTCGAACACCGCCACCAGCGGCTTGTTCTGTTTTTGCAAGATATAGCGGTACACGCCGGCCAGGTCGATCGTGAACTTCTTGGCCGCCGCCGGATCGTAGTCGATCTCGGAGACCAAGGTATTGAGGCTGTTGAACAGGAAATGCGGGTTGAGCTGGGTTTGCAACGCCTGTATCTCCGAACGGGCCTGGACTTCGCGCAATTCCTCGCTTTCCGCATAGAGCTTGAGCGTGTAACGCGCCGTCTGGTTGAGCGTGATGAGGCACATGATGACCAATTCGCTCATCGTTATCGAAGCCAAGGTGAACCAGATGGATTCGGTGGGAAAAAAAGGCGAAAGCCCGTCGTCGCCGCTGCTGGCCACCGTGCCCACGTAAAGCAAGTAGTTGTAGGCATAGAACGTGAAGCCTATCAGCACGAAGAAAAGCACCATGCCCAACGAACTGTAATAGCGGAACGGATAACGGCTGTTCAGTTTGATGTTCAGGCGCAACAAGAAGAAACAAAGCACGTTGAATGCAACCATGTTACCGATGAACACCCAAAACGAAAAGACGTCGCCCTCGAAACTGCGCTTGAGCACGTCGGTAAAGAAAATCACACAGACGTAGGCGAACTCGGCCAAGGCCGCGAACAATATCACGTTGAGGAAACTGTAAAGGCCGTAGCCGTTCTCCTTTCCCAAAATGCCTGACTTCCGTCTCGATCTCATTTTCTGCCGGCCTGCCATCTTCATTCCTGTTTGCCATGGCAAATTTACAAAATGCACCGGCTTTTGACGGAATTTCTTACCGAAAGTTCGTCGGGACACCTTTTCGCCCCGCCATGCGAGCGCCTTCCCCGCCTTTCCCGATCGACCTGTCTTTCAAAACCATATCCGTTCAAACCGGTCATCGTACGCCTTTTCCGGAGCATGCCCGGCAAGGATTCGACCCGGCAGGCCTCGGATTCTTCAACTTGTCGTATTTTTGCAAGCCACATCCCTGCGCTATGCCGATCACCGTCACCATCGACCGTAACTCGGGCTTCTGCTTCGGCGTCACCCGCGCCATCAGCGAAGCCGAAAAACACCTTGCCGCACGCCCGGACAATGCGGCGGCAGGCGAACCGCTCTACTGTCTGGGAGAAATCGTGCACAACAACGAAGAAGTGGAACGTCTGGAGAACATGGGACTGCGTGTGATAGGCCAGCAGGAATTTTCCGGACTGAAAGAAGCCAAGGTGCTCATACGCGCCCACGGCGAACCGCCCGAAACCTATCGGACGGCCCTTCGGAACCATATCGAACTGGTAGACGCCACCTGCCCCATCGTGCTCCAGCTGCAGCAAAAGATAAAGGACGGATTCGGACAAATGCGCCGGATAGGCGGGCAAGTGCTCATTTACGGAAAGCCCGGACACGCGGAAGTCATCGGCCTCAACGGCCAGACGGGCAACCAAGCCATCGTGGTGAGTTCGGTGGAAGACCTGCGCAAACTCGATTTCTCGGTGCCCACCCTGCTCTATTCCCAGACCACGATGAACACCGGAGACTATCTCCGGATCGCGGCATTCGCGCAAGAAGCCTGCACAAGGAACGGCGTGCCTTTCCAAGCGGTCAACAGCATCTGCCGGAGCATGAGCCGGCGCGCCGGACAACTGGAAGCCTTCGCCAAGGCCAACGAGGGCGTGGTCTTCGTCAGCGGCCGGCAGAGCTCCAACGGGAAATACCTCTATGAAATCTGCCGGCAGTTCAACCGGAAGACATTCTTCGTAAGCGGCCCCGACGAACTGCGCAAGGAAGACTTCGTGGACGACGATCTCGTTCCCCGCATGGCCAGCATCGGCATCTGCGGAGCCACCTCCACCCCCATGTGGCTCATGGAAGCCGTGGCCGCACGCATCAAAACCTTTGCCGAATGTACCTGAGCCGGATATACCTCAACAACTTCAAGAACTACAAGGAGGCCGAAATGGAGTTCTGCCCCCGCGTCAACTGCCTGGTGGGCGACAACGGCAGCGGCAAGACCAACCTTTTGGACGCCATCTACCATCTTTCGTTCTCCAAAAGCTATTTCGGATCCACCGACCGCGACCATATCCGCCACGGAGAGGATTTCTATGCCATAAACGGACGTTACACGATGACCGACGGCGAGGCGGAAGTAAATCTCGTGCTCCGGAAAGGGCAACGCAAATCACTCAAGTTCAACAAAAAGGAATGCGAAAGGATAGCCGACCACGTAGGCCGAATCCCGCTTGTCATGATCAGCCCCCAGGATCAGGAACTCATCTACGGTGGCAGCGAACTGCGGCGCAAGTTCATGGACTCGGTGATTTCCCAGTCGGACCATGCCTATCTGGAGAACCTGCTTCTCTACAACAAGGCCCTCGAACAGCGCAACCGCCTGCTCAAGCAAGACCTGCCCGACCTTTCGCTACTGGAGGTCTTCGACTTGCAACTGTGCCGCTACGGGAACCGCATCTTCGAGGAAAGGCGCAGGTTCATCGAAGGCTTCATTCCCGTCTTCGCCCGCTACTACCGGCAAATAGCCGACGAGGGCGAAAAGGCGGAAATAGCCTACAAGTCGGCCCTGCAAGAACGGTCTTTCGAACAGATGCTCAAGGATTCAGCGCAAAAAGACCGTATACTGCAATATACCACGGCGGGCATACACAAGGACGACATGCTGCTCTCCCTCGACGGACACGCGATTCGCCTGTGCGGCTCCCAAGGCCAGCAGAAATCCTACCTGTTGGCCTTGCGCCTCTCCCAATGGCAATATCTGGCCGACTCGACGAATCGCTATCCGATCCTGTTGCTGGACGACATGTTCGACAAGCTCGACAGCCGCCGCGTGAACCGCCTCATGACGCTGGTAGGCAAGGACCGGTTCGGGCAAGTATTCCTGAGCGACACCCACCACGGCCGCGTGTTGGACCTTTTTGCCGGCAATCCGGTGGAACACCGCGTCTATCGCATCGAAAACGCCGTTCCTGTGCTCATAAGCTGAAACCATGCAACGGATAGACGACCTGATAACGGGCCTCTCCCGCGATCTGGGCTGGGACGAACGCCTCGCCCAGGAAAAGGCCAAAAGGATCTTCGTCGCGTCAATTGGCGAAAAAACGGCCCTTGCCGTGACGGCCTTGACGGTGAGGAACCGGATCCTCCACGTGAAACTGGACAACGCCGCCGCCCGCACCGACCTTTCCTACCGCACTTCCGCCTTGTTAAAAGAGATCAACGCCGCCTTGGGAGGGCCCTTCCTTGAATCCATCCGCTTGTCGTAGCCCATTTTTTTGTAACTTTACCCATTGGTTCCGCCTCCTTGCATTGGCATATATAATATTTTTGTTTTCAATATATTAAACAAAACAACAATGATTCAACGGGTTCAATCGGTTTTCCTGGCGTCGGCCATGCTCCTGATCAGCATGCTCTTTTCTTTCGTGCTTTGCGACTTCCACTTGCCTGACGGCAACATCGCGGTAATGAAGATGAGCGGCTTCGTGGGCGCTTATCAGCACCTCAACAACCAAGTGGTCAGTTCCTCCCGATTCCCCTTGTTGCTGCTGATGACTTCGGCCTTGTTCATCCTCCTTGCCGTCACGCTCTTCTCGTACAAGAACCGCCAACGGCAGATAAAACTCTGCACCGTGACCTTTTTCATCAACATCATACTGCTGGGATTCCTGTTCCTCACGCCCGACATGCTTTCCACCAAGTTGTCCGCCTCTCTCGACCTGGGGCTTGACAAACCGGCCGCGCGCAAGATGGTACATTACCAATGGGCGAGTTTCTTCCCTTTCGTCTCGCTCATCCTCGTGAACATGGCTTCCCGCTTCATCAAGAAAGACGAGGCGATGGTACGTTCGGCCGAACGTTTACGCTAACGGAAACAAGACTTTCGTCATGGAAAAAGTCGGTATCCTTTCGGACACGCACGGGATTTTCCTGCCACAGGTAAGGCGTTTCCTGGAACCCTGCGCCGAACTGTGGCACGCCGGCGACATAGGCAGTCTCGCGCTTTGGCAGGAAATCTCGGCTTTCCGGCCCACCGTGGCGGTTTACGGCAACATAGACGATTACGTCCTTCGCCGGCACGTGCCGCAAACGGCCGTTTTCACGTGCGAGGGATGCAAGGTGGTCATGACCCACATAGGCGGGTATCCGGGCCGCTATTATCCCGACGTCAAGAAGACCTTGGCCCGTGAAAGACCCGACATCTTCGTTTCAGGCCATTCCCATATCCTCAAGGTAATGCCCGACCCGCAATCGGGCCTGACGCATATCAACCCCGGGGCGGCCGGCACCAAAGGCTTCCATCCGCTCATCACCGCCGTGCGCCTGGACATCGACGGCAAGCGGCTTTCAAACCTGGAAGTATTTGAACTCGACCGCAACGAAATCTTATAATCCGGAGCCATGTACCAGATAGACGAAGCCTTGGAGAAAAAGGAGATCTTACGGAGATACAAGCTTATCTTCAAATTGTTCAAGCGCGAAATAAGCGAAGAGGAACACGAACAGATCCACAAGGCTTTCACATTGGCCGTGACCGCCCACGAGCACACGCGCCGCAAGTCGGGCGAGCCCTATATCTACCACCCGCTGGAAGTAGCCCATATCGTGGTGGAAGAAATCGGACTGGGGCCTACGGCCGTGGTCTGCGCCTTGTTGCACGACGTGGTGGAAGACACCGAATACACGCTTACCGACATCGAGAACGGTTTCGGGCCGGTGGTGGCGCGCATCGTGGACGGGCTTACCAAGATCGACGAGATATTCAACCAGAACCAGTCGTTCTCCATCCAGGCGGAAAATTTCAAGAAACTGCTTTTCTCCCTTTCGGACGACGTGCGGGTCATCCTCATCAAGCTGGCCGACCGCCTGCACAACATGCGCACGCTCGACTCCATGCCGCGCGACAAGCAACTCAAGATCGCTTCCGAAACCATCAATATCTATGCGCCCTTGGCGCACCGCCTGGGGCTTTTCACGATAAAAAGCGAACTGGAAGACCTTTCGCTCAAATATACCGAACCCGAGACCTACGCCTTCATCGCCGAGAAAATCAGGCAAAGCGAATCCGAACGCGAAGACCTCATCAACAACTTCATCGCCCCCATTCGCGAAAAACTGGAAATGGAATGCCTGAAATTCTCCATTTCCGGCCGCGTCAAGTCCATCTGTTCCATCTTGGGCAAGATGAAGAAGAAAGGCGTGACCTTCGAGGAAGTATACGACCTGTTCGCCATACGGATCGTGCTGGATTCGCCCGTGGACACCGAAAAGGCCGACTGCTACAAGGTATATGCCATCATCAACAGCATCTACCGCGCCAAGCCCGACCGGCTGCGCGACTGGATAGCCATTCCCAAGCCCAACGGCTACGAGGCATTGCACACGACGGTCATGAGCAACACCGGCAAATGGATCGAAGTGCAGATACGTTCCAAGCGCATGGATGAAATCGCCGAACGCGGTTACGCCGCCCACTGGCGCTACAAGAACGAGGGCCTGAACACCGACAGCGAATCGGGACTCGACATCTGGCTCAACAAGATCAAGGAGATGCTGGAACATTCGGCCTCCGACAATTCGTTGAGCTTCCTGAACGATTTCAGGCAAAACTTCTTCAACGGGGAAATCTACGTCTATACGCCCACCGGAGAACTCAAGTCGCTGCCCGTGGGAGCTTCCGTGCTCGACTTCGCGTTCCTGATCCATTCCGAGATAGGATTCACCGTCATCGGAGCCAAGGTGAACCACAAGCTGGTTCCCATCAACCAGAAACTGAAAAACGGCGACCAAGTGGAAATCATCTGCTCCAAGACGCAGAAACCGAGCGAGGAATGGCTCGAATACGTGATTTCTTCCCGCGCCAAGTCCCGTATCCGGCAATGGCTCAGGGAAGAACACGCCAAATACTACGGCCAGGGCAAGGATGCGTTGCAAAAGACGCTTGCCGGCATGCACGTGCCCTTTACCGAAGAGAACATAACCAAGGTCACGGAGGCCTTTTCGCGCAAGAACAAGTCGGAACTCTTCTACGCGGTGGCCGTGGGCAAGATTTCGGAAAAGGACATAACGGACCTGTTCAAGTCCGAGACCGAAAAGCACGAAAACCGGTTCTGGCCTTGGTTCCGGAGAGGGAACGGCGGGACGGAAAAAGACAAGACGGGAATCAACTTGCAGGATGCCATCCAAGCACAAGTGGAAAACAAGCCCGAGAGCCTGCTTCTGGCCAAAGACGTGCACAACCTGCACTACATCCTGCCCGAATGCTGCAACCCCATTCCGGGCGACGACGTGATCGGTGTCATCCTGCCCAACAAGGGCATCGAAGTGCACCGGACCAATTGCCCGGAGGCCATCGAGATCATGTCGCAATACGGCAACCGCATCGTCAAGGCCAAATGGAAAAAGAACGAAAAGATCGGCCTGCTCACCGGCATACGCATCAACGGGTTCGACAAGCCGGGCATGGCCCTCAAGATCCTGGAACAAATCAACCGTGACACGCAGATAAATATCCGTTCCATCAACATGAAAGCCGCCGAGGGCGTCTACGAAGGGCAAATCATGCTCTACATCAACAACACCACGCACCTCAAGGACATGATGGACCGTATCAAAGGCGTGGACGGCGTGGAAACGGTGAAACGCATCGACCACGAATAGACCGGAACACACAAGAAAAACATATTCCGATGAAAATTCTCGTTTTAAACTGCGGAAGCTCTTCCTTGAAGTACCAGCTGCTCGACATGGATCAAGACGGCAAGGTCATGGCCAAAGGCCTGGTGGAAAAGATCGGCCTGGCACAAGGCAGCCTCACCCATCAAGGAACGGACGGCCAAAAGCACAAGTTCGAAAAACCGGTGGCCGACCACCAAGTGGGAATCAACTGGGTGCTGGAATACCTGGTGCATCCCCGATACGGCGTCATCAAGGACCTCGATGAAATAAACGCCGTGGGACACCGCGTCGTACACGGCGGGGAAACGTTCAAGGACAGCGTCCTCATCGACCGGCGCGTGATGGACGACCTCAAGGCATGCGTTCCCTTGGCGCCGCTGCATAATCCGGCCAACATCAAGGGAATCGAGTCGATGCAGGCGCTGCTGCCCCAGGTGCCGCAAGTAGCCGTGTTCGACACCTCGTTCCACCAGACCATGCCCGAACACGCCTACATGTACGCCGTACCTTACAAGTTCTACCAGACCGACCGCATGCGCCGTTACGGCTTTCACGGCACGAGCCACAAGTTCGTGGTGAAAAAGGCGGCACAGCTGGCGGGAATCCCGCTCGAAAAGAGCAAGATCATCTCCTGCCACCTCGGAAACGGGGCTTCGCTGGCCGCCGTCGAGAACGGCAAGAGCGTGGACACCTCGATGGGCTACACGCCCGTGGAAGGCCTCATGATGGGAACCCGCAGCGGCGACCTGGACCTGGGCGCGGCGATGGCCATCATGGAAAAGGAAAACCTCTCGCCCGCCCAGGCCAACAACTATTTCAGCAAGGAATGCGGCTTGCAGGGCGTATCGCAGGTTTCCTCTGACATGCGCGAACTGCGCAAGGCCGCCTCGGAAGGCGACACGAAAGCGGCCTTGGCGTTGAAGATGTTCTCGTATCGCGTCAAGAAATACGTGGGCGCCTACGCGGCGGCCCTCGGCGGCGTCGACCTGATCCTCTTTACCGGAGGCATCGGTGAAAACGACGACGACGCCCGACGCCAGATTTGCCAAGGACTGGAATTCATGGGCGTTGAATTCGACGCGGAAAAGAACCGGGACATACACGGCCAGGACGCAATCATCTCCAAGGCCGGCTCCAGGACAAAGGTCGTGGTAGTGACCACCGACGAAGAAAAGGTCATCGCCACCGACACCCTGCATATCATCAGCAAACAATAAACACATACGACAATGGATTTCGACCTCATCGTCATCGGCAGCGGCCCGGGAGGCTACGTGGCTGCCATTCGCGCCTCGCAACTGGGACTGAAGACCGCCGTGGTGGAACGCGCCGAAACAGGCGGCATCTGCCTGAATTGGGGCTGCATCCCCACCAAGGCCCTGCTCAAGAGCGCCCAAGCCTATCAATACGCCAAGCACGCGGCCGACTACGGAATCCGCGTGGAAGGCGAAGTCAAACCCGACTTTTCCGCCATCGTGGCGCGTAGCCGGGGCGTGGCCGAAACGATGGGCAAAGGTGTGCAGTTCCTGCTGGGCAAGTACAAAGTGGAAACCATAGCGGGCGAGGCCTTTCTCAAACCGGGCAAGGTCGTGTCGGTGAAGATGAACGCAGACGGCACCACGAAGGAATTCACCGCCAAGCACATCATCCTCGCCACCGGCTCACGCAGCAAGGTACTGCCCAACCTGCCCCAGGACGGCAAGAAAATCATCGGCTACCGGCAGGCCATGACCCTTCCCGAGCGTCCCGAAAGCATGATCGTGGTGGGTTCGGGAGCCATCGGTTCCGAATTCGCCCATTTCTACCAGAGCATGGGAACCAAGGTGACGCTGGTCGAATTCATGCCGCAAATCGTTCCCGTGGAAGATGCCGATTCGGCCTCCCAGTTGAGCCGCAGTTTCCGCAAGAACGGCATGAAGGTATTGGTGGAGGCCTCGGTGGAAAAAGTGGAAACGGAAGGCGAAAAATGCAAAGTCTTCATCAAGACCAAGAAAGGCGAAGAAATCCACGAATGCGACATCGTGCTCTCGGCCGTGGGCGTGGTTCCCAACACCGACAACATCGGCCTTGAGGAATTGGGCGTCAAGACCGAACGGGGCAAGATCGTCACCGACGAGTTCGGTCGCACCAACGTGGAAGGGCTTTATGCCATCGGCGACATCACGCCGGGGCCGGCCTTGGCGCACGTGGCCTCGCGCGAGGCGAAAGTCTGCGTGGAAAAAATCGCCGGACTGGATCCCGTTCCCGTCGATTACGCCAACATTCCCGGTTGCACCTACACCTCGCCCGAAATCGCCTCGGTCGGCCTGACCGAAAAGAAAGCGCTGGAAGCCGGCTTCCAGATCAAAACCGGACGGGTTCCGTTCACCGCCTCGGGCAAGGCTACCGCCATGGGCAGCCGCGACGGTTTCGTGAAGGTGATTTTCGACGCTGCCACGGGCTTGCTCCTGGGCTGCCACATGACGGGCGAAAACGTGACGGAAATGATCGCCGAGGCGGTGATGGTCCGCCAGCAAAAAATCACGGCGCACGACATCATGCACGCCGTCCATCCGCATCCCACGCTTTCCGAATCGTTCCTCGAAGCCGTGGAAGCCGCCTACGGCGAATGCGTCCACTGCTAATCCGCCGGCCATGAAGATTGAAAAGACGGCAATCGAAGGGGTGGTGATCGTCCACCCCGACGTTTTTGAAGACGAACGCGGTTATTTCATGGAAAGTTATTCCTTGAAGAAATGGCAAGCGGCAGGCTTGGAATACACGTTCGTGCAAGACAACGAATCCAAGTCGGCCAAGAACGTGCTGCGCGGATTGCATTTCCAGAAACCGCCTTTCGCCCAAGACAAGATCGTGCGGGTAATCCGCGGGGCCGTGATGGACGTGGCCGTGGACATACGGACAGGCTCGCCCACCTACGGCAAGCACGTCTGCGTGGAACTGACCGAAAGCAACAAACTGCAATTCCTTCTGCCCGCCGGCATGGCCCACGGATTCGTGGCCCGCGAGGAAGGCAGCATATTCGCCTACAAGGTAACCGCACCCTACGCGCCGCAAAGCGAAGGTTGTCTTTTGTGGAACGATCCCGACCTGGGCATCGACTGGAAATGCGATACGCCCCTGCTCTCGGCCAAAGACCAAGCGGGTGAAAGATTCAAGACATTCTCGAGCCCGTTCAAGTACTAAGACGCCTCCCTTGGCCTGGCAAGAGCCGCCGGAGCAACGTTGTTCCGGCGGCTCTTTTTTTATTGCCGGAGGAGCCGGACAACACGACCGCGTTTGAGTTTCAATTCCAGGCACCGCCTTTCAAAATCCAACAACCAGGAGTAATCCAAACGGTCGAACGGGGAAAGAATGAAAATTTCAAAGGAACTTTTTTCAGAACTTGAGGCCGTCTCGAAGGAATATGCCGAACCGGCTCTGCCGCAGACCGTTTTCGACTACGAGAAATACAGGTTGCACCAGATTGTAGGCAGTTCCACCCGTCTAGCGGGGGCGACCCTCACCGATACGAAGGTGAAAGTGTTGCTGGAACAGGGGCGGACGGCACCGGGCAAACTGCTGGAACACCATCTGATGGTGCAGGACAACTTCCGCTCCATGCAGTACGCCTTGGCCAAAGCCGACAGCCCCCCTATCAACCCCTCCTTGTTGCGGTCTTTCAACGCCCACAACATCCGGCAGGCAGGAAGCGTTGTCTATACCATACTGAGGCAATATGGATATGTACAATCACCCAAACAAAATGTCCAAAAGGAGAGAGGATTGGGCGATGATTTATGTGACAGGAACGAAAGGAGAAAAGCAAGCGGCCGAAGGAGGCTTCTCTGCTGGCCGCTTGTCATTTTATTTGAATGTGATTTAAAAACCGATTAAATAATGTTTAGTTAAGGCTCAACAATACTAACTCGCGAAACTCCTCTCCGGTGCAGGTGTAGCTATGGTTGTCGTGTTTGTGGCGGTCTATCATGGCCTGAAAACGTTGCTCATCCATAAACTGGAGCAGTTTTTTCCAGTTGATTTCCTTCTGCACTCTTGGAATGTAGCCCAAGGTGTCGATACGGCAGCCATTAAAATTAAGACCACCAAACCCGACCAAAGGGTATTATATCATCCATTTATGATATCGTAATAGACGCAGAAAATAGGCTCGATATGATAGGCCTGCCTCCATCGCTTCGTACCCGACACTTCGAAGCGGTCATTGTCGTATTCGGTAAAGAAAACGGCCACATCGTGCATAATGGAAAAACATAGTCGGTGTTTTGGCTTTTAGGCGGTTGGTTTTGCCCCTTAACCTTCTTTCCAATCACCTACATTCTTTCTATTTTTTGATTTTACATCCTTTCTTGAATCTTCTCCATCACCTGATTAATGAAAGCCTTATCTCTATTTAACAATTGTAGGACAAGTTTGTATACTAATGTACATGGATTATGTTCCGCATATCGTTGCCCATCAAATTTTTCATGCTGTCTCTGAGCCCAATTTATAGCCTGCTCCCGATTTCCGCAATTCGTCATAATTTCATAATTGCGTTCGTCATTTTTTGCATATCTATAAGGCTTTTTCCCCTTCCATTTGCCTGAAACATTCACCGCATCGGATATAGCCATTTCGTATTCCTCCCTTCTCATGGCTGTAGTGCGATTCAAAAAATGATACAGATACCATAATTCAAACGCCTCATTACTCCAAGCCACCTCAATTCCATGCGCTTTTGCTTTTTCTATGGCAGCATTGAATCGCTCTTTCGGAAAACCATCCCTATCGAACACCGCCCATACGCTATCATAAGGAGTTAGTCTTCCCGCTTCCTTTTTCCGCGCAATAGCCGCATCCACAACACTAAGAGTATTAACTCCTTTTCCCTCGCATTTCACCTCATAAACAAAACGGGAATTCTCTTCTACGCGGAACTTTCGAAAGTAATTCGGCTCCGTTCTTTGCCCCTCACAAACAATCAAAATACGGCATGGAACCTTTTTAGGCTCATGTTTTTTCGTTGCCTTGCGCTTTTGTCGCTTCAGCAACAAATTATCAATCTTAATCTTGTTTGCCATTTCCTAATCATTCAAAATGTAAGGAATGGCACCATATCTACCCGCAATATAATTGCGTTCAAAATTAGAATCTGCGCGCGGCTTACTGCCATCAGGGAGTTCAATATCCATCATATTGTATAAATCCGTCTGTTCCTTCGCATCTTTTTCGGTGAACCAAATTTGGTCACGCCGCAACAACTTGGATGAAAGCAGATGAGTGTCATGTGTCGTAAAAATCAACTGCGCATTATGAGGATTAGTATCAGGGTTATTAAACAATTCCACAACATACTGCGAAATCAACGGATGCATTTTAGCATCCAATTCATCCACCCAAAGCACCCTACCATTCACCAACGTTTCAAAAATTGGACCTGAAAGCCGAATTAACTTCTTAGTTCCTTCTGATTCCTCATCAATATCAAAACTGATTTTTCCAGTCACCTTTCCTCGCTTATCGTAAATCTTATGACAACTATAAAGATTCACATCCCGTCTTCCCCGCATCGCCTTGAACACTTCCGCTTTTACAACATTGGGCATATCGGGTGGAAGCATGGAATCATCGAACTCCTTTTCTACCGTCTCAATTTCATCAAAACCCAAATGCATGTCCCTAAAAAAGGAAACCGCCTCATCAAAACCTGCCAAATGCCTATGCAACATATTCTTGGAATAATCGGTATATCCTTGATCGTAGATACCCGATATAACATTCATATAAGAAAACTTATTGATTATTTGTCTGGAAAGTTTTCCTCCCAATTGAGCGCACAATGACAAAAAGAGTCGATTATCATTAGTATTCTCCTCCTTCCCCATTCCCTCAGAAAAAAATTTCTCATCCACGCCAATACCCTCTTTTGTCCGAATAAAAAGAGCCTTTTCCGTCCTCCCCCCAATGGATGAGCGATAGAGCCACTCCCCATAAATCAATTCACTATCAAATTCAAAGCCGTAACGATAGGCTTTCTCATCATCAGTAAACCTTACTTCAAAAAAAGTCGGTTTTCCTCTTACCGAAGACAACCGAAATGGATCATAATGCAGTTTATCATTATCGTTTAGCCTCACCGAGTCCCTGATATGCTTCATCATAACAGCAAAAGCTCTAACGACATTAGATTTTCCACTTGAATTAGCCCCATACAACGCAACTGTTTTCAACACCTTCACCTTCTTGTCCAACAAAACAAAATTGGTTTTGGGTTCATCAGCAATGCCCTGCCCCTCTAAGGAGATTGTACATTTTCGATTAATTGACCTAAAGTTCGCGCAAGAAAATTCCAATAACATCACATACATTGTCTAACCAGTCCTTCATTACAATAAAATGCAAGAAGTCCGTATTTGTACTACAAAGATACGAAAAATTAACGATATTTGTAATCAAATTTGAGCCTTATTCTCAATTTACAACCAGATAAGTCCCCATACAGCATCCTGTCCAATAAGTTAGGCACATACTCTGAGCCTCCTCTTTCACTTTGACAATTCTCACCTTTATACCTTATTTCTCTCCTTTCCTACTCCGCCTCTTCCAGCAGATGGCATAGATCCGGGTCAGCCTCGATACAGGCGATTTCGTCCTTGACCAGTTGCTTGGTCTCGGCAACGATGCGGCGGTAGTTCTGCTGGATCATCTCCTCCATGCAGTCTTCCCCGTTCTCATCAATGAAGTCGGTGATGATGGATATATCCTGATACTGCTTCTCTTCATCCGCCACCTTCCTCACATCAACGACAATCTTGGCATTGAATACCTTTTAGCTTATCTCTTCTCCAAAATTATCAGCCACAGCCCCTACAAACATACCTTGAGTCATCGTGGCAATCTTGGAAGCAGGTATCAAAGAATCCATCTGCGTCGAGATAGATACCGAGGTATCATGTTTATTGATCGAGAGGCTCTGTCGCCGCTGCAACACCTTGCCAAACCGCTTGGACAACAGATCGGCGGTCTCGGCCACCACCTGACCGGAAAACACGTTGCCGACCGTATTCTGGATAACCTTGCTCTCATTATCCCCATAGTCCCGGTTCAACTGTGAGAAATCCTGAAAGCCAAGACAGACACTTTATTACTTCGGGCTGTGGCAATCAGGTTGTCCAACCCTTTGAAGAAGATGGTGGGCAACTCATCGATTAGCACGAGACTCTTCAACTGCTTCTTTTTGTTGATGAGCTTGACGATACGGCTGTTGTAAAGTCCCAAGGCCGCTCCGTAGATATTCGACAGTCGGGATTGTTGCCCACTCAAAGGATTTTCGGCTCTTTCGGATTATTGATATCGAGCGTGAAATCATCCCCTGTCATCACCCAGTACAACTGCGGGAAGGACATACGCGACAGAGGAATCTGCGCAGAAGCCAACCGCCCCTGCAACTGATCCTGCGCCCCCACCCTTCCATGCATTCATAAATGGAGACAGATAGGCTTCCTGTTCGCCGTAACTCATCAGTATAGGAAACAAGTTGGTATAGGGTTCATTCAACAGCTGGATAACGTGGGGGAAAGCAATACTTGCCGCCCTTGTATATCTTCAAGACCCAGATGATAGTAAAGAAATAATTGAAAAAGGGACCAAGTAGAGGGTGGATGGTATATTGCTTGCGCAATACACCCAAACACATGATAAACATGGATATAAAACAACAAATCTTACATTACTATCGCATAGAGAATGTCAGTCAGCGAGAGATAGCGGAAAGGGTGCATGTAGACCGCAAGACGGTCAGGCGAGTGCTACAAGGTCTGGAAGGGGCATTGTCAGAGAATCCGGAATACGGAGAGGCAGAATATCTGTCCATAAAGCCCCATTACAAGAAGCGGACATATACACCGCGTGTCATGAGGGGAGGCATCACAGAAGGAGATAGAACGCTGTCTATTATTGAACGAGCAAAGGAAGAGGCAGGGATGCGCAAACAGTGCCTCAGACTGAAAGACATGCACAGGACACTTGTCGAGAGAGGACACAGAGTCAGTTATTCATCCGTATGTAAATATTTATCAAGCCTTAATCCGAGAGGGAAAGGGTAGAGGGGTGGCGTATATGTACGCATGCACCGCGAACACGGATTAGAGTGTGGGGGCGATTGGACGGGAAGTGAAGTTGAGGATAAACGGCGTGCTGGAGCGGTTAATAATGGCTTTTTTGTATTCCAGATGGTTGCCCAACGTGCCGAATTTCCGAACCGTCCCCAACGTCCACCCGTTCCTGCTGCCGGCATCCACGACGAACCGCCTGATGATGTCCGCGACCGGAAGCTCGTCCTTCTTCTCCACCGCCCCTTTCCTTGGCTTTTTGCCCATACATTCCAGAAATTCCCGACGCAAGTCTTCCTTGGCAAACGAACGGCTCACATCATCCAAACGACCGAAATGAGTCCGGATGGAATCCAATCCGGCATTGATGATATTGGACGGCATCCCTTTGGCATTCACCGCTCCCCGGCGGACCCGTTGCACTGCCTTATCCCACATCTTGGGATTGATCTTGTAGCCCGTCGATGTCAACAGACGGCTGCCATGCGTGGCGACCGACACCCGGATGGCGCAATCCCCGTTCTTGTCGGAAACCGGAACGAGATAGAAATTGATGTCCATGGATTTTCTGTGTCAAAAAAACAAACGTCGTTTCCGAATATAAAGATAGACACAGTTTCTGTGATGATAAATCAAAACCTACGAGACCGAGCAAAAACAGAAGTCGCCAAAATTCATTGATATTTTGAATCTTGGCGACCTTAGCAGAATCCATTAAACAGTTGCTCGTGGTCACGCTGGGATTCGAACCCAGGGCCCCATCCTTAAAAGGGATGTGCTCTACCGGCTGAGCTACGTGACCTCCGGAATATATCTGGTCTTGAAAGAGCTCACCGACTTACCGGCTCCGCGTCCGGGTTCCGTCGGAAAGGGCTGCAAAGATAGACTTTTTTTCGTTAATAACAAACCGTTTTCCCGCACCTCCTGCCGCCGCTCAGAGAATATCCTCGTAGAGCAACTTGTCGTAAGGATAACGCGTAAGATGCACACGTTTCACCTCATCGTAGAGCATCTGCTTGAACGCCTCCACGTTCTTCTTCCTCGTCGCCGACAAGAAGATACACGGCGCGTTTTCCTTGGCATACCACATCTTTTCCAGATCTTCCAGGCTGTAATTGCGCCGGGTAGCAGGGGTAAGGTCGTCAGGGTCCTTTTCCTCGTAGGTATAGGCATCCATCTTGTTGAACACCACGATGGTCTTCTTGTCCGACGCGCCGATTTCGGCCAACGTCTGCTGCACGATCCGCATCTGTTCCTCGAACTCGGGATGGGAGACGTCCACCACATGCAGCAAGATGTCGCTTTCCCGCACCTCGTCCAAGGTCGATTTGAACGATTCCACCAAGCCGTGCGGCAACTTGCGGATGAACCCCACCGTGTCGGAAAGCAAGAACGGAAGGTTGCCGATGACCACTTTCCGTACCGTGGTGTCCAAGGTGGCGAACAGCTTGTTTTCGGCCAGCACCTCCGACTTTCCCACCAAGTTCATGATCGTGGACTTTCCCACATTCGTGTAGCCCACCAAGGCCACCCGCACCATGCTGACACGGTTCTTGCGCTGCGTCACTTTCTGCTTGTCTATTTCCGCCAACTTGCTTCTGAGCAACGCGATCTTGTCGTGGATGACCCGACGGTCGGTCTCGATTTCCTTTTCACCCGGCCCGCGCATTCCCACCCCGCCGCGCTGCTTGCTCAAATGCGTCCACATGCCCGTAAGGCGTGGGAGCAGATATTGGTATTGGGCCAGTTCCACCTGCGTACGGGCGTGGGCGGTACGGGCATGCTTGGCGAAAATATCCAAGATGAGCGTGGTACGGTCAAGGACCTTGCATTTGAGCTCCTTCTCCAAGTTACGCGACTGGGCGGGCGTCAGTTCGTCGTCGAACACCACCAAGTCTATCTTTTCCGCCTCCACATACGTCTTGACTTCTTCCAACTTTCCCGAACCGATGTAATATTTTCCGTTGGGCAGGTCAAGACGCTGCAAGAAACTCTTTTCCACCTTCGCTCCGGCTGTATCCACCAAAAACGCCAGCTCCTTCAGATATTCCGTTTCCTTTTCCACGCCCACGCCGCCGGTGGCGATGCCCACCAACACGGCCCGTTCCTGAATCTTCCTTGTCTCGATATAGGCCATAGACTAATAACCGATGATTTTACGCACGTCCCTGATCGTGGCCATGCCGCTTTGGCGGGCCTTCTCGCCCCCGATCTTGCGCACTTTCTCCAAATAGGCGTCGTCCGCCAGTATTTCCTTGATCCGTTCGCGCAAAGGAGAAACGAATTTCACCGCGTCTTCCGCCAGCTGCTTCTTCAGGTCGCCGTAACGAATCGAACAGTTGTTGTAAGCCTCGTCATAGAACTTGTAGACCTCTTCCGGACAAAGGATTTCCACCAGCCGGAACAGGTTCGCGATCGCTTCCGGCTTTTCCTGGTTCGGACGCTCCGGACCGCTGTCGGTCGTGGCGCGCATGATCTTCTTGCGGATCACCGCGTCCTCGTCCGTAAGGAAAACGGCGTTGTTGCCGCTCTCGCTCTTGCCCATCTTGCCGCTTCCGTCCAGACCTGGCACCTTGACCAGGTTGTTTCCGAAATTGAACGCCTGCGGCTGTCCGAAATACTCCACCCCGTACATGTGGTTGAACCGTTGGGCGAACACGCGGGTCATTTCCAGATGCTGTTCCTGGTCTTTGCCCACCGGCACGAAATCGGCCTTGTGCACGAGGATGTCCGCCGCCATCAAGGTAGGATACGTCAACAGGCCGGCGTTCACGTTGTCGGGATTCTGCCTCACCTTGTCCTTGAACGAGGTGCAACGTTCCAATTCCCCCAGATAGGCGTTCATGTTCAGGAACATGTAGAACTCGCACAATTCGGGAAAGTCGCTTTGCGCGTAAATGGCCACCTTTTCGGGATCCACGCCGCAAGCGATATAGGCAGCCAGGATATTCCTGACGTTCCTTCCCAGATCATCCGGATGCGGATGGGTGGTGAGGCTGTGATAGTCGGCGATGAAGTAATAGCAATCATATTCTTCCTGCATGCGGATGAAATTCCGCAAGGCACCGAAATAATTCCCCAAATGCAAGTCGCCCGTGGGACGGACTCCGCTTACGACGATTTTCTTTTCCATCGTGATTTCCTCATTGTTTTGCACAAAACGCGAATTTACGAAAAAGGCCGGCACGCCCATGACACGGTCAGGTGGCGGCCTCACAAACCGAACAGGCGGCAAGCGTTCGCGGTCGTGGCATCGGCAATTTCCTCCGGAGTCCAGCCGAGGATTTCCGCCAACTTATGCCCGATGACCGGAATATAGGAACTTTCGTTGGGTTGGCCCCGGTAAGGTACGGGAGCCAGCCAAGGGGCGTCGGTTTCCAGCACAAGCGAGGAGAGCGGCACATTGCGCACCACCTCCGGCAAACCGGCGTTCTTGAAAGTGAGCACCCCGCCGATACCGAACATGAAACCCAAGTCGAGCACGCGGGCGGATTGTTCCACGCTGCCGCTGTAACAATGGAAAACGCCCTTAAGCGTTCCGTCCTGCTCGCCCTTGAGGATATGCCAGGCCTCCTCGAAAGCGTTCCGCACATGCAACACCACCGGCAACTTCAGTTCTTTGGCCCAATGCAGCTGGGTCCTGAACGCATCCTGCTGTTCCTTGAAAAAAGCCTTGTCGTGATAAAGGTCCATACCGATTTCGCCCACGGCCACATAATGCGGATTTCGGTCGCTTTTTTGCCCGGCATCGGCAGAAAGGCAGTTGTACAAACCATCCAACGCCTGCACGTAATCCGCCCTTACTTCGGTGGGATGCAACCCGATGGTAGGATAAACCGTATCAGGAAAAGCACGGCAAAGTTCCATGGCCGGTTCCACCGAAGCCATGTCCACCCCGCCCATGATCTGCTTGCACACCCCGGCCGCCAAGGCCCTTTCAACCAAGACACGGGAGGATTCCTGTCCTTGCGAGGGTTCATAAGTATGCGCATGCGTATCTATCCAGTTCATTTCACCCGTTACTTTATCTTCATCAATACCGGGCAAAGATAGCACAAGCCTGCCGAAAACGACAACCGCCACAACTATCTTGCGCCTGCAAAGATTACGGTATCCAAGGTAAATAATGTTTTTCCGTTTTCAGTCATCTGCAATACCCCGTGGCTCTTGTTGTAGTAAAATTGTATGGTATCCTTATACTGGCTATGTCTCCCATAATACATTGCCACATCGTGATAAACATGATTATTAAGCCATATTTTATCGTAAACATAATATTTATGGGCAAAAACATCGTTATCCCACGTAACCACCTCGACAAAGTCTCCTTTCGAATCATATAAAACCCTATAAATAAGCGTTGACCGCGAATTCAGACCTACTGCACGCAAAGATCTTCGAGGCTCTCCTCCTCCTTCAATTTGAATAAAAAGAGAAGCCCCTTGCTCCGACCGGAGAAACACTCTTCGATATTCTGTCACATCATGTAGTTTGCCCGTAAATTCATTTTCCTCGCCAGGAACCCATTCTTCCTGAATTTCAGAGGCAACCAATGTAACCAAATCCCCTTTATCGTCGACATAACGGACAGTATCCCCTATTTGATACGGAATCATCGATTTATCTATTCCCGACAGGGAATAATACTTGGTCTTCGCCAGACTACATGCACAAACAAGAGACATCAAAACAAGAGACAACAAGATTATCTGTATATTCCAACATATCGTTTTCATAGTTCTATTTGATTTTAACTTTGACAGAATACGGAAAGTGATCGGAAATCTTATCTTCAAAGAACTGGTCCCTTTCTTCTTTCGTCATAGGTACGCCTCTGGAAATCGTTTTATGATTCTGATTTACATTATGCTCCAATATCAGATCTATCATGGTTCCGCCTTGCTGGGTGGAGTCTACAAATTTACTAGTGCCAGATACTCTTTCCACGCTGTTAAGCAATTCAAAACCGTTTTTTTCCCATATTTGTACTGCGGGGCTTTTCTCTTCATCTTCTGGATCCTCATTCATATCCCCGGCGATATAAACAGGCTTCCCATGTTCTTGACACTCCTGTACGAGACTATTATTTAAAATCTTGTTGGCCATTTTCTTACGGGTTGCCTTATCCAGGCTCATATGTGTTGAAACAAAGCAGAAATCCCGGAATTCAGCCACCAGAAATCCTCGGATCAGATCAGCTTCATTGTCCCAATTGACCAAAGAAATCAATTTTTTCTTTATCGCTACAGGCTTGCCCACCATCGATTCTTTCCATAGCATACCGATTCCATAATCGGCTATAATACAAAACCGTTCGCCATTATAACCGCTTTTTTCTTTCAATATCCTGAATTTGCGCAGACCTCTCACTTCCTGCACCGCCACCACATCGGGAGTGGCTTTCTTTACCACTTTTGCATGTTCCTTGTATTCCGTATGCTTGCCTTTCAGATTATACGTCATCATCTTCAATAGATGGACACTATCCGGTTCCACATCGGCATAAAATTCAGCTCCGGGTTTCACCTCGAATCCGGGGCCCAAAGTGATTCCTTCCTCTGCCCAATATTGGGTTTTTCCCCCTGCAATTATCTGACTCGACACAATGGTCTTGGTTCGATAGTCTTTATCTTCCGTTACTGCCTCCTCAAGGCTCATATTCTCGGGAACTTCTCCCATAATAGCTGACATTGGCGCGGTATAGGAATAGTCTTCCGGATGATAGTGAAACAAGCGCACCGGTCGCTCTGAACCATACGCATAGTAGTCGGAGCGGGAAATGACACGTATTCCCTCGTCTATCACTATCTTCTCCCGCTGAATCGACACCGTGGACGACAGGGGGCGTTCAGGATTGACGGCGTTCGTGGCCCGCAGGAGCGGTTCACCGGAAAGGGGCGCAGACAGTCCGTCATAAACCAGTTCATCCTCTATCCGGTTCCGGGCGTCGTAAACCCGTATCAGGCTCCTCGTGTCGGGATAGGCCAGCGTGGATGCATAGAGCACAATGTTGCCGCTGTTGGCGGAATCCGCCATTCCATAGAAGTTCCCGATATCGAACGTGCCGCTGGCGGGGCGGGAGACGATGACAGCCAGACTCATGCCGGGCAGCACGGTATTGGCAGGAATGGCATAAGCGGTCTGCCCACGGTTTCCGGCCAAACCGGCAATCGCCACACGCCAGCCGCCTATGTCCACATCTTCCTCGCCATAGTTATATAAGGACATGAACTCTCCCGCATGTGCCACGGAAACCGTTTCATTGTCGTACAAGGGATGGTCGTACATCACCTCCGCGATGACTACCGTGGAGGTCTGCGCCCGGGACGGCAGGCACGAGCAAAAAAATAAAATCGCCATAAGCCATAGCGTGGCCGAGCGCCCGCATCGGGTAATGGTTGTAGATTCTTTCATGGTTTTGGTTTTTAGTGCATACTGTCATTTATCTTGCTTGCTTCATGGAAAGTCCTTGTTCGTTCAGGGATTCAGTGGAAATGCCGGATTTTTCTCCAAATCAATGCCGGCAATGCGGCATAAAGATAGTCAAACTTTCCCTTAAAAACAAGAAACTAATTTTCAATATTTTCCATAATCAGACACACGCTGCCTGCTTCTCGCGAATTCAAGCAAAAAAATGTACCTTTGCGACCGTTTCTAATGTTAGAAATCCTAAAAGCAAACCTTAAATAATCATGGCAAAACAAAAAAAATTCATGACCTGTGACGGGAATGAAGCCACGGCGCACGTCGCGTCGATGTTCAGCGAAGTGGCCGCCATCTACCCCATCACGCCCTCTTCGCCCATGGCCGAACACATCGACGAATGGGCCTCGCAAGGTAGAACCAACATGTTCGGCGAAAAAGTAAGAGTCGTCGAAATGCAATCCGAAGCCGGTGCGGCGGGTGCCGTCCACGGTTCGTTGCAAGCCGGCGCGCTTACCACGACCTACACCGCCTCGCAAGGCTTGCTGTTGATGATTCCCAACATGTACAAGATCGCCGGCGAACTGCTTCCGGGCGTATTCCATGTTTCGGCCCGCGCATTGGCCTCGCACGCCTTGTCCATCTTCGGCGACCATCAAGACATCTATGCCACCCGTCAGACGGGATTCGCGTTCCTGGCCTCCTCTTCGGTGCAGGAATGCATGGACCTGGCCGGCGTCGCCCACTTGGCCGCCATCAAGAGCCGTGTCCCGTTCTGCCACTTCTTCGACGGATTCCGTACCTCCCACGAAATACAGAAAATCGAGGCCATCGACATGGAAGACCTCAAGGCCTTGGTGGATACCGACGCCCTGAAAGCCTACCGCGACCGCGCGCTCAATCCCGAGCATCCTGTTGTCCGCGGCACGGCGCAAAACCCCGACGTCTATTTCCAGGCACGTGAAGCCTGCAATCCCTACTATGACGCCGTTCCCGACATCGTGAACGACTACATGAAGAAAATCTCGGCCTTGACCGGACGCGACTACAAGCCTTTCACCTACTACGGCGCACCCGATGCCGAATACGTGGTGGTGGCCATGGGATCGGTCACCGAGACCTTGATCGAGACCATCGACTACCTGGCCGCCCAGGGCAAGAAGAAGTTCGGTCTGGTAACCGTCCATCTTTTCCGTCCTTTCAGCGCCAAATACCTGCTTGACGTGCTGCCCGCCTCCGCCAAGCGCGTCTGCGTGCTCGACCGCAGCAAGGAACCCGGTGCCGCCGGCGAAGCCCTCTACCTCGACGTGGTGGAAGTGTTGAGCCATGTGGCCAATCGTCCCGAAGTGATCTGCGGCCGCTACGGATTGAGCTCCAAAGACACCACGCCGGCACAGATGTTGTCCGTATTGGAGAACCTCGAATCGGCAAAGCCCATGAACAAGTTCACCGTGGGTATCGTGGACGACCTCACGCATCTCTCCCTGCCCGTCCTTCCCGAAATCAGCACCAGCCCCGAAGGCACCTATGCCTGCAAGTTCTACGGTCTGGGCGCCGACGGCACGGTGGGAGCCAACAAGAACACGATCAAGATCATCGGCGGAACCACCGACAAGTATTGCCAGGCCTACTTCGCCTACGACAGCAAGAAATCGGGCGGTTTCACCTGTTCCCACCTGCGTTTCGGCGACAAGAAGATCACCTCGCCCTACCTGGTGACCACGCCCGACTTCGTAGCCTGCCACGTGGCCAACTACATCTTCAAGTATCCCATGTTGCGCGGCCTCAAGAAAGGCGGCAACTTCCTGTTGAACTCCTGGTGGGACGTGGAAGAGACCAAGAACCAGCTGCCCAACGCCATGAAGAAATACCTGGCGGAAAACGACATCAACTTCTACATCATCAACGCCACCAAGATCGCCGAAGAAATAGGCCTGGGCAATCGTACCAACACGATCCTTCAATCCGCCTTCTTCAAGATTTCCGGCGTGATTCCTTACGAAAAGGCCGTGGATGAAATGAAAAAGGCCATCGTGAAATCGTACGGCAAGAAAGGCGAGAACGTGGTGAACATGAACTTCGCCGCCGTCGACCGCGGAGCCGACTACGTGAAAGTGGAAATTCCCGCCGAGTGGAAGAACCTGCAAGACGACGGCAAGATCGGCAAACGCGAAGGCGCCCGTCCCGATTTCATCAAGAACATCGTCGACGTGGTCAACGACCAGAAAGGCGACGACCTGCCCGTGAGCGCGTTCAAGGACATGGCCGACGGCACTTTCCCCTGCGGTTCGGCCAAATACGAGAAACGCGGCATCGCCAGCCATGTTCCCGCCTGGGATTCCACCAAGTGTATCCAATGCAACCAATGTTCCTTCGTTTGTCCCCACGCCGCCATCCGTCCGTTCCTGATGAACGAGAAGGAAGTGGCCGGACTGCCCGCCGGAACGCCCACGATCAAGGCTATCGGCAAGGAATTCGAAGGCTTGCAGTTCAGGATCCAGGTAAGCGTGCTTGACTGCACCGGATGCGGCAACTGCGCCGACGTATGCCCCGCCAAGGAAAAGGCGCTGACCATGCGTCCGCTCATGCAGGAAGAAGGCCAGGCCAGGATCTGGGACCACATGGTGGAAAACGTCTCCTCCAAATCCGACTTGGTAGAAGTAGCCAAGACGGTCAAGAACAGCCAGTTCGCCCAGCCTTTGTTCGAATTCTCGGGTGCCTGCGCCGGTTGCGGAGAAACCCCGTACATCAAGCTCATCACCCAGTTGTTCGGCGACCGCATGATGGTGGCCAACGCCACCGGCTGCTCGTCCATCTACAGCGGCTCGTTCCCCTCCTCGCCCTACTGCACCAATTCCTGCGGCTGCGGTCCGGCTTGGGCCAACTCGTTGTTCGAAGACAACGCCGAATTCGGTCTGGGTATGGCCACGGCCGTACGTCAGATGCGCGACCGCCTGCAGATGTACATGAACCAGGCCCTTGCCGACGCCCAATGCCCTGAAAACATCAAGGACCTGTTCCGGTTCTGGATCGAAAACAGGGAAGACGCGGAAAAGACCAAGGAAGTGACCCCCAAGATCCGCGAAGCCCTCAAGGACACCTCTTGCCCGGTTTGCAAGGAAATCCGGGACATGAGCCAGTTCCTCATCAAGCGTTCGCAATGGATCTTCGGTGGTGACGGCTGGGCCTACGACATCGGTTACGGCGGCCTGGACCACGTGCTGGCTTCGGGCGAAAACGTGAACGTCCTCGTATTGGATACCGAAGTGTACTCCAACACCGGCGGCCAGGCTTCCAAGTCCACGCCCGTGGGCGCCATCGCCCAGTTCGCCGCCAGCGGCAAGCGGATCCGCAAGAAAGACCTTGGCGCCATCGCCATGACCTACGGCTACGTTTACGTGGCCCAAGTGGCCATGGGCGCCAACCAGTCCCAATATCTCAAAGCCCTGCGTGAAGCCGAAGCCCACCAAGGGCCTTCGTTGATCATCGCCTACGCGCCTTGCATCAACCACGGACTCAAAGCGGGCATGGGACGCAGCCAGATGGAAGAAAAGCTGGCCGTGGAAAGCGGCTATTGGCATCTGTGGCGTTACAATCCCGCCCTCGCCGACCAAGGCCAGAACCCCTTCCAGCTGGACAGCAAGGAACCTGATTGGAGCAAGTTCAAAGACTTCATCAACGGTGAAGTCCGCTTCAACTCGCTCAAGAAGCTCTTCCCTGCCGAAGCCGACCAATTGTTCCAGGCTTGCCAGGACAACGCCCAATGGCGTTACAACCAATACAAGCGCTTTGCCGCCGAAGATTGGACCGACGCCAAGAAGTAATCCGTTTCCAAACGGATTATCTGGAAAAGGCCGAAGCGCACGCTTCGGCCTTTTTCGTAATTTCCCGGTCAAGACGCCGCTATCCGGAACCTGTCATGCCGAAAGGCAAAAGAAAACCGTCTTCAGCCGCCCCCCGACAAGCCGCATGGAATCATTCAGCCGCCGCATGGCGAGGGACCTTCGACGGCCGTACATTCCCGGATCGTTTTCCTGTAACCGGAGGGCGACATGCCTGTTTCCTTCCTGAATACCCTCGTGAAATGCGGCAGGTCGTTGAACCCGACCGCATAGCAGATTTCCGCCACGCCCTTCTGCGAATGTTCAAGCAACCGGCAAGCCGTATTCAAACGGTATCGCGTGACGAACTGCGAAAAAGTCATCCCCTGGCAACGCTTGAACCAGGAACAGAACGCCGAATGGTTCATGCCCGTTTCCGCCGCAATATCATCCAACGAAATATGATGGACATAATGTTTCATCACATACGCGCTGATTTGCTGCATGCGCCGCACGATACGCACCGGCTTTCCCGCAAACATATGGTCGGACGAAGCAAAGAGGACCGGAAGCAGACGGAACATGGCGCTCAGACGTCCCAGATCGTCCATACCGTTCATTTCGGACAATACCTTGCGAATCGTCCGTGAACTCTCCCGTCCGAATTTCAACGCATCGGCCGGAAACTCCACCCCCGCCAGCCTGTTCCGCAGTTCCGGGAACAATTCCACACACCGTTCCACCAACGAATGGCTGAAAGCCACCATCAGATAACGGACACGTCCGTACTCGTCCGCGCTGTCGGGCGCATATTCCCAACGATGAATCATCGAGGGCGGAATCAACGCCACCTCGCCCGCCGAAAAAGGCTGCACCGTATCGCCCGCCATCCGGGTTCCCCGGCCATGGACGACATGATACAGTTCCCAGGCATCATGACGGTGCAACTTGGCTTCGAGGCTGACTTCCACCCGTTGGTCGATAAAGAAAAACGAATGATTCTCCACTTCGGGCAGCGCGTATGGCATGACGGTATCTTCCATGAAAATGGCTCAAATCGACACAAATGCGAATATCAGACAAATATATGAAACAATAAGACAAATACAAGACAATGGAACGGGATAACTTTGCCACCGGAAACAAGAAGCACGCCTTAAAACATATTGTCATGGAATTGTACGAAGCCTTGGAGAAGCGCCGCACCTACCGCGACTACTCCGACCGTGAAGTAAGCGACGAAATCCTTAAAAAGGTAATCGGTGCGGCATTCAAAGCCCCGACCAACGACCACCTGCGCCAGCTTGCGTTCATCGTGGTGCGCGGACGGGAAAACATCGCCAAATTCGTCGCCCCGCTCGAAAAGAACATGGCAGCGTTCAAGGAACTCGTTTTCGAGGTGAACGACACGGACGACAAAGACAAGATGGAAATGTTCACCGACGCCTTGCCCAAACAGCAGAAGATGCTCATGGAAAGCGGACGCCTCATCCTGCCTTTTTTCCGCCAGAAACAATGCCCGCTACTCAGGCCCGTGGAGCAAAGTTCGCTCAACTATTTCGCTTCGGCGTGGTGCGCACTGGAAAACATGCTGCTTGCCGCAACCGCCGAAGGATTGGGCTCCGTATTCCACATCCCCGTGAACGACGAAGCCGAAAAGATAAAGGAAATCGCAGGTGTTCCCGAAGGCTATGAACTCACTTGCCTGCTGACGATGGGTTATCCCGCCCAAAACGCCTTCCTGCCCAAACAGAAGGAAATCGACATCGAGAAACGGATTCACACGAACACCTGGTAAGGCGAGCGGGAAAGAAACGCCTCCTCATCGACGAAAACGACGAACCGCACACACGGCCTACCGTTTTCCGACCGACGGACGAGAAGAAACCTGAAAACGATCCTTGCGCCTACGGTTCCGTCACGATGCACAAGACGGAACCGGACGTTCCGGGAACAGATGCTTGCGCCTCATTTTCCGGAACGGCGGAATCCGATACCTTGGGAGCCTTCACCTTTATCGTCTGCATCGTAACGACACCTCCCGTCAGGAGCCCCACAAGGAAATCCACGAAACCGAAGCCCGTCCTGATCTCGCAATTGCCATGAGGCGGCACGGCGGCTCTGGCCCGCCCCAACGGAAGCAGCCCCCAAAACAGATACACCTGTTTTGCCTTCGAGTAATTATAAGAAGCCTCCTTGTCCACTTTTTTCTGCACCCTGTAATCGCCCACGCTCGTGCGGGTCGAGAAACAAGATTGGCACAAAATGCAGACGATAAAAAACAAAATCAATTTCTTCATCTTATCCTTATTTTCAATCTTCAAAAAACAGATCCGGGTCGTTCAAGACGCTTCCGCCCGCTCCGCCCCGAATCCGGTATCGGAGGTTCGGAAAATAATCGTCCTTGTCCGGCAACGACAGGGAACACTATCCGCCAAAACACCGCAGACGTCACGTTTCCATGTTTGATGCCGCATTCGCAAAGGATGGCAAATATAATAACAAAAATACAGGGCAAGAAAAGCAACGGGAAAAATCGCTCCGGCCGCCTGGCGGCCGGAATGTCTTCCTACCCGCAAAACAGAGAAGATGGTTTTACGGCAAGCCGCAAGTGGCTCACGAGCAATAAGTTTCACAATCCGAGACAAGATTTGGCTCCGAAAGATCAGCAAGTTGTTTCATAAAATATTTGGAAGTATGTATTTTTATTATTAAACTTACAGCATCAACATGACTATGTCAACACATGAGTTTGCCCAAAATCCTATTCGGAAAATTGTTTCTCCAATCGACAGAGAATACACTCGTGCAGTTTTTCCGTTATGTCTTTGTTGGCGGAATCGCTTTTGTGGCTGATTTCGGAAGCCTTTTCCTGCTTACCGAATACGTCGGCCTGCATTATCTGGTCTCCGCCACGGCAGCCTTTATCATCGGGTTGTCAATCAACTACATCATAAGCACCCTCTGGGTCTTTCAACATGGAAGAGTAAAGAACCGCTATGTGGAGTTTTTGTTCTTTGCCTTGATCGGCATGGCGGGATTGGGTCTGAATACACTCGTCATGTATGTTTTTACCGATCTAATGGAAATCCACTACCTGCTGTCCAAGATAATTTCCACCGTTCTCGTATTTCTGTGGAATTTTCTGGCCCGCAAATACATACTATTCAATCCAAAGAAAAACTAATCGCCATGCGCCAAAACGCCATTGTCGCCGGAGCCGGTCCTGCCGGACTTACAGCGGCTTACGAACTGTTGCAGAAAACACAAATCCACCCCATTGTCTTGGAGGAAAGCCAGCAAATCGGCGGCATTTCACAAACGGTCAACTATAAAGGAAACCGCATGGACATAGGTGGCCACCGTTTTTTCTCTAAAAACGACGACGTGATGGCATGGTGGAACCGTATCATGCCCTTACAAGGAAAGCCTGCGATGGACGATGTCCTTTTGAATAAGACAAGCAAGAAATATGCGACTGACGGTCCCGACCCTGCGCAAGAAAACAGGGTGATGCTCATACGCGAACGGGTATCGCGAATCTTTTACCTGCGCAAGTTCTTCAACTATCCCATTTCCCTTAAATGGCAGACTTTCGCCAATATGGGCCTGGTGCGTACCTTCAAGGCAGGTTTCGGATTCTTGCTGGCGTCCATGCACAAGCTGCCCGAGACTTCTTTGGAAAATTTCTATATCAACCGTTTCGGGAAACCGCTCTACCGGATGTTTTTCGAAGACTATACACGGAAAGTATGGGGCATTCATCCTTCCGAGTTAGGGGCGGACTGGGGATCGCAACGGGTAAAGGGGTTGTCGGTGGCCGCCATCTTGAAAGACATGCTTACCAAGCCTTTCCGAAAAAAGAACCTGAATCAGAAGAAAGTGGAGACCTCGCTCATAGAGCAGTTCGTCTACCCCAAGTTCGGTCCAGGTCAGTTATGGGAAACCGTGGCCCAGGACATAAAGAATTCCGGAGGGCAAATACTTATGGGCAACAAGGTCTTAGGTATTTGCGTAGAAAAAAATCACGTGGTGGCGGCGGAAGTGGAGGAAAACGGACAAATCAAACGCATGGACTGTGATTACTTTATCTCTTCCATGCCCTTGCGCGACCTGGTAGCTTCCATCAAAGGCGTGGAGATTCCTGAAGAAGTGCGAAAGATTGCCACCGGACTTCCCTATCGCGACTTCATTACCGTAGGCGTACTTGTGAAGAAACTGACAATAGCAAACAAAACAAAAATCAAGACCTATCAAGGACGTGTTCCAGACACTTGGATTTATGTGCAAGAAAGGGATGTGAAGGTAGGCAGGTTGCAAATTTTCAACAATTGGTCACCTTATATGGTGGCCGATTATGAAAATACGATGTTTATCGGCATGGAATACTTCTGTACCGAAGGCGACGCGCTTTGGAAGATGGAAGAGCAGGATTTTATCCGCATGGCTGTAGACGAACTGGAAAAAATCCATGTGATCGACAAGGAAGACGTGTTAGACGCCACCCGAATCAGAGTCAAGAAGGCATACCCGTCTTACTACGGCGCATACTACAGCCTAGATAAGGTAAAGGCCTGGCTGGACAAGATTGAAAACCTTTATTGCATTGGCCGTAACGGGCAGCACCGCTACAACAACATGGACCACTCCATGCTTACGGCCATGGAAGCCGTCAAGAACATCTCCAGCGGACGCACTGAAAAGGCAAATATCTGGGCGGTGAATACGGAAGAGGAATATCATGAAACAAAAAAATAACGAGATGAAGAAGATTTTGTTATATAATTTGATTGGCTTGGTAGCGGCTTTGGCTCTCTGTAAGCTTTGTCGCCTGGATCCGGGTTATGAATATCTCCTCTATAGGGTGAAAGGTGATTATCATTTTGCCAGACAAAACAGGCACCTTCCCCTTGAAGACCGTTATGCATCGAAAATGGGTGGAATCTATACTTTTTCCAGATATATACGGGAAAATACACCGGAAGATGCTGTCATTTATCTTCCCGATGCCGAATCATTCATCTATGATGCACACAGCGATTTGTTCTATTCTCATCATTGTGCAAGCAAACTTTTCTCCACACGATTCCTATATCCCAGAAAAATAGTTACCAAAAATGAATATTCCCGGTTCGGTTCCCCATTTCCCTTGACACATGTCATCGTAATCGGAAACGGAGGAAAAGATATATTACCATACGAAACAGACGATACGACATTAGTGGTTCTCCCCATACATAAACCCTTTTGTTCATGGTAGCCCTTGGTTTATCAATAGTTTTTTTTACAGGCTTTTCCTGTGTCTTGTGGCTCAACAGGAACAATACTCTCTGCTGGCAGGAAATCATCGGGCTCTCCTTTCCGGGAGGTATTGCCCAAATCGTATTCTCCATGCTGGTCTTGGATTGGGCGAATATTCCCTTGACCTGCATTTCCGTATCTTTGGCCGCCATCTTTCTTATCCTTCTCTGGGCTTCTCTTTTCTTCGCATGCCACCAATCATTGCCACCTCTCAGCCTTAAAAGGCCCCGCTTGTATTGTCTGAACCTTGTCTGGTGTGTTTTTTTCGGCTTTGTGGCCTACCTTGCATACATCAATTTTCAAAATACCCTGTTCTATCCTTTCTGCCTTCCGGAGGATATTGACAGTATCAACGGATACGAGACCATCGGCTATATGGTTTCCCGTGAACACACCCTGCGGGGATTGGCTATTTTCCGCCCAGAAGAAAGTCCCTTGATGCGGGTGCCTACCAGTTATATAGGATATGCCCCGCTCACTCAGCTTTCGTTCGCATATATCCACCTGTTTAATCCGGAAACGGCTAAAAGCATACCCGCCTTTATGTTCGTATCGTTCCTTCTGGCTTTTTACGGGCTAATCAAACGGAACTCCAACAACTTGAGCGCCATCCTGGCCACCTTTTTCACCATGCTGACACCATACTTGTTGAAAATATCTTTTGGATCCATGACCAACGCCCCGCATATCATTTACGCAAGTTTTGGAACCTTGTACGGCATAGACTATGTCTTCCAATGCCGTAAAGGAATCCGGAACACCTGTCTTTTGTGGTTGAGTGCATGGTTCCTCTCTGCAAGTTGCCTGACCCGTAGCGACGGCATCGTATTGCCCTGTGCCTTGGGTGTCGTTCTCCTGTACGAAAGTTTCAGAATGCGGATTCCCGGCAAAGACTTTCTACTTTGGACTGCTTCCATCATAGGAGTACTCATTTTCTGGGCATTATATCGGTTTACCGGCAACATGGCCACCGAAAACTTTTTCATCAAACGTCTTTTTATCGATATTCCTCGCGCCCAGACGATTTTAAAAGATTCATTTCTCTTTCTTTTCCAAAGCAAATACTATGGCTGGACCTTCTATGTCTTTACGACGGTTTTTGTATTGGAACTCTTTTTTGTCTTTAAGAGGAAGGCTTCCCTTTTGAATTTTCTCGTGCCTGCCATGGCGCTGAGCCTTTATTTCATATTGCTTTATCATATGGATCATTCCGTCTGGGCACCCCTCTGGGCCATATTGTCCTATTCGGCCACACGTTTTTATATCTGCCTGGTGCCTCTGGCGTGGTTTGCAGTCTTCTGCTCGTTCAGCATACGCACCCTGCTTGAAAAACTCCAAAAAAAACTGTCTTTTCAAAAATGCCGTTGTCTGTTGCCTTTATTGTTTTTTACCTCGTGGCTGGTATCGTGCAAAACACCAAAACAAGAAAGAAAAGATTGTTTTTATACGGCAGACGACTTGAAAATCGGAGATTTTTTTTACCAAGACGGTACTTGGAGCGATGGAGGATTGCGTGTCGTACATGCAGACGGAACCTTTGAAATGGCCGCCGAACTTCCCCAACCAGCGGAAGGGAAACAGGTTATCGGAATTGTATTCCAAACCGACACCAACCGCATAGGAATTGCCGAAAAAGAAGCCTTGCGCAAAGCCGGTGTCGCCCAACCACACGGATTGGCGATGTCCGTAAAAAAAGCCAATAACGGAAAAGCCTGTGCTTGGGGGCCATGGAATACAAACGAGCAATCGAAAGCCATTCGAAAAAAAGATTGTTTTCAAGCCATAAGCGGTTTAGGCAATTACGAACGCATCCGAATAAAAAGATTCGACCACGGCCTGAACAAGGAAGCCTACCCCGCTTTCACCCTAGCTCGGATCTTTCAGGCGATTGACAGTCTGGATGCGCCTCAAAATACCAGTGGCTGGATCTTACCGAGTGCAGGTCAATGGTGGGATATATGGCAAAATTTAGGCGGAGTTTCCATTTTGAGACAACCAGAAGAGCAAAACAGCCGTGCTTCGAATGCCTTTTTCTGGTATGGACAAAAAGGCATCTGTGACAAACTCAACGCATGGATGCAAAAAATAGCCCCTGCAGACAAACACCTTTTTACCACTCCTTTCGACCTCTATTGGACATCTTCCGAATACGACAAACGGGATGCCCGTTACGTAGCCATGATAAATGATTACGGATATCTGTACATGCAATGTACGAGTAAGACCGCATACCACTACGTTCGTTGCATTTTGGCTTTTTGACCAGCACGGGCCGCCAATGCCAGGACCGCCCTTCCCATGCCCGCAATTGACAACCGCCGAACCATTGCCTTGTCATGACATGGACAAGCATGCACAATTCCATGCTTGCTTTGCGAAATACCGTCATTGTGCATGATACGGCGAGGGAACGCCGCACCTTTTGCAACAGACATGCGTCCATGTGTTCAAAAATTCTTGCAGCGGTTGCCGGAACTTGCCGCTTGGCGGCAAGTTCCGGCAACCGCCCCTTTTTTCATACCCGCAATTTCCCTACATTTGCGCAGCAAGAAAACCGCCCTCCATGAACAATCCCGCCCTGCAGACCATCCTGCAACATCGAAGTATCCGGAAATACCAAGACAAGGACATACCGCAAGAGGTGCTCGACCGCGTGCTGGAAGCCGGCACAAGAGCCTCGAACACAGGGAACATGCAGGTATACAGCGTAGTGGTAACCCGCTCGGCGGAAATGAAAGAGAAACTTTCCCCCCTGCACTTCAACCAGCCGATGATAAGGCAAGCCCCCGTGGTACTCACGGTAGCCGCCGACGTGGCCCGTTTCCATCACTGGTGCGCCCTCAACGGAGCCGAAAAGAGCTACGACAACTTCCTCTGGTTCGTCTGCGGATGCGTGGACTCCATGCTTTTCGCCCAGAACATGGCCGTAGCCGCCGAATCCGAAGGTTTGGGACTTTGCTTTCTCGGCACGACGCTCTACATGGCCAGGGAAATCGCCGCCGCGCTGGAAATGCCCCAAGGCGTGGTTCCCCTCACCACGATAACCCTCGGCTATCCCGCCGAAGACGCGCCGCTTACAGGTCGTTTGCCTGTCAAGGCCGTGGTACACTACGAAAAATACCGCAAGGAAAGCGACCAGGACATCCGCGACCTTTTCCACGAAACCGAACAGAGCGAGTTCACCCGGCGGCTCCTCAAGGAAAACGACCTGCCCAACCTGGCACAGGTATTCACGAAAAAACGATACACCAAGCAAGACAACGTGGCCATTTCACGTCGTCTGCTGTCATTCCTGGAAGAAAACGG
The DNA here is from genome assembly GCA_910578275.1 of uncultured Bacteroidales bacterium. Classification (GTDB taxonomy): domain Bacteria; phylum Bacteroidota; class Bacteroidia; order Bacteroidales; family P3; genus Pullibacteroides. The sequence continues at coordinate 51,780 of CAJTPR010000003.1, read as the reverse complement.
ATTCATGGCGCAATAAGCCAGAAACATAAAAACAACCCTCAAACACCCTATCCCGATGGAACAAGCATTAGTCAAGACCGGTTTTCATTTTCCCGGACAAAAGAACCTGTACGTAGGCAAGGTACGCGACGTTTACAATATCGACGACCGCTATCTGGCCATGGTGGTTTCCGACCGGATCTCGGCTTTCGACGTGGTACTGCCCAAGGGAATCCCGTTCAAGGGACAGGTGTTGAACCAGATTGCCGCCTATTTCCTGGACGCCACCGCCGACATCCTGCCCAACTGGAAAATAGCCTCGCCCGATCCGATGGTCACCGTGGGCAGGTTCTGCGAACCTTTCAAGGTGGAAATGGTGGTGAGGGGTTATCTCTCCGGTCACGCATGGCGGGAATACAAGGCCGGCAAACGCGAACTGTGCGGCGAAAAACTGCCCGACGGCCTGAAGGAGAGCGACCCGCTGCCCCGCCCGATCATCACGCCCACCACCAAGGCCGATGCCGGACACGACCAGGACATTTCCAAGGAAGGAATCCTCAAGGCCGGCCTGGTGAGCAGGGAAGACTACGAGCAATTGGAGAAATACACGCTTGCGCTCTTTGCCCGTGGCCAACAAATGGCGCGCGAGAAGGGGCTGATCCTGGTGGACACCAAATACGAGTTCGGCAAATACAACGGACAGATTATCCTGATAGACGAGATCCATACGCCCGACTCCTCGCGCTATTTCCATGCCGACGGCTATGAGGAACGCCAGGCCAAAGGCGAGCCCCAACGCCAGCTTTCCAAGGAATTCGTGCGTGAATGGCTCATCAGCCACGGCTTCCAAGGACAAGCCGGACAGACCGTGCCCGAAATGACGCCCGAATTCGTACAGCAGGTTTCCAACCGCTATATCGAACTGTACGAGCACATCACGGGGCTCAAGTTCCAGAAAACCGACACGGCGCATCTTTCGGAAAGGATTGAAAGGAACGTCACCGAATTTCTCAAAGGCAACTAAGCTTTCCTCTTTCCAAACCCGTTTCCCGAATCGCCCCGGCAGTTTCTGTCGGGGCGATTCGGGAAAGGCTTACGCATCTCATGAAGCAGAACCGGCAAATCCTGCAATTGGCCGTTCCTAACCTCATCAGCAACATCACCGTGCCGCTACTGGGTGCCGTGGATCTGGCCATGATGGGGCGGATCAACAGCCTCACCGCCATGGGGGCCATCTCGTTGGGAGCGATGATTTTCAACTTCCTCTATTGGGCCTTGGGGTTCCTGCGCATGGGCACTTGCGGTTTCACGGCGCAGGCCTACGGGGCCAAGCGAATGGATGAAAGCGTGCTGACGCTTTTCCGCGCCCTGACCGTGGCTCTCTGCGGCGCGTTGCTGCTCTGGATCTTCCAGACGCCCCTACTGAAAGCCGCCTTGGCCATCGCCTCGCCCGAAGCCGATCTGGCGCAGGCCACCGCGCGCTACTTCCGCCTCCGTATCTGGGCGGCGCCGGCCACGATAGGCGCGTTCGCGTTCGCCGGCTGGTTCATCGGCATGCAGGATTCCAAAACGCCCATGTGGACGGCCATCCTCGTCAATGTGGCCAATATCGGGTTCAACGCCCTTTTCGTGTTCGTATATCATCTGGGGTCGGACGGAGTGGCCATAGGCACCGTATCGGCGCAATACACGGGCCTGCTGCTCTATGCCGTACTGGCAGGACGGCGCATCGCCCGTCTGTCGGTCCGCTTCTCCTGGCGGGAGGTATTGGCTTGGAACAAACTGAAACGTTTCCTGCATGTGAATTCGGATATTTTCCTGCGAACCTTGCTGCTTATCCTCGTCTTCGCCTTTTTCACGGCACAATCCTCGCGTATGGGCAACGAGACCTTGGTGATGAACACGTTGCTCTACCAGTTCTTCATTTTCTATTCCTATGCCATGGACGGCTTCGCGCACGCGGCGGAAGCGCTCTGCGGCAAGTTCACCGGCAGCAGACAGCAGAATCTGAAAAAAGCCGTCATACGCCGCATTTTCCTTTGGGGCGCGGGAATCGCCACGGTGTTCACGCTCGGCTACGGGCTGTTTTTCGAATCCATCCTGTCGGTTTTCACGAACGACGCCGGGATTCTGGCCATGAGCCGCCCCTACTTGCCTTGGACGCTGCTCATCACGTTGATCGGATTCCCGGCCTTCCTTTACGACGGCGTATATGCCGGTTCCTTGGCCACCAAGGCCATGTTGCTGACCATGTTGTTAGCCACAATCGGTTTCTTCGCCCTGTTCTACGGTTTCTACGCCCCGATGCGGAACCACGCCCTCTGGCTGGCCATGAGCGGATTCCTCGCCTTGCGCGGAATCAGTATGAGTTTGTGGTGGAGACGGGTTGAGTAAAAGGAGATTTTTTGTCTTATTCTTGACCAGAGCCAATGTTCAATGAACGGAGATTATCACCATAGAACTGAAGTTTCCTGTTCACCTCCCTGCCACCCTCCGATTGAACTACCGCAATTTCTTCGGTTGTTGCCTCTCTAAGTAGCTCTCCTGTATCAAATATATTCTTCAGATGAACCCCGATATTGTCAGAAGAGCAATCGAACAATTGAGCCATCGCTTTTTGTGTAGCCCATACTGACTCTTTTTTTATAAGACAAGGATCTCTGCCGTACTATTACGTATCTCAAACTTCTTCTCCATACAAACAGTTATTCTACAAACATACGATATTTTGCTCAACGCAGGCGGTTCCCTGGCATTTTAATCTGCCAAGTTAAACTTCTTTCTGTATTTCGAAAAATCATCCTCGTAACTCAGCACCATATCATCTTGTATCTCCTGACACTGCAAGAAATCGTGCGTATCCACACATTTCTTCACCACTTCCGGCATCCCACCCACAAGCATATAGGTACGGAGGAAATCCGGAAATCGAGAAAACAAGCACCGGGCTCACAAGAATCAAAGACGCAGAGACACTTCAGAGATACTTATTTTCTGCAAAAATTTGCACGTTCCAAAAAATATAGTACATTTGCAGCCGCTTTGGTGGAAAACCGGAGCGGAAAATGCTTCCTTAGCTCAGCCGGTTAGAGCATCTGACTGTTAATCAGAGGGTCCTAGGTTCAAGTCCTAGAGGGAGCGCAAGTAAAAAAAGCGTGTCGGAACCGACACGCTTTTTTTGTTTTCCCGCTACGCAACCCGAGGCACGAATACCTTCGGCGAAGCGGAATCCGACAAATGCCCTATCCACGATGCAAGACAAAATGATTTTTCAGGAACAGGTAACCCCCGTACGGGTGCGTTCTGGCGCGAGGGAGCACACTTGCGTGCGTGACCGAGGCACGAGAAGGTGCCCGACGAGGCAAATCGCCCCGAAAATCATTTTTCCCCGTATTGCCTGGTATAATAATGGAGATAATCGCCTGAAGTAACCCCCCGCAACCACTCCTCGTTGGCCAGATACCAATCGACGGTGCGTTCCATGCCTTGTTCGAAAGTGACGGAAGGATTCCAGCCGAGCCTGTCGACAAGCTTGGATGAATCGATGGCATAACGCAAATCGTGCCCCGCCCTGTCTTGCACATAGGTAATCAAGGTTTCCGAATCTCCTTGCGGACGGCCCAATTTCCGATCAACCAGAAGACAAAGTAATTTCACGATTTCGATGTTCCGTTTTTCATTATGGCCGCCCACATTGTAGGTTTCCCCCACCTGGCCCTTATGAAAGATCAAGTCGATGGCTTGCACGTGGTCGCCTACATAAAGCCAGTCGCGCACGTTGAGCCCCTTTCCATAGACGGGGAGCGGCTTGCGGTTGCGGATATTGTTGATGACCAGCGGTATCAGTTTTTCGGGAAACTGGTAGCCGCCGTAATTGTTCGAACAATTGGAAATGACCACGGGCAAGCCGTAGGTATGATGGTAGGCACGCACCAGATGATCGGAAGCCGCTTTGGAAGCCGAATACGGACTGCGCGGATCATAACGCGTGGTTTCCGTGAAATAGCCCTCGTCTCCCAAGGAGCCATACACCTCGTCCGTGCTGACATGGTAAAAGAGCTTTCCCGCGAAATCGCCGTTCCAAGCCGCCCGGGCCGCGTTGAGCAAGGTCACCGTGCCTACGATATTGGTACGGATGAACTCCATCGGATCCGAGATGGAACGATCCACGTGCGATTCGGCCGCCAGATGGATGACCCCGTCGAAACGATATTTCTCAAACAAGCCGCTCACCCGTTCGCAATCCACGATATCCCCTTTCTCAAACACATAATTGGGCATATCTTCAACATCTTTCAAGTTTTCGAGATTTCCCGCATAGGTAAGTTTGTCCAAGTTCACCACTTTCGTGTCCGGGTACTTCTTCACCCAATGTCTGACCAAATGCGAACCGATGAACCCGGCGCCGCCGGTAACAAGAATCGTCTTCATCTCAGTATGCCCTCGTGTTTTTGTTTTCCATGTAATTGACAAACGCCCGGCAAGCCACCATGTTGCCGCCTAGCGTGGGATAATCGCCCGTGAAATACCAGTCGCCGCGAGATCCGGGACAAGCCTCGTGCAGGTTGGCCACCGTCTGGTAGATTACCTCCACTTCGGCCTTGATGGCCGGTGTCTTGAGCATGCGGGCTATCTGGTCCGAAATCTCCTTGTCGGTGAACGGCGCGTAAACGGCCTTCACATGGTTCACCGCCTCGATCCTCGGCCTTTCGATCTGCCGCTTGCAGTTCCGATAGGTCTCATCCAGGATTTCTTCCATGCCGCGCTCCTTCAACAAGGCGACAGTGGCCTGGAACGCTATGAAATCGCCCAATTTGGCCATATCTATGCCATAACAATCGGGATAACGGATTTGGGGCGCGGAAGAAACGATGACGATTTTCTTAGGACAAAGCCTGTCCAGGATACGGAGTATGCTTTGCCGCAGGGTCGTTCCCCTCACGATCGAATCGTCGACGGCCACCAGGTTGTCGCGATATTCGCGCACCTGCCCGTAGGTAACATCGTATATGTGGCTCACCAGGTCGTCACGCTGGTCGTCGCCCGTGATGAACGTGCGCATCTTGGCATCCTTCACCACGATCTGTTCCATCCGCGGGGAGGTTCCCAGGATCCGCTCGATGTCCTCCTCCTTGGGATCCGGCCCCAAGGCGACGATGGCGCGAACCTTGCGCCTTTCATCGTAGGCATGGATGGCGTCGCGCATACCCGTATAAGCCACTTGCGCCGTATTGGGAATGGAAGTGAATACGGTATTCTCGATGTCGTGGCCGATCGCCCGGAGTATGTCCGGAACCAGCAAGGCGCCCAAACGTTTGCGCTCGCGATAGATTTCGGCATCCGTACCGCGCGAAAAATAGATATGCTCGAACGAGCACGGCCTGTAATCGCCGTCCGTTTCCAAGCAAGGCGTAATCTCCACCTCGCCGCTGTAACGCGAAACCAGTATGTTTCCGGCAGGCAATTCCCGCACTTCCCCGAACGGCACGTTGAAAGCCGTCTGTATCACGGGACGTTCGGAAGCCACCACCAACACCTCGTCGTCCAGATAATAGTAGGCCGGACGGATTCCCTTGGCGTCGCGGAGCACGAAAGCGTCTCCATAGCCCACCATGCCGCCGAAAACAAAGCCTCCGTCCCAGTCGTCGGCCACTTTCTTCACGATTCGTTTCAAGTCGAGCGCCTTGGGCATGATGGCCGAAATTTCCACCTTGCCGAGCCCTTCGGCCTTGTATCGGTCGTAAAGACGCTGGTTCTCGTGATCGAGGAACTTGGCCAGTTTCTCCAACACCGTGATGGTGTCGCCCAGCATCACCGGATGTTGCCCGGATGCCACCAGGTCGTCGAACAACTCATCGATGTTGGTAAGATTGAAGTTGCCGGCGATGATGAGGTTGCGGGTCTTCCAATTGCTTTGGCGGACAAAGGGATGGATATTCCGTATGTCGTTCTTGCCGAACGTGCCGTAACGCAGATGTCCCAGAAAAAGTTCGCCGCTGAAAGGCAGGTTCTGCTTCACCCAGTCCATGTCGGCGTAACGTTCCTCGTCCCGACCTACCAGGCTTTCTATCTGGGAATATGTCCGCTGGAAAATGTCCTTGATGGGCGTGGCCGAATTGCTGCGGACAATATCGGTATAAGTGGTTCCGGGAGGCATTCCCGACTTGATGCAGGCCATCCCCGCTCCGTCCTGCCCCCGGTTGTGCTGCTTTTCCATGAGCAGGTACATCTTGCCCAGTCCGTACAGGCTGTCGCCGTATTTCTGCTTGTAATAGCCTATCGGCTTTCTCAGTCGCAGCAGGGCGATGCCGCATTCATGTTTGATAGCGTCACTCATTGTTCAGTCCGCACGGTTTTAAGTGTTGATGCCTTGCGCCAGCACGTCGGCGATATGCATGCACTTGACAGGCAGCTTATGCTTCTTGACGTAGGCTTCCATGTTGCCGAGGCAGGTGGCGTCGGTCGAAACGATGTATTCCGCCTCCGTGGCGAGGGCGTTGTTTATCTTCTGTTCGGTCATGGCCACCGAGACCGGCTCGAATCCCATCGAGAACATGCCGCCGAAACCGCAACACTGCCCCGTCTTCTCCATCTCCACCAGTTCCAGGTCCTTCACGTTCGACAACAATATCCTCGGTTCTTCCACCACGCCGTATTCGCGCAAGGCGCCACAAGAGTCGTGATAAGTCACCTTGTGGGGAAAACGGCTGCCCGTGTCGGCCACGCGCAGCACATTGACGACATAGTCGGTAAATTCGTATATGTTCTCACGCAACTTGCGGTATTCCAGGTGCAAGCCCGTATTGAAAAACAACTTCCAGTAATAGTTCTTGATGTAACCCACGCATGAAGCCGACGGGCAGACTACCGGGAGTCCCGAACCGAAATCGTGCAGGAACTTCTCTCCTATCTCCTTGGCCTCGTCCCAGTATCCGTTCTTGAAAGCCGTCTGTCCACAGCAAATCTGCTCCGGATCATACACCACCTCGACGCCCAGATGTTCCAAGACCTTGATGGTGTTGAAAGCCGTCTGCGGATAGAGCTGGTCCACGCAGCAGGGAACGAACAACTGGATTTTCCTTTTTTCCATCGTCCAAGGGCGATAAATACGGACAATAATGCCGTTTACTCTTTTTCCGTTGAATTATCGGCCTTCGCTTCGGGCTTCATTTGCGGGAAGAAAAGCACGTCCTGTATGGAATTGGAGTTGGTCATGATCATGCTCAGGCGGTCGATGCCGATGCCCAGGCCGGCGGTGGGCGGCATGCCGAATTCGAGCGCGCGCAGGAAGTCTTCGTCCAGCACCATGCTTTCCTCGTCGCCGCGCTTGCCCAGTTCGAGCTGCGCCTGGAAACGTTCGCGCTGGTCGACGGGATCGTTCAATTCCGAATAGGCGTTGCACAATTCCTTTCCGTTGCACATGGCCTCGAAACGTTCGGTAAGGCCAGGTTTGCTACGGTGCTTCTTGGTAAGCGGCGACATCTCTATCGGATAGTCGTATATGAACGTGGGCTGGATGAGCTTCGACTCGCAAGTCTCGCCGAAGATCTCGTCGATGAGTTTGCCCTTGCCCATCGTCGCGTCCACGGGAACGCCCAACTTGCGGGCGGCCTCGCGCAATTGCGCCTCGTCCATTTGCGAAACGTCGATGCCCGTGAAGTGTTCGATGGCCTCGAACATCGTGAAACGCTTCCAAGGCCGTTTGAAATCGATCAGGTTCCCGCCCACTTGCACCTGCGTCGTGCCATGCAATGCCAGCGCGACCTTTTCCACCATCTCCTCCACGAGATCCATCATCCATTCGTAGTCCTTGTAGGCCACGTACAATTCCATCTGGGTGAATTCCGGATTATGGAAACGGTCCATGCCCTCGTTGCGGAAATCCTTTGAAAACTCGAATACCCCGTCGTATCCGCCCACCACGAGGCGTTTGAGGTACAATTCATTGGCGATGCGCAAGTAAAGCGTCGTGTCGAGCGTGTTGTGATGCGTCTTGAACGGCCTGGCGGCGGCGCCTCCGTAAAGCGGTTGCAGGATGGGCGTTTCCACTTCCAAATAGCCTTTCTGCGCCAGGAACTGCCGCATGGTGTTCACCAATTGCGTCCGTTGCACGAAGACCTTGCGGACCTGCGGGTTCACGATCAAGTCCACGTAACGCTGGCGATAACGTTGTTCAGGGTCGGTAAAGGCGTCGAAAGTCTGGCCGTCTTTCTCCTTCACGACCGGAAGCGGACGGAGCGACTTGCTGAGCATCGTGAAGGATTTCACATGTATGCTCGTGGTTCCCATCTGCGTCGTGAAAACGAAACCTTTCACGCCCACGATGTCGCCGATGTCGGTAAGTTTCTTGAATACGGTGTTGTAGAGGCTCTTGTCCTCGCCCGGACAGATTTCGTCCCGTTTCACGTACAATTGGATCCTGCCCGTCTCGTCTTGCAATTCGACGAACGAAGCCGCGCCCATGACCCGGCGGCTCATGATACGGCCGGCTATGCTGACCTCCTGGAACAAGGAATTGTCTTGGGGAAACTTGGCAAGTATTTCCTGCGCGCGGGCATTCACCTCGAACGTGGGGGCAGGATACGGGTCGATTCCCATGTTTTCAAGTTCTTCCTTGGCCTTGCGCCTAAACATCTCCTGGTCGGTCAGTTCCATTGTCGTCTCTTGTTTGGTTTAAACTCGCGAAGATAAGAAAAAGCAGGCAAAATCCCGGTAACGAATCCTGTTTCATGGAAAGCCGTCATCCCTTGAGATCCGTATCTCCCGGACTCCGCCCTGACTACAAAAGCCTTGACGGGCACCCCGTGACAAGGGCATCCAAGTCGGGCATGAGGACGACGTTCCGCAAAACCCCAGCCTTATCTCTCCACCCAGATGCCCGTGATTTCGGACAGGAACAGCTGATGCCTGGACGTTTCCTTGGTATAGGACGATTTCATGATTTCATCCTTGTATGCTTCGGTCAGCTTGGAACAATCGAGTTCCTGGACCAGCATCTTCCGGCATTCGATGATCATGCGGGCCTCCGCGAAGGCCGGCAAGCCGGAAGGCGTCATTATCGGGGTCAAGCCGGCCTCCAGCACCTTGTCCGTATCGCGGCCTGACGTCGTCCCGCAAAGCCGCAAGGCGGCACGATACCGCTCGGCAAAGAAACAAAGCGTGAAACCTTCTTCCCGTTGCATGAACTCGTACGTGTAACGGCTGTCGCGAATGTACGTGATCGTGGCCGGACGGCCCCACACGTAGGTGAATCCGCCCCAACTGGCCGTCATGGTGTTGAAAGAAAGGCTGTCGCCTGCCGTCACCAACATCCATTGCCTGCCGATCAAGTCAAAGACGTTATCCGGCAAGCCGGTCGCCTCCACACGGCGGTAGCGCGACTGCCAGTCGTCACCCACGGCAGCAGCCACCGCAACTTCGTCGCTCGTTCCCTTCCGGACGTTTTCCCTGCAGGAAGCCATTCCCGTCACCCACATCGATACGAAAAGTATCGTAAACCACGTCTTGATTTTCATGTCTTTTTGTTGTTTTATCGTTTTTTTCCGGCATATCCCCATGAATCCGATGCGGAAGGAGTCCCGATCCGGTATCCGGCCGGTACCTGACAGCAACGCCCCGCGCAGGAACGTCCTTATAATTCGAACAACGTGAAATTGGGCCGTATGCCCAACCGGAACGGAATCCCGTTGAAACCGCAACCCGTATTGACATACAAGGCCTGCCCGTTGGCCATGACATACAGCCCCGAATAATGTTCATAGATGAACCTCGCCGGACTATAATCCTTTCCATTGATGCGCAACCCGAACTGCATGCCGTGCGTATGTCCCGCAAGCGTCAGGTCCACCTGCGGACAACGCAGGTAAACCATCGAGTCGAAGTGCGCCGGATCGTGTGAAAGCAACACCGTATAGACGGAAGATTTCCTGTCGCCTGATGGAACGGACGCAGGCGAAGACGCGCTGGCACGCACCTCCAATACCGATTCCGGAGCCAAGGCGGCACGCAGGTCGCCTTTCTTCGGAAAACGTTTTTCACGCCCCCAGTTTTCCACGCCTGCCAGACGCAACTCGTCGCCGCCACGCTCGATCCGCACCGAAGCGTTGCTCAGGCAGACCCAGCCCAGGTTCTTGTAATGTTGCAGCATCCTTTTCAGGTTCGCGTGCCGTGAAGCCGTGTCCGGCCAACGCACGTAACCGCCGTAATCGTGGTTCCCCAAGACGCAATACACCCCGTCCGGCGCACGCAGGTGTGCCAGTTCTCCTAGATACGGATCCATTTCGGCCGTGCTGAAATTCACCATGTCGCCTGTAAAGACGATCATGTCCGGCTTCACATGCAAAGCCTGCTGCACCAACCGCCTGACCTGCTTGGGAGAAGTGAAACTGCCGATATGCATGTCGGAAAACTGCAATATCCTATATCCCCGCAAACCTTGCGGCACCGGCCGTTCAGGATTGACCTGACGGAGGTTCACCGTATCTATCCTTATGTTGAACGTCGAAATGACCATAGCGTAAACGACAACCAATATCAAAACACCCGTCGTCACCCGGGCAAACGGCTTCAAACGTTTTCCTCCCGCCAAGCGCAAAAGACCGTAGAAGACGTACAGCAAGAACAGCACCGCCAGGCCACCCATGAGATATGTGCGCCAGAACGGCCGCCAAAAAGGCACGTTGCCATAAAGGAACGAAAAGACCAACGTTCCCAGCGTCAAGAGGGGAAATCCCACCCAAAACGCGATGACGTATTTTCTCCTCGTGTCCGCCATTCAATTGTCAGGAACCGCGTACAAAACGATAGGTAATCGTACCGATCTGTTCCTCGGGGGCGTTTTCCTTGGGAACGAATTTGGACCTCATGGCGGCTCTCTCGGCCGTCTTCCACAAGTTCTCGTCCAAAGTGGTCGTACCCTTCACGCCTGCCGAAACGCGCGTCACCGCGCCATTCCGGTTCACCCATATACGAACCACCACGACCCCTTCCTCTTCCGAGTCGTAGTCGGGTTTGACCAACGACATGAGCGTCCTTCCGTTCAATGAAAAAGATATTCCGCCCGAACCTCCGCTACCCGCGTAGCCCTGCCCGTTCACGTCCCCGGCAGGATTTCCCTTGTCGCCCGGCTTGCCGGTATCGCCCTGGGCCGAAGCTTCGCCGCCCTTGCGTTTTCCCGGATACAACGCCATCGGATTGATGACGGGCTCCTCCGGCTTGGCTTCCTCCACCTTCTCCCGAGGTTTTTCCGTCATGGCCTGGGTCGGCTTCTTCCGTTCCGGTTCCTTGTCTTTCTTGACAATCGCCGGAGCCTCCTCGTCCGCCGTCGAGACGACATCCTCCGTTTCCGGTTCAACGACGGACGCCTCCTGCGGCTCGACAGGTCCGGTCGACGGGTCGAATGCCTGCAGGTCGCCCTCCCCCTCGTCCATATACCCCAGGTTTACCTCCATGCCGTATTCGGGCGGAGGCGGAAACGTCCGGTACAAGCCGAACATCAGCAAGACGGCCACCGTCAGCGCGGCGAACAGGAAAGTCGCCGTCAACGCCAAGACCGAATCCCTATGGTCCTTTTTGTCTCGTGTGCTATTCATTCGGAGCGGTAGCCAATATGGTTTTCAACTTGTGGCCCGTCTGTTCGTTCACATTGTTCACCGCATCCATCACCCGCACCAGATACTGTACAGGGACCGTACGGTCCACCCGCAACACGATCGTGGCCTCCGGGTCGGATCCGGTCATGCCCAAGATGGCAGGTTCCAAGTCGACCGCCTCCACGTAGGTCTGTTCCACGAAATACTGATAGCGGTCGTTGATATAGATGGTATGGTTCTGCCTTGCCATGGTACGGCTGTTGCTGCCGGGCAACAACAACTTGATGGCGTTGGGACTTACCATCGTCGAAAGCAATATGAAGAAGATAAGTAGCAGGAACACCAGATCGGACATGGAAGCCGAACTGAAGTTCAGGTCTTGTTTGTAACGTGATTTCAAAGCCATTTGGTCTTATTTTCGCCCGCAGGCTATTTCACCGGTTCGTTCAACAAGTCCATGAACTGGGCCGAACGCGACTCAAACTCGTGCGTCACCCTGCCGATACGCGACACGACGATATTGTAGCACGCGTAGGCGATAATCCCCACGATCAGACCCGCCACCGTCGTCACCATGGCCTGGTACATGCCGTTGGCAAGCGTTCCCACCTCGATATTGCTCCCCTTGGAAGCCATGTCGAAGAACACGCGGACCATACCGGTCACCGTACCGAGAAAACCTATCATCGGCGCCGCCCCTGCCGTGGTGGAGAGCCAGCCGACCCTCTTTTCCAGGCGGGCCACTTCCAGGTTGCCCGCATCTTCCATGGCCGCCTTGATATTTTCAACCGGCTTCCCTATCCGGTCCACTCCTTTTTCTATTATGCGCGAGGTAGGCGTGTCCGTGTTGCGGCATAAGGTCTTCGCCGAATCCAGCCGTCCGTCCATCACATAGTCGCGGATCGAATCCAGCAAGCCCGCCTCGTCATGGACCGAACGCTGGATGACCGCCAGGCGTTCCACGAAAACATATACGCACACCAACAGCAACAGCACGATCGGTATCATGATCCATCCACCCTTGAGCGCCAGTTCCATGATCGGAATCTTTTCCTGCGTCTCCGCCGCGACCGTCGCCATCTGCTCCATCGCACCTGTCGAATCCATGGTAGCCTGCAAAATCTGTAAAAGCATAATTATCCTCGATTAACGGTTAAACACCGCGAAGATACAGGCTTTGAGGCTGTCCTCGCACGGCAGACGCCAAGAGAAATAAACATGTACTTGTTAATTGTCGGGCACGGGGCAAGGGCCCGCCTCGAAAACGAAAAGCATTTCTTCGAAACTTTTTTCTCAATCCGATTGTTTTTTTTAAAAAATGCGTATATCTTTGCCCTCCATTTTGGGCTGAATGTTTAGATAATATAACTAATACAAAACCAATAACATGCCAACAATCCAACAGTTAGTTCGTAAGGGACGGCAGAAATTGACAGACAAGAGCAAGTCCCCGGCATTGGACTCCTGCCCGCAACGCAGAGGCGTTTGCGTGCGTGTGTACACCACCACTCCCAAGAAGCCTAATTCGGCTATGCGTAAGGTCGCTCGTGTACGTTTGACCAACCAGAAGGAAGTGAACGCCTACATTCCCGGCGAAGGCCACAACCTGCAAGAGCACTCGATCGTGATGATCCGCGGCGGCCGTGTCAAGGACCTTCCTGGTGTAAGATACCATATCATTCGCGGTGCGTTGGACACCTCCGGAGTGGAAGGCCGCAACCAGCGTCGTTCCAAGTACGGCACCAAGCGTCCCAAGAAAAAATAATGTTGCACAACAGAGGTAAATAACCGCATATCATGAGAAAGACAACTCCCAAGAAGAGAGAGATCCTGCCCGATCCCAAATATAATGACGTATTGGTGACCAAATTCATCAACAACATCATGTTGCAGGGCAAGAAAAGCATCGCGCACGAGATTTTCTATACCGCTATCGACGAAGTGTCCGCGAAGACCAAGGAGAACGGCTTGGAAATTTGGAAAAAGGCATTGGCCAACGTGACCCCGTCGGTGGAAGTAAGAAGCCGCCGCGTGGGGGGCGCCACTTTCCAGATTCCTTCCGAAATCCGTCCTGAAAGGAAGCAGTCCTTAGGCATGAAGTCGCTCATTTCGTACGCCCGCAAGCGCAACGAGAAATCGATGGCCAGCAAGTTGGCCGCCGAAATCATGGCCGCCTACAAGGAAGAAGGCGCCGCTTTCAAGCGCAAGGAAGACATCCATCGCATGGCCGAAGCCAACAAAGCTTTCTCCCACTTTAAATTCTAACAGACACAATGGCAAACGACTTATCCAAAACCCGGAACATCGGCATCATGGCGCACATCGATGCCGGGAAAACCACTTGTTCCGAGCGTATTTTGTTCTATACCGGGAAGACCCACAAGCTCGGGGAAACCCACGAAGGTACCGCCACGATGGACTGGATGGCGCAGGAACAGGAACGTGGCATCACGATCACTTCCGCCGCCACCACCGTGTTCTGGAACTACGCGAAAGATACCTACAAGATCAACCTTATCGATACCCCGGGTCACGTCGACTTCACGGTGGAAGTAGAACGCTCGCTCCGCGTGTTGGACGGAGCGGTCGCCTTGTTCTGCGCCGTGGGCGGCGTCCAGCCCCAGTCGGAGACCGTATGGCGCCAGGCTACCAAATACAAGGTGCCTCGCATTTGCTACGTCAACAAGATGGACCGTACCGGTGCCGACTTCTACAACGTGGTCAACCAGATCACCGAGCGTCTGCACGCCCGTCCGGTAGTCATGCAATTGCCTATCGGCCAGGAAGACTCGTTCACGGGTGTCGTGGACCTTATCACCAAGAAAGCCTACAAATGGTCGGATGACAAAGGTCTCGACCACGAGGAGATCCCCGTGCCTGCCGACATGGCCGACCAAGTGGAAGAATACCACAACAAGTTGGTCGAAGCCGCCGCCGAGGAAGACGAAAAGCTGATGGAGAAGTTCTTTGAAGATCCCTCCTCCATCACCGAAGATGAAATCGTGGCCGCCATCCGCAAGGGAACCATCGCCATGCACATCAACCCGGTCTTGTGCGGTTCGGCCATCAAGAACAAGGCCGTCCAGCCCTTGCTCGACGCCATCATCCGCTATCTGCCCAGTCCGTTGGACGTGGAAGCCGTAGTCGGAACCAATCCCGACACCGGCGAAGAAAGCGACCGCAAGGTGGACGTGAAGGAACCTTTCGCCGCCTTGGCGTTCAAGATCGCCACCGACCCCTTCGTGGGCCGCATCGCGTTCTTCCGCGTTTACTCGGGCGCCTTGGATGCCGGTTCTTACGTGTTGAACGCATCTACCGGCAAAAAGGAACGCATCTCCCGTATCCTGCAGATGCACGCAAACAAGCAGCAACCGCTCGATCGTATCGAAGCCGGTGACATCGGCGCGGCCGTGGGTTTCAAGGAAATCAAGACGGGTAACACGCTTTGCGACGAAAACAACCCGATCATCCTCGAATCCATGACGTTCCCCGATCCCGTCATCAGCATCGCCATCGAACCCGTTTCGCAACAGGATGTGGACAAACTGTCGAACGGCTTGATGAAGCTGGCCGAGGAAGACCCCACTTTCCGTGTAAAGAGCGATGAGAACTCGGGCCAGACCATCATCAGCGGTATGGGTGAATTACACCTCGACATCCTCTTGGACCGCCTCAAGCGCGAATTCAAGGTGGAATGCAACCAAGGTCGTCCCCAGGTAGCCTACAAGGAAGCCGTCTGCTCCACGGTCGAACACCGCGAAGTATACAAGAAACAGACCGGCGGTCGTGGAAAATTCGCCGACATCTTGTTCGAAATCTCTCCTGCCGACGAAGGCGTGAAAGGTTTGCAGTTCGTCAACGAAGTAAAGGGCGGTAACATTCCCAAGGAATTCATTCCCTCGGTGGAAAAAGGCTTCAAGGCCTCCTTGGAAAACGGCGTATTGGCCGGTTATCCGCTCGAAAGCCTCAAGGTCCGTCTGTTGGACGGCTCGTTCCACCCGGTGGACTCCGATGCGCTTTCGTTCGAAGTCTGCGCCAAGATGGGCTTCCGCGAAGCCTGCCGCAAGGCCAAGTCGATCTTGCTCGAACCCATCATGTCGGTTGAAATCGAGACGCCCGACCAGAATGTCGGCGACGTGTCGAGCGACTTGAACCGTCGTCGCGGCATCATGGAAGGCATCGAAGCCAAATCCGGCGGACAGGCCATCCGCGCCAAGGTACCCTTGGCCGAAATGTTCGGTTACGTGACCGCCCTGCGTACATTGACCTCCGGTCGTGCAAGTTCCACGATGGAATATTCGCACCACGCCGAAGCTCCCGCCAACATCACGGCCGAAGTCATCAAACAAGCTACAAAATAATTTAAACGTCTAATACCGTGAGTCAACAGAAAATCAGAATCAAGTTAAAGTCTTACGACTACAACTTGGTGGACAAGTCTGCCGAGAAGATCGTAAAGACGGTGAAGATGACCGGTGCGATGGTAAGCGGTCCCATACCCTTGCCGACGAACAAGAAAATCTTCACGGTGAACCGCTCGACCTTTGTCAACAAAAAGTCGCGTGAACAGTTTGAATTGTCTTCTTACAAACGTTTGTTGGACATTCACAGCAGCAGCTCCAAGACCATCGATGCCTTGATGAAGCTCGAATTGCCCAGCGGCGTCGAAGTCGAAATCAAAGTCTGAGGTTCGCCCTTAACTCGAAAGACCCGGTCCGGCCGGGAAAACAAACAGATTAAACAAAACCATTAACAAGCAAAGTAATGTCCGGATTAATTGGAAGAAAAATCGGAATGACTAGCATCTGGGATGCCTCCGGCAAGAACGTGCCGTGCACAGTCATAGAAGCTGGTCCTTGTGTGGTAACGCAAGTAAAAACAATGGAGAAGGATGGCTACGAAGCCATTCAGTTGTCGTTTGGGGAACGCAAGGAAAAACATACCCCGAAAGCCTTGAAAGGCCATTTCGACAAAGCCAAGACGACTCCCAAGCAAATCAGCATGGAGTTCACCCGCTTTGAAGAAGGCCACCGCAAGCAATTCGGCGAAAACATCTGCGTGGATGTATTCACCGAAGGGGAATTCATCGACGTTGCCGGTATCACCAAAGGACACGGATTTCAAGGCGTCGTAGGCAGACACGGATTCGGCGGTGTTGGACAAAGCACTCACGGTCAGCATAACCGTCTCAGGGCTCCCGGTTCGGTGGGCGCGTCTTCCTACCCTTCCCGTTTGTTCAAAGGCTTGCGCATGGCCGGTCAGACAGGTCATAACAGGAGAAAATGCGTTAACCTCGAAGTGGTCAAGGTTATCTTGGAAAAGAATTTGATTTTGGTCAAGGGTTCCGTACCCGGTCCTAAAGGTTCATTTTTAAAATTAGAGAGATGGAGTTAACAGTTTTGAACACAGCCGGAAAGGAAACCGGGAGAAAGGTGCAGATTTCCGATAGCATCGCGAATGCAGAACCCAACGATCACGCCATGTACTTGGCCGTGAAGCAATATTTGGCCAATCAACGCCAAGGCACGCACAAAAGCAAGGAGCGGTCGGAAATGTCGGGCAGTACCAAGAAACTGGGCAAGCAAAAAGGCGGCGGCGGTGCCCGTCGCGGGGACATCAACTCGCCCCTCTTGCATGGCGGTGCCCGCGTATTCGGACCCCGTCCGCGTGATTACAGTTTCAAATTGAACAAGAAGCTCAAGCGGCTGGCCCGTCTTTCGGCCTTGGCCTACAAGTTCAAGGAAAGCAACGTCACCGTGGTGGAAGACCTTTCCTTCGACGCGCCCAAGACCAAGCAGATGCTCGAGATCTTGAAGAATCTCAATCTGGCTGAAAAAAAATCGCTTGTAGTGCTTGCAGAATCAAATAAATTCGTATTTTTGTCCTCCCGAAATCTGCCGCAGATTAAAGTCGTAAGCGTTTCTGACTTAAATACTTACGATATTCTTAACGCGAAAAATCTGTTGTTCGTGGAAACTTCGGCCAAGAAACTGGACGAACTTTACGCAGCGCAAGAATAGGGAACTGCTTAATTAAAGAACAATGAACGTGATAATTAAACCTATCGTCACCGAAAAAATGACCAAGGTGGCGGAAAAATTCAACCGCGTCGGTTTCATCGTTGACAAAGCAGCGAACAAGATTGAGATTAAAAAAGCGGTGGAAGATGCGTACGGCGTAAAGGTGGTTGCCGTGAACACGATCAACCAGAAAGGTAAATCCAAGTCGCGCTACACGCGCGCCGGTTTTATCGAAGGCCGTACCAGCGACATCAAGAAAGCATTGGTAACCTTGGCACAAGGCGACACGATCGATTTTTACAGTAACATCTAAGAGAAATGGCTTTAAAGAAATTAAAACCCACTTCGGCGGGTCAGCGTTTTAGAAGCACCAGCACGTTTGAAGAAATCACGGCTACCAAGCCCGAAAAATCGCTGGTCGTTTCCTATCGTAAGACGGGCGGTCGCAACAACGAAGGTCATCGTACCATGCGCTATATCGGTGGCGGCCATAAAAGGCAATATCGTATCATCGATTTCAAGCGTGACAAAGACCAGATACCCGCAACCGTAAAGACCATAGAATACGATCCCAACCGTACGGCCCGTATCGCCCTTCTGGCATATGCCGACGGCGAAAAGAGGTATATCATCGCTCCTCAGGGCCTGCAAGTCGGCCAGAAGGTGCTTTCCGGCAAGGAAATCGCCCCCAACATCGGCAATGCCCTTTACCTGAGTGAAATTCCTCTCGGTACGCTGATTCACAACATCGAATTGCGTCCCGGCCAAGGAGCCAAGATCGTACGCAGCGCCGGTTCTTACGCGCAATTGCTTTCCCGCGACGACAAGTACGCCATCATCAAGTTGCCTTCCGGCGAAACCCGCAAAATCCTTCAGGCATGCAAGGCCACCATCGGTGTCACTTCCAATGCCGACCACAGCCTGGAATCTTCGGGCAAGGCCGGTCGCAGCCGTTGGCTGGGTCGCAGGCCGCGCAACCGTGGCGTGGTCATGAACCCTGTCGATCACCCGATGGGCGGTGGTGAAGGTCGTGCCTCCGGAGGCCATCCCCGTTCGAGGAAGGGCTTGCCCGCGAAAGGATACAAGACTCGCCGCATGAAGAATCCTTCCAGCAAGTTCATCATCGAAAGAAGGAAGAAGTAATTAAAAAAAACGCAGAATCATGAGCCGTTCAATCAAAAAGGGTCCATATATCCACTTCAAGTTGGAGAAGAAAGTACTTGCCGCAGCCCAGAACAAGAAAAAGGTTACCATCAAGACCTGGTCGCGCGCATCCATGATTTCTCCCGACTTCGTGGGACAAACCATCGCCGTACACAACGGTAACAAGTTCGTTCCCGTTTACGTTACCGAAAACATGGTAGGTCACAAGTTGGGCGAATTCGCTCCTACCCGTACTTTCCGTGGCCATGCCGGTAACAAGGATAAAGGTAAAAAGTAATCACCGTTCGTAAATAACATAGAGCAATGGGATCGAGAAAACGTATTCGTGCCGAAAAGATAAAAGAGCAGAAGAAGACGCTCTATATGGCCAAGTTGAACAACAACCCCACCTCGCCTCGCAAAACGCGCTACACGGCCGATTTGATTCGCGGGTTGGATGTTGACAAGGCTTTGGCCGTTCTCCAATACGGTCACAGGGAAGCTGCTCCCAAGTTGCACAAGCTGCTCCGTTCCGCCATCGCCAATTGGCAGAACAAGAACGAAGGCGTGCGCATGGAAGACGCCCACTTGTACGTAAAGGAAATTTTTGTGGACGGTGGTGCCCAACTCAAACGCCTTCGCCCCGCTCCCCAAGGCAGGGGTTACAGGATCCGCAAACGTTCCAACCACGTCACCCTCGTTTTGGGCAGCCGTGATTTGACCGCACAGGCCGAACCGAAAAAAAAGAATGTCGAAAAAGCAGAAGCTGAAAACAAGTAACCATGGGACAAAAAACAAACCCGATAGGAAATAGATTAGGTATAATCAGAGGCTGGGATTCCAGTTGGTATGGCGGCCGCCGCTTCGAAGCCAAGTTGGTTGAAGACGACAAGATCCGCAAATACTTGAACGTTCGTCTGGCCAAGGCCAGTGTTTCCAAGATACTGATCGAACGGACTCTGAAAATGGTTACCATTACTATCTTCACCGCTCGTCCGGGCTTGATTATCGGCAAAGCCGGCCAAGAAGTCGACAAGTTGAAGGAAGAGTTGAAAAAACTCACCGGGAAGGAAATCCAGATCAGCATTTCCGAAATCAAACGTCCCGAACTGGATGCCGTCATCACGGCTTCCTCCATCGCCCGTCAGCTTGAAGGTCGCGTTTCCTACCGCAAGGCTATCAAGACGGCCATTTCATCGGCCATGCGCATGGGTGCCGAAGGAATCAAGGTTCAGATTTCCGGTCGTTTGGGCGGAGCCGAAATGGCACGTACCGAACACTTCAAGGAAGGTCGTACACCGTTACACACCTTGCGTGCGGACATCGACTATTCCTTGGCCGAAGCCCATACCACTTACGGCCGCATCGGTATCAAGGTCTGGATCTGCAGGGGCGTGATTTATGGCAAGTGCGACTTGTCGACGGCTTTCACCGCCGCTCCCACCTCGAAGGAAAACGCAGGCAGGCCGATGGCTCCCCGCTCCGGAATGGGTGGCAGAAGAAAAAAGGCCAACTAAAGAATCGCTAACATTTTAACCTTATACAGAGATGTTACAACCCAAGAAAACCAAATTCAGAAAGCAGCAAAAAGGCAGACTGAAAGGCAACACCAAGAGAGGTGCCGAGATTGCTTTCGGTTCTTTTGGAATCAAGTCCTTGGAAACCGCTTTCATCACGGCCCGCCAATTGGAAGCCGCCCGTCAGGCCGTAACCCGTTACATGAAACGTGAAGGTCAGATCTGGATACGTGTTTTCCCCGACAAGCCCATTACCAAGAAGCCTAATGAAGTACGTATGGGTAAAGGTAAGGGTGCTCCCGAATATTTCGTGGCCCGTATCAACCCGGGACGTATTTTGTTTGAAGCCGACGGTGTTCCCATGGAAGTAGCCAAGGAAGCTCTCAGGTTGGCATCGCAAAAACTTCCCATCGCCGTCAAGTTTGTAGTAAGGAGAGATTACGTAGCCGAATAACAAGGGATAAGCCATGAAATCAGAATTCGTAGTAAAGGAATTGTCGACCGCGGAATTGCAAGACCGCCTGGACACGGAAAGGAACGAGTTGCACAAGATGAAATTGAATCATGCGATTTCGCCTGTCGAAAACCCGAACCTTATCAAGACGCATAAGAAAAACATTGCCCGTATCCTGACGGAATTGCGCCGCAGGGAATTGGCGAAATAGCCCCAAAAGAGGAAAACATGGAAAGGAATCTTAGAAAAGAAAGAATCGGCGTAGTGGTCAGCAATAAAATGCAAAAGACCATCGTCGTTCTGGTTGAGCGCAAAACGAAACACCCCATTTACGGCAAGTTCGTTAAGAAATCAACCAAGTTCAAGGCCCATGACGAGGAGAACACTTGCAATATCGGCGATACCGTGCGCATTATGGAAACCCGGCCTTTGAGCAAAGACAAATGTTGGAGATTAGTTGAAATCATTGAAAGAGCTAAATAGTTATGATACAGCAAGAAACTAGACTTAGTGTTGCCGATAACAGCGGGGCGAAGTCGGTACTCTGCATTCGCGTCTTGGGTGGAACCAAGAGAAGATACGCGAGTGTGGGCGACAAGATCGTGGTTGCCATCAAAGATGCGCTCCCCTCCGGCAATGTTAAGAAAGGAACCGTATCGAAGGCTGTTGTCGTAAGAACGACCAAGGAAGTACGCAGGGCCGACGGCTCGTACATCCGTTTCGACGACAATGCCGTTGTATTGCTTAACGCGTCCGACGAAATGCGCGGTACCCGTATTTTCGGACCGGTAGCCCGCGAGTTGCGTGAAAAGCAATTCATGAAAATTGTTTCACTGGCACCTGAAGTGCTTTAATAGGAAATACGACCATGAAATTACACATCAAAAAAGGAGATACCGTAAAGGTATTGGCCGGTGACGACAAGGGCATGCAGGGCAAGGTGCTCATGGTGGATCGGGAAAAACTCCGTGCCAAGGTGGAAGGCATCAACATGGTATCCAAGCACACCAAGCCCAACGCCAAGAATCCTCAGGGCGGCATCATCAAGATGGAAGCCGGAATCCACATTTCCAACCTGATGGTGGTCGATGGCAAGGGCAACGCGAGCCGGATCGGCCGCAAGCTGGATGAGAAGACCAATAAATTAGTTCGCTATTCTAAAAAATCAGGGGAGGTAATTAAGTAATGAGTTATTCGCCGAGACTTAGAGAAAAATACGACACGACGATTGTGCCGAATCTCAGAAACGAATTCGGTTACAAGAGCGTGATGCAAGTTCCCCGCTTGGTAAAGATTTGCTTGAACCAGGGCCTCGGGAACGCCGTTGCCGACAAGAAATTGATTGATGCCGGCGTGGAAGAAATGACGGCCATCACCGGTCAACGCGCGGTTGCCACCAAATCGAAGAAGGACATTTCGAACTTCAAGGTCCGCAAGGGTATGCCCATCGGCGTAAGGGTCACCTTACGTGGTGAACGCATGTACGAGTTCCTCGATCGCCTCATTTCGGTGGCCATCCCCCGTATCCGCGACTTCAGGGGTATCAGCGACAAGGGTTTCGACGGAAAGGGCAATTTTTCCTTCGGTGTTACCGAACAGATCATATTCCCCGAGATCAATATCGACAAAATCAATAAAATCAGCGGTATGGACATTACCTTTGTGACTACCGCAAACAACGATAAGGAAGCATACGCTTTGTTAAGAGAGTTTGGCATGCCTTTTCAAAAACAAAACAACAAGTAGCGCACTATGGCAAAAGAATCAATGAAAGCCAGAGAGCTTAAGAGAGAACGCATGGTTGCTAAATATGCCCAGAAGCGTGCCGAGCTCAAGAAAGCGGGCGACTATGACGCCCTGCAAAGGATACCCAAGAACGCTTCGCCCGTTCGTTTGCACAACCGTTGCAAGCTTACCGGTCGCCCCAAGGGTTACATGCGCGTGTTCGGAATTTCGCGTATCAACTTCAGGGAAATGGCGTTGCAAGGTTTGATTCCCGGTGTAAAGAAAGCCAGCTGGTAGTTCCTTAACTAAAAAAAGAGAGAAACCATGATATCAGATTCCATCGCGGACTTTTTGACCGTTATCAGAAACGCCAATATGGCAAGGAAGAGAATGGTCGAAGTTCCTTCCTCGAAAATGAAGGCGGGCATCGCGCGCATTTTGTTCGAAAAAGGTTATATCGTAAACTACAAGGTGGACGAAGGCGTGAAACCCACGCTCAAGATCGCCTTGAAATATCATCCTGCCACCAAGGCTCCGGCCATCCACCGGATCGACCGTGTCAGCACGCCCGGCTTGCGCAAGTACGCCGATACCGAAAACCTTCCCCGCGTGATGAACGGCTTGGGCATCGCCATCATGTCGACTTCCAAAGGCCTGATGACCGACAAGGAAGCCCGCAAGGAAAACGTTGGCGGCGAAGTTATTTGTTTCATCAGCTAAACAACAAAACACAATGTCAAGAATTGGTAAAGCACCTATAACCCTTCCTAAGGGAGTGACGGTAACGGTTGCCGGAAACAACTTGGTAACCGTAAAAGGCCCCAAAGGCGAATTGAACCGTATGGTAGATCCCGACATCACGGTGCGAGTAGATACGGAAAACAGCCGCGTGTTGGTTGAACGTCCCACCGACCAGAAGCGCCATCGCGCCTTGCATGGTCTTTACAGGGCATTGATCAACAACATGGTAACGGGTGTTTCGGAAGGATTCAAGACCACGATGGAAATCGTGGGGGTCGGTTACAGGGCCACGGTAAACGGCCAGTTGCTCGACTTGGCTTTGGGCTTTTCCCACAACTTGTTCCTTGAATTGCCCAAGGAAATCAAAGCCACGGCCACGGCCGAAAAGGGTAAGAACCCTACCCTTACGTTGGAATCCCACGACAAGGAACTGCTGGGTATGGTTTGCGCCAAGATCCGCTCCTACCGTAAGCCTGAACCTTACAAAGGCAAGGGTATCAAGTTCCAAGATGAAATCCTGCGCAGAAAAGCCGGAAAATCGGCTGCCAGCGCCAAGAAATAGCGGACTATTAAATATATTTGCACGATGGCTATTACAAAAACATATAGAAGGATGCGCATCAAGATGCGTATTCGCAAGAAAATCACGGGCAGCAAGGAAATGCCTCGTTTGAGCGTGTTCCGGAGCAACCGGGACATCTACGCCCAGATTATCGACGACCATGACGGAAAGACCCTCGTACAGGCTTCCTCCAAGGAAAAATCCTTTGCCGTAAAAGGAACCAAGAGCGAGCGGTCCGTGGAAGTGGGCAAAATCCTGGCTGAACGCGCCAAAAGCGCGGGGATTTCCCAAGTCGTTTTCGACCGCAACGGATATTTGTATCACGGACGTGTTAAGGCTTTGGCCGATGGTGCCAGGGAAGCCGGCCTCAAATTCTAAGGAGACAAGGTTATGACAGACGCAAATGTAAAGAGAGTGAAATCGAGCGATATCGAGTTCCAAGACAAGCTGGTCGCCATCAACCGTGTTACGAAAGTAACCAAAGGTGGTCGTACGTTCAGTTTTTCGGCCATCGTGGTGGTCGGAAACGGCAACGGCGTGGTCGGCTACGGCCTGGGCAAGGCCAAGGAAGTACAGGCCGCCGTCCAGAAAGGCTTGGACGATGCCAAGAAAAACCTTATCAAGGTGCCTGTTCTCAAGGGAACGATTCCCCATGAACAATACGGCAAATACAGCGGCGCCTCCGTATTCCTCAAACCGGCGGCTCCCGGTACGGGTGTCATCGCCGGCGGTGCCATGCGTGCCGTATTGGAAAGCGTAGGTATCCACGACGTGTTGGCCAAATCCAAAGGTTCGTCCAACGCCCACTCGGTGGTAAAGGCCACGATCAACGCCCTTTCCCAATTGCGCGATCCTTACACGGTAGCCCAATTGAGAGGCATTGACCTGGACAAGGTTTTTAACGGCTAGTCCCAAACAAAGAAAAGGAAAAACGCCATGAAGAAGGTTAAGTTAACGCAAGTCAAAAGCGGAATCGATCGTCCTCTCAGACAAAAGAGGACCCTTGAATCCTTGAAGTTGGGCCGCATCGGCAAAGTAGCCGAAGCCACGGTCACTCCCCAGGTGGAAGGTATGATCGCCAAAGTCAGCCACTTGATCAAGATTGAAGAAATCTAATCCTTGGCTGGGAATTTAATTACAAACGCGAGAAAAGAATTTCAGATATGGATTTATCAGTTTTGGCTCCTGCCAAAGGTTCTGTAAGGAACAACAAGCGTCGCGGACGCGGTTACGGATCGGGCAACGGACAAACTGCCGGCAGAGGTCACAAGGGTGCGCAATCCCGTTCGGGCTATAGCCGCAAGATAGGTTTCGAAGGCGGCCAGATGCCTTTGTACCGTCGTGTTCCCAAATTCGGTTTCAAGAATATCAACAGGGTTGAATACACCGCTGTCAATCTGGACATGTTGGAAAAGATCGCCACTGAAAAGGGTATCAAGGAAATCGATTTGCAGGTACTCATCAATTGCGGTCTGGCTTCCAAACGCGCCAAGGTCAAGATCCTCGGCCGCGGCGAATTGAACGCCAGCTTGACGGTCACCGCCGACGCCTTTTCGGCCAAGGCAAAGGAAGCCATCGAAGCCAAAGGCGGTTCTGCCAACTTGGTCGCCGCCCAGAAGCCTCAAGCCTAGAAGTTTCCATATTTATTACGATAATTGATGAAAAGATTCATAGAAACCATAAAGAACATCTACAAGATAGAGGAACTCAGAAAGAGAATCCTCTATACGTTGGGAATCATCGTGATTTACCGTGTAGGTTCTTTTATCGTGCTGCCGGGGGTTGATCCCTCCCAGTTGGGAGCATTGCAACAACAGACCAGCGATGGTTTGCTCGGCTTGTTGAACATGTTTTCGGGGGGTGCGTTCTCCAATGCCTCTGTGTTCGCATTGGGTATCATGCCGTACATTTCCGCGTCGATTATCGTGCAGTTGTTCGGTATGGCCATTCCCTACTTCCAGAAATTACAGAAGGAAGGGGAAAGCGGCCGTAGGAAAATGAACCAGATTACCCGTTGGCTGACCATCGTCGTTACCGCCATGCAGGCGCCGGCCTACTTGACCAATCTCGTAGGTCAATTGCCCGCCACGGCGTTCATCCCGTTCAACGGCACCCATCCCGGCGTGTTCTTCTGGGTTTCTTCCTGCATCATCCTCACGGCAGGCACCTTGTTCGTGATGTGGCTGGGTGAAAAGATTACCGACAAGGGAATCGGAAACGGTATTTCGCTCATCATCATGATCGGTATCATCGCCCGCTTGCCTTTCGCCTTGTTCGGCGAATTCGTTTCGCGTCTGGAACAACAAGGCGGCGGACTGGTCGTGTTCCTGGTGGAACTGGTCGTGCTCATCGTGGTGATTTTCCTCTGCATCCTCTTGGTTCAGGGCACGCGCAGGATTCCCGTCCAATATGCCAAACGCATCGTAGGCAACAAGCAATACGGCGGAGTACGCCAATACCTTCCCATGAAGGTGAACGCCGCCGGCGTAATGCCCATCATCTTCGCCCAGGCGTTGATGTTCATTCCCGTCACGATCGCGGGCTTTGCTTCGCCCGAAGCGGTGAACTCCGGATTCTGGCGCGCGTTCATGGACTTCAACAGTTTCTGGTACAATTTGGTATTCGCATTGCTGATTATCGCTTTCACCTATTTTTACACCGCCATCACGATGAATTCGCAGCAAATCGCCGATGACTTGAAGCGCAACAACGGATTCATCCCCGGCATCAAACCCGGCAAGAAGACGATGGAATTCATCGACGAGGTGATTTCGCGCATCACGTTGCCCGGATCCATTTTCCTGGCTTTCGTCGCCGTCCTGCCCGCCATCGTAAGGCTTTTCGGCGTAAGTACGCAGTTTGCCCAGTTCTATGGCGGAACTTCGTTGTTGATCATGGTAGGCGTCATTCTGGATACCCTGCAGCAAATCGAAAGCCACTTGTTGATGCGCCACTACGACGGTTTGACCAAGTCGGGCCGCATCAAGGGGCGTTCGGGCGGAGCGTACGGCATTGCTTAGTTTTTTGAAAAGAATGAGCCCGCGCATTTACACCGAACAAGAGATCGAGAAAATCCGCGTCAGCGCGCTTTTGGTGGGCGACACCTTGGCGGAAGTGGCAAAGATGATCTCTCCTGGTGTAAAGACCCTCGAATTGGACCGGATGGCGGAAGACTTCATCCGAGCCAAAGGCGGGATTCCGGCATGCAAGGGATATGAAGGTTTTCCTTACACGCTCTGCATCTCGGTCAACCAGGTAGTGGTCCACGGCTTTCCCTCCGAATACGAACTGAAAGAGGGCGACATCGTTTCGGTGGACTGCGTGATAGAAAAGGACGGTTTTTTCGGAGATTCCGCCTACACGTTCATGGTCGGACAAGTGGATGATTCCGTCCGGCAGTTGTTGGAAGACACGAAAGCATCGCTTTACAAGGGCATTGAACAAGCCCGCGCCGGCAACCGCACCGGCGATATAGGAAACGCGGTCCAGTCGTATGTGGAAGAGAAGGGCTACGGAGTGGTCCGCGAGCTTTGCGGACATGGCGTAGGCGCCCACATGCATGAGAAACCGGATGTGCTGAACTATGGTCGCCGCGGAAGCGGATGCCTGCTAAAAAAAGGCATGGTGATTGCGATCGAGCCCATGATTACCTTGGGCAAACGCAACATCGGCGTGGCCAAGGACGGTTGGGGCATCTTCACGTTGGATGGCAAACCGGCGGCACATTTCGAACACAGCTTGACGATAACCGAACACGGAAACGAGATATTGTCGAGTTTTGAGAAGGTGGAAAACATATTAAAGGACAAATAGGACATGGCAAAACAACAATCCATACAACAGGACGGAACGGTTTTAGAATCGTTGGGTAATGCCATGTTCCGGGTAGAGTTGGAAAACGGGCATACGGTTATTGCCCATATTTCCGGCAAAATGCGATTGCACTACATCAAAATCCTTCCCGGCGACAGGGTCCAATTGGAGATGTCGCCCTACGATTTGAGCAAGGCGCGTATCGTATTCCGATATAAATAGTATTTTTGAGCAAACTTTATAACACGAAGACCGATGAAAGTAAAGCCGTCAGCAAAGAAAAGATCGCCCGAATGCAAGATTGTGAAACGCAAAGGGGTGGTTTACGTGATCAATAAGAAGAACCCCAAGTATAAGATGCGCCAGGGTTGATAACGCACGCAATTAAGTTTTGATTTAAAAACAGGAATAATACATGGCACGTATTGCAGGTATCGATTTACCTAAGAACAAAAGAGGGGAAGTAGGCTTGACCTACATCTATGGTATCGGAAGGAGCACCGCTCGCAAGATCCTTGCCGACTCGGGCATTTCTTTCGACAAGAAGGTGGAAGAATGGAACGATGACGAATTGGCGAAAATCCGTACCTATATCGGCGACAAGCTGAAAGTGGAAGGCGCCCTGCGTTCGGAAGTCCAGACCAACATCAAGCGTTTGATGGATATCGGTTGCTACAGAGGTATCCGTCATCGTCTCGGTTTGCCTCTTCGCGGACAAAGCACCAAGAACAACGCCCGTACGCGCAAGGGTCGCAAGAAGACCGTTGCCAACAAGAAGAAGGCACCCAAAGGCTAAGACTTGTTTCCTGATAGCGGAAGTTTTTAGAACAAACATCATTCATTCAAATAAAACATGGCAAAAGTTGCTAACGGCGGTAAAAACGCCAAGACTGCAAAGAAGAAGATTGTCAAGGTTGAGCCCCAAGGCAAGGCGTTCATCTTTGCTTCATTCAACAATGTGATCATCTCGCTCACCAACAACGCGGGCCAGGTAATTTCGTGGGCCTCTGCCGGCAAAATGGGTTTCAAGGGTTCAAAGAAGAACACGCCTTATGCCGCCCAGATGGCCGCTACCGATTGCGCCAAGGTCGCCTACGACTTGGGATTGCGTAAAGTAAAGGTTTTTGTAAAGGGTCCCGGAGCCGGTCGTGAGTCGGCCATCCGTACCTTGCATGGTGCAGGAATCGAAGTGACCGAAATCGTCGACGTGACGCCCCTGCCCCACAATGGTTGCCGGCCTCCCAAGAGAAGAAGAGTTTAATTTTAGAGTACACGTACATAAAACCATAGCAAGAAATGGCAAGATATATTGGACCTAAGTCTAAGATTGCAAGGAAGTTCCAAGAACCTATCTTTGGAGCCGACAAGGTGTTGGAACGCAAGAACTACGCGCCCGGCCAGCACGGTCAAAACAAACGCCGCAGCAAGCTTTCCGAGTACGGTGTGCAGTTGAAGGAAAAACAGAAAGCAAAATATACTTACGGTATCCTGGAACGTCAGTTCCGCAAGATTTTCGCCCAAGCCTCGCGCAGGCAAGGTATCACCGGTGAAAACTTGTTGCAACTTCTGGAATCGCGTCTGGACAACGTGGTGTTCCGTCTGGGCATCGCCCCTACCCGTAACGCCGCCCGCCAGCTCGTGGGACACCGCCACATCGTCGTGAACGGACACGTGGTGAACATTCCCTCTTTCCAGTTGCGTCCGGGAGATATCGTGGAAGTAAGGGAAAAATCCAAGTCGTTGGAAGTCATCTCCACGGCTTTGGAAGGTCGCACCAACCAATACAACTGGCTGGAATGGGACGGCAAGCAGATGTGCGGAAAATTCCTCAGCTATCCCGAACGCGAAAACATTCCCGAAACCATCAAGGAACAACTCATCGTGGAATTGTACTCCAAGTAGCCTTGGCTGCTTGCGGTGCTTTCGCACTGTGCCCCGGAGTTTGTTTTCCCTTGGTATAACATTAAATTCATAAAGACTAATGGCAATTTTAGCTTTTCAGAAACCGGATAAAGTAAACATGCTCAGTTTGGACGACAAGAAGGGTGTCTTCGAACTCCGTCCGCTCGAGCCCGGTTATGCGGTTACGATAGGAAATGCTCTGCGCCGTATCTTGATTTCGTCCTTGGAAGGGTTCGCCATCACGTCTATCCGTATCGAAGGCGTCGACCATGAGTTCGCCTCGATCAAGGGCGTGATCGAGGACCTTACCAATATCGTGTTGAACTTGAAGCAAATCCGCTTCAAACAACAGATCAAGGGCGTGGATCATGAAAAAATCCACTTGGTGGTATCGAACAAGGAAGTGTTCAAGGCCGGTGATCTGAACAACGCCTTGAACGGCTTTACCGTACTGAACCCCGAATTGGAAATCTGCCACATGGAAAGCAGCGTGAAGCTGACCATGGACATCACGATCAACAAGGGTCGCGGCTGGGTGCCCGCCGAAGAGAACAAGAATTCGGCCGATCCCATCGGAACCATCGCCATCGACTCCATCTATACGCCGATCAAGAACGTTCACTACGAAACCGAGAACTTCCGCGTGGAACAGAAGACCGACTATGAAAAGTTGATCCTGACGGTCGTTACCGACGGTTCGGTTTCACCCAAAGACGCCTTGAAAGACGCGGCCAGGATTCTCATTTCGCACTTCATGCTCTTCTCCGATGAAAAAATCGCCTTGGAACAGGCCGAACCTGCCGTTTCGAACGACATCGACGAAGACGACCTGCACATGAGGCAACTCCTCAACACCAAATTGTCGGAAATGGAACTTTCGGTCCGTGCGCTCAACTGCCTCAAGGCCGCCGAAGTGGAAACCTTGGGTGAATTGGTGTCGTTTGAAAAGGCCGACCTGCTCAAGTTCCGCAACTTCGGCAAGAAGTCGTTGACCGAACTTGAAAACCTGGTCAAGTCGAAAAACCTCGAATTCGGCTTGAACGTGGGCAAATACAAATTGAATAAAACAGATAAAGACGAAGAATAATTAGGGGGAGCCTTAAAATGAGACACGGAAAGAAATTCAATAAACTTAGCAGGAAGCACGCCCACAGGCGTCAGATGTTGGCGAACATGGCTTCGTCGTTGATCTTGCACAAGAAAATCAATACCACCTTGGCCAAGGCCAAAGCCTTGCGTTGCTACGTCGAACCCTTGCTCACCAAGTCGAAAGAAGACACGACCCATTCGCGTCGTGTGGTTTTCAGTTACTTGCAAAACAAGGAGGCCGTGACTGAATTGTTCAGGGAAATCTCGCAAAAGATCGCCCAGCGCAACGGCGGTTATACCCGCATTCTCAAGA
The DNA here is from genome assembly GCA_910578275.1 of uncultured Bacteroidales bacterium. Lineage (GTDB taxonomy): Bacteria > Bacteroidota > Bacteroidia > Bacteroidales > P3 > Pullibacteroides. The sequence continues at coordinate 20,931 of CAJTPR010000003.1, read as the reverse complement.
CCGGCTACCGTATCGGCGACAATGCCGAAATGGCCTTTATCGAATTGGTGGATTTCAGCGCGAACGCCACGAACCCGAAAGAATCGAAGGCGAAGACCACCCGTCGCGGAGGCAAGAAGAAAACCGCCGCCCAGGAAACGGCCGAACCCGCCGCGGAACCTGCTGCAGCCGAGAAAAATGAAACGGCCGAATAAGACCGTTTCGCCGCGACAGGCCGGACTTTTTCCGTCTTGTTAACGTTCGACAATAAAAAAGGGGAAAGAATTATTATCTTTACCCTTTTTTTATAGCCGGAAACGGCGAAAAACAACGATAAAACGCCCATCGGGCATATTTGAAAGAACATACAATATTTTTAAAGCTATGAGTCAGATTGCAAGCATTCATGCCCGTCAGATCCTCGATTCGCGTGGAAATCCGACGGTGGAAGTGGAAGTCATTACGCAAGCCGGAGCCTTCGGCCGTGCCGGTGTTCCCTCGGGAGCCTCCACGGGCGTCCATGAGGCCGTTGAATTACGCGACGGCGACAAGAAGACCTACTTGGGAAAAGGCGTGTTGCAAGCCGTTGAAAACGTCAACAGCATTATCGCCAAGGAACTGGAAGGCATGATGGTCCAAGACCAGATCGCCCTCGACAACCGCATGATCGAACTGGACGGAACCCCCAACAAAGGCAAGCTCGGCGCCAACGCCATTCTCGGTGTTTCGTTGGCCTGCGCCCGTGCCGCCGCCCAGGAATGCGGTCAGGAATTGTATAACTACATCGGCGGCGTGAACGCCTGTACGCTGCCCGTGCCGATGATGAACATCCTCAACGGAGGTTCGCACGCCGACAGCAACGTGGACTTTCAAGAATTCATGGTCATGCCTTTCGGCGCATCCTCGTTCAGCGAAGGCTTGCGTTGGGGCGCGGAAACGTTCCATGCACTCAAGTCGGTATTGAAGAAAAAGGGACTTTCCACCGGCGTAGGCGACGAGGGCGGTTTCGCTCCCGACCTCAAGTCGAACGAGGAAGCCTTGGAAGTCATTCTCCAAGCCATAGAGCAAGCCGGATACAAGCCGGGAGAAGACATCTTCATCGCGCTCGACCCTGCTTCTTCCGAATTCTACTTGCCCGAAGAGAAAGTATATCACCTGCACAAATCCTCGGGGGAAAAGCTCACTTCCTCGCAAATGGCCGATTTCTGGGCCGACTGGACCAGACGCTACCCCATCATCTCGATAGAAGACGGTATGGCGGAAGACGATTGGGATGGATGGAAGATGCTTACCGAACGCATCGGGGCCAAGTGCCAGTTGGTGGGCGACGACTTGTTCGTGACCAACACCGAACGTCTGAAGACGGGCATCGAAAAAGGCGTGGCCAATTCGATCCTGGTGAAGGTGAACCAGATCGGTTCGCTCACCGAAACCATCAATGCCGTGAACATGGCCTACCGCAGCGGCTACACGGCCGTGATGAGCCACCGTTCGGGAGAAACCGAAGACACGACGATCGCCGACTTGGCCGTAGCCATGAACACCGGACTTATCAAGACCGGTTCGGCTTGCCGTTCGGAACGTATCGCCAAATACAACCAATTGCTCCGCATCGAGGAGAACCTGGGCGACTCGGCATACTATCTGGGCAAGGACTTCAAGTTCCTCAAGGCCTGATCCTCCCCGGCCGAGGCAAGTTTTCCGCAAGCCATTTGAAAGAGGTTGTCCGAAGACGGTACGAACATCCGTTTCCGGGCAACCTCTTTTTATATCTTTCGCTTTTTTATAACTTTGTCTTGATGAGACACGCCTTCCCTATTTTTATGGTTTTCACCCTATTGTGGCTCTCCATACCCGATTCCCGGGCGCAAGGGGGCTATGCGGGGCAATCGATTCCCGCCATCGGCGACACGAATCGGGGAAGCCGTGTCCTGGCCGGGGAAAAAGGTACGCGCCCGCGTGTAGGCGTGGTATTAAGCGGCGGCGGGGCGAAAGGCATGGCCCACGTAGGCGTGCTGAAAGTATTGGAAGAACTGGATATTCCCGTCGACTACATAGCCGGAACCAGCATGGGAGCCATCATCGGCGGCCTGTACGCCTACGGTTACACGGCACATGAACTGGATTCCATCCTGCGGGCGGCCGACTGGGTCAAACTGCTTAGCGACGCGCCCGACTGGCAGGACATGTTCTATACGAACAAGACCAATTATATCCTGCATCTGCCTTGGAACATGAAAGACGAAAGCGCGGCTTTCGTTCCCATAGGCTTGCTCAAAGGACAACACATCAGCAATCTTTTCTACACGCTCACTTCGCGGGCCTACCGGTACGGGAGTTTCAAGGATTTCAACATTCCCTTCTTCTGCGTGGCGGCCAATCTGGTAAACGGACAACCGGCCTATCTCGACAGCGGGAACCTGGCCATGGCCATGCGGGCCTCCATGTCCATTCCCAGCGTCTTCACCCCCGTGAAAATAGACAGCATGCTGCTGGTGGACGGCGGAGTCCTCAACAACTTTCCCGTAGACAAGATGCAGGAGAAACTGGATGCCGGAAAAGATATAATCATCGGGGTGGACGTAGGTTTCTCTTACGCCGGAGTGGCACACGTGAACAATTTCATGGACGTGCTGGAAGAAGTCATCTTCATGGGGTCCAAGATGCGCGTGATGAACAACCGCAACAATTGCCATGTATTCATCAAGCCCGACATGAAAGGTTTCAGCACGGCGTCGTTCATCAAAGCCGATTCCATCCTGGCAAGGGGCGAACAAGCCGCACGCGACCCGCTCGTCTACGCGCAATTGAAAGCCGTCGCGGAAAACCTGGCGAATTACGCGCCGGACGCCCCCAAGGAGAAACTCCCCTATCTTCCCCCCGAGGAAGTATATGTCTCCCGCATCGAATATACGGGACTGCAGAAGTTCAACAGTGCCTATATAGACCAGTTCCTCCAGGTGGAGGCGGAAAAAAAAGTCAAATTGTCCACGATTACCAAGGGTATCGACCGTCTCTACGGATTGAGCGAATTCAAGACCGTTTCCTATGAATTCAAGGTGGACGAAAACGATCCGGAAGCCACGGTCCTGGCCATCCATGTGGAGGAAGCACCTTCGAACACCTTCAAATTGGGCGTGCGCTACGACAACGTGCGCATGGCCGGACTGCTGGCCGGCGTGGAGTTTCAAAACTTCGGCATACGTAACTCGGTGGTCACGCTGGATTTGGAACTGTCAAAGATGCCCGTCATTTCCACGGACTTCCGCTTCACACCCAAATGGCGAAGCAAGAAAAACAGCTATTCCGTCTGGCTCCCCACGCTCGGCGTCGGCCTCGATTTCCACAATTTCCGGACATACCTGTACCGGGATTTCGAAAACAGGAAGAAACCTTCCTCGGACATGCGAACCAACCGTTACAGGGCCAAGTTATACGGACAATCCGCCTGGAAGACCGACATCCTGGGCATAGGCGTGGCCTATGAATTCGCCGACAATCAAATGAGGCTTTCCAACGACAAAGGCATCAACCGGCATGACATATTCGACAACCATCATATCTATCCCTACCTGTATTACAGGCATAACAACTACGACAAGAAATTCTATCCGACAAGAGGTTTCTTCATGACGTTCGACGCCACCCTGCCTGTCTTGCTGGGCAATCCCTCCACAGGCGGGGGCAAATCAGCGTCGCACTTCCTTAGCCTTTACTGGAAAGCCGATTTCGCCATTCCGGCTGGCAGACGCGTAAGCATCTACCCCGGATTCACGATCGGCATGATTCCGATCAAGAGCCGCGCGATCATTCCCATACAACACCAGTTTTTCCAAGGCGGCTGTGCGGATCTGAATGCCGTTTACACCACGATGATGCCGGGCGTGCTCCCGGGACAATCAAGCGGCTATCAGATAGTGAACCTGCGACTTGCCACACAAGTAATGATTCTCAAGAACCTTTACTTCCATGTGCGCGGCGCAGTGGGAAAAGCCGATTACGAACTGGCCGAATTCGTCCATGAATACGACAATCTGATTTACGGTGGCAACATCGGCCTCTCTTATAATACGCCCATCGGCCCCGTCGGACTCAGCTTTCAAACTTCCAATATACACAATTTCAATGTATTCCTACATATCGGATATTGGTTCTGAAAAAATCAGGGACATCGCATGCGACGACGTCCCTGATCCGATACTTTCCTTGCGGCTACTTTAGGTTCTCCAGAAAAAAGGCCGCTATCTTGTCGAATGGGATTTTTTCCAGATTGTCGTACAAGTCCACATGGCTCGCGTCGGGAACGATGAACAGTTCCTTGTTGTCGCCTTTCAGTTTCTTGAACGCGTCTTCGCCGAAATAGCGGGAGTGCGCCTTTTGTCCGTGAACGACGAGCACGGCACTGCGGATTTCACCGGCGTAAGCGAGAATGGGCGCATTCAGGAACGCCAAGGCCGAAGTCTGGTTCCACCCCTTGTTCGAATTGAGCGAACGGGCATGATAACCGCGCGAGGTCTTGTAATAGGCGTGATAATCCTTGACGAACTGCGGCGCGTCGTCGGGAAGCGGGTCTATCACGCCGCCCGCCAAGGCGTACGTACCTTTCCTGAAGTCCTCACCACGTTGCGCGTTGAGCCGCTTGCGTAATTCATGACGGGCATCGGCATCCATGACATCGAAATAGCCTTGGGCCGTGACGCGGGTCATGTCGTACATCGTGGAAGCAACCGTAGCCTTCACACGCGTGTCGAGAGCGGCCGCATTGATGGCGAATCCGCCCCAGCCGCAAATGCCCACGATGCCGATACGTTCCGCGTCCACTCCGGACAGGGAGGAAAGATAGTCCACCGCCGCGCTGAAATCCTCGGTGTTGATGTCGGGCGAGGCCACGTAACGCGGTTCTCCGCCGCTTTCGCCGGTAAACGAAGGGTCAAAGGCCAACGTGAGGAAGCCACGCTCGGCCAACGTCTGCGCGTACAGGCCCGAAGCCTGTTCCTTGACCGCGCCGAACGGCCCGCTGACGGCGATGGCGGGCAACTTGCCCTTGGCCGTGACAGGTTCGTACAAATCGGCAACCAACGTGATGCCGTAACGGTTCCTGAAAGTCACCTTGCGGTGCTTCACCTTTTCGCTTTCGGGGAAAGTCTTGTCCCATTCCCGGGTCAGGTCAAACGTATCCATGTCTTTGCTTGTTTTGGAATCCGTTCCCGCAGCCGTGCAAGCAGACAGCAGCAAGGCGGCAAGAAACGGCACGATTTTGAATGTATTCATTGCTCTTTTTTCATTTTACGGTTTGAAGCGCGTCGTACTCCGTATCCGTTACCGGATCGAACCATTCGACGGACGTTTTCGTGCCCGGCAACTCAAAGGACAAATGGGCGAACCAACTGTCGGCGGCGGCTCCATGCCAATGTTTCACATTGGCCGGCACATGTACCACATCGCCAGGCAACATCCGCACGGCAGGCTTTCCTTCCTCCTGATACCAACCGCGACCGGCCACGCAGACCAGCATCTGCCCTCCGCCCCGGAGGGCACGGTGCATGTGCCAGTGGTTGCGACAACGCGGCTCAAACGTCACGTTGGAAAAGGGAATCTGTCCGGTACTTACGCGTGCCAAGTAGCTGTCACCTGTAAAATACCGGGCGTATTCGGTATTGGGAGCGCCGACGGGGAAGACCATCTGACGTTGAAAAGCCGCCTTGGCATCCGTTTCTTCCACCTCATCGGCCCAAACGTCCTTGGCCAGGCGGAACGCGCCCCAGGCATCGGGCCATCCGGCGTAAAAGGCGATATGCGTGAGCATTTCCGAAATCTCGGTACGGGTCACGCCATTGCTTTTGGCGAATTGCAAATGATGGGCAAGCGAAGCATCGACGACGCCCTTGCCCACCAACGTGGCGATGGTCACCATGCTCCTGTCGTGCGGACTAAGACCTGGACGGTTCCAGATTTGCCCGAAAAGCATGTCGTCGTTGAGACGGGCGAACTCGGGAGCGAACGCACCCAGCTGCAGGCGCCCCGCAGTCTGGCTGATAGGTTGTTGTGTCATGGCCTGTAATGTCAATATTATTCCGAATGTCGAAGCCGAAATGATCTTTTTCATCGTGATTTTCTTTATCGTTACCCCGTCAACAAGATTTTCCAGCCTCATGGGCGGCATGCAAGGCCGCATGGCCTCTTATCTCGCCCGGGGCGGTTACGCCGCCGGCGAACAGGGAACCGGCAAGACGCGCCTTCCCGAAACAATCTATCCAACCCGTCAGACCTGAAACGGCACGGTCGGGAACATGGTCCCGGTCTTCGGCGGCGCTGGTAAGAACATAAACGTCGCGAAAACGGTAGTCGGAGGCGTAAAGCGGATTGGCACGGTCGAGCAACGTCTTGAGCTGGCCGCACATCTCATAGTAATAAATAGGCGAAGCGAAGGCGATGACATCGGCATCGTGCATCTTGGACACGATGGCAGGAGCATCGTCGGCAATGACGCAACGACGGGTTTGCTGACAGGCAAGACATCCCTTGCAAAACCGGATTTCCTTGTCTCTGAGCGTGAGTTTTTCCACGTCGTGCCCTGATTCGGCCGCACCACGCGCGAACGCGTCGGCCAATGCTTCCGAATTGCTCCCGGCCCGCAGGCTGGAGGAAATGACCAATACTTTTTTCATGGCAGATTTTTTTTGATGAAACACCTGTTTTCCCGCCCCTGAACAAGGGCATCGATCCAGATGCAGGGCACAAAATTAGAATGAAACTCCCGGCCAGACATTTCCGTGAGGCTCAAAAATACTTTCCCAAAAGTTCAATGACCGTCGAATGCCATATCCCTTTTCCCATGAAACGATCCGCGAGAAAACCTTGCCGAACTTGACCAACCGCCGTCCGCACGTCCCATCTCGTCGGAAAGAACGGCCAAACCGGGAGAAAGCCCCGGCTCTCCTTACGTGGTGCCCTATCTTACGAAAGCATCGAGGTCGGCGGGACACCGTAGCGTTTCTTGAACGCCGTCGAGAAATGCGAGGGATTCTTGAATCCCACTTCGGCATAAACGTCCACGACCTTCTTGCCGCCCTCCTTCATTTTCGCGTAAGCCACGTCAAGCCGCTTGCGTATAAGCCATTTCTCAGGCGTGAGGTCGCTTATCTTCTTGAAATCCCGTTTGAATGTGGCCAGGCTGCGTCCTGTGTAATGCGCCATGTCTTCCATGGAAAACTCGTACATGTAGTTCTTGTCCATGAAATCCAATATGTCGATTTTCCAAGGTTCGTTGAAATCGAACAAGGCAGGAACGAACCGCTCATCGATATGCAGGAGCGCCAACAGGCCTTCCTGCATCTTCAAGCGCATGAAGTCGCCCTGCGGTTTCACGTCCGGATCGAAATAAGGAGTCATCGAAGTGAAAAGGCTGGCCAATTCGGCCGTGTGCGGAAGTTTCATGACGCCTGCATCAAGTTTCCCCGTGGCAGGATCCACACCGCGCGGCAAGTCCAGTTTTCCGTAAATCTCACGCAAGAACTGACGTGTGAACATCAGGAAGATACCGCAATACCGTTCGCCCTCGAACGGACGTTTGTACATCGTGATATGATGGTCGCGGGGAATGAAGACGCATTCGCCCTTGCCTATACGGATTTCCTCTTGGCCGTTGTCGAGCACCATCTGGCCCGAATAGACGTAGTTCAGCGCATATTCACGGGAACGATGCACGCAAGCCCCTTGGCCGTCGTAGTAAAAACTGTAAAAGACGTTGTCGTAATTGAAGCGGAGCGTCATCGCTCCGGTTTCCGATGTGGCCATATCCGGGTTTCTTAAGGTTCCGCCGTCTTTAATCCGGGCTTGCCTGCCAAACAAGAAGCCTTGCCCACCGCATAGACGGCGAAATATCCGAAAGCGTCGTTGCTCACATTGCCTCGTATGTTGGACGGCGCGGCGCTGAAAACAGGTATGTTCGACGACAAGGCGTCGCGTACCTGACCTATGTAGTCGTTGTATCCTTTGGTAAAACTGTATCCGATGAGCGTCAATACATCGCCCTCTTTCACCACCACCTTGAGCAAATCCCGTATTTCATCGACAGGTTCGGGAAAGAAATACATCGATACCCCTCTCAAGTAAAGCCCTGCCGAAAAATCATCAGGAAACAGGAAAATATTGTCGATGCTGTCTTCATACACCTTGCCGTTCACCGCATAACTGAACCCGTAGTATTCCTTGGTAGGCGGATCCTGCGCATAAATGAGCAGGTTCCAACCCAGATACTTGCCCCAACCGAAAGGCGGCAGCGGGTATCCGTACACCGCTTTGGCCGAATCGATGGGCGGCATATAGGGCATCGGGCTTTGCGCCTCGTAATATTCACGCGCGCCGTCCCCGTCGAAGTCCACCCAGACATGCAAATGATAAGTTCTTCCCATCGTACCGTAAACGTCCGGCGCCGAGACATACCAGCCCGGCATAGTGTCGAGGGGCAGGAAATCGAAACGCGTGCCGTCCTGATCGGTAACATAGACCTCCGCGCCCGTCACGCCCAGACTGTCCGTCCGGGGATCGAAATAGTCGCAAGTGCGGCTCAATTTGACCACATGCGTCGTGGTATCGTTGGTAAAACGCGCGTCCACCACCAACCGTACCTGCGACGAAGAAAGTTTCAGGTCTATCTTCTCCTTGCAGGCTGCCAGGAATAGCAAACAGGCAAGGAATGGAAATAGCGCGCGAATCGTTTTTGTTTCCATATTTCTTGCTACCATCTGAAATTGAAACTCACGAACGGAACCGCCGAAAAAAGGTAAATCTTTTCCGCGTAAGCGATATCGGGATTGTCATCGTCCTGCTTGAACGAAACCGTCCAAGGGTTCTTGCGGGCATAGGCGTTATAGACACCCGCCGAAAGGCTCCAGCTGAAACGTTTTCCCGTATTCGGCTTCGACTTGAACACATACGAAACGTCCAGACGATGATAGTCTTCCAAGCGGTCGGAATTACGTTTCCCGTAAACAGGCACGAAATTACCGTCTATGACCGCCTTCCCGACAGGATACGTGGCTGGCTGGCCCGAATAAAAAACCCAATTGAACGAAACCGAATGACGCGGATGGGGATCGACGTTGAGCAACAGGTTCACCGCATGCGGCCTGTCTTGCGGAGAAGGATAGGCCTCGCCCTCGTTCACCTGGTCGATGACGCGCATGGAACGCGACCAAGTATAGCTCAACGAACCATACACCATGCCTTTCTTGCGCTGCAAATACACCTCCAGCCCGTAAGCCCAGCCCCTGCCCATGCGCAATTCGCCGTAAAGGTCGCTATTGAGCAGCACATTGGAATGATCCTTGAAATCTATGACGTTGTGCATGAACTTGTAGTATCCCTCCACCGAAATCTCCCATTCCGACTTGCCCCATCCGGCACTGACCCCGAGGGCGATCATGTCGGCCGTCTGCGGCTTGACGAAAGGATTGGCGGGAAACCATATATCCATGGGATTGCCCGAATTGGAATTAGTGGCCAGCTGCATGTACTGGATGGTGCGCGTGTAGTTCAACTTGAGGCTGATGTCATGCTTGAAACGCCATGCCACACCCACTCTCGGCTCCAATCCGTACCAAGTATGGTACAGGTTCCTCTTGCCTTCATAAATCCGCTCCACACGTTGATAATCCTTGTCGAACTTGGAAACCGAATCCCTTCCCCGGTTCGAAAAAGTGCTGAACCGCAAGCCGTACTTGATGGACAAATGCTTGCCGATGGTCTGGCTGTTGCCCGCATAGAGGGCACTCTCCAAGCTGTGCATCTTGTCTTGGTTGAAGGCTATGCGATGGGCCGAATCCAGAAAACCCATGCTTTCGCTCATGTGCAGTTTCAACTCGCCCGGCTGACAAGTATGGTATCTTAGCAGGAATCCGAACCGGACATCATGGTTCCCGGGCGTGAAAACCCCGTCCACCTGACCGCCGTAGTCGGTTATGCGGCTTTTCCAGGAAAAGTCGTAGCCGTCGGCGTCCATACCCACATCGCTTATGTAATCGCTCAGGTTCACCGTCGCATTCACGGCCAGACGGTTGGAGAAAAGATGCGTATAGGTAAGCGCGAGCATCTTGTTGCCGAAATCAAGGCCCATCTTCGCATTGTCATCGGAAGTCATGCCGAAACGGTCTTGCCCCATGTAGCCCGAAAGGGAAATCTTGTCCTTGTTGTTGGCAAACTTGTGCACGATGCGGGTGTTCACATCGTAAAAGCCCAACTTGGTACCTTTCATGCCGATCAAAGGAAGAAAGGCATCGAAATAAGTGCTCCGTCCTGAAACCAAGAAAGAAGTATGGTCTTTCCAAATAGGACCATCTACCGTGAGTTTGGCCAAAAGCAACCCCACGCCGCCCTCCACGTGATAGTCGTTGAAATTGCCGTCGCGCATGGAAACATCCACTACCGAAGACAAACGTCCCCCGTAGGCGATGGGAATATCGCCCTTATAGACTTCCGCGCCGCCAATGACGTCGTTGTTGAATACCGAAAAGAACCCGCAGGTATGCGTGGGATTGTAGATAAGCGTGCGATCCAAAAGAATGGCGTTCTGGTCAAGCCCGCCTCCGCGCACGCTGAAGCCGGAACTGCTTTCGGAGGCCATGAGCACGCCCGGAAGCATCTGTACGGCCTTGATGATGTCGGCCTCGCCCAGAAGGGCGGGAATGCGCTGCACCATTTCAGAGGTGAAGGTATTCATCCCGATGGTGTTGCGCGAGGCCTGCACGGCGCGGCTACCGCGTATCTCCACGCTTTCCAGTTGAACCGCGTCAGGCTCGACAAAGAAATTCTCGACGACGTCCTTGTTCTTGATTTCCACGTTTCGACTGATCACACCGTAGCCGAGACTGCTCACTTTCATCGTGTACGTCCCGGGAGCCAGCCGCAACCGGTAACGCCCATCCTGTTCCGAGGTGGTGCCCTTTCCGGCGGGTTCCACCCAGACAGCCACGTCGGGCAAGGCCTGCGAAGTCTTCTTGTCCTGGATTTTTCCCGAAAGCGTGAACACATCCTGTGCGGACAAGGTCGCCTGGAACGCCCAAAGGATTCCTATCGAAAAAACACAAACCCTCGAAAAACGGGAAAAGCGGGATTCCATGTTCGCACGGGAATTCGTTCAATCACACATTAAAACGGAAATGCAGTATATCTCCGTCCTGAACAACATACTCCTTGCCTTCCACGCCCAACTTGCCGGCTTCCTTGCAGGCAGCCTCGGTACGGTATTTCACGTAATCGTCGTATTTGATCACTTCGGCACGGATAAAGCCTTTTTCAAAGTCGGTATGGATGATGCCCGCCGCCTGCGGGGCCTTGGTTCCCCTGACGAATGTCCAGGCGCGGCTTTCATCAGGTCCCGTCGTGAAATAAGTCTGCAAGTTCAGCAAGGCATACGAAGCCTTTATCAGACGGTTCACGCCCGATTCTTCCAGCCCCAGTTCCTGCAAGAACAACTGCCTTTCCTCGTAGGTCTCGAATTCGGCGATTTCGCTCTCTGTCTTAGCCGCCACCACCAGCAACTGCGCGTTTTCGTCCGCGATCGCCTGACGCACCGCTTCCACGTAGGCATTGCCTTCCTTGGCGGAAGATTCGTCCACGTTGCAGACATACAACACCGGCTTGTTGGTCAACAGGAACAACTCCTGTGCCAGTTTCTGGTCGTCCTTGCTCTCCCAGCTTACCGTACGCGCGCTCAACCCCTGATTGAGCGTTTCCTTGTATTTCTGCAAGATGCCCAGCATGCGCTTGGCGGTCTTGTCGCCTCCGCTCTGCGCCTGCTTCTCCACCTTGCCGATACGGTTTTCTATCGTCTCAAGGTCCTTGAGTTGCAATTCGGCGTCGATGATCTCCTTGTCGCGGACCGGATCGACGCTGCCGTCCACATGGGTGACGTTCGGATCGTCAAAGCAACGCAACACATGGATGATGGCGTCCGTTTCCCGGATGTTCGCCAAAAATTTGTTGCCCAAGCCTTCGCCTTTGCTGGCTCCTTTCACCAAACCGGCGATATCGACGATTTCCATCGTTGCCGGAATCACTTTCTTGGGATTATCGATTTCCACCAATACGTGGAGCCGTTCATCAGGAACGGTAATCACGCCCACGTTGGGCTCGATGGTACAGAACGGAAAATTGGCCGCCTGCGCCTTGGCATTGCTCAAACAATTGAACAAGGTCGATTTTCCCACATTGGGCAAGCCCACGATTCCACAATTCAAAGACATGTCCTGTCGTTTTTTCAAAGAAACACGGCGGCATCCCGGAACCTCCGGAATTCCGTCCGGATTCCACCCTTTTATAAAAGTCGAGCCTCCCTATTTGCATAGAAAGGCTCGACCTGCTGCTTGTCAAATAAATTACGCGCCGATTTTGGCCTTGTAACTTGCGGCGTCCATCAACGAGGCCACGGCGGCGGCATCGGACAGCTTCACCTTGATGATCCAACCTTGTCCGTAAGGATCCTTGTTTACCAAGGCGGGATCGTCGGCCAATGCAGGATTGAGTTCAAGTATCTCTCCGGCGGCAGGAAGCATGAGTTCGGATACGGTCTTGACGGCTTCGATGTTGCCGAAAGCCTCACCGGCCTCCAAGGTTTCGCCTTCGGTGGTGACATCCACGAAAACGATGTCGCCCAATTCTTTCTGGGCGTAATCGGTAATACCCACCAAGGCCGTTTCGCCTTCTACCTTGATCCATTCGTGATCTTCGGTGTACTTGAGGTTTTCAGGAAAGTTCATATTCTTGCTTTGTTTAATTGTTTGACCTTTTCGTAATTCAACAAGTCGTAAAATTAAGTTTTTTTTGCCAAATCGCCAACGACATTCCCCGTTTCACTCTCACTGCGTGAACTTATAGGTCAGGCTTATGCCGCCCCTGCCGTTGCTGCTGTAGAACTGGTTGGCGATATAGGGCTTGTTGAGCGTCATGTCGTAGAACACGCGGGCCGACAACTGGCGCGTGATCTCGTATTCGGCATAGACGTTGATCGACGTGATGACGGCACCCTCGGAAGGCGTGTTGATCTGCTGGTCTATCTTGCGCAAAAGCCGGATGTTGTCGCGGATGCTGAAGTCGGCCCTGAGCACGATGTCGCTGCTGATGCGACGCTTGCCCGCCCCGCCCGAATTCACCTTGAATCCCACGTTCTTGATACGATAGCCCGCTCCCACGATCCATTCCTTGGTACGCGATTCGGTAATCTGGTTGTTGACGAAACTCAATCCTATCTGACGGCTCTGACGATATTCGAAATTGAGCGAAAGGTCGTTGATGAACGTCATGTTGATCTTGATCAGAGGCGAGAACTGTTCGCTCAACACGATTCCGTCCATGATGTAACGTGAACGGAAGTTCCCCGCCTCGTCGATGTTTTCCACAAAGTCCTGCGCATCCTTGTACAACAGGTTGTTGGTATAGGAACCCACGGTGTAGGACGACGAATAGGCATGGGAAATGGAAAAATTCTTGAACACCTTGCGCACGCCCTTTATCTTGGTCAAGCCCGAATAAGTGAGCGACCAGTTGGGCAACGGGAACTTGTCCATCGCCGAAAGCGAAACCTTGTACGGATCGCATCCCGTATAGGCGGCAATCAAGGCGGGAATCATGACGTCCTGATTGTTCGACATGTAACCCTGCGGATAATTGCGCCGCGCGGCCGTATCGTAGCGGTAAACGTGCGGATCGTATCCGGGAGCGGCATTGTCTTGCGCCAGACGCTCGGCAATGACGATACGGTTGTCGAGGAACTTCTGGTAGGTCTTGTCGAAATATTTCTTGTCGAACTTGCTGAAAGCCGTCCCTATCATCACGTTGGTCACGTTGTAACTTCCGTTGACGACGGGATTGGTCTCGGCAAAGTCGTCGAGAATGCTGTTGTATGTATAATACGACGACTTGTTTTCCACCTTGTTGTATCCGAAATTGACCGTGATCCGGAAATCCGTGAAAGGTTCCACGGAAACCTGCGCCGTGACACTTTCGGTAAACTGCTTGTGATAGGGCGTGGTCATGAGGCTGTCGGTGGAAAGCCAACCGTTGCGGGCCGCCCGACGGCGGATGTCTGCCTGAGACCCGAACAACGCGAATCCCGCCCCGGGAGCATCCTTGCCGAAGTTTACACCGAACAAGTCGGGCTCGGGCATGAATCCGGGCAAGGACGTACCTTCGTTGCGACTGTAATTGATATTGGCGTCACGGATCATCATCAGGAAACGAAGCGCACCCTTGTAGAGGGTCTTCCAGGCACTCTTTTCCTCAGGTTCGTCTTCTTTCTGGTTGGCACGCGTCATGATCGTGTTGCTCCTGCCACCGCGCCGGGTCCTGCGGTTGCCGTCGTTGATCTTCTTGAGGAACGGAATCTTGTTGTACAAGCCCACCAAGTTGACCGACCCGTTGGCCGAAACGTCCATCGAGTTGGAAATGACGTTGCCCAACCTTTCCTGCGTGGCCAACGAACCGCCTTCCCAGCGGTAAAGCGCGTTATAGGCCGCACTTCCTTCCACCCAGTCGAGAACAGGTATCTTATTGATGGGCAACGTATAGGTCAGACCGAGGTTCTGGTCGTAGTTGGTCATGCTACCGCCCTTGATGAAACTGCTCCACACCGAATCGCGACGGCTGGCCGTATTGATCCGTCCCGGAGGCTCGCGCAGGTAACTGTTGGCGTTTGCCGAATAATTGATGCTTATCGACTTGGTAAGATCGTAGCGGAAATTGTAGTTACGGCTCCAATCGAAGCGCTTGTAGGTCGTGGAAGGCATGATGATGTCCCATTCGGCATTCTTGTTGCGCATCTTGCTTTCGGAATACTCCCTTTCCAGTTCCATGTTGAACGAGAACATGTTGGGAATATAATTGACATTGAAGTCGGTAAGAATCGCCGCCCAAGGATTGGAGGCCATCTTGGTCTTGCCCAGCGGGGTGAAAAAACGCGAAGCCGTGGAATAATCGTAGCCGAATCCTCCCCGGTGTATCACCTGGTTGTCGAATTCCATGTCCTCGTCCCTGTGTCGGGTACTTGAATAGGCATAGGAGACGTTGAAGTTCTCTATGTCCCAGAACTGAGGTTGCTTCTCGGCGTTGGTACGTTCCTTGCGGACATTCATCAAGTTCACGTTCTGGCGTATCGTGTAGTCCTGGATGGCTTTCTTGAACGCCTTCTTTTCCTGCTTGCCGGTATAGGTACCGAGCTCGTCCTTGGTCTTTATGTCGGGATCGAGCGGATTGTACTTGGGATTGCTGATGGTGGACGACAAATCATAATGCACCGGCAAACGCAAGCCCGCCTTTTCCGGCACGAAACGTCCCATTTCCAAATCGACGGCAATATCGTAAGAACCGGTATTGCTTTGTGAAAGGTCGGTAAGTTTCTGTTCTATCTGGCCGAAATTGGCCTGCGTGTAGGCTCCCGCCACCGAGATGCTGCCCAAGTCGCCCAAGCTCAACTGCGCACGTGCCGTGGCCGCCACCCCGCCCTCTTTCTTGAACTCGTTGAGGCTGAACTCGTTTATCCAAACTTCCACCGACTTGGGCTGACCGTCGTCGCCATCACCCGGCCGCGTGCGCGCAGGATTGCGCAAACCGATCACGATGGTCTTCACCGCGCTGATCGAAGGCGTGCCCTTTACCGAATACGTGGCCTTGCCTATCTGTTCGGAATAGATGCCGGCATAGGAGAGCGAACCTTGCTCGCGCATGATCCGGTTGCGCCTTTCCTTCACCTTCACCAACGCCCCCAGGTCTATTTCCACCTTGTTTGCCTCGGGCCATACCAGATCGCGGGCGCTCTGTCCCCATTCGGTATAACTCAAGGGGATGTCGTATTCGTAATAGTTGTCGTTGTTGTCGGCCCCCATGCGCACGAACAGGTGCACGTCGCCATCGACGGCATTGTCCATCTCATGCACCTTCTCCATATGCACGAACATCTCCATCTTCTTGAACTGTCGCATGTCGTAGGAGGTGTTCTTGTAGATGCCGCGCGCATCGCCGTCCATCAGGTTGCCCACCTTGAGGCTCAACGACTGTTCGTTCATTTCCACGTTGTTCTGGTCGGAAGGATCGAGCATGCGTTCGATACCCGGAGGCAACACGTAGCGTATAGGCGTCCTTTGTCCGTTTTCTTCCACGTTCACCGTCGAAACCTCGAACGTGGTCTGCGACCCGCCCGGCACCGTTTCCCCGCTTTCCAAGAGCGTGTTGTCGTATTTGCGCCAATCGGAACGGACCAGGTCCAACGAAGCGAAACGCAAGATGACAGGCTCCTTGAAACCCTTCATGAACATACGCACGAAACGTACCGATTGCAGGTTTTGCATCTGCCCTACCACCTTGTCGGGTTCCTTGACGGGAATCTTGAACTGGTACCACTTCACCCTGTCCGTGGTATTGTTGCTCAACTTCACGCTGGCCTCGTAAACGTCGGTGATATATCCCTCGCCCACCGTCATGCGGTCGGGATCGAGTTCCACCTCGTATTGATAGTAGTTCTCGGCCTCGTTGAGCGTGTTGTCCCCGCTGATGTCTTCCGTGTTTGGATAATTGGTCTGCTGGGTGGGATAACTTTCAGGATTGTCTTCGTTGGAAGGCGAGTTGCCGTCGGGATTGTTGTAATACTTGTAACGGTCGGCTATCTTGTTGGACGAATGCTGCACCGTATCCCAGATGCCCCGACGGAAATAACGATAGTTGTCGGAGGAAGGATCCTCGTAGATATTACGGTACGCCTCGGAGTTCTGCCCCACCCAGTTGCCCATTTCGGCAAGGAATTCACGGAAGAAGTCCCGTTCGTCGTTTGTCGAAAGCCCGTCCAGCCCCACGTCCTGGAACTTGCGCGAAGCGGGATTGTTGTCGAAACTGTTCACGATGGCCTGGATCGACGGAACACGGCCCCATTGGGTTTCATCCACGTTCTCCACGACCGCGGAAGTGGGCAATCCATGCTCGAACGACTTGCGGCCGTCACGAAGCACGTCTTCGGATATGTCGCCGAGATTGAAATAGAGCTTGCCGCCCGAATGCCGCGGATTACCGTTCTTGCCGTCCGTGCCGATAAAGGGGTCCATGACCCAGAATTCGATATATTCCACGTTCGCCGCCTCGAAGTCGGTATTGGAAACCTTGCGCATCATGCCGCCCCAACGGGTCTCGGGCGAGAGCAAGCTTCCGTCCTGGCGGCTCACCCCTGCCGTCACGCCGGGCACGGCCGTCACATCATAGTTGTACGGTCCCCGTTCGGAAGGGTAGAAAGCCATATTGAGCACGGTTAGCGTCTGGGCCTCGTTCGACGAAAGCTGACGTCCCGGGAAAACCTCGTTCACCAACACCCGGCGCGTGTAATGGTTTGAAAGGTCTTCCTTGGTGATGTTCTTCGGACGAGCGCTGCTGTAAAAGATGGGATCGACCGTATACCAGGCCAACTTGGCGCGATTGCGGCCCGTGATGGTAGTCGTGGCATATTGGTCTGCCGATTCGGGAAACAAGTCGTCCTGCTTCTGCGGCGTACTGGCCAGATACCAGGAATACGGTTCTTTGAGGTTGATCGTGCTCTTGCTGCTCTCGAAGTCGTCGATGTACGTGGTCCCCGAACGTCCGATGGCACGCGAGTGTCCCGGCAGGAAATGGGCGAATTCCCCGTAGAGGCTGATACGGGACGGAGCCTTGCTGTCCTCGAAAGGCAAGATGGCATCGACGGCCTTGGTAAGCCAACGGCTCTCCCTGTCGTAGGATGCGTCAAAACCGTAGATCGTATTGGATATGGGCTCCTCGCCATAGTTCACCTTCTGGGTAAGCGAACTTTGGCGCAGGTTCATGATCGTTCCCCCCACATAGAAATGTTCGTCGAAGAAGTGTTCCACGCGCAAGCCCATCATGCGCTTGGTAAGCAAGCTGTTGGAACGGCTTTCCGTCTTGATGTCGATAGGCACGCCCGAATTGAGCACGCCCGGATTGATAATCTGGACAATCCCGGAGGCATAATTCACCGTATAGTCCTGATTCTCCACCAAGGGCGTGTTGCCCGCCATGACCTTCACCGAACCCTCGGGCAGATTATAGGCGCCCAAACTTATTTCACTGCCGCCCGAAGACTTGTAACTGCCCACGAACGTATATTTGTTCTTCTCGCTGTATTGCCGCGCCTCGGTCTTGGTCTTACGGTACAACTCGTCGTAGCGGTAGGGTCTGGCCGCATTGCTGTCGCCTCCGAACATCTGCACCATGTCCTTGCCGAAAGGTTCGGGCCAAGGCAGGTAAATCAAGCCCTTGTCGCCTTGCACGTAACCCGCGCCTGTGGCCGCACCGTCCAGATAGTCGAACAATCCGTCGGGATTGCGGTTCTGCCGCGTGTCGAGATTGTCCAGCCCGAAAACCTGTATCAACGGGATGCCGCTTCGCGGACCGTCGGTGAAATAGCCGCTGGGAACACCCCGCTCGTTGCCCGAATACATGATGTTGAAACGGAAGTTCTCGCCACTGAGCTGATAGGTATTGAGCGAATACACGTTCTTCATCATCAAGTCCCACAACGGAATCTCCGTATTGAGCACCGACGACTTGAGCAATTTCACCACCAGCACCTGCGGATCGTTGATGCCTTGGTCGGAAAACTCGCCCACCTGATACACCGCCGTGTCACCCACGATCTGGTATTGAAAAGCCACGGCCAGCACCTGGTCGCTGTTGAGCGTCTGGTTGAGCGTGATAAAACCCAAGGAAGGATTGAACGAGTACTCACTCGCATCGAGTCGCCGGGCGCTTTCCACCTTTTCGAACTCACGACCGTTGGTATAGCCCCGTCCTTGAAGGAATTGTCCCACCGTATTGAGGTTGCGCAGGCTGTTCTTGTTGAACACGCGCAAAAGGTCGTTCGATCTTTCCTGGTCGGGATAACGCACGAAAGGATTCCCGTGAACGTTCGAAGCCATCGGGTTGTTTTCACCCAAATCGGTAAAGGCCAAAATGTTTCGATTGTTCTGCACGGGCGAACCGATATTGGTCACCCATACTTCGATCTTTGTGATCTTAAGCCGGCTGTTGAGCAACGGCAGGTCGGCCAACGCCTCGTGATAATGGTCACGGAAATATTGCGCCAGGAAGAAGTGCCTGTTTTCCTCGTAATCGTCCACCTTGATGTCGAACTCGGTGCTTTGCGCACCCCCTTCCACACGAACGTTGGTGCTTTCCGAACGCTGTTCCGAAAATACCCCCGTGATGAACGTCTTGCCGAACTGCAAACGGGCCTTGATGCCGAACAGTTCCTGGACACCGCTTATCAACGTGGTGTTCAACGGAAAATCGATATTACCGGCACTTATGTTCTTGACGATTTCGTCTTCCTTGCCTTCGTATTCGAGTTTGAACTTGTTGTCGAACTGGAAAAGAGCCTCGGTGTTATGGCTGATGTTGAACTTGAGACGGTCGGCTATGGTGGCGTTCAGGTTCACGTTGATGTCGGAGGCGAAGTCGAAGTTGAACGTGCGCCGATGCTTGATATCCAGCGACGGGTCGTCGCGACGGGTTCCCACCAACGCGAATTCAAGGCCTATGGATCCATTGAGATCGAACTTGATCAGGTCCTTGCCCAATTTCTCGTCCAGGAAATCCAGGTTGAGTCCGGGAATCAGGCCGCTCAGCCCCGAAGAAGTCGTAGGCGTATAGTCAGCCTTGCTTTTCCAATAATCGCGCACGGCCTTCTGGCTGGTATACTTCACATACTCGTCCATCGTCATGTGACGACGCGAAAGCGTCATGTCGCCCACCTTGCGCGTAAGCACGTATTCGTTCGACTTGGGATCGTACTGTGCCTCTTCGGTAATGTTCGACTTGATGTAAAGGCTCTTGTCTTCGGGCAAGTCTTCGTCGGGAGCGGCCTGAGGAATGGGATAACGCAAGGAGTCGTCCTGCATTTGCGATTCCTGCCCCGCATAGGACATCTGCGGATAATCCATCTCCGCCCCGTTCGCATGAAAGGTAGCATGGAGCATACCGGCAACTTCCGGCATGTCGTCCCATGAAGGCGGAACGGGACCGGCCGGCCGGTAGGGCGTATGCGCGTACGACAACGTCACGCCCGCGGACAAGACCCACGTCGCCACGATGGCCAACATGCCGTAGAACCAATACTTCAACATATCAAATAGTTCAATGAGTATGGTCTTACAGCATTCGCAAGGCCTGTTTTATCATGCTTTCCGTGTTCAGGGAGGGTTCTTTCGCCAAAAGTCCGTCCACCGTCTTTTCCACGGCGGTACGTGCGAACCCCAATGTAACCAAGGCGGCCACCGCTTCTTCCCGTTCGGGACGGAATTGGGGCAAAAGCGACACGGCCGCGGAAGAAATATCCATCTTCGCCAAACGGTCGCGCAAATCGACGATGATACGCTGAGCGGTCTTCAAACCGATGCCTTTGACCGACTGCACTTTCTTCACGTCTCCGTCAAGAATGGCACGGGCGGTGGTTTCCGGGCCCAAGGTGGAAAGAATCACCCTCGCCGTATTGGCGCCGACGCCCGAAACAGATATGAGTTGCAGAAACAGATTCTTCTCCGTCTTATCGGCAAAACCGAAAAGCAGCAAGGCATCTTCCCGAACCGCCTGATACACCCACAACCGGACCGTTTCCTTGTCTTTGATTTGCGAATATGTATGAAGGGATATGTTGATCTCGTACCCGACGCCCCCGCAGTCCACCGTCACACAGGCAGGATTCTGTTCCGTCAACTTGCCTTCTATATATGCGTACATGCTTTTTTCCGCTCCTTACAAAGGAGCAAATGTAACCTTTTGCGGGCAGAAATGCAACAGGGAGGCGGCCAAGTCCGTTCCCGGAAAACGAGGGCCGGATTCCACCGACGCCTGTCCGATAGGCATTATCAGGATTGACGCCGGCTTGTCTCCGCGAAGATACGAAATATTACAAGAGGCGCATGA
>CAJTPR010000002.1:283682-288777 GCA_910578275.1 uncultured Bacteroidales bacterium | reverse complement strand
TAATCTTGAAAATGCTCTTTCATCTTTTCTTTGGTTTTTTGTTTGTTGTTTGTTTTATATGGATTTCTTTTGCAAAAGACACCTCGTTCCTGCCGTGTCGGACCAAGCCTGCCGGCTTGATCCGGCACGGCACTCGATTCCTTAGTCTTTCCGTATCTTATATTTCACTTGCGCCTGTTTGTATCTTTCGATTTCGGTCGAAATGAGGTTTTCGTCGAGGTCGGCCGGGATATGGACAATCAGGTCCACATCCTCGAATCGTTCCCGGAGCTCACCCTGCAGGGAAATTTCCGGTTTGAGGGCTTGATCCCCTTTAGGGAAAAATTCCGGCATGGATTCCTCCCCCTCATCCGGGTTCTTGGATACCTCCAGCAGCCTGTCGTCATATTCCTCGAGCTTGATGGATATGTCCCGCTCGTATTTTTTTCGCAGATAGCCTTCCAAGACCATTTTCTGACTGTTCACGTTCACCATCATGCGGGTATTGTCCCGCCAGGATTCAAACGAGTCCCACAGATCGACAAAGGGTCTGGCCAATGCCCCGAGCCAGGCGTTGCGGAGAGGAAGCCGCTTGTGCGGCGGGGTGAGTTGAAAGACGAGGTTACGTATGTCAATGTTCATGGCGGTTGTCGTTTATCAGTTGGTTGATGGAATACATGTGGACAAGGCTCTCCGCCCCGTTTTCGTCCGCATAGTCGAAGTAACCGGCTTTCAGTTCGGTATGGGTACCGATTTCTTGCCAGAAGCCTTCTTCATCCGCCGCACAATGCTGCATGAACCTGTCCAAGGTGCAGGTCACCACGCCGTTCACCCCCATGACGGCATCGATGAATTTCTGACGGTAGAGGACTCCGTTGAAATCGATCTCGCTCCTGAAACGATCCAAGACCGTCCTTATGTCAGCCTCGATGCTCTCCTTGAATACGGCCGGATCATGGTAAACGGAGAGTTCATAGAGGATACGGTCGGCGTTGGTGGAACTCACCTTTATCTGCACGCCGGCAAACTTCACCGCCTCCATGTAGCGTTCAAAGTTGTACCTTTCTTTGTCGCCGAGCGCCTGTATCTTTTCCGTGTACTTCTCTTTCTTGGCCACCTTGATGAACAGGCAGCTTCGGCCGTCGTCGTCCCTTCCCTCCATGACGGCCACCGCCGCGATGATCCGTTTGGATTCGTCTTCCTTCGGATAGTGGAGCATGGCGGTCTTTTCGTCAAAGACCAGCGTGTCGCCGTTCTGGAAACGGCGTGCCATCTCCGCATACCATCGGAGCGTGCCCGGTGTTATCTTTTCGGTGAGTTCGTCCATTTCCTTGCGGAAAAGGTCGAACACGAACTCGAACGAATGCTGCACCGTGGCGAAGATATGCGCCCAAAGCCCCCACTCCGAGGTGCCGCTTTCCGTTTTCAAGGCCGGCAGGTTCTTGTTCACCTCCCGCACTATGTCGTTCTTTATTTCCTTTATTTTCCTTGCCATGATTTTTCTGTTTGATAGGTTGTCACTTCATTTGTTATTTTCTTGAGGTTCCTTGTCTCCGTCAACGTGCTCGTCTCGTCTATCCGCAGGGTCGAGCCGGGCTTCACCGCCGCATCCAGGCGGAATGTCCTGTCTTTGGCCGTGTCGACGCCCAGGTTCTTGAGCGCCAACGGGTCGTTTCCTATCTCCGGATTGAGGAGCAGGATCTCATCCACGGCCTCCACGTTTCCGTAGTGCTGCACGGCCAGGTCGAAGACGTTCTGGTTGGGTTGTACTTTAACTGTTTTCATAATATGCGTCTGTTTCTATGTTTCCGTCGGCGGCCACCGCCACCTTGCTCACCTTCATGCCGTCGGCGGCGAATTCCTGGCGTATGGCGCGCAACAGTTCCTCCGGATCGGTCTCGTTGCGGTAGTCTTCGATGCCCACGCCCAAGGCGGGGTATTCCTTGTAGTGTCCCTTTCCCGAAAGCAGGAGGTCTTTCTGATGCTGATAGTCGGAGGTCGCATAGCGGAGGTCGCCCGTACTCAAGTCGAGGTCGCCCTTTTCGGTATGTCTTATGTCTGTCATGGCGTATCAGTGTTTAACGTTGGCGTCTTCGTAATCCTTTAATTCTACCTTTTTCACCTTGGAATCCGGAGCCAGAGATTTTATATCTGCCACGTTGGCCTGTTTAGTAGACGATCCCTCAACCTCAATGGCCCCACTAGCAAAGGTGTGCGTATGGCCATTGAATTTTTCCACAATGCCGTCAATATAGGCTGCCAGTTTTTCGATGTTGATCAAACCGCCTTTTTCCCCATCGTTAAACACCACTTGATCCGCCTTTACCGTCACTTGGCTGTCCGACACGCCAAAGATGACCTTTTCCGTCTTGACCTGTATGTCGTTTGATTTTATGGTCGCCTCGGTCTTGTCGCACTTATACGACAGCGATTCTTTATCGACAGCGATTTCCACCTTGTCGCCTATCGTACCCAGTACCTTTTCCACCACGCTGAACGAGCATACATAAAGCTCGTTGCCGTTGGCAATCCTGGCCACGAGCACCTGGCTGTCCACGGCCGGAAGCAGGCAGAAACCTTTCAGTTCCTTGTCGGTCACCGCATAAAGCCGCACATCGTAGAAATCCACGTTGTCGTTCACGCGCACGGTGCAGGTGCGCCGTTCCTTGTCCACTTCCTTCACCACCGCAGGAAAAACCTGCATGGGTATCAGCTGGCCGGTTTTCTTCTCCATGTTCTTCCAGAATTTGAATACACTTTCCATATCTTATGTTTTTTTAGTTTCAGATTTTTTTCCCGAGGCTTATCCTGCGCCGCGCCCCGTTTTTGCCGAACGTGGTCCTGACGGCCTCGACAAGGAATTTCCCGTCGCGCTCGGGGTAGTTCTCGTCGGTGATTCCGGCTACCATGCAGGGTTCGGCATAGGGCTGCAGGAAAGCGGTGATTTCCGAGGAATCCGCATCTATCACGTTCCTGTGCAGGACGTACTTCACCGTACCGGCCTGCCGCGACCCGGGCACCACCGCATGCACCTTGCCGTCCAGGTCGAAGAAGACTTCCAACCCGCATTCGACCGCCAGTCGCCGCAGCACCTCGCTTACCGGCTGCTTGTCCACCACGAAATTGCGCACTTCCCGATCGGCGGCTTCTCCCACCGAAAGCCCGCAATCATTCAACAGTTCGGCGATTTTCACGGTCTGGCCCGAAAAACTCACTTCCTGGGAGCGTGTCTGGTAAAACTCGTCCTCGCATTCGATTTCCAAAGGCGTGGAACGGTTTATCCGGCGCACATAGCCCTTGAACTCGAGGTGGTTCTCCCGGCCATAGCCGAGACGGATCTCCACCGGGTCGCCGATGTTCACCGCCCGGGCCGTCTCTTCCTGGCCCAGCACCTCGCCCTCTCCCTTGATCACCGAACTGACAGGCATCTGCAGGCGGGCGGTGGCGGAAAGATGATGCACGCTCCGCATCACCTCCACTTCCACGATGCGCGTGAACCGGTACGCGCCTATGCTGATTTGGCTCTGCAACACAAACATCTTTAATCCATATTTAGCTCAAACACCTTGTCCTGGACACATTCGATGCGCACCGGAACCACGTCTTCCACCTGTCCGCCCTGCGGAAAATCCATGCCGGTGATCACCACCTTGTCTTCCGCATCGAAGAAACAGTCGGTCAGGGCGCACTTGAGCGACACAGCGTCGTTCACCTCGAACAGCCGCCTCAGGTCGTTGATCCTCTCCTCGGGCCACCGGCCACGTTCTCCCGTCAGGCAGCCGGTAACGGAAACTTCCATGTCTTGCGTGCCCACCATTTCCTTTACCGTCCCGCCCTTCCCCGACAAGGGGGTCCGCACCACGCTTTTCCTTAACCGCAAGCTGACCATGGCGCAGTCTATCTCGTATTTCCTGCCGCCGGACAGAAAGGTTACGGGCATGAAATAATAGCCGCCCATCAGGTCCTTCTTGCGCAATACCGTACCGTTGTCGGCCAGTTCCGTACCCTTGTGCGCGTCCTTCCCCGCCCAGGCCATCGGGAAATCAAGTCCTTTGCAACCGCTCACGCTTTCCAGCAGGCGTCGGATATCGAATGTGATCCTTGCGGGTTTCTCCGGATTATTCCACGGCATCGTTTATCCTCCTCATCAGTTCGTTCAACAAAATGTCCACATGTTCTTCCGGCGTTCCCTGCGGCAGGATGATTTCCACCTTGTCGCAAAATTTGGCAAACTGCCGGCCGGCCGGCTTTCCGGGCACCACCTGTTCCACGGCGGCCGACCGCAACGGCTCAGGTTCGGTCATGGCAACCTTGTCCGGCGACTGCGCCCATCCTGCATCAAGGTTCATCATCATGGCCGCGGCCATGACAGCCATTTTTCCGTTCACGGGATTCGCTTTTGCCTTTTGCATTCCGGATCGGGAATCCATCCATTCCGTTTGCCTCGACATGAGCGACGGTCCAAACGTGGGATCCATGCTCATTTCCAATCCCCTTTCTTGCATGTCGGAATGAAAAGCGGATTCCGTTTCCTGCCCTGTGACCACCTTCTGTGCCGTCGAATCATCGAGTGCCTGCTTCCCGGCTTTCGTTTGCGTTTCCGAACGAAGCCCCGGTCGGGCCGCACGATTCCCGTTTTTCTTTCCGAAAATCCCGGAAAACATCTCTTTCGCCCCGCTGAAAAGACCTCCTACGGTTTCTTTGAGCCCGTTCCATACGCCGCCTATCGTTTCCTTGATACCCGAAAACACGCTGCCGATGCGCTCGCGAATCGTGCCGATCACCCCGCCTATCGTTTCCTTGACACCCGAAAACACGTTGCCGATAGTCTCGCGAATCGTGCCGGTCACCCCGCCTATCGTCTCCTTGATACCCGAAAATACGCTACCGATACTTTCACGAATCGTGCCGACCACTCCTCCTATCGTTTCCTTGGCACCCGAAAATACGCTACCGACACTTTCGCGAATCGTGCCGATCATCCCGCCTATCGTCTCCTTGATACCCGAAAATACGCTACCGACACTTTCGCGAATCGTGCCGATCATCCCGCCTATTGTTTCCTTGATACCCGAAAATACGCTACCGACACTTTCGCGAATCGTGCCGATCATCC
>CAJTPR010000002.1:283418-283582 GCA_910578275.1 uncultured Bacteroidales bacterium | reverse complement strand
CGCCTATTGTTTCCTTGATACCCGAAAATACGCTACCGATACCCTCGCGAATCGTGCCGATCACCCCGCCTACCGTGTCTTTGATGTTCGTGAATACGCTACCGATACCCTCGCGAATCGTGCCGATCACCCCGCCTATCGTCTCCTTGATACCCGCGAACACG
>CAJTPR010000002.1:198357-283318 GCA_910578275.1 uncultured Bacteroidales bacterium | reverse complement strand
CTCGCGAATCGTGCCGATCACCCCGCCTATCGTCTCCTTGATACCCGCGAACACGCTGCCGATAGTCTCGCGAATCGTGCCGATCACCCCGCCTATCGTCTCCTTGATGCCCGAAAACACGCTGCCGATAGTCTCGCGAATCGTGCCGATCATCCCGCCTATCGTCTCCTTGATACCCGCGAACACGCTGCCGATAGTCTCGCGAATCGTGCCGATCACCCCGCCTATCGTCTCCTTGATACCCGCGAACACGCTGCCGATAGTCTCGCGAATCGTGCCGATCACCCCGCCTATCGTCTCCTTGATACCCGCGAACACATTGCCGATGCTTTCGCCAATGGTACCGATTACTCCGCCTACTGTGTCCTTGATATTCGCGAATACGCTCCCGATGCTTTTGCCAATGGTACCGATCACCCCGCCTATCGTTTCCTTGATCTTCAAGGAAAAGTCGGCGAACATGCCTTGCAAGTTGTCGAAGATTCCTTCGATCCGGCCTTGCAAACCGTCCTGGAATTCGAGAAGCCACCTACCGATCACGGAAAAGAAATCCGTCTTTCCTTCCGGTTGCGATGCGGCCGGGGTCATGGAGACGGCCGCGGCCGCCATTTTTCCCGTTTTCCCGACAGCCAATTGCATCTTGCTCTGAAAATCCGGCACGAAGCCGTCGTTACTGTCTGTCATCTCATTTCGTTTTTGGCGTAAAAAGCCTGCCTAACAGGTTTACGCGATAATATTCCAACCATAATGCTTGTTGGAGCCGGGCCACCCATTCCTCATCGCTCAAAGCGCCCGGATCTATCCCGAAATCGGCGCGGAGCAGGGCATCTCCCTCCAACAAGAAGATGCCCTTCTCTATGCCCGCGGCCGCTACAAGTTTTTTAACTCGCCCACTTTGGCTGCCACCAGTTCGTCCATGATTTGCGAAAGGCCGTAGAAAACCGAATTGTCTTCCAACAACTCGGCATTTCCGCCGAGAAACGAGTTCTTGAGCACGAACTCGTTGTATTTCATCGGATCGTTCTTCGCTATCACGCCGGCTGCCGCCAAGGTCTTGCGGTCGGGTTGACGGAAGTAGAGCTTCTCTCCCTCCACCTCGTAGCAAAAAACCTTGCCGTGCTTGCGTTTCCATTCTTCAATTTGACGGCTCTCGACCGCCGTCCTCTCTGCCGACGCTTCCGCGGCGGCATTTGCTTTCTTTTCCATATCCAAAAGTCTTATCGTATTAAAAAATCGTTTTCACTCCCTCCACGCCCCGGCGGAAGCCAGGCAAGCCCGGCTTCCGCTCCCAGTCGTGACAAAGGATCAGGCGGTGACGTTGGTATCGACGCCCAACGCGATGAAAGGCAGGGCGTGTTCGCTGTTGAGGTCGCCTTCTTTCATACCTTTGGGAAATTCGGTAATCGAAGCGCAACGGATAATATCGGTGGTAATCATACCCTCGGAGGTGTACGTCACCACGATATCGAACTCCAAGTCGAGACAATCGACCTGACCCGACTCCTTGGCCGCGCGGTTAAGCGCTTCCAATTCGCTCTGCAATACGGTCAACGTGCCTTCATACTCGCGCTTGCCGTGCTGGATGCTCTTGGGATTCACCCCCGCGCCGAACAAGGCCTCTTTCGACTTCTTTGCCGTGTACTCGATGCCGCGCAAGCCTGCCAGGGGCCTTCCCAGGATCGTGGCCTGCACGTCGCAATAGCTGTATTCCTTACTGTTGAATGCCATTTTCTTATGTTTTTACAGGTTATTGATTGTTATTTTTCCAATGCCGGGTTACTGAACGCAAGCGTCACACGGATATTCTTCAAGACGCCCAAGGGAACGATGCGGCATTCCACCGTCAGCTTGGAAGTGGAAAGGATGTTCTGTTCCGGATCCACATAGGCCTTGAACGAACTGATCTGCCCGTCCATGAGCGAAGCCACGGCGTTCTCGATCATCGACTCGAACGAGGTGCACACGCCGCTGGGCAACTTGCCGTCTTCGCCCACTTGCACATTGTCCATGATTTCGGAAATGTAGGTGTCGTAGGCTATGCACACGGCCTTGTCCATGATGCGGCCGTTGTTGAGCGTGGCGTAATCGTCGGAAGGCGATGTGGCCATGGGACAACCGTTCAGGTAACATCCGTTCTTGCCGGGATAGTTCATGAAAAAGATGTAGCCGGCATCATTCAATGCTTCTGCTTCTCCTTGCTTTTCAAGAAAATCCGTGCCGTCGGTGAAATAACCTTGGGCGGCGATGCTTCCGAATTTCACACGTCCCAGATCCTGCTGGGGTTCGGCCTTGGCGGCACGTCCCAACACCAAGCCGATGGCGGCCGGATATTGCGGATTTTCCGTCGCGCCGTCTTCCTTTTCGCGTCGGCACTCGTAATCGGAAGCCAGAACCATGGCCACGCGGTTGAAACTCGCCCCCGAGGGTTTCCATGAGCCGCCTTGCTTCCATCGTTCGGCAGGAAGGAAGATCCTGACCGGCATGATCCTCGACGCGAAACTTTCCGCGCAATCCTGGGCGGCCTGGGCGGCGATAATCGCGTCTTCGTCGATGCCTTGTTCATTGTTCTCTTCTTCCTCCGGTTGTGCCAGACGGTTGATACCCACGATACGGATTCTGCCACCCGCGCTTTCGACAAGCTTGGCCAAAGGACTTTGGCGTTCGGCGGTGGAGGTCACCATTTCGCTCAAACGAGTACCTTCCGCTACCAACATGAGGTGAAGCTCGGAACCTTCGCCCGCCTGGGCGTAGAAAGACTGCACCTCGTGGGCGGCCAAGGGATTGTTGGCCATCGTGATGCCCAAGGCGTTCAAGTCGTTGAGACTCGAAATCTGGTAGCGTTCATCATACTTGACGCCCGATTCGTTGGTATCCTTTTCATAAGTTGCCCGGCCGGTAAGGATCAATCCGGCCACACCATCGCTGGTGGCGGCAACGCGGCCGAGGCCGCCGCTGCCGATTTCAATGCTTACTCCTGGTAATGCCATTTTTTTGTTTTTTTTAATTGTTAATATTATATTGTATTACCTTAAGGTCTTTCTTATTGCCAGCCGCCCAAGGAATACCGCCGCCGTGGCGGCCAAGGCAAGCAGGCCGAACATGCCCGTTTTCATCAAAAATTCCTGCCACGCAGTCAACGGCTTGGCCACCATGACCGGAACTTGCCGGTAAATGCTGTCGCGCACATGAATGCTGTCGGTCCGCACGTGCAGACGGTCGCGATAACGTTCACGCCAATGTTCGATGCGCAAGGTGTCGCCCTTTTCATATATCCGCACGCTGTCGCGCACATAAACCAGCACGCTGTCGGTTCCCGCATGCCATCGTTGTTCAAGATGCCCGTGGTTTTCATGACCCGTGACAGGCACCACCGTCCGGCATGCCGCCAAGCCGGCCGAAAAACTAACGAGCAATGCCGTTTTCGCCAAGCAACCTTTCATAACGTGCTATCTTTTCCAGATTTCCGGTCTGTTTCTCCAATTTGCTTTGCAGGCAAAGCACCTCGTTGCGCAAGCTCAACACCTCCCTCGACAGTTCCGAGATCTGGAGGCTGTCTCTCTGGCGTTGCTCCAGCAATCGCGCAATCTGTTCTTCCAGGTTGTCCACCACTTTCCGCCACGTATCGACGGCGGCATCTATGTTGGTGATGTCTTGCCTGTGGTTGGTAGTGGCAAGGCCCCGGTTTTCTATCTCGAAGCGTTTCCTTTTGAAAAACCATCCGGCAAATCCTCCAAGGAAAGCCGTGGCAAACGGAACGCCTATCTGAAGCAGGATTTCTTTCATCTCTTTTGTCGTTTCGATGGGGCAAAAGTATGGAGGCGGAAAATTCCATGCAAAAAAAGTGTCGAAAATGATAAATATTTTTTTTAATTACATAACTTATATTGAGTTTTGCAAATTAAAATATCACAAATAATGAGAACCATAAAGTACATCGCCGTGCATTGCACGGCCACCGTGCAAGGAAGCACGAGCGTAACCGGCCTGAGAAGGCATTGGAGCGCATTAGGCTGGAAAAGCCCCGGATACCATTACGTGGTGATGCCGTCGGGAAAAGTGGAACAGTTGCTGGACGAAAGCAAGGCCAGCAACGGCGTGAAAGGGTTCAACCATGAACTGATAAACGTGGCCTACGTGGGCGGCATCGTCGACGGCAAAGCCGCGGACAACCGCACCGAAGCCCAGAAGGCATCCTTGTATTTCCTGCTCGAACAACTCAAGGAACGTTATCCGACGGCCGTCATACAAGGACACCGCGACTTTTCGCCCGACAAGAACCATGACGGGAAGATAAGCCCGGACGAGTATATCAAGGAGTGTCCGTGCTTCGATGCAAGGACGGAATACCGGAACCTATGAAAAAAAAGGTCCCGTGAGGAATTTCACGGGACCTTTCCGAAATCGGTTCGAGACGGCTTAGTCGGCCTGATCGGTGAGGAACGGAGGGGTGTTGTAGTTCACGCTGCCATCCTTGCCTATCGTATTGCGGTTCACCTCCGAAACCGAAGAGGGAACAACCGGATCGATGGCGATGTTCTGCCGCATGTAGGCAGGAACTTCCTCTATCTTGCGAAGTCCTTGGGGGGTACGGATAAGTCCCGAAAACTCACGCAAACGTTGCATACGTTCGGTCGTGGCCGCGCAACGTCCGCGCAACAAGCCGTCGGCCACCGTTTCCCTCGGGGCGAGATGATCCACAGGAGCGGGAGCGGCCACTTCCACCGCGGGTGCCTGTTCCACGACGCCTTGCGCCGCACCGTTCATCTGTTGTCCGGCAACCGTTCTTTCCAAAGAAGAAAACAAGGTGCCTTCTTCCATGTCCATACGTGTTTCCTGCACTTCGGGCTGAACCATGACGGGCGTTCCGAAGTTTTCCGGCATCTTGTCGTCGACGGGCGCGGGGGCTTCCTGCGTTCCGCTGAATTGGTTGAACCAGTTGTCGGCTTCTTCGGCCACGTTTCCGGACACCGTATCTTCCTGTGCCGGTACCGGCTGCTGCCGGGGTTCTTCCTCCGAAGGCTTGGGCAATTCGAAATCGAGAAAAGGAACTTCCTTTTGCGGGGTTTCTTCCTTGAAAACGGGTTCTTCCTCCTCCATGTCCAAGTCCAAGACGGCCACCGTGCGCCTTGCCGGCGCGGCGGGTGCCACCGCTTCCTGCACTTTCCCGGGCACTTGCTCCGGTGCTTTTTCCGGAGTCCTTTCCGCAAGGACGGGCGCCTTCGCCTCAGGCGCTTTCTCTTCCTTGTGCGCGCCTTCTTCCAACGTATAATGCTTGATTTCGCGTTCACCCAAGGCCCTGCGTTCGGTAAAGCCGGTAGCGATCAGGGTGATGTTCAGGTTGCCGCCCAGGGTATCGTCTTCCCCCGCGCCCCAAATCAGGTCCACGCCGTCGCCGGCTTTTTCCAGGATGGAGTTGGTGATGGTTTCTATCTCATCCATGCACAGAGGCGACTGGGAACTGTAACCCAGGTAAAGCAGCATGTTCTTGGCTCCTTCGATGCTGTTGTCGTTCAACAAGGGCGAATCCATCGCCATCATCACCGCGTCCTTGGCGCGCGCCTCGCCGTCGGCCGTGCCGAAGCCCATCAACGCCACGCCGCTGTTCTGCATCACCGTGTTCACGTCCTTGAAGTCGATTTGCACGTAGGAACGGACGGTGATGATCTCGGAAATGCCCTTGGCAGCCGTGGTCAGCACGTTGTCGGCCATGGCGAAAGCCTCGTTGAGCGTCATTTTTCCGAACTCGCGCAACTTGTCGTTGTTGATGACCAGGATGGCATCCACATGCTTGCGCAGTTCGGCGATGCCCAACTTGGCCTGCTCGATACGCTTGCGCCCCTCGAACGTAAAGGGCGTGGTGACGATGGCCACCGTGAGGATGCTGGAAACCTCGTCGTCGTTCAATTCTATTTCCTTGGCGATGGAGGCCACCACGGGCGCGGCGCCGGTTCCCGTGCCGCCGCCCATGCCGGCGGCGATGAACAACATGCGGGAATCCTTTATGTTCTCCCTGATCTCATCTCTCTTTTCCTCGGCCGCCGCCTTGGCCACATCCGGCACGTTGCCCGCACCCAGGCCTTTTCCCAGATGGATCTTCACCGGAACGGGGCTGCCTTCCAACGCCTGGGCATCGGTATTGCAAACGATGAAATCGACACCTTTGATACCGGCACGGTACATGTGGTTCACCGCGTTGCCGCCACCTCCGCCCACACCGATCACCTTGATGTAGGAAGACTGCTCCTTGGGAAGCACAAAATTCAGAATATCACCGCTTTGGTTGGTCATTTCATTCATATTCGTAGGTGTATTATGTCAACTTATAAAATTACTGCGCCCCGCCCCGTGTTTCTTCCCGTCCCGGCAAGATTTATAAACAAGGGCTTGTTTATACCGCGACCTACTGGATATTGTCGTCGAAAATGCCGACAATCCAGTCCTTGAGCTTGGTCGTGGACGTGAATCCGCCTTTCTTGCCGAACCATCCCCGTTTCTTTTCCTGCGGTTCTTCGGATTGTTCCTCTTCCGGTCGCGCCGGCAGGGGCGGCTCGGGAACGGCTTCGCCCGGCCGCGGATTCTCCTCTTGCGGGGCATCCACGAAATGGATACGGCGGTTCTCTTCTTCGCTTCGGACCCCGTAAATCACCAGGCCGATGGCCGTGGCGTAAATGGGATCGGCCAGTTCCTGCGGCGAATCGGGCGTGATATGCTCCTTGGGCACGCCCAAGCGGGTTTCCAATTGCGTATGGAACTCACACACCTGGCTGATATGTTTCATCTTGGAACCGCCGCCCGTGAGCACGATACCGCCGATGAAACGGTCGAGGTCGCATTGGCAGTTGGCTATCTCGCACGAGACGCTGGTAAAGATCTCTTCCACCCGCGCCCCTATGATGGTTGCCAGTTGCTTGAGGCTGATTTCCTTGGCCGTCCTGCCTTTCAGTCCGGGAATGGAAACGATCTGCTCGTCGCTGCTTTCGCTGGGCAGTGCCGAACCGAATTTCACCTTCAAGGCTTCCGCCTGCCTGGGCAAGATGTTGCAGCCTATCTTGATGTCGGCCGAAATGATATTGCCGGCCAACGGAATCACCGCCGTATGGGTCAGGATACCGTTCATGAAAATCGCCACGTCGGTAGTACCGCCGCCCACGTCCACGAGAATAACGCCGGCTTCCTTGTCGCTCTCGTCCAATACCGATTCGGCGCTTACCAAAGGCTCGAGGATGAAACCTATCAGATCCAGTCCCGCCATTTCCACGCTTCGTTGGATATTGCGCATGGCCACCGTGTCGGCGGTGATGATATTGTATTCCTCGCCGATGTTGGAACCTACCATGCCCACGATGCTGTCTTCGGTAAATCCGCCTTCGCCGTCTACCGAGAAAGTGCGCGGTATGACATGGATGATCTTCCTGCCGGCATCCACCCGGCTGTGGCTCACGATGAGCTTGCGTTTTTCAAGTTCCTCGCGGGTAAAGACCGCGTCGCCGTTCTCACGCACGTAGCTTTGCGACAATATCTCGCTCTGGATATGCTGGCCGGCGATGCCCACGTACACCTCGTTTATGTCCACGTCCGAAGCCGCCGAAGCCTGTTCCACCGCCCGTTTCACGGCCTCCGCCGTCTTTTCTATGTTGATGACCGAGCCGCGCAACACGCCGGTGGATTCGGTTTTCCCGTATCCCAGTATCCTTATCTTTCCGGTGGCCGGATCGCGCTGTCCCACCATGGCCACCACCTTGGTCGTACCGATGTCGAGCCCTACCACCACGTCCACATCGTCATCGGGATGAAAATCCCGAAGTTTCGCATCTGCTTCCATATCCTTTGAATTTTAATATATTTTCAAAAATATCATCTAAAAATCGACACGTTTTGTCGCTACAAGCTGGTTCCTGTATTTCAGGTTCAATACCGAATACTTTTCCCAGCCGCACGCGTTCACGCCTTTCTTGTAAAAGAGTTCCAGACGCTTCATCTTGTCGGCCAAGTCGTTCCGGTCTTTCACTTTCCCCAATTTCACCAATTGGCCGCCCACCTTGGGCACCAGTTCGTATTCGCCCGCATAGGTCACGTATATCTGCTCGAAGAGCACGTCCCATAAAGGATCCGCCGCCAAGAACGCGTTTATCTCGAAAAGCCTTTTCAACACCGCGCGGGGCAACGTGTCGGCAATTCCGGTGACGTCCAAGCCGTATTCGGGCGCGAACGGGATATATCCGCTGGCCACGCGCAGACGCACGGCATAGTCGGTATTCACGGGCATTTCGACACCGTTCCGGTCTATCTGGTACATCCGCCCGTCGGTACAAGCCACTTTCAAGACGGGGTTGCGCTGTTCCACACGCAAGTGACAAGTTCCGTCCTGTGTCATGTACACTTGCGCCGAAGCCACATACGGATTCTGCAAAAGCACATGCTCCACGTTGGACGTGCTCACCTCCCTGCTTTTCTTGCCCGCAATGACGATGCCGTGGTCCTTGAGCCACCTTTCCACGTCACGGTTTTGCAGGTAAACGTCGAAGTTTCCGCGACTTATGCTTATCTCCGACCGCACGCACGTCATTTCCCGCTGCTTTCCGGCCGAATATCCGAGCATGACGATCGCCGTGCCCGCCAGGAAAGCGAACAAGACCGAAAGCAAGACGACGCGCGCCGCCCTTTTCATGCCGCGCCTCCTTTCTGCAAGAAGGCCTTGACGGGCTCTACCAACGTGTCGATGTCACCCGCGCCCATGCTTGCCAGAAGCAGTTTTCCCCGCCTCCCGGCACATTGGCGTTCCACCTGTTCCAAGACGTTCTCCTTGGCGGCATAAGTGACGGGAACGCGACTTATCCTTTCGCCTATCGTACGTGTGGAAACACCCGGAAGCGGTGCTTCCCTGGCCGGATATATATCGACGAGACAGAGTTCGTCCGCTTCTTGCAGGCTTCGGGCGAAACCCTCCGCCAGATCGCGCGTGCGGCTGTACAGATGCGGCTGGAAGAATACCACCAGACGATGGTCGGGATAAAA
Organism: uncultured Bacteroidales bacterium; assembly: GCA_910578275.1. GTDB lineage: Bacteria > Bacteroidota > Bacteroidia > Bacteroidales > P3 > Pullibacteroides. The sequence continues at coordinate 274,303 of CAJTPR010000002.1, read as the reverse complement.
CTCGCGCAAGGCCTTGATGCTCGCGCTTATCTCCGCCGGATGATGGGCGTAATCGTCGTAATAGGCCACGTCCGGCAAAACGCAACAACATTCCAACCGGCGGCGCACCCCCTTGAAAAGAGGCAGCAGCCGTCGTATTTCCTGCGGGGAAACACCCGCTTCCAAGGCCAGGCTGATGGCAGCCACCGCGTTTTCGACGTTGTGCCTGCCCGGACAAGCCAGCGCCAAGTCCTTGATGACGGCTCCGGGCCCGACGTAATCGAAGACGTATCGTCGTTCCTTCACCTCTACCGAAGAGGCGTAAGCCCGCTTGCCGTCTTGCAAGGCGGCAACCGCTTCCTCCGTTCCGTAGCGATAGTCGGGTGCAAGCGGCAGGCGTAACGAGGCTTGCGCGATGAAATGCCGTGACTGGCGCATGAACTGCACATAGGCCGCCCGCATGGTCTCCACGTCGCCGTAAATATCGAGATGGTCGGCATCCCAGGCCGTCACAACCGAAAACCAAGGCCGCAGCTGCAAGAACGAACGGTCGTATTCGTCGGCCTCCGTCACCAGGAACGGACTGTGCGGGTGGTGCAAGTAGTTGCCGCCCAAGTCCGGGACCACGCCGCCCAGCACGGCGTTGCACCCTATGCTGCCATGCATGAGATAGGCCAGCATGGCCGAAACGGTGGTCTTCCCGTGCGTTCCGGCCACCGCCAAGGTCTTGTACCGGCGGCTGAGCATCCCCAGTATCTCCGCACGTTTGTAAACAGGCAATTTCCGCCGTCTTATCTCCTCCCATTCCTTGTGGGTGGCAGGAACGGCGGGCGTATAGATCACCGCGTCGGCATCCGGCGGAACCAGCGCGGGATTCTCTTCATAGTGGATTCGCGCCCCCATGGCCTCCAATTTCCGGGTAAGCGGAGTGGAAACGCGGTCGTAGCCCGTCACCTTGCAGCCTTCCTGCAAGTAATGGCAAGCCAAGGCGCTCATTCCGATGCCGCCGATGCCCAGGAAATACGGATGTTTCATGCAAGGGGTGTCCATGTCTGGGATTATCTTCCGTTTTCTTTCTTCTTGCGCGATTCGGTGGCCAGCCTCATCACCTCGTCCACGATCATCTTGGAGGCCGAAGTAGTGCCCATCCGGGAGATGTTCTGCGAAAGCAACTGGCGACGACGCTCGTTTTTCCAAAGTCCGGTCACCGCCTTGCCCAGGTCTTCCACCGTGCGGTCGTCATGCAGCAGGATGGCGGCATTGCGCGAACTGAGCGCCTCGGCGTTACGGGTCTGATGATCTTCGGCCACGTTGGGCGAAGGAATGAGCACCAAGGGCTTGCCCACCACGCAAAGTTCCGAGATGGTGATGGCTCCGGCGCGCGAAACGATGAGGTCGGCGGCGGCATAAGCCAGGTCCACCCTGCGCACGAAGTCGAGCATCACGAGGTTGGCCTTGCCTTGCGCGTAGGGAAGCATGCGTTGATAATAATACTTTCCCGTTTGCCAGATTATCTGGAATCCCGCCTCGAGCAGGTAATCCAGGTTGCTTTTCATGCCCTCGTTGATGGTACGCGCGCCCAAGCTGCCCCCCATCACCAGCAAGACAGGCTTGTCGTCCTTGAAACCGTAGAACGAAAAGGCCTCCTCCCGCTTGGCATGAATGTCGGATATGTCCTGACGGATGGGATTTCCCGTCCATACGATCTTTTCCTTGGGAAAGAACCTTTCCATGTCGTCATAGCCCACGCAAATCCGGTTCGCCCGCTTGCTCAATATCCGGTTGGTCATTCCCGGAAGGGAATTCTGTTCCTGTATGAGCGTGGGGATTTTCATTCGCTGGGCCACATACAACGTAGGGGCGCTGGCATAGCCGCCCACGCCTATGACGATGTCGGGATCGAAATTCCTGATGACCTTGCGTGTCTGCCGCAAACTGCCCGCCAACTTGAAAGGCAGCGAAAGGTTCTTCACGAAATGCTTGCGGTCGAGCCCTACCACGTTCAATCCCACGATCTCATAACCCTCCGCGGGCACTTTTTCCATTTCCATGCGGTTTTCGGCTCCCACGAAAAGTATGCGGGTATCGGGTTCACGACGCTTTATCTCGTTGGCGATGGCGATGGCGGGAAAAATATGGCCGCCCGTGCCGCCGCCGCTTATGATCACTTGCAAAGGTCTTTTCTCCACCGGGACGTTCACGCCCGGATTGCTTGTCGTTTCCATATCCTTTCGATTATTGTTTTTCCACGGATTCCCCTTGTTGTTCCTTTTCCACTTCCGCGCTCACGCTCAACACCATGCCCATGCCGCAGGCGGTAAAGAACAACGAGGTCCCTCCCATGCTCAAGAAAGGCAAGGGCTGCCCCGTGACAGGCAGCAAGTCTACCGCCACGCCCATGTTTATCAAGGCTTGCAGGGTGAACATGAACGTGATGCCCAGCACCATGTAACTGCCGAACGAACCCTTGCAATGCCGCGCGACACGTATGCCGCGCCTGATGAACCAAAGATAGAGCAGCAATATGCCCAAGCCTGCGAACATTCCGTATTCCTCTATGATCAACGAATAGATGTAGTCGGAATACGGGTGCGGCAGGAAATTGCGTTGCGTGCTGTTGCCCGGCCCTTTTCCGAACACGCCTCCGCCGGCGATGGCTATCTTCGACTGGGTCACCTGATACGACTCCTCGCCCGGATCGCCGAAACGCTCTATGCGCGCCTTCCATGTGGAAAAACGCCCCGGCAGGTTCTCGGACGGCACGAAATGCAAGATGGCCAGGAAAAGGGCGATGAACAAGACACCCGCGCCGACCATGCTCCACACGTAACGGCCCGCCACGCCGCCCGTCACCATCATCACGAAACAGGTCACCAAAAGCAGCATCGAGGTGGAAAGGTTCTCCGGAAAGATAAGGGCCGCCGTAAGCAAGGGTGCCCACAAGAGCCGCAACAACGTCCTTTTTTCCTTGATGACCGGCTGGTATTTGGCCAATTGCCTTGCCAGGAAAACCACCAGTACCAGTTTCGCCAACTCGGAGGGCTGAAACGAAATAGGCCCCAGCATGATCCAACGGGAAGCATCGTTGACCGTAGCCATGCTCAGCGTGACGGCCAGAAGTCCCAGCACCGGCCAAAGCATGAACAGCGAAATACGGGCGAAATAGATATATCTTATCTTGTGCACCCCGTACATGATGGCCCACGCCCCCGACAAGATGACAAGATGCTTTATCATGTAATAGGACGTGTCGCCCCCATGCTTCAGATAGGCCAAACGCCCCGTGGAGCTGTACACGGCCGCCATGGAGACGAAGGAAAGGATCATCATGATGGTCCAGATACCTTTGTCGCCATGCAGGTACTTGAAGATGCCCGTGCCTTTGTTGGCCATTTCAACAAACTTTCAGAACTATAATTCGTAAACGGCTTTCTTGAACTGCGTGCCCTTGTCCTGATAGCTTTCAAACAGGTCGAAGCTGGGGCAGGCGGGCGAAAGCAGCACCACTTCCCCTTCGTTCGCCATGAGATAGGCCGCCTGGACGGCATGGATCATCGAATCCGTTTCCACGATGTCGGAAACCAAGTCGCCGAAAGCGGCGGCGATGGGCGCGTTGTCCGAACCCAGGCAGATGATACGGCTCACTTTCTTGGCCACCAGCGGACGCAATACCTGGAAGTCGGCGTCTTTCGTCTGTCCGCCCACGATCCATACCACCGGACGGGTCATGTTCTCGAGCGCGAACCAAGTGGAGTTGACATTGTACGACTTGGCGTCGTCGATATATTCCACGCCGCGCACGCGTGCCACGAACTCCATACGGTGCCCCGTCTGCCGGAAATCGCGGAAACTTTCCTGGATGGCGCGCTTGCGCAGGTTCTGGATGTGCGAGGCCACCGTCTCGGCCATCGTGCCGGAAGTGTAGCCTTGGCGTGCCAATACTTCGATATTCATTTTCATTTCCCTTTGTATGATTCGTTTCGTATTATCTGAGTTTCAACGTGACCAGCGTGACCACCGCCAGCAAAAGGCCGATGATGAAAAAACGCATCACGATCTTGGGTTCCTTTCCGCCCGCCACTTGATAGTGGTGATGGATGGGGGTCATCTTGAAGATGCGCCGCCCTTCCCCGTAGCGTTTCCTGGTGTATTTGAAATAGGAAACCTGCAAGATCACCGAAAGGCTTTCCACCAGGAAAATGCCGCAAAGGACAGGCAACAGGAGTTCCTTGCGTATCAGAAGCGCGAAGACGGCGATGATGCCGCCGATGGTAAGGCTTCCCGTGTCGCCCATGAACACTTGCGCCGGATAGGTGTTGTACCAGAGAAATCCGATCGTGGCTCCCACGAAGGCCGAAATGAAGATGGTCAGCTCGCCCACATGGGGAATGTACATGATGTTCAGGTAGTCGGTAAAGATGATGTTGCCCGAAATCCAGGACAGGATCGCCAAGGTGGCGCCGATTATCGCCGAAGTGCCCGTGGCCAGCCCGTCGATGCCGTCGGTGAGGTTGCTGCCGTTGGAAACGGCCGTGATGACGAATATCACCACCAGCACGAACAACACCCAGGCATATTTTCCCCAAGCCGGATTCAGCCATTCCACGATGCCCCGATAGTCGAGTTCGTTGTTCTTCACGAACGGAATGGTGGTGACGAGCGACTTTTCCGTACTGTTTTCAAAGTCGGCCCGCGCCTGTTCGTATTCCGATTGGTCAAGCACGTTATGGCTTTCGACATAGGTCGACGCGTTTTTCTGGGAAACCACCACGTCGGGATGAAAACACATCACCAAGCCGACCACCAGGCCCAGCACCACTTGGCCGACCACCTTGAACTTGCCTTGCAGGCCATGCTTGTCGTGCTTGAAAACCTTGATATAGTCGTCGATGAAACCCATCGCGCCCAACCAGACGGTGGTGAGCAGCATGAGCAAGACGTAGATGTTGTCCAGACGACAAAGCAACAGTACCGGAATCAAGATGGAGGCAATGATGATGAGCCCACCCATCGTGGGCGTCCCTTCCTTTTCCTTCTGGCCGTCCAGGCCCAATTCGCGCACGGTCTCGCCGATTTGCTTTTTCTTCAGCAACCTGATCATCCATTTTCCGCCGATCCACATGATGAACAGCGAAAAGACAACCGCCAGACCCGCCCTGAACGAGATGTATTTGAAAACACCCGCCCCCGGCATGCCGAACTGTTCATGCAAGTAAGAAAACAGATAGTACAGCATTTTTCCTGTTTTATTTGTTCGTATTCAACTCGTTTTTCCATACGGCGGGAAGATACTTGGCCAACATCTCCCTGTCGTCGAAATGATGCTTCACACCTTTTATTTCCTGATAATCCTCATGCCCCTTTCCGGCCACCAGTATCACGTCGCCGGCACCCGCCAAGGCGCAGGCGGTCTTGATGGCGTCCTCGCGATTGGCGATGCAAAGGGTCTTGGATTGCTGGACGGGCGACAAGCCCGCCATCATCTGGTTTATGATTTCCTGCGGTTCCTCGAAACGAGGGTTGTCGGTGGTGATGATCAGGCGGTCGCTCATCTGGCAGGCGATCCGGGCCATGAGAGGACGTTTTCCCGCATCGCGGTTGCCGCCGCATCCCACCACGCAGATGACCTGACGCACTTCGTTCCTCAAGCCGTCGATCGTGGAAAGCACGTTCTGCAACGCGTCGGGCGTATGGGCGTAATCCACGATGCCCAACTTTCCGCCCGGAACGGACTTCAAGGTCTCGAAACGACCGGGCGCCTCCACGAGGCAGCTCATGGCACGGAGCACTTCGTTCTTCTCCATGCCCAAGAGCATCGCCGTGGCATAGATGGCCGCGAGGTTATAAGCGTTGAACCTGCCGACCAGGCGCATGTACGCCTCGGTGCCGTCCATTTCCAGCTGCAAACCCGAAAGCGACTCTTCCAATATCTTCACGTTGAAGTCGGCGGGCGAACGGAGCGAATAGGTACGGCGCCGCGCCTTGGTGTTCTGCAACATCACTTCCCCGTTCCGGTCGTCGGCATTGACCAAGGCGAATGCCGTGGAGGGAAGCCGGTCGAAAAAAAGCTTCTTCGCCTTGATGTAGGCATCGAACGTCTTATGGTAATCCAAATGGTCGCGCGTGATATTGCTGAATATGCCGACCTTGAATTCCAATCCCGCGATACGGTTTTGCACTACCGCGTGCGAACTGACCTCCATGAAGGCGTAATCGCAACCGGCGTCTACCATGCGGCGCAAGAGCGCATTGATTTCCAAAGCGTCGCCGGTGGTATGCGTGCTGGGCACCACCTGGTCTTCGATGCGGTTCTCTATCGTGGAAAGCAGGCCGGCTTTGTAACCCGACTGGCGGAAAAGGCGATAAAGCAGGGTGACCGTCGTGGTCTTGCCGTTGGTTCCGGTAATACCTACCAATTGCAGGGAACGCGAGGGATGACCGTAAAAGGCGGAAGCCATGTACCCCATCAGCAAGCTGCTGTCGGAAGCCTGCACGTAGGTGACTTCAAGGTGCTTCCGTTCCGGCATGCGCTCGCAAACCACGGCCGTCGCACCCGATTCCACGGCTTTCTCGATATAGTCGTGTCCGTCCACGGCCGTGCCTTGTATGGCAAAGAACACAAAACCGGGACGCACCGCCCGTGAATCCTGCGCAAGACCGGTGACGGTCTTGTCCAAGGAGCCTGTCGCATGCCATTCGCCCGTGGTTTCGGGCGTACAGCCGGCAAGCAACATCCTCAAATCCGAATTTTTGTCTTCCATTTCTTTTTCCGCCGTTTTCATGTTTTCAAACCAGTTCCAGAACCACCGTCTGCCCTTTGGCACAGGCGCTGCCGGCCGCCGGTTGCTGGCTCCTGACCTTGCCTCTGCCGCTCACACGGACCTTGAGACCGTATTTCTCGAGCAGGAACACCGCATCGCGCATTCCCAGCCCCCTTACCTCTGGCATGACGTCTTTCATCAGCCGTACCTCCACGGGGCGGTTTACGCCGCCCGCGGCCACTTTCACGAAAGTGGAAGGTTCAAGGCCGGGGTCGGGCAACCCCACCTGGGCATAGACGGCGTTTATGTCGGCGGCGTAGCCGGAAGCGACCGGCGTGGCGGTCGTTTCCGGCTGCAAACCTTCGGTTTGCAAACCGCCCTTCATCAACGTGGCATAGACCTTGTCGGCAATGTCCTTGAACACGGGGCCCGCCACCGCCCCTCCGTAAACCCTGTTCTTCTGCGGGTTGGTAATCATCACGATACACGAGTAACGCGGATTATCGGCCGGAAAATAACCTACGATCGAGGCACGGTAAGTCATCTTTTCGCTGCCCCGGTTGCCGTAGTTCATCTGCGCCGTGCCCGTCTTGGCCGCCACCTTGTACAAGGAATTCTTCATGCACGTGCCCGTGCCTTGTTCCACCACGCCCTCCAACATGGCACGCACGTCGTCCAAGGTTTCCTTTCCGCATATCCTTTCCACCAACACCTGCGGCTCGATGCGCGCCACCACGTCGTCGCCCCGTCTTATCTCGCTCACGAAAAGCGGCTTCATCAACCTGCCGTTGTTCGCCACCGCGTTATACAACGCCAATATCTGCAAGGGCGTAAGCCGCAATTCATATCCTATCGACATCCACGGCAACGAAACGCCCGACCAAGTCTTGTCCGAAGGGCTCTTGATGTACGGCATTCCCTCGCCCTCGATCTCCACGCCCAAAGGCTTGTCGATGCGCATCTTTCTCAGGTATTCCACGAAACGATCCTGTTTCTTGTGAAAGACCTCGTTGGCCAAGAATGAAATTCCCACGTTCGACGACTTCTCGAAAGCCTCCTGGAAACTCAATTCGCCCCAGCCTTCACGATGAGAGTCGTTCATCCAACGGTTATAGAACTTCATCCGGCCGGTAGGAACTTTCACGGCGGTGCCGCAACGGCTTTCTTCCAGAACAGCTATGGCCGAAGCCAGCTTGAACGTCGAACCCGGTTCCACGGCCTCGCCCACGGCGTAGTTCATGCTTTCGGTATAGGATCCGTCCTTTTCCTTGCGCAGGTTGGCGATGGCAACCACCTTGCCCGTGTTCACTTCCATGAGCACCACGCAACCGTGTTCGGCCTCGTTCAGTTCCATGCACTCCTGCAAGGCCGACTCGGCAACGTCCTGGATACGTATGTCGATGGTCGTGACCAGGTCCTTTCCGTTCTCGGCCTGTACCGCGTCCGCATTGTACACGGGCCGCCACACGCCGTTCGACACCTTTTGCGCCAGCCGTTTTCCGTTCACGCCGCAAAGGTCCTCGTGGTAGGCCGACTCCAATCCCACGCCGTAACGGCTTTCGGTATTGTAATAGCCGATGGTACGCGCGGCCAGATAGCCGTTCGGACGCACCCGCTTTTCTTTTTCCTCCACCACGAAACCTCCCCTGAACTGCCCTTTCTTCAAGATGGGAAACTTGCGGATCCGGCTCATCTCGGCATAAGTGGCATCCTTTCGCAGCAACAGGTTGCGTTTCTTTGTCCGGCGCGCCTGCTGCAAGAGACGACGATAGTGATCGCTGCTCTTTTCGGGAAACATCGCATGCAGGCTGTCGCAAAGCGGACGCAGGTAGCGGAAAAACGTGTCGTTGCACACCACATCGGGATGCAAGTCCATGCGCAGCGTGAAAAACGGCACCGAAACCGCCAACACCGAATGGTCGGCCGAATAGATGTTGCCTCTCACGGCAGGCGTTTCCTCGTAGCGCAGGCTCTGGCGATCCGATTTCTCGAGCAATTCCGAACCCTCCACGAAAATCACGTTGGTCATGCGCACCACGATGCAGATGGCAAAGACCAGCAGCAAGGCGTACACCAGGTACACCTTCCACCAAAACCCTGTCCGGTTGTCCGACGGTTCCGTATTTCGGTTCTTCTTCTCCACGCCGTGTTCCTATTTCTTTCGATTCCTTGCCGGCTTGTCTTCCCTTATCTTGTAAGGAGGAACCACCGATTCCTTGACGCCCGTGCCCTGCAACTTGTCGGCCACCGACGATTGACGGCTGAGCCGCATCAGTTCCGCCTGACTCGATATTTGCCTGAACTGCAATTCCTTCAATTCGCCTTTTATGATCGCGCACTCGCGCACCGTCGATTCGGAAAAATAGTTGTCGGCGATAAGGAACATGGCCAGCAGGAATATGAACAGCACCAAGCCGCCGTATTTCTGAACGCCTTTTTCCAAAAGCACCGAACCGTCCAGTGCCGAACGGAGTCTTTCCCTGCGCAAACGCCGTCTTTCGCGCCTTTGCAGTTCCTGTTCGCTCGCTTCCTCTTCTTCCGGCTTGCTCGCGCTTTCTTCCTTTTTCGCTTTTCCCTCGTCGAGCAGTTCCGGCTCGGGAAGAGGATCGACAGGCGGCAATTTCGGCTTCAGCTTGTTCTTTCCCATTCCCGTATCCTATTTCTTCCGGGCCACGCGCAACTTGGCGCTGCGCGAACGCGGATTGCGTGCTATCTCGTCCTCTCCCGGCACCACCGCCTTTCTGGTAATCATCTCGAAAGGCGAAAGGTTGTTGCCGTAGAAGTCTTTCTCTATCTCTCCCTGCAAATTGCCCGAACGCATGAAATTCTTCACCATCCTGTCTTCCAACGAATGGTAGGAAATCACCGCCAAGCGGCCGCCGGGCGCAAGCACTTCAAGGCTTTGGCGCAAGAATTCCTGCAAGTTCTCCATCTCCCCGTTCACCTCTATGCGCAACGCCTGGAAAACCATGGCCAGGAACTTGTTCTCCCGCCCGCGAGGCGCAAAGGCCTTGAAGAATCCCGCCGCCTGTGCCGTATGCGCGAATTCCTCCCGTGCGCGCGCCTTTTCCACCTCGAAGGCCAGCTTGCGCGCCACGGGTATTTCCCCGTAGCGGTAGAAAATGTCGGCAAGGCGTTCCTGCGGATAGGTATTGAGCACGACGGCGGCGGTAAGACCGCCCTCCTGTTCCATGCGCATGTCCAACGGGCCGTCGGTACGTATCGAAAAACCACGTTGCGGCGTGTCGAACTGATGGGAGGAAACACCCAAGTCGGCCAATATGCCGTCTACGGGCACGGCATGTTGAAAACGAAGATGATTCTTGATGTAGCGGAAATTCTCGCCGACCAGCGTAAATCGGGCATCTTCCTTGAAGTCGGGATCTTCCTTGGCACCCCGGGCGGCATCGGGATCACGGTCGAACGCGATCAGCCTGCCCTTTTCACCCAGACAGGAAAGGATCCGACGGGAATGCCCGCCGCCTCCGAACGTGACATCCACGTAAACCCCGTCGGGTCGGACATCGAGACCCTCTATCGTTTCGTGCAACAAGACCGGGTCGTGATAGGCATTACACATGGCTCGACCTCCTATATGTTTTCCTGCGTGTCGATCTGCCCCAGACGTTCGGCGGCCATCTTGGCGAAGTCGAACTGGGCGGCGTTCATCTTTTGGTAAGTTTCGACATCCCATATCTCGATAATGTTGATCTTGGATATCAGCACTATCTCCTTGTCAATCTTCTTCGCCTTCTTGAGTTCCATGGGAACAAGCAGGCGGTCATTGTTGTCGAGAAACACGGGATTGCCTTCCGAAAGCTTGCGGATCAAAAGCCTGTCTTGCGGATTATAATGATTGAGCTTGGCGATTTTCGTCTCGATTTCCTTTTCGAATTCGGCACGGGGATAGAGTTCAAGGCAGGCATCGAAGATGCTTTCCTTGATGACGAAACCCTCGTCCACGCAAGCCGCCAACGCCTTTTTCATGGCAGAAGGGAACTTGAAGCGGCCTCCGGCATCGACCTTGCAAAACTCTTTTCCTACTAAAATGGCCATAATCGCTCCGTGAAAGGCTTTCAACCCCACCTTCCACACCTTGCAAAAATAGATATAAAATCCCTCGTTCTCCCATTTTGTTCATAAATTTTCCTTTTTAGCCCCAAAAATCCCATTTCACGAAAAAACAAATAAACCATCTGCATATCAATCATATATGAATTTTTTGATCGTAAGTTATCAACATTTTTGTGTTAAATTGTTGATAAATTGTCGGCATGAGCACCGAAAAAACACCCGGAAAGCTTTTTCCCACACAGAACGAGTTGATGAACATGAATTTTCATTATGCCTAAAATTATTAATAAAATTCCCGTACATTTGCAACCGATTTGACGACATGTCGTCGTCAATCGAGTCAATACTTATTAACCAAATAAAAACAATTAGTTATGAAAAGGATTCTTTCACAAATCGGCATTCTTTGCCTGACCGCAAGCCTCATGGCGATGGCCTGTTCCTGCAACAAAGACAAAGACGGCAACCTGAAAAACCAGTTCCGCTTTGACGGCGAAACCTGCAAGATTTTCGAGGCCGAAGCCGCTTATTACGGATATGACAGCGATTACGGTTACAACGTGACATTGAGCTTTTGCTCCGAAGATGAGGAGAAATGCATCTGGTTCGATTTATACACCGCACGCAATAACAACGCATCGCTGCAAGGCGGAACATACGGATTCCATGACAGGAACTTCCTTCTCTCCGAAGCGGGCGTCTATATGGATTATTCCGGCGAAAGAGGCGACGAAATAACCAGCGGGACGCTGACCGTAAAGAATTCGGGCAGCAATTATACGGTTGAAATGAACGGGAAGACCTACACGGGGAAATCCGTCAAACTTCATTATAGCGGTCACATAGACAACTACATCGACAACTACAAGAAAAAGGACAAAAGGACGTCCGTCCGATAACGCGCATAAGCCATGCCTGCCGGGAATCCCCGCCGGCATCCGTAAAAGATTGCACGGATGCCGGCGGGGATTCCCCTTTACGGGAGAAGGGCTTCTTCGTATCCATGATTTTCCCATAGGCCGGGTTTCCATTTCGCAATGGCCGAAGAACTCCGGCACGGGGCAAACCGCCATAGCGAACGAAAGTCGCCGCACGGCGAAGACCCGTCCGTCTTGCCACGTCCGTTCCGTGCAGCCGATGGCTCGGCATGCGCGGATCCGACCTTATTCCTTTCTTTCTCCGTTTCCTTTGGTCACGCCATTCCATAAGTTAAAAATCGTTAAACGTTAAGAAACTTTAACTTAATATCTTATGACGGGGTATCTCACGCCTTTACTTTTGCCCGAAACAACAATTTCCCGTCATGAAAAGACTCTCCTACCTGCTTGTTTTCTTTCTCTTTCTTTCCGCAAGCCTGCTCCGGGCACAGGAAAACGGCGGCGGTTCATCCGGTCAGGCATCGAAAGTGAAACATTGGTTCGAAAAGTTCGAAGAATACCTGGGTCGCACCGACTTGGTCACGCCCGGAGAATTGCAAAGATTGCCCGTAGGTTTGCGCACCACGATAGGCAATACCGATTACGACCTCTTGGTGACCGATGCCGTGTTCGGGGCGGAAAACACGGAACTGGCCGTATATCTGCGCATTTCAGGCCCCGACTGGCAGGGCGAAGACAGGAAACTGTTTTTCGGTGCCGACAAAGTACTGATCAGCAAGCGGGGCGGGTTCATCGGCGACGTCAAGCTGGCCTTGATGGGCGACATCACGATCAAAGGCAAAGGCGACATGTTCCGCATACGCCTCCTCGGCAAGAAGGATGCCGGAGAACACGCCAACTCCTCCGACGGCCTGCCTCCCACCTATGCCATAGTGAATTGCGAGGGATTCAAGGAATTGCAGCTGAGCGCGACGCTGGAACTGAACGAAAGCGTCTTCACGGCCATAAGCGACGGCGAACCCTCCGATGCACCGTTGCGGTTTTCGTTTTTCTGCCATGCCAAGGAACTGGACGACATCGTGGTGAAACTGAACCTGCCCGAATTCGCGTTGCGTTCCATTCCCGACTGGACGTTCCTGGCCGAAGAAGCGACGTTCGATTTCAGCCAAACCCGGAACGCTCCCGGCTTCGAGGGCTACAAATCCGCAAAGGGTGAAAACGACCCAACCGATTTCGGCGAAATCTGGCAAGGGATATTCATGAAAAGAATCCGCCTGCGCTTCCCCGACTACATCACGCGCAAGGACAACGTCCGCCCCGCCGTGTCGGCAAAGAACCTTTGGATAGACGAAAAAGGCCTTACGGGCACCGTGTCGGCCGAAGACGTACTGCCACTGGACGAGGGTATCCTGGGCGAATGGGGATTCTCGATCGACAAGTTCGAAATGGAGTTTACCCGAAACCGGCTCAAGGGCGGCGGAATGGAGGGCAAGATAGAACTTCCGGTAAGCAAGGCTGACGCCTACGCCTACGACGCGCATTTCCAAAGCGACGGCTCATGGAGCGTGGAGCTCGGCCTGGGCGAGAAAGTGAGATTCGACTTCATGAAAGCCCGCGAAGTGGAAATCCACAAGTCTTCCTACTTGAAAGTACAAAAGGAAAAAGGCAAGGAACTGCTCTTGGAGGCTTGCCTTTCGGGAAAGATGAAACTGAATCCCGTCGCCAAGGAGAACGACCGTTTCGGCCTGGCCAACGTGGAATTCAAGGAAATGAAGATCCGAAACCGGGAACCTTATTTCGGATTGAAGTGCCTCAAATGGGACGATGAGATGAAAATCAAGAATTTCCCTGTCTCTATCAAAGACTTGAAAGCTTCCGTCCGACAAAAGGACATCTCCCTCGAATTCAAGACCGTCGTGCATTTCGGCGACGAACAGGCATGGAACTTCGGCGGAGAACTCGACCTGGGCATACACTCGTTCATCGAAAAGGAAAACAACAAGCAGCAATGGAAATTCCAAGGCGTGAAGGTGGGCGAGGCGAAGGTGGATTTCTCCAATTCTTTCCTTTCGTTCAACGGACACGTGAAAATGAAAGACGACGATCCCGTATATGGAAACGGATTCCAAGGCGGCGTGAAGTTGGGCATCGTTCCGCTCCATTTCTCGTTCCAGGCCGACATGGCGCTCGGCAGTACCGGCTTCCGTTACTGGTATGTGGACGTGATGGCCGCTTTGGGCGCCACGGGCATACCCGTCTTTCCCGGATTCAAGATTTCAGGGCTCGGCGGGGGCGCGTACCGGAAAATGCGGTTTGAACAAACGACCAAGCCGTCCAACAAAAGCGGATTGAAATATGTTCCCGACCCCAACTCCTCGCTGGGCGTGAAAGCCTCCGTGCTGCTCGCCACCAACGACGAAAAGACCTTCAACGCCGAACTCTCTTTCGAAATGCTTTTCAACAAGAACGGCGGTCTGTCCGACCTTTCACTGCGCGGCGCGGGACAATTGATGGCAAACGACTTTGAAGGCATCAGGCGTTTTCCCAAGAAAGTGGAGCAGCTGGCATCGAAGATACAGCCTTCCCTCGAAGACCAACGACGCGCGATAGCCAAGGAAGCCGCCATCTCCGCACAGGTAGACCTGAAACTGGACGTTGCCGCCAAACGCTTCACGGCCGATTGCGACGCGTTCATGGACTTGGGCGTCATAAAAGGTGCGGGCGCAAACGGAAAAATCGGAAGCGTGGGCATGTCGTTCGGAGGCGACGACCGCCAATGGTACATCAAGGCCGGCGAACCTGCCCACCCGCTCGGCTTGAAAGTAAAGATCGGCGCCGTCCAGGCTTCGCTTGATTCCTATTTCATGACCGGAAGCCATTTGCCGGCCTTTCCCCCCATGCCGTCAAAGGTATCGACCCTGCTGGGACATTCCCGTCACGAGACACCCGACCTGAGCCAACTGGAAAAGGGCGCAGGCTTCGCGTTCGGCTCTCATTTCAGACTCGGCACGGGAACGATTCCGTTGTTGCTTTTCTATGCCAGGTTCGACGCCGAAGTAGGATTCGACATCATGATGAAAAGATACCTCAACACCCTCTGCGCCGAAACCGGCAGGCAACCGGGCATGAACGGCTGGTACGCGCAAGGCCAGGCTTACGCCTACATGATGGCCGACATGGGACTGTACCTGAAATTGTTCGGACGCAAACGCAATTTCTCGATACTCAAAGGCGAAGTAGGCGCCATGTTGAAGGCGGGGCTGCCCGCTCCCTCTTCCTTCGCCGGCGGTTTCGGCGTGAACGTTTCCATCTTGAACGGTCTGGTCAAAGGACGGTTCCATGTGGATTTCGACTTGGGAGAAGCCTGCACGATGTCGAGCCAAGGTTTTGCCGACGGGGCGGAAATCATCGCCGACATGCACCCTGCCGAAAATGCCCGGGACGTGGATGTCTTCACCATTCCGCAAGCGGCGTTCACCTTGCCCATGGAAACCGAAATAAACGAAGAATACGACAACGAGAAGAAAGACATCAAGTTGAAACTCGACCAATACGAACTTTGGCATGGCGGAACCCGGCTCGACGGCAAATTCAAATGGAACGAAGAAAAAAGGATCGTGGAATTCCGAAGCCACGACATATTGCCTGCACAAGTGAAACTCGACTATCGGCTCGCCGTCAAGGCCAAGGAAAAGAAAGGCTCCTCATGGACGGATCTCAAGGACGAAGAAGGCGCCGCATACAAGGAAGAAAGACGCTACGCGTTCACCACCGGCAACGCTCCCGACAGCATTCCCTGGAGCAATGTCCGATGCTGCTACCCTGTCCGCGACCAACGATATTTCCTGCCCAAGGAACACAAGACGGGTTTCATCTATCTCAAACAAGGCATGAAAGACTTGCTGACGGACGAAGACTATTCCAAACGGGTATATTTCGTTTCCGGAAACGACACGCTCCGCGCCGCTTTCAGTTACAACCAGGCGGAAAAACGCATCCTTTGGTATTTTCCCGACGGATTCAAGCCGCAAGCCGGGTACGAGGCCTTGTTCGTCTTGCAATACAAGGGCAAGCCCTCCGTCCCGGTGAGCCATCCCTCCGCGGCCGACGTTTCCGACCCGATTTCCTCCACCCGCACAACGGGCGTGACGCTCTACGAAGGACAAGGCGGAAAACTGGAACAGGAAAGCATAAGGTTAGGGAAGGCATCCATCATGACTTCCGACAAAGACAAGCTTGTGCTACGCTACCGGTTTTCGTGCAGCAGGTACGAAACGTTCCCGGCCAAGATAGCCGGCACGCGATTGACGGAAACCTATCGCACGCCGGTCTTGCACGACGACGGACAAGGAGGCTACTACACCCATTCGCCCGACGTTCACTACCTGCAAGCCGCCATGAAAGCAGGCGAACCTTTCGACCAGGCCGAACGGACAGGAACGACATACAGCGACAACCGCCCGTTGGTGAGAGCCTATGCCGACCTGGGTACGGAAAACTATTATCGGAATCATGTCTACCCATTGGTCTATGAAGCCTATCCGTACAACAACGCCGTGAAATTCGAACGAACCGGAGAGCATCCGCAAATCGTTCCCGACTGGGCGGTCTACGCCTCGGAACTATACGTCGAAGACGACAACGACCGTTTTCCCTGGATCTATTGCCAGCCCCTGCAATACAAGAAAGACTTCGACGAGGTGCTCGTCGGGGTGGCGGAAGCGGGCATATTCGCCCTGCCTTTCCACTATCGATGGCTCAATAAAAGTTTCGTTCCGATAAAGAAAGGCTTCTACCCCGTGGAATTGCGGCATGTCTTGCCTGACGGCACGCTGACTTCGGTGCAGCGGGCGGTTTTCAACAACAAATGGGACTAAAAGCCGACGAATCCGGCATCCTTCAAGAAAATCAAGACAAGATGAAAACGAATCCAACAGACAAGAAAAAGACGCGGAAATCCCGCTTCCTTGCTCCCGACACGGCAAAAACGGCCGTCTGCATCGGCATCGGATTGCTTTTGCTCGGATTGTCCGCCATACGGGCGCAAGACCCGGACAGCGCGCGGATACACCTGGCAGGCAGAGCCTACCGTGACCACGTACGACTCCGTTGGGCCGCTTCCACGCCCCGGCTATGGCGAAAGACCCTGGAGAGCGGCTGGACCTTGGAACGCTACGACTTCGACACGGTCATGATGTCCGAAGCCACCCGGAAAAACCTTCCGTACGTACCTGCGCGAAAGATCGTCGGAATTTCGCCTTTCTTGCAAACCGACACGGCACGATGGGCGGCCATGGCCGACACCGACACGTATGCGGCGGTATTGGGAGAAGCGGTGTTCAATCCCGGGTTTTCGCTGTCATTGGGCGGAACGGCGCTGTCTTCCTGGAACAGGCTGGCGAAAGACATGGAACGCGAACAAGTGCGTTTCGTGCTGGCCAACACGGCCTACGATCGTTCGTTCGCCGTGGCTTGCGCGGGCAAAACGGGATATGTGGACAATGACGTGGAAAGCGGCCATTTTTATCTCTATCGTTTGTACGCCAACTTCTCCGACAGCACGGACGGACATGACACCGCCTTGTATTTCACGCGTATGGAACCCGGCACGCTGATTCCGCCCGTGCAGGAGATAAGGACGGATTTCGGGTATCTGACTGTCAACCTGGAATGGGACTACCGTCTTTGCGAAAACCATTGCACGGGCTACTATGTGGAGCGAAGCACGCAAAAGGCCGGTTCAGGCCGCAGAAAGCCGACGGAACATGTCCGTCTCAACCAGACCCCGCTCGGCATATTGCAGGAAAACGTTTCCAAGAAGATGCATTTCCGCGACAGTTTGCCTGATGGCCAAGACCGTTACGCCTATCGCGTGATCGGCGTGGACTTGTTCGGCCACGAGTTTCCGGTGGCGCGCAGCCGGTACGGCAAAAGCACGGGCGTTCCACTGGCCACGGCGGTCATGGATTCGATAAGCCGCACAAAGGAAAAAGTCTTTCTCCATTGGTCGTATCCCGAAGAAAACATGGCCTCGGTGAAAGGATTCTCCATTTACGTATCCACGTCACCGGAGCCCGGAGAGGACGAGCGGACGTTGCTCTTGGGGCCATTGTCGCCCGCGACACGCCGCCACGTGTTGGACCTCGGACGGCTGGGCGTTTCTTCCTACTTTCATGTCGAAACGAAAGGCACGGACGGAAAAAGCACGCTCTCGCGCCCTTTCTTCTACTGGAAAAAAGACAGCATCCCGCCCTCTCCCCCGCAAGGACTTTCCTGTACCGTCGACAGTGCGGGCATCGTCCGCCTGCATTGGAAACCGTCCGCCGATGCCGATGTTTCGGGCTACCGCGTGTTTCGGCAAACGCACAAGACGGCCGAACCGGTGCAGGTCACCTCGCGAAGCCTTGAAGACACCGTGTTTTACGATACGCTTTCCTTGAACACGCGGCAATATTCCTATTATTCGGTCAGGGCGACGGATGCCAGCGGCAACCTTTCCGCACCGAGCCGGCTCCTAGCCGTGAAAAACCTGTTGCCCGACAAGCCCGCACCCGCCGTCTTTTCCCGCAGGAGCCGCCTGGACGACGACAAAGTGGAACTGACGTGGTACAACAGTTCCTCGTCCAATGTCCGCGGCCATCTGTTGCTATGCAGAAGCGATTCTTCCAAATGGTTTGCCGTCAAGGATTTTCCACTGAAAGAAAACGAGAAAGCCCCGGAATCCACCTCGTTCACGTTCACGCTGCCCGAACGGCAGCATGTCACACGCTACTCGTTCAACATCGTGGCCTACGGCTCCGACAAGCAGGCCGACACGTCGAACACCCCTTTCGCCTACCAGACCATGTATATCCCGCGGCTGAAACCCGGCATGCCATTCGCGGTGACGGATGCCGAAAACCGTTACGTGCAGCTGCAATGGAAAAACCGGCATGGAAAACCCATCCGGCACGTATTCGTATATCGTCGCCCGGAAAACGGGAAACTGCGGCTGCTAGCCACATTGGATTCCGAAAAGGCCGAAGATGAATCCTACACGGATTTTTCGGTCAAGATGAATACGGAATACGCATACGTCGTCCAATTCGAATACGAGGACGGAACCTGGTCGGCCTATTCCGAACCTTGCAACGTGGAATATTAGCCATGAAGAAAGAAAAACTTCCGAAAACGGGCGATATTGGATACCTTTACGGAAACAAGGGCCATCCAAGAAAACAGGCCTGGACGCGACCCGGTTCCGCCCGCTTTCACGTTCACGGACGGATACATGAAAACCACACGCATGAAAACCGAAATGAATCCCGAGTTCATACTGGCCATGGAAATGGTGGAAGAAACCTCCCGCAACCTTTTCCTCACGGGTCGGGCGGGAACCGGCAAAACCACTTTCCTCAAGGAATTGGTACGACGGGCAGCCAAAAGGATGATCGTGCTGGCGCCTACCGGAATCGCCGCCATCAACGCCGGAGGCAGCACGATCCATTCCTTCTTCCAATTGCCGTTCGGACTCTACCTGCCCGGCTACCATCGAAAGAGCAGGTTCCGCATGGGAAAGGAAAAGATAAGCCTCATGCGCGGCATCGACCTGCTGGTCATCGACGAGGCGAGCATGCTCCGTGCCGATTTGCTGGACGAGGTAAGCAACATACTCAAACGATACCGGAAAGACCCGAGGCCTTTCGGCGGTGTCCAGCTCCTGTTGATAGGCGACTTGCAGCAACTCTCCCCCATCGTGAAGGAAGACGAATGGGAGGAAATGAAAAACCACTATGCCTCCCCTTATTTCTTCGAAAGCGAAGCCTTGAAGACGGCAGGGTTCTCCTGTATCGAATTGTGCCGGATATATCGCCAGAACGATGAAAGGTTCATACGGCTGTTGGAAAGGATCCGCAACAGGGATGTCGACCCCGCCACGCTCGAATTGCTGCGTTCGCGCTACATTCCGGACTTCATTCCGCCCGAAAAAGATAACTACGTGACCCTTACCACGCACAACTACCAAAGCGACCGCATCAACGATGCCAACTTGGCGGCATTGCCCCGAAAGGAACGGACATACGAGGCGCGGACAAGCGGCACGTTTCCCGAATCTTCCTATCCGACCGCCGCCGTGCTGCGTTTCAAGCCGGGCGCGCAGGTCATGTTCGTGAAAAACGACTCTTCTGCCGACCGTCGGTATTACAACGGCAAGATAGGCCTGGTTTCCCGTTGCGAGGAAAACGCGGTCTGGGTAAGTTGCCGGAACGAAACGGGCGATTCCCAAGAAATAAAGGTGGAACCCGACGCATGGGAAAACACCAGATATGTCATCGACAACGAAACCAAGGAAATAAAAGCGGAAGTAGAGGGCAGTTTCACGCAGATTCCCCTGCGGCTGGCATGGGCCATCACGATCCATAAGAGCCAAGGGCTTACGTTCGAAAAGGTGGTCATCGATGCCGGACGTGCCTTCGCGCACGGTCAGGTTTACGTTGCCCTGAGCCGTTGCCGGACCTTGGATGGCATCGTGCTCCGTTCGCCGCTCGGTCCCGGGTCGCTGGTAGCCGACACCCAAGTGGACGACTTCCCGCAACGCCCCGAACTGCAAGTAAGCAAGGAATTTGCCGACGCTTGCAAGCAAAATTACCGGTTCGGACTGATGCGCGAACAGTTCAACTTCCTGGCCTTGCGCCAGTGCATCGCCGACATCGCCCACCTCTCCGGAAGATCGCTACGGAACCTCTATCCGCGCCTGCATGCCGACCTCCTGCAAGTCCTTGAGGATTTCGACCGCAACGTCTATCAAGTCGGAGAACGGTTTTTCGTGGAAATAAACCAACTGCGGCAGCACGAAAAGCCCCGCCAGGATGAACGTTGCCACAAAGCCGCCGCGTATTTCCTGCAACAAGTGGAAAACATCCTGCAACCGCTCATTCCCCGCCTTTCGGTGGAACTCGACAACCAAAAGAACCAGGAAAGCCTCTCGGCGAAAAGAACGGACTTGAAACGGCTTTTCTCCGAAAAGCAGGAAACGCTCGGTCTCGTGTGCCAGAACAAGGCATTCGACGCTTCCGCCTACCTGCGAGCCAAATCGGCGCAGTTCGCAAGTCCGGCCGCCGATTCCAAGCCCGCCCCTTTGCGGAAACGCAAGGAAGGCAAGGAAAGCGGAATAACGGAAAAAATCGACGAGAACGTTGAAAATCCGGCCTACGGACAACTTCTGGACGCACTCAAGGCATGGAGGACGAAAAAATACAAGGAGGAGGAAAAACAAGCCTATATGGTCTTGTCGCAGAAAGCCCTCCTGGGCATTGCCGAAAAAATGCCACAGACCAAGGAAGACCTGCTCGACATAAAAGGTATCGGCAAGGTAAAGGCCGGCCAATACGGGGATGAAATCCTTGCCTTGGTGGCAGGCATCGTCCGATGAATCCACAGGCAAGGCGTTTGCGCCAGGGCATCTGCGGCCGGTCTGTCACATGCAAGCCGTCTCCTGAATCTTGAAACGGACCCCCGAAAAAAACAGGAAAGGGCGGCAGGAAATTCCTGCCGCCCTTTCCTTCTTCCCCGGCAAGTCGGGGAAGAAATCACAAAACGACTATCGCACCATGAACTTGACCACGCCATAGCCTTGGGCCGTCTTGACGCGGGCAAGATAGATGCCCGGAGCAAGGCCGCTCACGTTGTAACGGAATTCCTCGGTATTCATCTTGTCGGGCGAGTTATAGATCATGTTGCCGGTAACCTGGAAGATGGCAACCTGTTCGATGGCCTGGTCCGCGTTGACGAGAATCATCTCGCTGGCCGGGTTAGGATAAACCGTGACACGAACCGCATTGGAAGCCACTTCGTTGCCAACGCCTCCGCCAACGACGATATTGTCGATCATGAAGGCGAAAGCATCGAAGGAGACGCATTGAATGGCCACATGCACTTCCTTGCCGGCATATTCGGCCAAATCGACATTCACCGCCGTCCACTCTGCGGGAGCCTCACGGGTTCCACCTACTTTCACGAAACTTTCGGGCTTGTTGTCGGTAACGGAAACCAAGACGTTGTACTTCTCAAAGCCGTATTCCACGGTAGCACTCTTTACATGGAAAGATACTCCCGCCGTGGCGGCAGGCAGCTGCAATTTGGGAGAAATCAACCAGGCATTGCTCTCCAAGGGTTGGTCGTTCTGGTCTCCGGAGCCGAACACGATACCGAAACGTTCTCCCTCATAGGCCGTCAAGGCAGTGGTTCCGTTAGGAAACGACATGAAACCTACCGGTTCCTGCCTGTGAGGATAGGAAACATTGAAACCATATTGGTAATAAGCACCGCTCATATCGATACCTTTCCAGGCAGGAACGAATTCGTCGGCAATGGCGAAGTCCTCGCCATATTCGAAGTTCATCACATAAGGACTGGCGGCAGGCAAGGAATGAACCGTCTTGAAACAGGTGTCGTTCTGCATGTCCTCATCCCCCTGCAAAGCCGTAAAGGCCGTCAGGAGAAATTCGGCATCGGAAGCGGAAAGGTCGCCTTTGAACGTGAACTCGGCTTCGGCGTAAGCGGGCAGGTTCACGTTCTGTACAGGAAGGGCCGTCTTGTTTACCAGGACGGAAAGCGGTGCCTGGGCGGCTTCGTAGCCGTTGTTCCTTACCCTTACGACAATGGGTTCCTCGTTCGTGAACAATCCTGTTTCCTTGGGGCTGGAGATTTCGAGAACGGCAAGATCCTTGGCCATCGGTTTGCCGTCATGGCCGAATATGGCGCGGATGGCGGGCGTACCGAGATTGGTTTGTTTGGTGGCCGGATCGTTGGTAACGATATACAAGGCCCCGGAAGGTTTCCCGTCGCAAATCAAACCGTATGAAGTACCCCTCTGGTGTACGGAAAGGATGTAATCACCGGGCTCCAGCAGCAAGGCGGGAATGGCGTATTCCCGCTGTCCGGCATCGGTGCCCCTGCGATAGGTATTCTGGAAAAGCAAGTCACCCAAGGTCTCATTGCCTGCATTCCATCTGTTGACAGCGATAAGGATTTCCATATCCTCCGACCTTTCAGACCAACCCGCCGAAACGGCGGTCAGCGTGTCTTTCCGGTTAATCGTGAAAGGAATGCCGCATCCGATGTTGCCGCCGGACGCTCCGATAGCGTAGTCGTTCGTGTACATGTCTTCGGTAACATGGTCGTAGGCCATGACCACATCGGATATTTCCACGTTGCTCGTCAAGCTGTTGTTGGCCAAATCGGCATCGTTGCTGTCGATGGCCACGGTAGCGGTGAACTCGACCTCGTCATTGGCTTTCAAACCGGATACCGGCAAATCGAACACCTCTTTCTTTTCCGTGCCGGCGGCACCGAGTACGACATCCTTCTTCACCAATTCCTTGCCGTTCATCGAAATCGTGACAACGGCCTTGTCGATCGCCTTGCGACCCCAATTGGTGATCGTGAAGTTCCCCTTGAAGGTAGCCTCGGCTTGTTCAACCGGCGTAATGCGAGGCATGCCGGTAACGAAGTCCTTCATCTTGACATCGTAGTCATGGATTTCGCCGATGGAGAGACGGGCGATGATGATACCGCCTCCCATGGAGGTCGTGTCTTCGAAAAAGCAGAACGCATATTCTCCTGCCTCCTTGGCGGTCACGGCAATGGATTTGGTATCAAAATCTTCCACGAAGACATCTTCTTCGAAAAGAACGGTTTCCCAAGTGGAGACGTCCGTACCGGCCTTTCCGAACTTGACCCCGAAAGTGGCGGAAAATTCAAAACCGAAGAAAGAAAATCCGGCCATGTAATCGAAAGAAAACCGACAGGATTCATCGGCTTCCATGGAGATGCAACGGGTAATGGCGGGAGCGGCCACGGCATAGTTTCCCAAAGCGACGATTCCATCACCCTCCATCATCTCCCAGTCGTTCTGATTATAAGTCACGTCATAAGCGCTCAAGTCGAACGAATAAGGAACCTGTACGGCCGATTTGCGGACAACGATGTTTTCGATGTAATTGTTTCCGGTTTCCGTCTCCGATCCAACCGGATAGATTCCGCCCACAACCGTCAGGACGGTGTCTTGCGTGAAAGCAAGCTTGGCGGAGAAGACGTGCTTGCGGCTTTCTCCCAAGGCCAAGTCTATCCGTATCTTTTCCTTTACGGTGTCTGCGGAGGCGGTACCGTCCATTCCTTTCACCGTATAGAAAACGGTGCAACTGTCAATGGTCGCCGCACCGTTGTTGGTTATCTCGATGGCCACTTCGGCTTCGGTCGCGGCACAATTGCCGACAGGCAATTCCAGTTTGGTCGCGGCCAGGTCATACTTGGGAATAAGCGTCACATAGTCGCCGCTACCGGCTTGTGCAATGGTAAAGACGTAAGTGGTACCGGCTTCGAACACGATATCGTCGAAATACCCGTTGTTGGCAAGATAAACCAACATTATTTCAGGATCATCATAGTCCGGAGAAGGATTCACGAACAACAAGTCGTATGTTCCGGGTTCAATGTACGCGGAATCGACGGCAACGGGATGTTCCGAATCGGCGACAATCGAAGATCCGCCTATTTCGGGCTTCGCGTCCGCCGGAATCTTGGAGGTCGCGGCCGCGTAGATTTCATCAATGGCCGTTTGATCCAATTGGTCTTTGTCATTCACGTAGGATACGATTTCATGCTTGTCGTCAAGCAGGACCTGATAACCCGTACCGTCTTCCCAGTCCATGGTCACCACCACCTTGATCATGGCCTTGTCCGGATTTTCGACCGATTTGTAGCAGGCTTGCGGAAGGATAACCGTTCTGTTTTTCGTCGCGGTTGAAAATGGTTTGATACGTTTGTGACCGAATTTGTTCAAAGGAGAAATTTTGTTCACATTTGAAAATCCGGTAACGGCCTCCCCTCGAGGAGCAGACTTCTTTTGCATGTTTTCTTGTGCAAAGGCAGTTGACAAAAGAATCGTCACTGACAATCCTAATGAGAAGAAAAATCTTTTCATGACTTTAAAGAATTAGTTAGACAATAGTGTTGGTTTTTGTTTGTCGTTAAGTTTAAACCCCGTCCGGGGCGACTTGCCCGTAAAGTTAATAAAAATTTTCAAATCTTCACACGATTCCACTTTCATGCCTTATCGCCTTTCACGACATGGACATCCGCCGTATATCAGGCAGGAAACCAACAGAGAAATACGGAAAAACGAATCGGAAGCCGGAAGCCGTCAATCGATCAACGGAAAGCCGGAAGTGTGCCAGGTGTGCAACGTGGTATCGGAACCGGCATAGACGAGAAAGAGTTCGTAGCGGCCGGGAAAACGGTTCACGAAACGGATGGCGCTGTCCTTGCCCATCACCATGCAGGCCGTGGCCACGGCGTCGGCTTCCCAGCAATCCCGGCAAAGCACGGTCGCGCTCAGCAAGTCGTGCCTGGTCGAAACGCCCGTAACGGGATTTATCGTATGCGAGTAACGTTTGCCGTTTTCTTCAAAATACTTGCGATAATTTCCCGAAGTGACCAACGAACAATCCACGAGTTCCATCTTCTGCAAGATATTCCTGTCGGACATGGCCTCGGGCGCGGGTCGTTCTATGCCAACGATCCAAGGTTTTCCGCCCGCCTTGGTACCTTGGCTGCGGATTTCCCCTCCTATGTCCGCCAAGAAGCGGTCGATTCCGAGCCCGTTCAGGAAACGGGCCACGACATCGGCACAATACCCTTGCGCGATGGCATTGAAATCCATTTGCAAGCGCGGATCGTCTTTTTCGATTTTCCCATCCTTGAGCCGCACTTTCCGCCAACCCACATAAGAAAGTATTTCTTCGCGTTCGGAATCGTCCAAGGCATGTCTCTTCCCCGCCCCGAAACCATAGGCTCTCGTCAAAGGGCCTACCGTGATGTCGAAAGCCCCGTCGGTGAGGCCGGAGATGTGCCGTGCCTTCTCGAACATGTCGCAAAACATCTCGCCGGGATAAAAATCCTCGTTGCGGTTCACGCGGCATATTTCCGAACTGTCGTTCCAAAGGGAGGCGCAAAGGTCGAAAGCGTGCAGGAGCGAATCCATACGCGGCCGGAGCCGATCCGCACGCAAGTCCTTGTCCGACGTGTAATAACTGATCGCGTAATAAGAGCCCTGCGCAAGCCCCGTCATTTTTTCCATCGAGCCGGCCTTTTCGGCGCAAGAAACGTAAAACGGCAGACACAGGATACAAAGAAAGGCTCGGACGTCAGGATTCACTTTCGTAATCGGTATAGGAGGTGGCTGTTTCGTACAAGCGCAGTTTCTTGAGTGCGATACCCTGCGGCAGAACCGCCTGCAAACGGGCGGCAAAGTCGATGAGCAGGTTCTCGCTCGTAGGCTGGTAAGGCACGACGATGACACGCAACGACCGCCTGCGCAAGGTTTCCGCCAAGTCCTCTCCCGTCTGCCCGTTCAAGATCAGGCTATGGTCGAACGGCTCTATGACAGCCTTGCTTACCAACTTTTTGAGTTCCGAAAAATCAAACAGCATGCCGTTTTTCGGATCGGCTTTTTCCGAATACAGGAAACGGCCGGGCTCCACGACCGAACCGGGCGAGCAGACACTTACTTCCAAACGATAGGAATGTCCGTGTATGTTGGCGCATAAGCCATCGTAACCTTGCAGGATATGGGCAGCCTCGAACGTGAAAATCTTGGTAATGCTGATTCGTGCCATTTTTTCGATTTTCGGGATTATACGGAAAGGCTGGTAACGAGTATGCGGATCCCGATTCCTATCAATACCAGTCCGCTGACAAGGTTGAGCGTGGGCATCGAGATCTTCCGCACCTGCTTGTGCAGGAAATATCCGGCGAACACGCCGGCGAAACTGAGCAGGAAAACGGTCACGCCCACGATCAGGCAAACCGTCGTCAACGGCATGGCCAGCATCTTGAAACTGACGCCTACGGCGAAAGCGTCGACGCTCACCGCCAAGGCCGAAAGCAAAAGCGATTTGGCATGGAACATGGCATGGACCTTGAGAGCGTTGTCTTTCTTGCTGAAACCGTCGATGATGGTCTTGAGCCCGATGGCCGTCAACAAGGCGAAAGCGACCCAATGATCGTATTGCTCGACCACCGGAAGCATGCTCCAGCCGATAAGCCAGCCTATGACGATCATCAGGATATGGAAAAAGGCGAACACCACGGCCGCCTGCGTCGCCCCCCGGCCCAAGGAAGGGAACGGATCCTTTTCGCCCTCCTTCAAGGAAGTTTTCCAGGCCGAACGCTGCATGCCGAAAATCAAGCATACGGTGAAACAGTCCAACGACAAGGAGACGGAAAGCAGTATTAACGGAAAAAGACCCATCTGAACGCCGGTTTCATGACGGTTTTTTCGCGACCCCGACGGAGGTCGCGAAAAAACGTCGTGATCTTATTTCATCAAGGATTGCTGGAACGAACGCAATGTCTCGAGCACGTTGCTGCGGACATGAATGAAACATTCCACACCCAAGGCCCTGAACGGTTCCTCGTCTTGCGCGGCTCCCGCATAGACGATATGCGTCTTTCCTTTCAACAGCGGGCAAGCTTGTGCGGCCAAGGCGGCATATTCCTCGTCGCTGCTGCAAAGGACGGTAATCTCGGCCTTGCTTTCCAAGGCTGCCTTGGCACCTTCTTCGCCATCCTTGAAACCGGCGTTGTCCACGATTTCATAGCCCAGGCAACCGAAAAAGTTGGTAGCGAACCCGGCGCGCGCCTTGCGCATGGCCAGGTTTCCACAGGTTAGGAGGAACACCTTGGGACGTCGGCCGTTCTTCTTGGCGAACGCCTCGGTCTGCAAACGCAATTCTTCGAAGGCTTGCGCCGCACGATAAGGCCTGATCGTCTTGAAATCGCCCTCTTTCGCAAACTCCCGCGCCGTGCTCCTTATGTTTTCCGCCTCTTGTTCATTGAGGTTGGGAAACTGGTTCACGCCCGTCAGGACGATCTTGCGCTTGGCAAGATCCGCATTGCGCTTGGCGGCACATTCGGCGATCTTGTCCTGGACAAGTCCCTTTTCGTAACAAGCGGCGAACCCGCCCTTGCTTTCCGTGTCCAAGAACAACTTCCAGGCCTCGCCGGCCAAGTTGGCGGTAAGGTTTTCGATATAGTACGAACCGGCCGCCGGGTCGACGATACGGTTGAAAAACGATTCTTCCTTGAGGATGATCTGCTGGTTACGGGCTATACGCGCCGAAAAATCGTCGGAGGGACGGAACGCCTCCGAAAAGTCGCTCACATGGATGGAGTCGGCGCCTCCCAAAGCGGCGCTCATGGCCTCGGTAGCGGAACGGAGCAGGTTCACGTACGGGTCATAGACCGACTTGTTCCAGGAAGAAACCGTGGCATGCACGAAAGCCACCTTGCTGCTTTCCTTTACGGGGCCGAAGCCTTGCACCATATAGGCCCACAACATGCGGGCCGCACGCAACTTGGCCATTTCCATGAAGTAGTCGGAACCGATGCCCAGCACCAACGTGGTCCTGCCGGCGATCAAGTCCATGTCCAGACCCTTGTCGGTGAGACGCGAGAAATATTCCACCGCCCAATTGAGGGCGAATCCCAGTTCCTGGACGTTGTAGCCGCCGGCCTCGTGCAAGAGGTCGGCATGGATGCTCAAGAACCTGAACAAGGGAAGTTCCTCGGCGTATTGCCTGAAAAGGGCGGCGGCCTCGTCCATGTCCGCATCCAACGTACGATAGTAGTTGCCGTGCAAGAGCGCATGGCAAAGCGGATCGAAATCGACCGAACCGCGCACCTTGTCGGCCTTGATCCGGTTTTTCCGCAGGTATTCCACGAACAGTTTCAACGTGGCCGCATAATCGACGCTGCCGAGAAGATGGACGGCGGTACGCGTAAGGTCGATGCCGGCCAGGAGCCGCTCCATCTGCGAAAGGCTTTGCACGTCCTTGACGCAAACGCCCACCGATTCGGCACCCTTGACGGCCGCCTCGGCCGCCATGCGGTTGCAGGTGTCAATGTCGGCAATCCGGAAATCCTGCCTTATTTCCCAGTCGTTTCCCTCCGTCTTGTTGCCACGCACGTAGGGAAACCGACCCGGCACATCGGCATGGACGACGTTTTCCAGATCGTCGGCCCTGTAAAACGGATTCACGTCGAAACCTTCGTCGGTTTTCCAGACCAGTTTCTTGTTGAAGTCGGCACCTTTGAGATCCTTTATGATGGCATCCATCCATTCCTGGGTGGAAACGGCGGGAAATTCGGAAAAAAGTTTTTCTCTGTCCATGTCTTTTTGTTTTTCGCTCGCGAAAGCGGGGGCAAATTTACGCTTTTTCAAACTAAGGGGAGGCCCTTTCAGGCGCTTTTATTGGCCTTTTCGATAAAATCCAATATCTGCTCCTGACCCAAGCCTGTCTGCGCCGAGGAAACGATGAATTCAGGCAACGGTTCCCATTCTTCGGAAAGGACTTTCTTGTAATCTTCCACGGCCTTTGCCAGGCTGCTCCTACCCAATTTGTCGGCCTTGGTGCCGACGATGCAGAACGGAACCTCGTTCTCGCCCAGGAAACGCAGGAATTCCAAGTCGATCTTCTGGGGGGGGATACGCAAGTCCACCAGGACGAACACGCAATAGAGCTGCGGACGCCTGAGCAGGTAATCGCGCGTCATCTTCTGCCATTGCTCGCGCAACTTCTTGCCCGTCTGCGCGTAGCCGTAGCCCGGCAAGTCGGCCATGTGCCAAGCCTTGTCGATGAGAAAGTGCACGATGCACTGGGTCTTGCCCGGCGTGGAACTGGTCTTGGCCAAGGCGGAACGGTTGCAAAGGCAGTTGATGAGAGAGGACTTGCCCACGTTCGAACGACCGATGAACGCGTATTCGGGCAGGTCGCCCGCGGGACATTTGCGATAGTCGTCGCAACAAGCGACGAATTCGGCATTTTTTATCTTCATGAGGCCTTGGATGGTCTTATGCTTTCTTTCGACGTACTTCTTCGATGGTTTGCGGAACGTGACGTTCCTTCTTGCTGGGATATATCGCGTCCATGTCGATCAATATGCCCGTTTCCTCGACGCCGCCGAAATGCGTGTTGACGCAAGTGCCGAAAGAACGCATCTCGGGCGAAAGCTTGATATAGGAGTTGAACAACGGAGGGATGTTTTCGCCCAGTTCGCGAATCCGCCGGGAGGCCACCTTGTAGGCTTCTTCCAGACTCAAGCCGGCGAACAACGCCTGCAACTTCGCCTCAGGGGTGACCCTTTCGATGGGTTTGAGGGGAAGCACCAGTTCATCGGGATCCTTGTGATAGGACGAAACGTAGTAAAGAAGCGTGTCGCGGGCTTCCTTGTCGTAGGAAGTGTACATCGTCACCTTGCCGAAGAAATACCTCATCCAGCTTTTGTTGATGGTGACCAGGCCGCCCAGACCGTCCCAAAGGTTGTCGAGCGAAAAGACGCCGTTTCGTGACGACTGGTACTTGATCTGCACGAACGAACGCCCCAGCTCGATCGTCTTGGGCATGTATTCCTTGAGGAATCTTTCCGAAAACCTGAATATTTCCGTGGTGGAAAGCAACGGCGTGCCGTCGGCGGCGAACCGGACCCGGTTCCCCTCCATGAACCGGTAGCCGCCCACGATTTCCCGGTCTTGCGAATCCCAGACCAGAAGCTGTTTGTAGGGATCGGGCATCGTGTCGAATTCGTCTATGTCGACCTCCTTGCCCGTACCGCCGCCTCCTTGGCGAAAAGCCTCTTCCCTGAGTCGTCCCAGCTCGCGCATGATGTTGGGCGAGTCGTGCGCCGTGACCACATAGACCATGCGGTCGCCGAAATTGGTATAGCGCAAGAACTTGTCGGGAGTAAGCTCCTGTTCGATCAAACGCCGGTCCACAGGAGGTATGATGTTCTGCATGTTCGTAATAGTCTTTAGCAATCGAATCCGGCATCCGGATCGTCGGCCAGCCGATACACGTGCCGCCTGATCAAGGCCGCCCATTCGCTGTCGGTATGGCGATTGTCCAATAACCGGTACGGAACGGGCTTCCCTACAGTCAAACGGATTTCCTGGTCGCGGAGCTTGAACATCTCGTTTACCAGGAACGCCTGTTCTATGTTGGCCAGACCGAGCCGGGTCCTGAAGTTGGCTAAATTATAAAAAAAATCGGAGTTCCTTCCGGAAATGTGTACCGGAATGATGTCGCGCCGCGAACGTCTGGCCTGGGTCACGAACGTCTTTTTCCACTCCAAGTCGGCAATCACGCCTTTTTTTCCCTTGCGCGAACACTTTCCGGCAGGAAAATACAGGATCGTGGCCGGACCGTCGAAAGCCTCCTCCAGAAGACGGCGGTTCCCGGCATTTCCCTGCAAGGTGTTGACGGGCAGGAACACGGGCTTGAAAGGCGGCAAGGCCAAGAGCATGCTGTTGACGGGAAAAAGCAGGTCTTTGCGCCATTGCCCCATCTGGCTCAGGAACGCCATGCCGTCCAAACCGCCCAAGGGATGATTGGCGCAGAGCAGGAAACGGCCTTCGTCAGGCAGGTTCTCCATGCCCGTGGCACCCACCTTGCAACCGAAGTCTTCCAAGATGGCCGTGGCGAAATCGACACCGGTCTTGTCCCTTTCCTTATAGAGAAAATGATTCACTTCCTTTTCATGCAAGAGCCTGCGTAAAAGCGGAAATACGAAACCCGGCAATTTCTTGTAGAGCCTGGGAGCGTTTTCCTTCAATACCTGCCGGATGTCGATGGTCCGCTCGGAAATGGTAAACGTGAACATAACTCGCGGGTTTATCTACAAAGATAGCAATAAAACAAAAAAGGCGATCCTGTCCGAACCGCCTTGTGGCACGAGCTGGAATCGAACCAGCGACACACGGATTTTCAGTCCGTTGCTCTACCAACTGAGCTATCGCGCCTTTTTTGGAGGTGCAAAGGTATGCTTTTATTCGCAATAAAAAAAATCTTTCCGTATTTTTGCATCCGTGGCCGTGGGGAGGCACGTTCCCGCCCGACAAGCCGCGCAACTGCATTATGGCTACTTCTAACTTTGTCGATTACGTAAAGATCTTTTGTCGTTCAGGCAACGGCGGAGCGGGTTCTTGCCACTTTTTCAGAAGCAAGAAGAATCCCAGGGGCGGCCCTGACGGCGGCAACGGCGGGCGCGGCGGGCACATCATCCTGCAAGGCAACGCCCAGCTTTGGACATTGCTGCACCTCAAATATACCAAGCACATCCTGGCCGAGAACGGCGGCAACGGCAGCGAGAACCGCAGTACGGGAGCCAACGGCAAGGACATCTTCGTGCAAGTGCCGTTGGGTACCATCGTGCGCGATGCCGAAACGGGCGAAACCGAAGCGGAAGTGACCCGGGACGGCGAACAAGTGATATTGATGCAGGGCGGACGCGGCGGAAAGGGCAACGACTTTTTCAAGTCGGCCACGATGCAGGCCCCAAAGTTCGCCCAACCCGGCGAAGAAGGCACGGAAGCATGGAAGATACTGGAGTTGAAAGTACTTGCCGACGTCGGCCTGGTGGGATTTCCCAACGCGGGAAAATCCACGCTGCTGTCGGTGGTTTCGGCGGCCAAGCCGGAAATCGCCAACTACCCTTTCACTACGCTGGTTCCCAACCTGGGCATGGTAAGCTACCGTGACGGAAAATCGTTCGTGATGGCCGACATTCCCGGCATCATCGAAGGCGCGGCCGACGGGAAAGGTCTCGGATTGCGTTTCCTGCGGCACATCGAACGCAATTCCATCCTGCTGTTCATGGCCAGCCTCGAAGAAACGCAAAAAAGCATCGAAAAACAATACGGGATCCTGTCGGACGAATTGCGGCGATATAACCCCGAACTGCTGGACAAGAAGCGTATCCTGGCCGTTACCAAATGCGACCTGTTATCGGAAAAGGAAATCGACAAGGAGAAGAAACGCCTGCAAAAGAAACTGCCCGCCGGCTTGCCGTTCGTCTTTATTTCGTCGGTGACCGGTACAGGCATCGATCCATTGAAGGATATGCTCTGGAAAGCGCTAAACGAGTAGCCCTCCACATCAGCCACCCGAGCAGACAGCCCCACAACGCGCCGCAAAGCACGTCGCCGACATAGTGCCTTGCCAGATAGACGCGGCTGTAACAAATCAAAGCCGCCCAGAAATACATTATCCCGTAACGGAATACCTTGAACCTGCGATGCAACGCGAACGTGACGAAGGCGGCGATGGCAAAGCAGTTGGAGGCATGCGAGGAAACGAATCCGTACAAGCCGCCCTTGCCGTATGGCAGGCGTACCAGTCCTTCCAAGGCCGGTTCATGTCCGGGTCGCAACCTCATCACCGTTTCCTTGAAGAAATGCACGCTGGTCCAGTCGGCCAGCCCTACGAGCACGACCACGCCCAACAGCACGATCCAGGAAGACTTCCTGTAGGTATAGGCTATCAAGCCTGTCAGCAATATATATATCGGAATCCAAGTGGCCGTGTTGCTTATCGTATGCATGAACACGTCCGCCCAGGAAGAATGCCATTGGTTGACGGCCACCGTGACTTGACGGTCGAACCGGATGATTTCAGAAAACAAGGTGAATGAGTTTTTTGGTTTCGAGGAATTCAAAGGCCGGCAGGTTTCCGGCATCTTTCGCGTCCAGGCCGAAGAGCATCGGCAATTCGTATTGCGTGACCCTGCGCCCGAAAGGCTTGGTCTCGGCTTGCAAGTCGCCGCCTTTCAGGTATAGGATGCCGTTGGGCAGGGCATGCCGCTGCTGCTTGGAAACGAGGTTGCGCACCCAACCGTAAAATTCAGGCAAACGGGTAACGGCGCGACTTATCACGAAATCATAGGAATCACGCAAGGTTTCCACCCTGCACGCGCGCGTTTCCACGTTATCCAGTCCCAATGCGTCGGCCACCGCCTGCACCACCTTTATCTTTTTGCCGATGGAATCGACCAGCAGGAATCGCGTCTGAGGAAACATCACGGCCAACGGGATGCCCGGAAAACCGCCGCCGGTACCCACGTCCAGCACCCGGGCTCCCGGCTCGAACTTCACCAAGCGGGCCACGGACAGGCTATGCAAGACATGGTGCAGGTAAAGGTTGTCTATGTCCTTGCGCGAGATGACGTTTATCTTCGCGTTCCATTCGGCATACAACGGGAACATCCGCTCGTACCGCTCCATCTGCAAGGGAGCGAGCGAGGGAAAGAACCTGCGCACGACCTCGGCCGTCCGCCACCAGGAATCATTCCGCACTGCCTGTTCCATCCGTATCATGATCCATATCACCCGTGTACCAGTCGTAGGTCGACTTTCCGAACACGAGATTCATTCCGAAACTTACGCCGACCGTGCGCATCTTGGCCACATTGAACGAATTGATGCAATCCACGCCCAGGTGAAACTGCACCGGCCCGGCGTTCACCGCCAAAGACAGGCCGAGATTGAGCATGTTCCCGCTCGAAAACGTATTGCTGACGCTCAAGGCGAAATTCTTGCAAGGCATGATCGTATAGGAAACGCCGATTTCGGGCGAGAAGTACTTGTTGTAGAACTGCCCTCTGAGCAACACGCCGAAACGATGAATGTCCAGAAGCGTGTAAGAAAGACCGATGTTGACGCTGGCCGGCAGCATACGGGTGTACGAACCTTTCACGCTGTCGTTCTTTTTCAGGCCCAGGGTATCCCAGATGTCATGGACGATGTCTTTGACCAGACCGATCGGAGTCGTGCTCCCGTCTTGCAGTTTCTTTATGTCGATGCCCCGGAAGTTCTCCATGTGGCTCGTGCTCTCGAATTCGGAGGCATTCTTGTCTCCCCAGACGAGAAAACCCAGATCGAGAATCGACGCCGACACGTCGAGCCCCATGTCGAAATGATAGTTCATGCCCAAGTCGAGCGCCGCGCCCATGTTGCGGAAAGGTTGGACCGAGAAGCCGCCATCCATTTTCAGGTCATTGTCCAATGGAAGGTTGGTACGGAACGAACCGTTCAAGTGCATTTCGTATTGGTAGGGCACCATGTCGGGATCGGACATGTCCTCGTTGAGGATGTTGAAACGCATCTCCAGGTCTTTGGTATGGAAATTATAGAGGCCGTGCAACAACTTGAAACGACCACCGAGGGTCAGGTGCTTGTCGATCTGACGCGAATAACCGAAATAGAGATAGGCATAACTGTTGATGTCGAAACGGTTGCCTGGAAGGTCGTTATATCCCAGATGGGCGCCGGGTCCTTGCAGCAGGAACGCCAAGGTCTCCTTTCCCAGGACCAGCTGCATGTCGGCATGCACGGAAAGCCCTATCACGTAGTTGTTGCGTCCGCGCCTCCAACCGACCCTGATGATCTCCTCGTCCACGACGGCCGCTATGCGCGAACGACGGGCGGCCTTTCCCACCAGACGCGGTATGTCGAGACGCAAGCTGTCGTCCGCACCCCGCCTGACAAACGCGTTCCAAGACAAGAAATTGTTTTCCAGACGCACATTCAAGCCCGAAAGGGCGGGAATGCCCACCGAAAGCTTGTAGGGCGTGACAAAGGCGGGATTAAGGTTGTTGCGTTGTACCTGGACTTCGTTGAAATAGAAATTCGTGCCGTCCTGCGCCACGGCAAGGCACGGGAAAATCCCCGTCAATACGACCCATATGGCGATGATTCTTGCTTTCATACTAAAATCCCGTCAACCCTTTCTGCCTTATCTTGATCCTCACTCCCACTTTCACGTCCACGAAACCCTCTTTTTCCCCATCCACGTAGAACTTCGCCGTCGCCTTGTCGGTAGTGCTGAACCTGGCATCCACCACCACGTAATGCATTCTCCTGGCAAGTTCCATTTCGGCCGCGTCCAATACGTCCTCGAATCTGGAAACGGACGGTTCCACCACATGATAACCGGGGGCGGGGCCGATCTTTCCTCCTTCGACCAGGTCTTCATGGAAAAGGGTAAAGAGCTCTCTATGGTTCGCGTCAAGGAAATGCAACGAGAACACCACATCCAACGGGAAGGCGTTCTTGAGGATCGACTTCATGTCGAAATAATGCAATTCCGTGTCCTCGTCCAGATTGTCCAACGAGATTTCCATCGTGTCGCGCAAGGCGTAATTGTCGGCGGAAAAATAAAGGGGGATGTCGCAAGTAAGCCCCATCGAGATCTTGCTTCCCTTCTGAATGGCCTGCAACAACATGCTGTCATTCTCCGGATTGACGTCGCCTTTCACTTCATAGGTCACAAGGTTAGGCCTGTCTATCAACAAGTCCGTCATGGTCGAGGATTCCTTGCTTGCCTTTACCATGGGCTCGTCGTCGATGCCCGGATAGGCAATGTCGTAGTTTTCGGGAAAAAGCGACACCGCCGTGGAAGATCCGTTCACGTTGCGGATAAGCACTTTCGAGTCGGTCAAACGCACCGGCGCGCTGATGTCTTCCACTTTCAGGTCTGCAATGAGGTAGGCCTCGTTGAACTTGATGTCGGTCATGCGTTCCAGGCCCAATCCTTCGACAGGCATGTTTCCCACGATGGAATAGGAAGTCTTGAACAGGTGACCGTCGGCACGCCTGAATTCCATGTCCTGCAATCCCGCATTGGTATAGAGCATGCCCGTATGCCAGATGCTGTCGCCTTCCACACGCTTGACGTTTACCGTGGACAATCCCGACAAGATCACGTACGGCTTGGCCGCATGGTCCATTTCCACCTTGACGTTTTCCATCATCATGACCGTGTCGCGGTCCGTATTTGCCGGAACTTCCATTTGATAAACGATGTTCCGCCCTTGGGCGTCCTTGATGTTGGCGAACTCCATCCTGACATGCATCGGAAACTTGAACGTGTTGACGTTGTGCATCGCCATGCGGGCGGAAGAAAGGTATAGCGTCTTGACGCTGGCCGCCACGCCATCCATGTCGAAATGGACGGTATCGGAG
Organism: uncultured Bacteroidales bacterium; assembly: GCA_910578275.1. GTDB lineage: Bacteria > Bacteroidota > Bacteroidia > Bacteroidales > P3 > Pullibacteroides. Next base: position 237,776 of record CAJTPR010000002.1, on the reverse strand, counting down.
AAAGGAACGGAAAACAAGGTATCTTTCATGCACGTATAAGAGAGCATCGAGGTGGAGAAACCGAAAGCGGGGGTATTTCCCAACGTCACGTCCGGCAGCAGTTCGGCACTTTCGGGTGTCATGGAATAGATGATGTGCAACAAGTTCGTGTCGTCGGGCACGAACACCCCGCCCTTGAGGTCTATGAGGTTGTCTATCGTGAGTTTGGTCGACGTAAGCGGCATGGCCACGTCATAATCGATACCTTGGTCGGCGTACATGTCCATATCGAAATCCTCAGGCCGCATGCACGACCCGAAAATTCCCGTCACCACCAAAAAGACCAAGGGTAAAATCCCTTTTCCCATTCGATCCAGTTACTTGTAAATAATATATTAGTTACTTATGAACTAATAAAATAAGGGGCAAAGATAGACATACGGCCGCATATAAACAAGGCGGGCGACCATTCGGCCGCCCGCCTCCCGTTCCGGTACTCCCGGATTTTCATTCCAAATGCTGTCGAACTAGCAAACGCCTTGTTCGATCATGGAATCGGCAACCTTGATGAAGCCGGCGACGTTGGCACCCTTCACGTAGTTCACGTAACCGCCTTCCTTGCCGTACTTGATACAGTTGCTGTGGATGCTTTCCATAATCTGGTGCAACTTGGCATCGACTTCGGCACCCGTCCAACCGTATTTCATGGAGTTCTGGCTCATTTCCAGACCGGAAACGGCCACACCGCCGGCGTTCACGGCCTTACCGGGAGCGAAGATGGTCTTGTTGGCGATGAAAGCGTTCACCGCATCGGCATGGCAACCCATGTTGGAAACTTCGGCAACCAACGTGACCTTGTTAGCGATCAAGGCCTGGGCGTCTTCCAAACGCAACTCGTTTTGCGTGGCGCAAGGCATGGCGATGTCCACTTTCTGTTCCCAAGGCTTCTTGCCGGCAACGAACTTGGCGCTCTTGAACTTGGTGGCGAAAGGAGCGACCACGTCGTTGTTGCTGGCGCGCAGTTCGAGCATATAGGCGATCTTTTCCGCGTTGAAGCCTTCCTCGTCGTAGATGTAGCCGTCGGGACCGGAAATGGTAACGACCTTGGCGCCCAATTCGGTAGCCTTGGTCACGGCACCCCAGGCAACGTTACCGAAGCCGGAAATGGCGACGGTCTTGCCCTTGATGTCCATGTTGTGGGCCTTGAGCATGTGTTCTACGAAATAAACGGCACCGAAACCGGTGGCTTCGGGACGGAGGATGGAGCCACCCCAGCCGGCACCCTTGCCGGTCAACACGCCGGTGTTTTCGTTGCGCAGTTTCTTGTAGATACCGTACATGTAACCGATTTCACGGCCGCCTACGCCGATGTCGCCGGCGGGAACGTCGGTTTCAGGTCCGATGTATTTCTGGAGTTCCATCATGAAAGCCTGGCAGAAACGCATGATTTCATTGTCGGAACGACCTTTGGCGTTGAAGTCGGAACCACCCTTGCCGCCACCCATGGGCAACGTGGTCAAGCTGTTCTTGAAAGTTTGTTCGAAACCCAGGAACTTGAGGGTATCCAGACGAACCGAGGGGTGGAAACGCAAACCGCCCTTGTAAGGTCCAATGGCATTGTTGAATTGAACGCGGTAACCGGTGTTCACTTGGATTTCGCCCTTGTCGTCAACCCATTCCACCTTGAAGGTGAAGATGCGATCGGGTTCGACCATACGGTCGATGATTTTGTGTTGCTCGTATTTAGGATGCGCTTCCACGTAATCCTTGATAGAGTTCAACACTTCCTCCACGGCTTGGAGGAACAAGGGTTCATCAGGATGTTTTTCCTTTAAACCGGCCAAGATTTTGTTTACGTCCATGGCTAAAATTTTAGAGTTATTTGTTGTTTATTTTGTTTTTTCTGCCTTAAATGCCCCACAATATTTTACAAGGCGTTTTTGCGTCAACGCGGGAGCAAATGTACAACTTTTTTCATTAGACGGAGAAAGAATCGCCGGGAGTCCGCGGTGCCTTCCCGGCCAAGGCTATCTTCTTGCGGACAGCCGGAGGAACAGGCAGGTCGGAAACCACTTTCTCTCCACATATCTCCCTGATTACCACCGATGCGCACATGCATCCGACAATGGAAGGCATGTACGAGACCGTGCCCACCGTCGACTTCTTGTTGGCCTCGCCCTGCGTTTCGACCACCGCCGAACGGGGCACCGCCTCGGGTGAAAAGACGGCCTGTATTCCCGTATAGACGCCCCACTTGTGAAGCCGCTTGCGCAGGACATCCGCCAAAGGACAGTTGTACGTCTGGGATATGTCACAGATCTTCAGTTGCATGGGGTCGACCTTGCCGCCCGATCCCATCGCACTCACCACCGGAATGGAACGTCTTACGCAATGGATGAGCAGATAGAGCTTGGGGGAAAGCGTGTCGATGGCGTCCACCACATAACGATAGGGCTTCCCTTCCAGGATTTCCGTCATGCGCCCGTCCTTGACGTATTCGGCTATCTCGGTCAGCCTCAGATCGGGGTTGACGGCTTTCAGCCGGCGGCCGAGCACTTCGGTTTTCAGTTTTCCCACCTCGGGCAAGAGCGCGGGAAGCTGGCGGTTGAGGTTGCTCTCATGAATCCTGTCTCCGTCCACGATGGTGAGCGAACCTACGCCTGCCCGCACCAGCATTTCGGCCGCATAGGCACCCACGCCGCCTACGCCCATCACCAAGACTTCGGATTCGTTCAACCTTTTGACCGAATCGGCACCCAGCAACAGTTCCGTACGCTCCTGCCACATCGTTTCCGGCTTAGTCATGAATGCCCGTCCGTTCAAAAAGGGCCTTGTCGTTCAACACCTGCACCGCTTTCTGGAAAGCCTCGTCGATTTCCTTGCTGACCTGATAGAAATATCCGGGTCCGAAAAGGTTGCTGGCAAACAATGCTTTCAGCTGCACGCGCAGGAACTTGTCGGAAGTCTCGTCGTAGATACGCTGGTTCTCGTCTTCCTTTTGCGCCTTTTGCAGCAGGTAGTCGTTTATCCTGGCCTCATCCCAAAAGACATTCCGCATGTATTCGGTGTACGTCCGTGCTTTCCCGAGATTGGTGTCCGCCTGCATTTCCTTGAGGAGATCCTGCAAGAACCTGCCCGCCTGGGCTTCCTTGAAATTGGTGTGCGGAACGCCCTTTTCTTCCGCATAGTCGTAAAACGACTGCATGAAGGCGCTGTCCGGTTCGAAACGTTCACAGAATGTCTTGAAGTCGGGATACTTGCGCTTGTATTCCTCCCTGTTGCCGTCCAATACGTGCAAGACGAAACGGTTCAGCAGGTTCTTGCTTCTCAAGGCGATGTAATAGTCGCTGGCACGCAGCGTGTCGGCCGGCACGAACACGTCGGGCATGATGCCGCCCCCGCCATAGACCACACGGCCGCCCGCCGTATGATAACGCAACGAATCAGGCAGGCGGATGGAATCGGGATGCACCATCTCGCCGTGACGATAACGGTTCATGATATCCTTGTAATAGGCCTCCAACCCGTCCTTGTAGGGCTTTTGGATACAACGGCCCGAAGGTGTGTAGTATCGGGCGATGGTCAGGCGCACGTTGGAATGGTCGGGCAGGTTGAAAGGCCGTTGCACCAGACCCTTGCCGAACGAACGGCGTCCTACCAGGAGGGCGCGGTCCCAGTCTTGCAAGGCTCCCGCCAGGATTTCGCTCGCCGAAGCCGAATTCTCGTCTATCATCACCACCATCCTGCCCTCGGTAAACAAGCCTTTTCCGGTAGTATGGAATTCCTCGCGTCCTTGCGCCTTGCCCTCCATGTACACCACCAAGCGGTCTTTGGGCAGGAACTGGTCTACCAGGTCGACGGCCACGTCGAGGTAACCGCCCGTATTGCCGCGCAAGTCGAGGACGAGGTTCTTCATGCCTTGCTTCTTGAGATCGGCCAAGGCATCGGCCACTTCTTCGGCGCTGGTACGCGAAAAACGATCCAGTTGCAGATAGCCGTTTTTCTTGTCGAGCATGAAATACGTGTCCACGCTGTGAAGAGGTATCTTGTCGCGTTCGATTTCGAAGAACATGATTTCCTCCACGCCCTTGCGCTTGACGCCCACTTCCACTTTCGTGCCCTTCTTGCCGCGAAGATGCGTGAAGACGAAGTGGGTCGTGGCATTCTTGCCGGTAGCGTCCATGGTGTCGATACGCACGATCTTGTCACCCGGAAGCAAACCTACCTTGCGGGAAGGCCCGCCCGAAATCACGTCGATGATCATCACGCTGTCTTCGAAGACCTGGAACGAAACGCCGATACCGTCGAAATTACCTACCAACGGCTCGTTGGTACGCTTCAAGTCCTTGGCCGCGATATAGGCCGAATGGGGATCGAGCTGTTCGAGTATGTTCACGATGCCCTTCTCGACGATGGGTGCCAAATCCACGTCTTCCACATAGGCATAGCGTATCATCTGCAAGAGCGTGCCCATCTTGTTCTCCACCAACGAAACGTGGTTACGCGGCAGTTCCGGCTCATCCGCCGCCTGTTTCCTGGCCGGATGTCCGCCCTGTGCCCAAAGAGAGGCCGAAAACGACAAGACGGCCCATATGGATATGATCGATATTCCTTTCATGATTTTTCGTGGCTTGTTGTCACAAAAGTAATTTCTTTTGCCCTATTCCCCATGCAAGCCGCCGGCTACGCCCCGGCCTCGCCTTGCCCCTTGCCGGCCGCATAATCCCGCACGGCCAGGAACGCCTGCGGGAGATGGTCCGTCACATCGCCCGCGATCAGGGAGTATTCGCCGATTCCTTCCGCCGCCAGGTCGCCGGCAAGGCCATGCAGGTAAACCGCCGCATAGGCGGCCTTCGACGCGGGCAGTCCCTGGCCGAGCAGGGAAGCGAGGATGCCTGTCAGCACGTCGCCGGTGCCGCCGGTGGCCATGCCCGGATTGCCCGTGGGATTGATCAGGATCGGATTCACCTTGCCCAAGGGTGCGGGAACCGTAATGCTCGTATGGGCGCCCTTCAACACCACCACGACTCCGTGACGGTTGGAAAACTCCTGCTGCATGGCCATCATTTCCTCCTTGTCGGAGAACTTGCCCGCCAGTCTTTCAAATTCCTTGCGGTGCGGCGTGAGCACGGTCTTGCCCTCGGGCAGGAATTCCAACAGCGTGGGATTTTCGGCCAGAAGATTGAGGCCGTCGGCATCGACGACCAAAGGAGAACCTGCAAACCTCAACACGTTCTTCAACAAGAGCAACGACTCCTCGCTCCTTCCCCAACCGCAACCTATGCCGATCGCGTCATAGGAACGAAGCGTTTTCCAATCCATATCCTCGTTGGCGCGAAAAAGGGCTTCGGGCACCGATACTTGCAGGATCTGCCGGTTCTCCCTGGACGAAGCGACCGTAAGCAAGCCGCAACCGGCCCGCAAGGCCGCCCTCGCGGCCAAGACCGCCGCCCCGCACATGCCCTCGCTGCCGGCCAGCAACAAGACCTTTCCGAAATCGCCTTTATGGCTGTCTTTTTTCCGGAGCGGAAGGCATCCGGCCACGTCGAGCGGCTCTATCCAACAAGCGGAAGGCACGCCGGAGCATGTCCTATCGTCTGGGCTGAACGGACGCATGTCTCAGAACGATGTCAGTTCGTTGAAATACTCGATGGCGGCACGGTCGGTAAGCAAGGAAAGGAAATCGATGATGGCGCGGTTGTAATCGGATTCCTCGCGCAAATCGTACAGGCGCTTGTGGAACGAAGGCGTTTCCGTCTTCACCAGCAACCCTATCCAAGACAGGAAAGCCGTCCCGAGCTTGGGATAGACCGGCGCGAATTCCTTTTCGACGCGCCGCAACGTCTCCTGCCCGCCGAACTGCTGCGACAAGGCCTCATACAAGGAATTGATGACCAGACGGGCATAGGCCTCGTAGTTCTTAAGGCGCGGATGCTTGTAGATGTTGCGGTAGTTGAACTTCATGAGCATCTTCATCAGCCCGTAGACCTCCTCGCTGAAACAAAGGCCGTTTTCGGGCGAACTGTTGCGACAAAGGTCGGTAATGAAGATATGGATGAAATTGGTGTTGTTGGCCGCTTCGATATGCGGAAAGCCGAGCAGGATATGGTTCAACTCGTCGATTTGCGAATCGGAAAGTATCCCCAGGCACTGCGCGTCTTCCAAGTCCCGCCCCAGATAAGCGATCTTGTCGGAAATCTTCATGACGCAGGCTTCCCATGTATAGGGCTCGAAACGGTTCTGCTTCGTGAAGGCGTTCAGGTCTATGGCCTCCCGCCTGGGGAAAAGCCTGGCCTGGTTCACCTCGCCGCAATGGGCGACGATGCCGTCGCGCACGGCATAGGTCAGATTAAGGTTCTTGTGCTGGCCTTGGGTGTCGTTCAGCAGTTCGATGTCGTCCACCACGCGCAACGAATTCTTTTCGTGCCAGAATTCACCCAATCCGTATTTTTTGCAGAGCTCGTCGAGGAACACCTCGCCCGAATGACCGAAAGGGGCATGGCCGAGATCGTGTCCCATGGCGATGGCGTAGGTGAGTTCGGAGTTCAAGCCCAAGAAACGGGCGATGGTGCTGCTCACCGAAATGACATGGTTCACGTGTTCGATGCGCGTGCAGATGCGGTCGTCGTTGGTATGGAAGAACACCTGCGTCTTGGACTTGAGGCGCGAATAGGCCAAAGAATGGAGAATCCGGTCGTTGTCACGGCCGAATTCGCTCCTGATCTCGTCATGCTTGAGCGGGGATTCCTGCATCCTTCCGGTGGCTTGCTCCCAAGAGAGATGCCCCGGCCTCATCGCCAAAGCCGCGAACGAATCCCGATGTTGCTGTATGTCTTCAAGTTTCATTTCTCTTCTCGTTCAGGAACAAGTCAGCCGCCGGCACGTTTGAAGCGGTAGCCCTCCTTGGTCAGTATCTCGCACACCTTGTCGCGCACGTCGCCCTGCAACACGATTTCCCCGTCCTTGGCCGTGCCTCCGATGCCGCAACGGGTCTTGAGCGTCTTGCCCAATTTCTCCAAATCGGCGGAAGTCCCGACAAATCCGGTAACCAGCGTGACGGTCTTGCCTGCCCGCCGCTTGCTGTCGCGCATCACGCGCAAGTCTTGTCCGGCAGGATCCAACGTGGCGGCTTCTTCCACTTCCTCGTAACGATACCGGAAATCCGGGTCGGTGGAATAAACCACGCCTATGGGCTTGTTCTTGGCCATTCTATTCGATTTTACCTGTAACGGAAGCGGAAGCCCGGCACGTTCCCGCGAGAGGCTCGTGCCGAAGCCCGCGACCTATCTTGTCTTTTCGGCGACATAAGCCGCGATCTCCTTGACGGGAACGCGCTCCTGCCTCATCGTGTCGCGTTCGCGCACGGTGACCGTGTCGTCGTTCATCGTGTCGGTATCGACCGTGACGCAAAAAGGCGTCCCGATGGCATCCTGACGACGGTAACGACGGCCTATCGCGTCCTTCTCGTCATATTGGCACATGAAGAGCGGTTGCAAGTCCCGCAAGATCTCACGCGCTTTTTCGGGCATCCCGTCTTTCTTGACCAAAGGCAAGACCGCCACCTTGCAAGGCGCGATCTTGGCGGGAATGCGCATCACCACCCTCTCGCTGCCGTCTTCCAGCCTTTCTTCGGTATAAGCCTGGCTCAATACCGCCAGACACATGCGATCCAGACCGATGGAAGTCTCCACCACGTAAGGAACGTAGCTTTCGTCGCGATCGCTGTCAAAATACTGTATTTTCTTGCCGCTGAATTCCTGATGCCGGCTCAAATCGTAATCGGTGCGCGAATGGATGCCTTCCAGCTCCTTGAAACCGAACATGAAATCGAATTCGATGTCGGTGGCGGCGTTGGCATAGTGCGCCAGTTTCTCGTGATCGTGGAAACGGTAGGCGCTTTCGGGCATTCCCAGACTCAGATGCCAACGCATACGTTCCTTCTTCCAATATTCGAACCACTGCATCTCGGTTCCGGGAGCGCAGAAAAACTGCATTTCCATCTGTTCGAACTCGCGCATGCGGAAAATGAACTGACGGGCCACGATCTCGTTACGGAACGCCTTCCCCGTCTGGGCGATGCCGAAGGGAATCTTCATGCGGCCTGTCTTCTGCACGTTGAGGAAATTCACGAAGATGCCCTGCGCCGTTTCAGGCCGCAGGTAGATGGTGTTGGCCTCGTCGCTCACCGAACCCACCTTGGTGGAGAACATGAGGTTGAACTGACGGATTTCCGTCCAGTTGCGCGTGCCGGAAACAGGACAGACGATTTCCAGTTCCTCGATGAGTCGCTTCAGGTCGGCCAGGTCGTTCACCTCCAAGTCGTGGTTCATACGATGGCTGATTTCCTGTATCTTCCTGGCATTTTCCAATACGCGGGGATTGGTCTTGACGAACTCCTCCTTGTCGAACGCCTCCCCGTATTTCTTCGCGGCCTTTTCGATTTCCTTTTCGATTTTCGCCTCAATCTTGGCACAATGGTCCTCGATGAGCACGTCGGCGCGATAACGCTTCTTGGAATCCTTGTTGTCGATCATCGGGTCGTTGAACGCGTCCACATGGCCGGAAGCCTTCCAGATCGTGGGATGCATGAAGATTCCCGAATCGATGCCCACGATGTTCTCGTGCATCTGCACCATCGATTTCCACCAATAATCGCGGATGTTCTTCTTGAGTTCGACCCCGTATTGCGCATAGTCGTAGACGGCCGCCAAGCCGTCGTAGATTTCACTGGAAGGGAAAATAAAACCGTATTCCTTCGCGTGGGAAACCAATTTCTTGAATTGTTCTTCGTGATTTGCCATTGTTTTGTCCGTTTTATCCAAAAATGCCCGACAACACGAACGTTGCCGGGCATCACTAAGCAAGAAGCCTTCGGTTTACTTCGCCTGTTCCTTCTTCAGTTTCTCAACCAGCACGGGAACGACTTTCTTCAAGTCGCAAACGATACCCAGGTCGGCCACTTCGAAGATGGGCGCGTACTTGTCCTTGTTCACGGCCACGATAAAGTCGGAACCTTCCATGCCTGCCAGATGCTGGATGGCACCGGAGATACCCATGGCGAAATATACGTCGGGACGAACCGTCTTTCCGGTCTGACCCACCTGACGACTGTGTTCCATGACACCGGCGTCCACCATGGCGCGCGAAGAGGAAACCTCTCCGCCCAGGCAACCGGCCAGTTTCTGCAATTCGTCGAAACCTTCCTTGCAGCCCACGCCGCGGCCACCCGATACCAAGACACGAGCCTTGGTGATGTCCACGAGGTTCTTCTGTTCCTTGACGATTTCCTTGACCTTGACACGGAACTTGTCGCGCTTGAAATCGATTTTCACGTCTTCCGTTTCGCCCTTGCGGCTTGCATCGGGCTTGCGGGCCATCATCACGCCCGGACGGACCGTGCTCATCTGGGGACGATGCTCGGTACACATGATCGTAGCCATCAGGTTGCCGCCGAAAGCGGGACGGGTCATGAGCAGATGCTTGGTTTCCTCGTCGATGCCCAATTCGGTGCAGTCGGCCGTAAGACCGGTGTTGAGGCGGGCCGAGACGCGCGGACCGAGGTCACGGCCGATCGTGGTGGCTCCCATGAGAATGATGCCGGGCTTTTTCTGTTCCACGATGCCGACGATGGCCTGGGCGTAAGGTTCGGTAGTATAGACTTCCAGGTCCCTGTCGTCCACCACCAACACACGGTCGGCTCCCTGCGCTATCAACGATGGGGCCTGATCCTTGATGTTGTGCCCCAGCAGGATGGCGCACACTTCCTGTCCCAAGGCTTCGGCCAAGTCGCGCGCCTTTCCCAGCAACTCATAAGCCACATTCTGAACTTTGCCTTCCCTTTGTTCGGCAAAGACATATACATTTTTATATGCTGCAATATCCATTGTCTTGTGCTTTTAGATGATGAATTTTTCTTTGAGTTTGCTGACGATCAAGTCGGCGGCTTCGGAGGGTTCGAGCTCGAACACCTTGCCGGCGGACTTGGCCCCCTTGGTAAACGACTTCTTGACGCGGGTGGGCGAACCGTTCAGACCCAAGGTGGCGGGGTCGGCGTTCACGCTGTCGGCGGTCCAGATTTCCACTTCCTTGTCGAAAGCGGTAACGATGCCGGCAACCGACATGTAACGGGCCTTGTTGGCGGAAGCCAGGACGGTGAGCAGGCAGGGCGTTTCCACTTCCCAGATCTGGTAGCCTTCTTCCGTCTGCTTGCGGACATCGAGGGTCTTCTTTCCGTCGTATTTCACGCCTTCCACATAACTTACCTGCGGCAAGTCCAGCAATTCGGCCAATTCGGGACCCACCTGGGCGGTATCGCCGTCAATGGCCTGACGTCCGGCGATGACCATGTCGAAATCGAGTTTCTTCAAGGCGGCATACAACGCGTGACTCGTGGCCAACGTATCGGCACCGGCGAACTTGCGGTCGGTAAGCAGGATGGCACGGTCGGCTCCCATGGCATAGGCTTCGCGCAAAATGGCATCGGCTTGCGGAGGTCCCATCGTGATGACCGTCACATGGGCGCCATACTGGTCTTTCAGTTGCAAGGCCAATTCCAGGCCACCCTTGTCGTCGGGGTTCATGATGCTGGGAACACCGTCCCTGATAAGCGTGCCCTTGACCGGATCAAGCTTGATTTCGGTGGTATCCGGCACTTGTTTGATACAAACTACTATATTCATCTTTTTTTTGTTTCTCAAAAAAAGTCTGATTTTTTCTTCGTCCGGCAGAGTCAAAGCAAACTTCGCCTCTGCTCTCACTTATCGAAAAAATCCATCTTTCTCTCTGGTTAATACTTGATTTACTTAAACAATTTGCCGGCGATGACCATGCGTTGCACTTCCGAAGTCCCTTCGTAGATTTCGGTAATCTTGGCATCGCGCATCATGCGTTCAACGGGATATTCGCGGGTATAACCGTATCCGCCGTGGAACTGGACGGCCTTGGTGGTGACTTCCATCGCCGTTTCGGCGGCAAAGAGCTTGCACATGGCGGCATCCACCGAATAAGACTGCTTCATGTCTTTCTTGTACGCCGCGCTGCGCACCAGAAGACGAGCCGCCTGCACCTTGGTTTCAAGGTCGGCCATCTGGAACTGGGTGTTCTGGAACTTGGCGATGGGCTTGCCGAACTGCTTACGCTCCTTGGTGTATTTCACCGTTTCGTCCATCGCGCCCTGGGCAATACCGACCGCCTGGGAGGCGATACCGATACGACCGCCGTCCAACGTCTTCATGGCCACGGCGAAACCGCCGCCGACCTTGCCCAGCACGTTTTCCTTGGGAACGCGCACGTTCTCGAAGATCAACTCGCTCGTGGCCGAACCGCGGATACCCAACTTCAATTCCTTCTTGCCGATGCTGAATCCGGGCATGTCCTTTTCGACGATGAAGGTCGTGATGCCCTTCACGCCTTGCGACTTGTCGGTCATGGCCGCCACCACGAACACGTGGGCGTAGGAAGCGTTGGTGATGAAAATCTTGGAACCGTTGAGGATATAACTGTCGCCGTCTTCAACCGCCATGGTCTGCTGGGAGGCGGCATCGGTACCGGCATTGGGTTCGGTAAGGCCGAAAGCGCCGATCCATTCGCCGGAGGCCAATTTGGGAAGATATTTCTTTTTCTGTTCTTCGGTACCATGTTCAAGGATGGGAGCGCAACACAAGGAAGTATGGGCTGAAACGACCACGCCCGTCGTGGCGCAGGCACGCGAAAGCTCTTCCACGGCCATGCTGTACATCTGGTTCGTGGATCCCGCACCGCCGTATTCTACCGGAATGGGAATGCCCATGATCCCCAACTTGCCCATCTTGACCACGGTTTCTTCAGGAAATCTTTCCTGCTCGTCTATTTCGGCAGCCAACGGCTTCACTTCCTTTTCTGCAAATTCCCTGATCATCTGCAAGAAAAGTTCTTCTTGTTTTGTGAGACTAAAATCCATGTTATATACTGTTAAATGTTTATTTTACAAAAGCAAACATCCGTCCCGCCCCGGGCAAAGGCACACGAGAAGGCATACAAGTCCCAAAGATACGAAATTTAACGTAGTTTCTACCCTTTTCGCCTGAATGCGGAAAGGCTGTCGTATTTCCCCCCGAAAAGCACCGGCCGGAAGCATGGCCGCAAGTCAAGAAAACCTCAAAGAGACCTGAATACCTTGTCTATGCACTTTTTCTTCTGTTCCATGTTGGGATGCACGTAAAGGTTCAAGGTGGTGGCGATGTCGGCATGGCCCAACAGGACACTGACCGTCTTGTAGTCGCAATTGCTTTCGATGCAGCGCGTGGCGAAACTGTGACGCAGGCCATGGAATTTCAACCTGGGAATCCCAAGTCTGTCCATCAACGACTTGTAGTAGTTACGGTAAGTCCGTGGTTCGATGGGCGAACGCTCGTTGCTGATGACGTAGAAATCCTCGTTGACCACTTTCTTGACAGAGCGCAGCAGCGCCAGGAGCGATTTGTTGAGCGGTATCTCGCGTTGCGAATTGGAGGTCTTGGGCGTATTGACCACGACCTCGGTATGCCGCTCTCCTTCTTCATCCATGACATAGATGCGTTCGACGGTACGGCACACGTTCAACGTCCCGTTGGAAATGTCGATGTCGCGCCAGCGCAAACCGCACACCTCGCCGATCCGCAAGCCCGTCGTCAGGCAGATATAGATGCCGAGGTTACGGAACGTGAAGTTGGCCTTGACGTGTTCTATTATCTTGCGATGGTTCGAAACGGAAAGGACCTCCATGGCCGACTTGTCGCTTTCGGTAGGGTATCTTATCTCCCATTCCCGATGCCGGAGCCATCCGTGTTTCTCGCCGAAACGCGCGATCATCTTCAATATGATGAGAATGTCCTTGACGTACTTCTGGCTCAGTCCGTCACCTATCTTCCGTATCACGAACTGCTGGACGGAAGTCTCGTCCAGATCGCAAAGCTTGCCGAAGCAAGGGTCGATGTGGTTTTTTACCACAAGCGCATACGCGCCGTAGGTGGATTTCTTCACATACTGTTTCTTGTCTTTTTTCCAAAGCTCGGCAATCTGCCCGATGGTCAATGTTTCTTCTTTCATCTCAATTATGGATTTTTTCCATAATTAAGGAAATTTGCACTTCCATGCCCCGCTTGCGAAGCCCGGTTCGACGGAAAACGTCAGAAAAAACCGACGGCGAAACACGAAATCCCCGAACGTGTCGCGGATTTTTCAATCCAATCGCGCCCTTTTGGCCATCTCCGCCACCCATTCGGCGGTTTTTTCTATGCCGAGGAGGGAAGTGTCGACGCAAAGGTGGTAGGAGGAAGCCTTCCCCCACTCCTTGTCGGTGTAGAAATTGTAATAGGAAGACCTCATCTTGTCGGTCTTGGCGATGATTTGGGACGCTTCCTCCTCGTCCACGCCTGCCGACCGGCAAATCCTTTCCAGACGGAACCGGAGGGGAGCATGCACGAAAATGTTGAAGCACGCCGGATCGTCGCGCAAGATATAGTCGGTACAACGCCCCACGAACACGCAATCGCGCTCTTGGGCCAAACGTCGCACGGTACGGTAATGTATCTCGAAAAGGGCATCGTTGCTCAATCCGCTGAAAACGGGATCGCCGAAAAAAGGGAAACGGGAATACCACACTTTTTGGGGTTTCTCGTCGGCCTGCTCGAAGCAATCCTTGCAGATGCCGCTGTCTTTCGAGGCTTCACGTATCAGTTCCTTGTCATAAAAGGCAAGGTCGAATATCCTTGCCAGGCACTGCGCCAATTCACGTCCTCCCGACCCCATCTCCCGTCCCACGTTCAGAATCAATCGCTTTTTCATTTTCTCGTCTTGGTTAACCGGTACCGAAAATCCTATTTCAACTGCCTGATGAGCATGCCCGGATAAAAAGGACCTCCGGCAAGGGTCTTGAACGTAGTGAACGACAATTCCGAAGCATCGGTCTTTTCTTCGGCCGCCATGAACCGGTTGTCCCAGATCTTTTTCTTTTCGGGAGCGATGGTCCCTACGCGGCGATATACGGTCCTGCCTTCCTTTTCCACCGGTTGCAACACCTCGAACTTGGTGGAAGCAGCCAGCCCCTCCTTCAGGCCGATCTTGGCCGAAACCTTGCCGTCATCGACCGACATGACCGGCGTCTTGACCTTGAAAACCTCGTAGCGCCGCTGCAAACCCGCAATGGCCTTGTCGACGGCGCGGGCGCAGACCTTGGTAATGACATCCTCAGGGGTACTGAAATCTTTCAATACGGTCTTCTCGCTCTTCACGTCATAATATCCGATATACCGCATACCGAACAAGTCGCTCTGTTCGAAAGCCGCACGACGGAGCGCCCTTTCTTCTTCGGACGTCCTGCCGTCCACCCAATATCCGGAATAGAATGCATCGGCGATGGAATCGTTCCACGCCAACTGGAACAAATGCGTACGCACCTTTACGGTGAAACCTCCCAGATTATCGGCAATCACGGCCCCCAACAAGGCCAAGGATGCGATTCCCTCGCCGATGGCGGCGACATCGGAAGAACCGGAACCCACGCTCGCCGCCCCCGCCAAGGCACCTATGATGCTCAAGATGGCCCCAGCCTTCTTGGCTTGTTTTTCCTTGTCCACGTAAACTATGTCGTTTACGGTCATGAACGTGTTCCCTATCAACTGTTCACCCGCGTCGGAAAGCAACGACAAACCGCGCTTGCTCATCCGGGCCTGTTGCACGTCCATTTCCGAAGCATTGTAATTGCCTCGACGAGCCACCAGGTCCACATTGAAATTGCCGGCCGAATCACGATTGAACCACTTGGCCACCAAACGTCTGGCCACATGGTTGCGTTCAAGGAACGCGATTATTTCCTCCGGATCGACCTGTTTGTCCTTCAAGGCCGAAACCCGACGCACGTTCAGGTTATGGTCCTCGTACTTGTCGGCCGGCGGCAAGGAGAGGTAAACATAATCGATTTGTTTCGAATACTGCGTGTTGGGATGCGCCAACAAGATGGAATAGAGCGAACTGCGCATGTATTGCACATCGCCTTCCGGCACCATGCGCGACTGCCCGCACAGACGTGAAAACTGACAAGACAACAGGATGAACAAAATCGATATATGAATGCTGTTTTTCATTTTAAAGGCATATCTGCATCAAAAAATCCGTTAAAAACCCCAAAGCCTTTCGGGCAGGACCGTATCGGTTATCTTGAACTCGTTGGCTTTCCCCACGATGTATGCCGAAGGGATTTCGGCTTCCGTATCACAGAAACGGCTCACCAGGAATCCGCTCGGATCCATCAAGGCATACTTGCCGCCCTTGTATACGATGAGCATGGGCAACAACGTCGTACCCCATTCAGGCGTATACGTGTACAGGAACGCCATGTCTTCGTAAACCGGCATCACCACGATATTCCCCTTGGATGTCATCAATCCGTACTTGCCCTCACGTCTTGTCAGATAAAGTCCGAGCACATGCGGGGAATACACCACGTCTCCCTGCTTGATTTTCTTTTTGGGGATATTCCGTTTTCCGGATTGGCTTTTCACGGCGAAAGCATGACGTTCCCTGGATGCGAACACGGCCACATGGGTCGAGTCGGCGAGCCTGTCGGGATCTTCGGCCAACCGGTATTCTTCCAAGAAACCATCCAGGCCGTCTTTGTCCTTTCCTATCTCGGAAAACCACCAAGGCTCCACCTTGTATTCCCAATAATGTATGGGAATCTGCTTTTCCAGCCTGATACTTGCCCATTGCGCCCGCAACGTCGTTTTCCCGATTGGCGGAAAGATGAAAATCATTGCCAGGACGACAACCGCTTTCCAATAAAGACTTTTCATTCAAAAAAGATATATTCATAATGAAATAAGGAAGCGGGACGGGAACATCCGTCCCGCTTCCGTGATACGGTGGCTATCGGTGCAGCCAACCCAGACCGGCATAGGTGACAGGCTGTTGACCGTTACCGAAAGCGACGCCCACGTCACGCATGGCACTGATCCGCTGCGATTGCAAGTCAACCCCGTCTTGCCACTTCTTCATTTCGAACTTCCAATCGTCCAGCACCTTGCCTTTTATCTCCCCGTAGAGCGACATGGCTTCTCCGTAGCATTTGGCATCGGGATAAATCTGGCTCAGGAACCGGCCTGCCTGCGCGGCGCCTGCCGAATTCTGGTTGGCGGCCCAGGCCGCACGGGCTTGTGCCAGATTCTCATCGCAAAGCCTGTCCACATAGGCTTGGTAAATCCGCAACGTGGCGTCCATGGCCTTGTCGAAAACCTCGCCCGCCGCATCAGGAATGGAGGTGAGCAGATAGAACGCCTCGTCATAACGATGCCTGGCTGCCAATGACTCGGCCTGCCGTATGATGCGTTCGCCTTGCTGGGCATAGTAAGCCAGGATCTTGCCCTTGCCTTCTTCCACGAAACGATTCAGTTGCGGAGAATTGACAGGAATGCCCTTGAGGGCGTTGATGACGCATTTCGTCTCGTTCGTGCCCACGCCCACCGCGTTGACGGTAGTGGAAGAATAGATTTTCTTGTCGAAATAATCGGCGATATACAAGGTCACCTCCATGTTTTGCGAAACCTGCCGAGGAGGTCCGGGCAGGATGTCCTTGTTCGTCATGGCGATATTGGCGGCTATGAAGAAGCGGCTGAAATCCTTTCCGGCCGCAATGCCGTTGTTGATGGCCACCTGGGTAAGCTTGTTGACGAGATACGATTCGGCTCCCGACGGAAAAGGATCTTCCTGTTCGGGAATGATCACGGAAAGCGTAATCCCTTGGCCGATGAGATCATTCTCCTGTCCAAGGCTCGTTCCAAGAAACAAGATACTTGCCGAAAGAACCGACAAAGACTTGAATAAACCTTTTATTTTCATGTTTTCTCCTTTCCGGTTTTTATTTTTCACCCAAAATCAACATGGCCGAACCCAGGCCGCGGACCACGACCTTGGAGTCGATCTTGTAAGGTTCCGCCATCAGGAACCGGCGCAACTGCCTTACGAAAGCCTCGGTATCGAGCGCCATTCCCTTGGCATTGTAAAGAGGAACCCGTACTTGTTCATATTCTACGCGGTTTTCGGAAGACTCCAGCTTTCCGAAACGATGTTCCACCGTATTTTCGAACATCCATTCGTCGATGACCTCTCCCAACGTGGCTCCGTCGTATTCGGTCTCCAGGTCCAATCCCGAACCGTTGTCGAAAACACGTACCGAGACGACGGCCTCACGGCCGTGTTCGAACAAATCGTCGAAATGCGATTGCAGACGGGCGGCGAAATTGTCCATGTGGTCCAATACCGCCTCTTCCAGAAGCACCGGCACGTCGGTGGAAAGCGAAGGTTTGCCGCTGCCCTGGGCTCCCGCCACCTGCTTGTCGGTGTAAGCGTCCAAGCCTTGCAGGTTATAGGTGACGTATGATTTCGGCCCGTTTGTGTTCACCTTCCACGTAAGTTGCAGGATAATGTCGGCCTTGGCCGTTTGCCGGAGCATGTCCAAGGGCGATTGCGACAAGGCGGCACCCGAGGTCTTGCTCGATATGAGATTTTCTTCGGCGGTACGGCGTTCGATGGATTTGAGCACCGTTTCAAGGTTTTTGAGCGGAAACCCGCGATCGGCCATCAAGGTGTTGATTTTGGAAACCACCAGCAACAAGTCGGCATCGCCCTGCAAGGCCCGCTTGTAGTCCGGAATCCTCACGACGGTTCCTTGGTTGTCGTATTCCGACATGTAGCCGTTCCGGGCGCACCATTCATCGCTGGGCACGACCATCAACGTGGGTTTCTTGGCTTGCCCGAAAACGGCCGGGATACCGACGAAACAGGCAAACAATATGGCAATCAATCTTTTCATATTCATTTTTTCTAAACGGACAACCTGTCCTGGTTAAACAAATGGTAACAATCAAAAGGAGGTTTTCAAGATACCGTCCTCCACAAGACGCTGGCGAAGCCGGGAATATTCCACCCGCACTACCATGCTGCACGTTATGCCTCCCTTCTGGCGGGCATGCTGCCAGGAACCGGGCCTGCGGTCCCGCATGCTGACATAATCGAGGTATTCGCCTCCATCGACAAAGAACCTGTCGAAATAATCCTTGTATTTGGTCTGTGCGTTCACCTCCATCAACATCGGTTTCTGCTCGCATCCGCCACGGCCTGTCGATACTCCCTTGAAAAGGATGTCGTACACGGCCGTCTTTTTCGCCTGTTCCTTGGCATCCTTCACATAACGCCCGTAGCCCCAGGCACGCACGGTATAAGATCCGTCCAACTCGCTGCCCAGGCATTCGGTGCGGTTGTCATGATAAGACACCACGCCCTTGCGCGTATTGTTGCAAGCGAACAAAGACAACATCAAAAAACATGTTCCCCAAGCGAAAACTTGCCGTTTCAATGATTTTCTCATGATTTCTCCCGTTTAAAATCCCGAAGACAATCCTTTGATGACACCCGCGGCCTCCAGATCCTTGCGCAACTGGTCCTTGGCCACTTGCACCACCACGCCGTATTTCCAGGCTCCCTTGGTCTTGATACGATCCACCTTGCCGCCTACCGTCAGCACGTACTTGTTGAAATCACCCGCAGGAACGGCAAAGAATTTCCGGAAAAAGTCCTTATGGGTTTCACGCACGGAAGGATCCCGCGCCAAGGCCGGCTGGGCGGGACACCCTTGCAATCCCCCCGTGACGCCTTTGAAGATGACTCCATGCACGGCACATTGCCCGGCCTGCATGGGATCGAGTTTCTTCCGCTTTGAATAGCACCATACCTTTACCATGTACGTTCCATCCGTTCCGGTGCCGGCACATTGGATCTCGTATTGGTAATTCCAAGTGTCTTTCTGCTGTTTCTTCGTCTGAGCCTGAACGGAAACCGATCCGGCCAAAAGCAGAATCCATAATACCGATAAGATTTTCACAGTTTTCATAGGCTTTTGTCTTTTAAAAAGGGAAATCCCTGTTCAACTTGCTAATGTACACATTTTCACGGACACCTTTCCGAATACCTTGTTTTAGGGAGAAACAGGCGCGAGAATACCCGATTCAGGCTATCGGACGATTGCCGCCGGGCAGCTACCTTTGCCTTGTAGTTTTTAAGGTTTGTGTATGGAAAGGGTGCGGAGAGATCCGTGCCCTTTTCACTTTGCCAGGTTGCGATAGTGCATATGGCGGGTATTGATTTTCCTGACAAAATCGACGGCCTGGCTTCCGTTCGCATAGCCGTTTCGTGAAGCCGAATCGCGATAATATTCGGGCTTCGACTTCAAAAGCAGGTATTTTTCCACATTGTCGCGCCAGACATCGGGATCCGCCCCGTATTTGACGGCCAGGCGGCGGGCGTCCAAGATATGACCGAGCCCGATATTGTAGGCGCCCAAGACAAAATGAACCTGTTCCTCCGCAGGAATTCCCTCCGGCAACGAACGATAAATGCTTTTGATGTACCTTACGCCGGCGGCTATCTGGTCTTCGTCGCTCGAACGCACCGTGATGCCGTACTGCCGGGCGGTGGAAGGCATCACCTGCATCAAACCGATGGCGCCCTTGCTCGATACGAGATGGTTTTGGAACTGCGATTCCTGATAGACCAAGGAGGCGAGCAGCCGCCAATCCCAACCTATCTGACGGCTATATTTCTTGAGCAGACGGTCGAACGGGGAAATTTCCGCTTTTCCATGTACATGTTTTTCACGGATGACCCGCGGGGAAGCGGAACCGAAAAAGAAAAGACTGTCTTCCCGGGCCAGAAGGCCTTCATCCAACAGTTTCCCCCATTGCCTGCGCTTGCGGGAAAAAGCAACCGAATCCATTTTCCTGAAACCCGACTTGGCACTGCGGACGGTCTTGCCGTAAGGGATTTCATAATATTTGTGATAGAGATAACGAATCGTTTTGTTCCGTTGCATCGAATCGATCCAACGATCGGCAAGGAACAGCAGGCTGTCCGCGGCCGGATGCAAGGCCCAGGCCACCGCCCGGCTCGAATCGACATGGACGCTGCAATCGATTTGCGGATGGGCCATCCGGAAGCGAACCGCCTTGCTCGAGGAAACCACCGTATAGGAAATCTCTCCCACGGCGACGGCAAGCAACAGCTCTTCTTCGGTCTTCGGACTTTTCGCCACCCTTATCCGTTCCTGTCGCGGAACAGACTGGTTGTATCGCTCGAGGAATTCTTCAAAGACGCTCCGTTCACGCACGGAAACGGTCTTGCCCGCCAATTGCGCCAACGAACTTGCGAAAAGAGACGAATCGTCCAAGTACGGCAAACCCAGCTGCACCAACACTTGCCCCGTATGATAGAGGGGGTGCGTGAAAGCGGCCCGCCGCAGACGTTCTTCGGTAATGTTAAGGTTCGAAGCGATGATGTCCACGCGTCCGTCTTCCAGCATGCGCCATTGCTCGTCCAAGGTCCGACAAGGCAAGATCACCAATTCGCAACCCAGATACGACGAGAATCCTTCCAACATTTCCAGGCCGAAACCCATAGGTTGCCCGTTGAAAAGGAAATAGTCGTTGAAATTGCTTTCAAGCGCGACATACAAGACTTTTTCCTTGAAAAAACGCCCGCCGTCCCTTTCCGACGTGACCCGGGGACTCCGGCAGGAAAAGAGAAAAAAAGCGCAAAAGACGAAAAAGGCAAACAACGCCTGTCGTTTCATGACATGTTCTTTCGCAACCGGTCGGCGGGTTCCCCCTCCGGCGTGAAAAGCCCTTGCAAGTCGAAATCCTCCAACAGGCAGGTTCTTATTCCTTCCTTGCGGGCCCCTTCGATGTTCTCGATGCGATCGTCGATGAAAAGACACTGATGTGCCGGCAAACCCAAATCGCGCAACACATGACGGTAAATTTCCGGATCGGGCTTGCTTGACTTCAAGTCGCAAGAGAGGTATATCTTGTCGAAAACGGACGAGAACCCGCCCTCGAAACCGTTTTGCAAGGCTTCGACGTATCGCATGTGCAAGACGTTGGTATTGCTCAACAGACAGGTGAGGTATCTTTTCCTTATCCGGGCGACAAGTTGCAGGTTTTGCGCGGGAAGATCCGTTATCATGCAGTTCCAGATGTCGCGCAACGTGTCCAGGGAGGGAACGCCGGCCGGCAGGAGGGGGTTTTCACGACGAGCCAGGTCCTGAAGGAAGAGAAGGAACTCGCGACTCCCGATCCGGCCACGCTCATACTCGTCCGCCTGACGCATGAGTTCTTGTCTCGCCTGGGGCGAAACGGGCCG
Source organism: uncultured Bacteroidales bacterium (assembly GCA_910578275.1). Lineage (GTDB taxonomy): Bacteria > Bacteroidota > Bacteroidia > Bacteroidales > P3 > Pullibacteroides. Next base: position 216,593 of record CAJTPR010000002.1, on the reverse strand, counting down.
GTTCAAGAAACAACCCATAGCTTGGAAAGGCCTTTGGAAATCGATGCGGGCAATGACATTCCCCAAGTCGAAAATGACGGCTTTCAAAGAAGTTCCACTGTCAATCATGGAGGCTAAGGTACGATATTTTCGGATTGGCCTGTCGGGCACGCCGGGCACATTTGTATATTCACCGGCAAAGTTTTACCTTTGCGCACCCTTTTTTCAGGGCGTTTGTTCCTGAACAGGCCCCATAGCTCAGTCGGTTAGAGTAGGTGACTCATAATCATTTGGTCCTTGGTTCGAGCCCAAGTGGGGCCACAGGTTTGAAAGCGTCTCTTCTTCAAGGGACGCTTTTTCAGTCTTAAAAAGGATTATCTGATGACCGTCATAAACGTAGAAGAACGCTTGAGGCAAAGAGGGGTCAAACCCACGGCCATCCGGGAACTGGTGTTGAAAGCCCTTTGGGCGGAAAACGGCCCGGTTTCCTTGTCCCATCTTGAAAACATCCTGGAAACCATCGACAAATCCACTCTTTTCCGCACGCTCTCCTTGTTCGAAAAGCATCGTGTGGTACATACCTTCGAAGACGGCAGCGGAGCGCTCAAATACGAAGCCTGCCGGAATCCGAACGAATGCAGGGTGGAAGACCAACATATTCATTTTTTCTGCACCCGTTGCAATCAAACGTACTGCCTGCCCTCCATGCGGATTCCGATCATCAAGCTGCCGGAAGGGTTCTGCGCCGAAGGCATCAACTACACCGTCAAGGGTCTCTGCCCGCATTGCTCGCAGAAAGCGTAGCGCGACCGCGGGAATATGGCGGCTTCGGCAGTAAAATCCGACGGGCTCCAGGCGGTCGGATCGGCAACATGCAGCGGCATCGTATGATCGTGGCGACGTTGCTTTTATCGGATTTCGGGGGCTGGAAGTGAGGAGATTGGCAGGATTACCGGCTCGTATCCGGAAACGTTTTCATGGGAGTTTTTGCGATCATTAACCGAACCCGACCCCCGGACGGATCCGTCCGGGGGTTTCTTTTTCAATATCAGTCCGTACACCCCGGCCTCCCGCCACGCCATATCCTGAATAATCCGTATTTTTGCAGGCCGTTTCCGTCTGCGGCCTGCCTGATATTTTCGGGTTTCGGAACACCGGAGCGGGCGGCCGACGGGTACGTATCAAAACTAACATCAATACAATGTCTACGAATCAAGAAAAATGCAACGATCTACGGCAGCGCAAGGCCGTGGCCATGGCCGGTGGCGGCGAGAAAGCCATCGCCAAGCAGAAAGAGAGCGGCAAACTCACGGCCCGCGAACGTATCGACAGCATTTTGGATCCGGGTTCTTTCCAGGAACTGGACCTTTTCATCAAGCACTCCGCCCGTGATTTCGGGATGGAGAAAAAAGAACTGGCTGGCGACGGCGTGGTGGCGGGCATCGGCACGGTAAACGGCCGTTCCGTCTGCATCTACGCGCAAGACTTCACCGTTACCGGCGGTTCCTTGGGTTTCATGCACGCCATGAAAATCTGCAAGGTGATGGATCATGCCATCAACATGCAAATGCCCATCATCGGCATCAACGACTCCGGTGGCGCGCGCATCCAGGAAGGAGTCCGCGCCTTGGCAGGCTATGGCGAAATCTTTTACCGCAACACCCGCGCTTCGGGTGTCATTCCCCAGCTTTCGGTGATCCTGGGACCTTGCGCGGGCGGCGCGGTCTATTCCCCCGCCCTCACCGACTTCGTGTTCGTGGTCGATCAAGTGTCGAAGATGTTCATCACAGGACCTGAGGTCATCAAATCCGTCTTGGGAGAGGAAATATCGCAGGAAGACCTCGGCGGCGCACGCACGCACGCCGAAATTACCGGAAACGCGCACTTCTACGCCAAGAGCGAACAGGAATGCTTCGCCCAGATCAAGGAACTGCTGGGCTATATTCCGCGCAACAACAAGGAAAAGGCCGAGGCATGCGCGCCCAAAGCCCCGCAAAAGACCTACGACATCAGCGCCATCGTTCCCGACAACGTGCGCAAGCCCTACGACGTGCGCCACATCATTCGCACCATTTCCGACGATTCGCAATTCCTGGAAGTGCAGGAACTCTTCGCGCCCAACATCGTGGTGGGTTTCGGCCGCATCGACGGACAGACGGTAGGCTTCGTGGCCAACCAACCCTTGTACATGGCAGGCGTGCTCGACGTGGACAGTTCCGACAAATGCGCCCGTTTTATCCGTTACTGCGACGCTTTCAACATTCCTTTGGTGACTTTCGTCGACCTGCCCGGCTACCTGCCCGGCGTGGACCAGGAACATGCGGGCGTAATCCGCCACGGGGCGAAAATCCTGTACGCCTACTCGGAAGCCACCGTTCCCAAGATCACCGTCATCTTGCGCAAGGCCTACGGCGGCGGCTATATCGCCATGTGTTCCAACCACCTGCATGCCGACTTCGTATTTGCCTGGCCCACGGCCGAAATCGCCGTCATGGGGGCTTCCGGAGCGGCCAACATCGTGTTCCGCAAGGAAATCAAGGAATCGGAAAATCCTGCCGAGACACGCAAGGAAAAAGTGGAAGAATACAGCCAGAAGTTCGCCAATCCCTACGTGGCGGCCAGCTATGGCTACGTGGACGCCGTCATCGAACCTCAAGAAACCCGCGATGCGGTGAAACGTGCCCTGCATACCGCCCGTGACAAGCGCGTGGACGTGCCTTGCAGGAAACACGGACTTCCCCCGTTTTAATGAATCAACCCTTTAAAACAAAGAATATCATGAGTGACATGAACAATGCCGCACCTTCCTATCGTCGCGCGAACCCTTATCGTCTGGAGGCTTTCATGCCCGGAACCATACAGGAAATTTGCGTGAAGGCGGGCGATAAAGTCAAAAAAGGCCAGAAAGTATTGGTCCTGGATGCCATGAAAATGGACAACGAACTGCTCGCGCCCGTAGACGGAGTGGTGAAAGCCGTTTGCGTGGAAGCGGGAACAAGCATACCCAAGAGTGCCCTTTTGATGGAATTTGCCCCCGAAGGCGAATAGGACGGCGCATGTTTCGACTTCACGCCATCCTGAACCTCGGAAAAAGCCGGACAAGCCGGGCCTCGGCCGTCGGCCCACGGTCTTTTTTCCGAGGTTTCGTCTTGATCCTGCTCCCGTTCCTGTCAGCGGCCTGCCATCAAGGAACGAAACCGGAAGACATCGCCCTGCCGTACGCCAAGAAAAAGTATGAAACCCATCTTTGGGTTCATCCCGACTTGGATTCGTCGGACGCGAACCACGGCCTTCCCGTGGTTCCATCCGCATTTTCCGCCTTGTTGGACAGCACGCTGCAAGTTCAAGCCCCAAAGTCGTTCCTCGGTCCATTCCTTTGGGTGGAAGGCTTTTCCTTCGATGAAGAACGACGTCTTTGGAAAGACAAGCAATATCAGGTTACCCGACAATACCTCTCTTGCCTTTCATACCGGAAAGGCGGAAAACTTTCGCCTTTCTTGAAATTCAAGGATTTCACGCTCCAGGCCGAAAGACCCCTGCTTCACACCGCCATTACGGAAAACAATCTCCCGATACATCTTTTTTATCGCGCTTCTTCTTTCGAAGACGGACAAAATCCCGTGGTACTGATGCCTTACTGCAAGGAAATCGGACGCTACCTGCCTCCGCCCGTCGATTTTTTTGAAACCGGAGGAATACTGGCCGTCTTGGGCGAACGGAGTTTTGTCACGATACGCGACAGCAGCCGGTATTTCGTCAAGACCGACTCCCTGGCAAGGCTCATTTGGCGCGACACGGCACGATCTTCCTTTCATCTGCGCAATTATCGCGCGTTCAAGAAAGATTCCGTCGCGACCGCCGCCTGCATAAAGGTTTCGCGCAAGGAACAGTTGCCGACCATCTCCTCGCAAGATCTCATACAAGCGGCCAACCGCCTCATCGCCGACATGTATACCACGCCGGCCAAGATAGCCTTGTTGTCGGTGGAAAATGAACACTTGGCGGCCGAATGCGCCGTTCTCGACCGCAAGGATCTTTTTACTGCGGCGGTTTTCGACATCAAGGACGATTCTTCGATACGAGAAATCTACCGCCGCCTCGGGCCGGGGTTCCTGGACAGCCCCAGACCGGCCATCCTGACCAACGCCGCGCAATGGGTCTTGGCCGCCTGCCTGCAAGACACCGACCTGCGAAAAACGGGCTCTCATCCGTTCCTCGTAGCCGACATCTTCACGATGGAAGACGCCTGGCGCTTCCTGCTCTACCACATAGCCAAAGAAGAACGGCTGGTGGAAGCGGAATAAAAACCTTTTCAACGGAAAACGCACGAACCGTCTTACCAAGTCTGTGATTTCATGACAAACAACCTAAAAGGAGGCGATCTTCCGATCATGAAATGCAACGAATGCCGTGATGGTTATCTGATCGTGAAAGAAGGGAAAGAAGCACCCTTGCTCGGTTGTACCAATTACAAGGAAGACAAAACCGGTTGCAACCATTTCATGACACGTGATTATTATCTCAAATTCATGGAAAATACCAGCAGAAGCCAGACCGGCGGAAATCCGCCCGGCCACGATTGATTCCTGTCTCGTTCATCCGGATACGGAAAACGTCCGGAATGCCGTATAAGTAAATCATCCTGCTGTCCTATTCAAGATTAAAAAAGCAAGAGGGCGTCCCGGATTCCGGGACGCCCTCTTGCTTTCATCGCCGTCGGCAAATGCTACCTTACGACGACTTTCTTGATTATGACTTGTCCGTCGACATTGATTCTCAGGAAATAGATTCCCGCATGGTCGAGCCGCAAGGCTGTCGTTCCCGCGGGAACATCCAAGCGGTTGATCAAGCGGCCGTTGGAAGCGATTACTTCCAAGGCGGCTCTTCCGGGAACTACCACGTTGAACCGGCCGTCGTTCGGATTGGGATATACACGCACGTCGACCAACTCGTTACCTTCATTGGCCACGGCCACCCGGTAAGTGGCTTCAGCCACCTTGGAGTCGCTCATGCCGTTCTTGGTGGCGATGGCCTTGATGGTCATCGTCGAATCCATCTTGATGCCGGTCGTGTAACGAAGCGAACCCGTCGTAGGAACAGAACCGTCGACCGTGTAGAAGATCTGGGCTCCTTCCGTGGTGCAAGTGATGGAAACCACGGTTCCTTTGGCCACGTCGCCCGGCGCACGATCGAACTGCGGCAAGGCTACCGTATCGACCGTCACGTCGTTCATGGTAGTAACATACCTTTCGGGAGAAATCTGTCCGGCCTGCGTACCGTAGATGCCATACACACGATACGCGTATTGGGTTCCTTTCTTAAGGTCGGTGAACGTGTACTTGCTCTCCGAAGTCGTTACCGTATCATAGTCTTGGGCGGCACGTTCTTTCCACAACACCGCATACGAATCCGCCTGGCCCTGCCACGATACCGTGACGCTGTTCTGGGTCACACCCTCGGTCTTGAGGTTCGTGACGGCCGGATATTCCACCTCGGCATACGTCAGGCTGATGCCTCCCACGGCCAAGACGTTCGACATGACAAAGTCCCAATCTTCGTACCGTACGGCACCTTTGCCGGGAACATACAAGGCCAAGTGTATTTCCGTATCCGTATTGACGGGAACTTCCACGTTGACCGTATCGTAGCGCACGCTTCTTCCGTTCGGAGACTCATCGATCCTGACATGAAGCGAGTCGATATTTACCACGCCCAGCAACTGACAGTCGGCCTTGAAATCGCCGCTGGCCGACATGAACACCCAAATGCTGTCATGCGTCTTCTTGGCCTCCTGTACCTCGTATTCTGGAGTCCAACCCCAAGCGGTCACGGCCAAACCAAGTCGGGCCACACCGTTTTGCGAAGCGACGATGTCGGGCATTACAAGCCAGGTATTTGCATTGCAATCCAAAATGTTGGCCAAAGCCATACCATCATACGCGGCATAGGTCATGGGTATCCAGCCCGCTTCGTCGGACATGGCATCGATTTCCACCAGATCCTGCCCCGGAACACCACGCATGTTACGGCTTCCGCGCGGCAGGTCGCCCTCTTTGGAAACCTCGTATTCGTAAGGAATCGTGGCGACATACAACGTGGTGAATCCGACCGTCTTTTCCAACGACATGCTTTCTTCTCCGCAAACCGCCTTGACACTCACCACATACGGAGTAGCCACCTTAAGCCCCGTGAGGCTTATCTGGGTCTTGTCCACGGTTTTTTCCATCCAGTCCGCCTCATCTTCAGGACGATACTTGACAACGAACGACTCCGCGAAAGCGGTCGTATTGCCATCCTCCCATTGCACGAGGGCGGAGGTGGCAGTCAATTCTGCCTCGGTCACGCTGAGGTTGACAGGAAACTTGCAGGGAAGATCTTCTTCCACGATGATTTTTTCCAAAGCAAAACCCAAGGCATCCTCGGAAGAAGCCGCCTTATGATAAATATCCACCTTGAAACAGAACGTGGCTGCCGGCTTGAAAGCAGGTACGGCAACGGAACCGAAACCCTTGGCATCCACAGCAAAACTCTTGTCTATCATGCACAAACGCACCCAATTGTCGCTTTCCTGATTTTCCGCCCAGGATATGACCACGCTGTCGCCTTCCTTCAACTTGTAACTCGATATGCTGCCGGTCATCGCGTCTTGAGTATAAAATCCAAGTTCGAAACTTGCGGAAACGTTGTCGATGGCACCTTTTCCGAGCTTGGGAGATACCAACCAGGAATGCACCGGCTGCGGAAAAGTCGCGGTTTCTTCCGTCTGCTGCTGGTAGTACAACAAGCCGTAAAGGACGTTTGTACCGTCGGCAGGTGCCTTGGCCATGAAAGGACCCGTACCTCCGTCGTTACCATAGGTGGTCACGTTAAATTCCGTCTTGTCGTCCATCGCCCAACCGGCCGGTCGCGAACCGGCTTCTTCCTCGGCAAAATCTAATACCGCAGGAACCATCGTCACCATCTTCACGGAAGTTTCCACATAACCGGCGCTATACGATATGGCACCGGGCGTATTCCTGACATACCATGCCGAGATATAATACGAAGCACCGGCTTCAAAGCCTTCAATGACATGTTCTCCGGCTTCCACATCGAACAAGCGGATGGTAGCCGAACCTGCCTTGTCGCCGACCTCGTATGTCTTGCCGTATTCCAGCAAGCCCTTGGCAGGATCCCCCCTGAAATCGTTCATCGAAGTTTCGGATATGGCCACCACGTATTTCAGTCCGGCCTTTTCCGGTTGGGGCAAAACGACTTTCAACGACGTGGCCTCGACATCTGAAACACGGATAGCCACGGTAGGAGTAGCCATCATGGTATTGACTTTCAACCGTACAGGTTCGCCGTAGACAGGCCCGTTGGCACAAGCCAGATTGTAAACGTACGCATATACGTAATAGGCGCTGTCGGATTGCAAGGAAGAGTACTTGTAGCTGGAACCCAGGCCGCTGACAGAGCCGTTTCCGTTTATCGTGCCCAAAAGCCCGGGAACCTTATCCTGTCCGACCTTGCAACTCCATCCCGAATAAGCGTAAGCAGTACCGTCCTCCGGTTTGGCTGTCGCCTTCAAGACGGAATCGGGATAGAGCACGAACAAGGCATTGGACGAACCTGTCCAGGTGGTTCCGTCCAACGATATTTCACTTTCGGTCGCCTTCGTTTTCCATGCGATCGTCGGATCCGCGACAGCCTCGCAGTTTTCAGGCATGGTGAAGACATAGCGGGCGCCTTCCGTCAACGAATCCTTGGCAAGGATACGGAACGCCACGTCCGAACCCTGATTCTTGTTCCGGGGCGTGCGGAACTCCGAAAGGAAATTGACCTCGGCTTGTTTGGTTCCGACCAGACCATAACCGAACTGTCTGGGAGACAAAGATTCCGATCCGCTATAAAACCCCTTGGTCTGCAAGGAAATTTCTCCCGTGGAAACAACGATCCGGTAATTCCATGAAAGGGTCTGCTCCACTTCGGCCGAAGCTTTCCTTATGAGAATGTTCTCGTATCCGATCCAAAGCGTATCGCCTTTGGTCTCATATCCGATTTTCGTTTGCGCGTCGGCATACAAGGCCGTGGGTTTGTCATATTTGTTATTGTCCGCCTTCACGTCAGCCAAGCTGAAAAAGACGTAATTGGTGGTTTTTGCCGTGTTGGTCAGATAATAAAGCACACTGCTGCCTTCACCTTTGGGAACAAAGGCCGGACGGACCGAATCGCCGAAAAACAAGAAACCGTCGGTCGTGATGCCCACACGCCTTACGGCCGTAGTACCGAACATCATTTCACCAGGCAAGTCGATGCACGATTTCCGCCAGGTCAATCCGGGGAAGGAGAGGCTCAAACTGCCGGTCGCCACCGAAACCGGCACCAAATCGTCTTGCCCCGCGATAAAAAGATTGTTGATGCAAGAGTCCTTGTCCGGCTGAAAAAGAATCGTGGCGTCCGCTCCCAATTCATGGTAAACGCCTTCCGCCTTGCTCAAGGAATAGGTGTTCAATGAGGCACCCGTCTTGATCTGCGGGGTGGTCTGTGCCGTGGATACGCCCAAGGCCAGCGCCAAACCCGCGAGAAAAACTGATAATTTTTTCATTTTCAAAACTTTTTATTATTGGTTATTGTTTTCCCGATTGGTTAAGTTACCAATTAACCGCGGACATTCCATGGCCGATGTCGCGGAATGCCCGAAACGTTTCGTTTTTTTTACGTAACAATCCGTTTCAGCACAACACAAATAAATGTATCACAAATAAATAAAATTGACGACACGAAACATGCGGAAATATCGGATCGGGAGATTCCCGCCCCCCGTTTTTATTGTTTTATTTCCTATCTTTGTGCATGTTCTCCGGTGGACACGAACGAAGCCGAACCTGTCCGGAGTCATGACGATACCGGAATCATTCACAATAAATAAACCTTAATTTCACCATGAAAAGAACAACTTGTTTCCTGTTGGGGCTTTTGGCCGGCCTGGGATTGATTCATGCCCAAGGCACGCCGATTTCCTCGTACAAGATGGAACTGGGCACGGGAACCCCCTATCACGACTTGGGTACTTCGGCCACGCTACTGCTGGAAAATGCCGAAGGATTGAACCTCAACGACTTGCTTCTGGGAAAGCCCGGCTTGTCCGACACCATCCGTCTCGAATCCAGCAGTGACGACTTCATTTCCAACGAACGCAACACGATCAAGGCGACCAGGACACTGGCTTCCATCGAATTGGGTAACTTTTCATTCGGGAAAAGCCTTGTAAGCAAAGCGGGCATCACCGCCGACGGCATGGTATTCCTTACCGCTACCGACTCCATAACCGCCCACAGCGACAAATGGGACAATAGCAGCATCCATTTCATGAACCAGCGAAACATACACGACTACATTTACTTCGCATTGGTGAACGTGAAGGAACACAACTATTACCCGGATTACGAACCAGTCTTTGAAAACGGGAACTGGGTCACCAAGGAAACCTGGAAAAGCGACCCGAATTCGGACCTGACCGTCCCCACGCCCCTTTACGGTACCGCCGACACCAAGATCGGCTATGAGAAAGAGGGCGACATCGTCTATATCTGCTACGAGAACATCCGCATGACCGCAAGGGACAATCACGAGCAAATCGTCAGCTGGAACTATCAAATCGACACCAAGACCGGAAAAATCGGCTTGCAGACCAAAGGTTTCTTCACCGATGACCGGAACGATACCGCCGAAATCAACATGAAGTGGGGTCTGGTCACCGACGAGGACAAAAGCGTATGGTTGACAGGATTTTCCGGAATCACGACCATTGAAAGAGGATGCCAGTCCGTCCGCATGGGAAAAGATCCCTATGCGGAAAACGAGGCGGAAGCATTCCACAAACCCCTGCAAGAGGCCGTTTACCAGTTCGTGCTTCCTGAACCCTGCACGGCCATTTCGGATGCCCACGTGAAATGGAGCAACAGCATGTCTATAAGCCAAAACGCCATCAACATTACCAATTCGACCACTTGGGACAAAGGGCAAAAGGCCTTGTTCGTGATTTCGGAACACGCCACGTTGGCAGGTGATAACATGCCTGTGGACGGTACGGTTTACGAAAATTCCGTCGTTTCGCCCCGGCCGGGCAAATTAGGCGACGGTCAGGCCATCGTGGCCAAGATAATGGAGCAAACGCATGCCAACGAAGAAGTGCACACGAACATCGAGAACGCGTACAGCCATTTCGACAATCTCAAAAGCGCCACCGATTATTACATCCACACCTTCGTTTTCAACGACACTTGCTCCAACGGCCCCGTTTACGGCAATCCGTTGGAAGCCCTGAAACTGCGCACATTGATGGGTAACCCCGCACCTTTCGCGATCAAGGCCGTCACCAAGAACAGCATCACGATAAACTTGCCCGAAGCCGAGGGTCGCAAATACGTCGTGGCCTTCTCGGACATTTCCATGACCATGCCCGACGGAACACCCATCCCGGGTCTGCTGAAAAACGACGTGACCTATACCGAAAACCAACGCGTGACCTATTTCGACGGCGTGGACAACCTTACATTCACCATCGTCAAGGTGGGTGTGGGAAGCGGCGACCTCGCCTTGACGGGACTGGAATCCGGCAAGGGCTACCGCATATTGGTATGGATGATGGATGAAACCGGAACCGGGGTTTCCTACTCGGGAAATTACACCGAAAATACGGCTCGTCCCTTTTACACGTTACCCGCGAATGTCAATTTCATCGGCGAAACGGTAAGTTCGCTGCCTATCGGTTGGGAATCGCCCACCGTGACCGACTCCGCTTTGGATCACACCAGCGGAACGTACTTGAAAAGCACCCTTTCCGACTTCCGTGTACAATACACCACGATGACCGGCGGGGAAATCCTGTCTTGCAACCTGGACTGGTCGAAACGCGACATGACGACGAACCTCGTCAAGTCGTATGCCGTCAGCCCTTGGTTCGACAGAGGGACGACGGAAAACATCACTACCTCGTTCTCCACCCGCTTCTATGCCATGGAGGGCGAATCCTTCATACCCTACAAGGTAAGGGAAGGCGACTCGGTGGTCTTTTCCTGGCAGGAAAACGGCGAAACGGAATGGAAGCGCATTGCCGTCCGCGACAAGCAGACGTTGCAGACTTCCCAAGGTATCGCCGACATGACCGTGGATTTGAAGACATCGAAGAATCTGTTCCGCTACCGGATGGATTACTACCATCAGACCCATGAAGGCGACCCTTCGAGCGTATATTTCGCCCTTTACGGAATAACCGTGAACGAAATGAAACCTTGCCAGGCTCCTGTCAACATCGAAGCGCCCCAAGACGAGATGGGATATGGTTCGGTGACCGTGAAATGGGAGGACGGCAACCGGACAGGTTCGGAAGCCGAAACCTTCATGTTCAGCCTGCAGGATCCGAATACCGGAAAATGGGATACCGTCCGCACCAAGGAAACTTCCGTCGAATTTTCCAAGTTAAGGACGAACCAGACATACAACGCCAAACTGCAAGCCGTTTGCGGAGCAGAAAGGGGCGTTTCGGCAATCCGTGAAATCAATTTCACCACACCGGCCGGCATGCCTTATGAAAAATCGCTTACAAGGCAAAGCAACAATTTCCAGGCGTTGCCCGACGAATATACGGCCAAAAGCGGCAAGCCCGGCGACAACTTGACCACCATCACCTTCCAAAACGACAAACGTGAAAGTTGGCTTTACGGCCCGAGTTCCTACGACAATTACCGGATCAACTACGATTTGTGCGCCATGCAACCCCAGATCGCCAAGATCAAGGATGCCTGGATGATTTCTCCGGCCATCTTCTCGGAATACGACGGCAAGGCCTTGTTACGGTTCGACATGGCGGCCTTCTCGACCCAAGGCAAGGAAGAGACGTTCCAAAGCGAGAACCTGTCGCTCGGCCACGACACGCTTTGGATCTATGCCTCACATGACGGATCTTTCAAGGAGGACCGCATTCAGGCGGGTTTCGTGGATCTTGCCGGCAGGACCAAGGAATTTTCCTACGACTCGCTTTATTTCGACATAGAAGCCGAAAAAGGCTATTTCTTCGGATTTTACCTTCCCGGCATCGACGATGCGCAAATCGCGGCACTGGAAACGGCGGCACTGGCCATCCGCCGCATCGAAGTATCCTATGACCAAATCGAATACCCGGCCGTGACGAACCTCCGGACCGAGGGCGTGACCCAGAACAGCGTCACGGTAGCGTGGAGAAGCGGCGCGGATTCGTGCGTGATCCTTTGGAAAGAAGCCGTTGCCGAAAAATACGACACGGTGACGACCAGGGAAAACAGGCATACGTTCACCGGACTCAAGAAAGAAACGCGATACAACTATCGCGTGTACGGTATCTACGGCACGGAAACGGGAAAGATCTCGGCCGAAAGGTCGGTTACCACGATCGGCGAGATAATCATCGACACGGTGGCCACGCCTCAATTCAATCCCGCTTCGGGAACGGTGGCCAAAGGCACGAAGGTTTCCATTTCCTGCACCACCGAAAACGCACGTATCTACTACACCCTTGACGGATCGGAACCCAATACGGGCTCCTCTCCGTACATCATACCCATAACCATAGACTCCTCCGTGACCATCAAGGCCATCGCCGTAAGCAACGGCAAAGCCGACTCCAAAGTGGCCGAAGCCGCCTATACGGTCAGTGTGGCCAACGAAGGCAGGAAGATTGCCGGGGTTCGCGTATATCCCAATCCGAACGACGGCCGCTTCCACCTGGTCGTTCCCGAGAGGGCCTTCGTGGAAGTGATCGCCGCCAACGGAAGCCTGATAAACCGCATGGAGGTTCCTGCGGGCGCAACGGCCTTGCATCTCGACATCACGGGAATCTACTTCCTGAGAATCGACATCGACGGGCAAGTAGCCGTGAAGAAAGTCGTGGTCAGGTAATTTTTCTTCCATCTTGCATGAAAGCGGCGGGGCGCTCCGGAAATCGGAACGCCCCGCCGCTTTCATGCAAGAAACCTTCTTGTCCGCCTACCGGACACGACCCGGCAACCTGTACGGGAAATCCATTCAACCCGGCCTACTCGTTATGATACGGTTCCCCTTTGAGAATCGTGAAAGCCCGGTAGAGCTGTTCGGTAAACAACAGGCGTATCATCTGGTGGGAAAAGGTCATCTTGGACAACGAAAGGGTGCCTTGGGCGGCGGTTCGTGCCTCAGGTGCGAAACCGTAAGGGCCGCCGGCCACGAACATGAGATTGCGAACGCCCGCGTTCATCTTTTGTTGCAGGAACGAAGCGAACGCCACCGAGGAAAACGAATCCCCGTGTTCGTCCAGCAGAATCACGCAATCGGCCTTTTCGAACCACTTTCTCATCAACGCGAATTCTTCCTGCTTCTGTCTGGAAGCGGGCATGTTCCTGGCGTTTTTCAACGACGGGACCACTTCGCTTTTGTAGGAGACATACCGTCTGAGACGTTGTTCGTACAAGGCCAAGCCGTCTTTGAGATAGGCTTCTTCCGTTTTTCCGTTTTGCAAGAACGTGATCTGCATGACTATCGTTTGATGAATTTGACTCGTCGTACGCGCTGCCCCGGAACATCGCGGACTTCCAGGAAATACAATCCCGACGGCAAGCCGGACACCTGCACTTCGGCACAAGTCGAAAAAACTTCGGGAGCGACGATTCCGCGCACTTCCCTGCCCGCGACATCATAAATACCGCTTATCGAAAACGCCTCGCCCGCCTCCACGTTCAACACGTCTTGTACCGGATTGGGATAGACACTGCACGGACGCCAGGCTATCGCACCTTCTCCCGCCAAGGTATCGGGCGGGAACGGTACGGTCGTCGTGTCGGCCACGGCAGGCAACGAATCAGGCATCAAGGAAACATGGCGGCAAGTGACGGAAAAGTCGTCCACCTTCACGCCCGTCACCACCTTGTCCTTGTAGCCGGGCGCGGAAAAAAGCAAATCGTAGGAACCGGCGGCGATCGGACGGAAAAACGCGCCGTGCAAGGAGGAACTGTACACTTGCGAACTGTCCCTGTCGTGCCCGAGCACCGTTACCAAGGCGCGTACCCAATCCCCCGAAAGCGAATCACGCACGCGGCCTTGTATGCCGTATCCGGCCTCTTTCATGTAATTAAGCAACGAACGGCCGTTGATTTCCCAATATCGGGGCAACTCGGAAGAGGGCGGCATCTTCGTGAACGAAATCTCGATGGTCTGTTCGCGTACATGCCCGAAAGCGTTCATGTAGTCTTGCCTGCCGTGGTTCACCACATACCAGTCGCCACCGTGCACGTAGCCTTTGTCGTTCACGTCCCTATAAGCACGGGCATCGACCCGGCGGCAACTGTCCACGTATCGCTTGCATACCTGCTCCCACCAATCGAAGTCGGCATGTTTCTTGGACGAAGAACGAAAACCGTCCCAAGGAAAATTAAGCACGTCCGAACCCCCGTGGATGTTTGCCGACATGACCCAGTCGTTCTTCATCGCATACGCCATCATCGCCTTGTTCTCCTTCTGGATCGTGGCCGGCGCACCTCTCCAGGCATCGGGGTAGTTGCGGTTGAGATCCACCCGGCCGGCATTTTCGCGCGTGGCACCCGAAACATCGTTGTCCGAAGCGGCGTACGCTCCGTCGGGATTCGACAAAGGGTTGATGTAAATCTGCATTCCGTCCACCAAGGCGGTGACTTCCGGATCGGTTCCGTAGCGGGTCAGCAGGTAGTCCGCCAGTCGCAACATGAGCACGAAGCCCGTCAACTCGTCGCCGTGGATGGACGAGGAATAGAAAAAACCCGGTTCGGCCTCTTCCTCATGCACGTTGTCGGAAATCTTCAGGCAAAGGATCAGACGTCCCTTGGTTGAAAGGCCGATGGTGTCCAGCCGGCACAAGGTCGGATAGGTCCGGGCAAGGCCGTACATGAGGTCGAGATAGGTCTGGTAGGTGGGATAACGGTTCCAGTCCCGCATCTCCTCCACCGTATAGGCCATCTGGATGCCGGCCTTGGACGTCTTCTGTCTTTTCATGCCCCCTTTGGCCCAAAGCAGGAACGGCAACGACGTCAAGCACATCAAAAAAAGAATCTTCTTCATCTTTCGTTTCCTGAAGACCGCCATCGTCCCATCGCAAGATCCAGCCCCGACATGCAAGCCTGACCTTCTGAAAGCGATTGCCTTTTCCGTCCATGATGCCGGAAAACGGGAAAAGCGGAGCCCCGTATCCTTGCAAAAACGATCTTCCGCAAATGTAGGCAGAATTTAACTACTTTTACGGCCCTTGAACGCCTTTTCGCACGGGGTAGAAACATGGAATACAACCAACAAAAGTTCGAACAATTACGCCGGCAATATCCGGTCTTCGTTTACAAGTCGTTTCACTATGCGCAAGACGGGGGCTCTTTCGACATGGAATTCCGTTTTGCCGTCCGCGACACCCGGGGCGAAGAAAGACACGTTTTCACCCCTACGTTGAAAATCCCCGCGCGGAAGTTCTACAAGACGGAAGAAATCCCGCAAGACCTGCTCGAAACCCTCGTGTTTCATTGCGGCCTGATGGAACTGGTCAGTTATTGGAAATGCTGCTGCCCGCCGACGGTGAAGATAGAATGCGGCCGCTTGTCCGAGCCGCAGAAAGCATGGTTCAAGAAACTGTACTTCCTCGGACTGGGCGAGTTTTTCTACCTCAACGGCATAACGACCTCCCTGCAAGACTTCATGCAAGTCGAATGCCTTGAGCAACCCGTGGCCGCACCCCTGCCATCCGCTTTCCAGACCTCGGAAAACGACATCATCGTGCCCGTGGGCGGAGGAAAAGACTCGGTCGTGAGCCTCGAAGCCTTGCGGAACATTCCCCATGCGCGCATCCGCCCCATGACCGTAAACCCGCGCGGAGCCACGCGCAATTGCTGCCTGCAAGCCGGATTCGAAGACCAGGACTGCATCGTGGTGAACCGCAGCATCGACCCGCACCTGCTGGAACTCAACCGGCAAGGCTTCCTCAACGGCCACACGCCTTTTTCGGCCATGCTGGCCTTCGCCTCGCTGGTAACGGCCGCCTTGAGCCGAAGCCGGCATATCGCCCTGAGCAACGAGAACAGCGCCGAAGAAAGCACCGTTCCCGGCCGGGAAATCAACCACCAGTATTCCAAAAGCCTGGAATTCGAGAACGATTTCAGGCATTACGTGAAGACCTTCATCAACCCGCAATTCGATTATTTCAGTTTCCTGCGCCCCTTGAGCGAAATAGGCATCGCCCGCCTGTTCGCCGCCTTGCCACGCTACCATGGCGTCTTTCGCAGTTGCAATGCCGGCAGCAAGACCGACTCCTGGTGCGGAAAATGTCCCAAATGCCTGTTCGCGTTCATTATCCTTTGTCCTTTCATGGGCATGGAAAAGACCAGCCGGTTGTTCGGAAAGAACCTGTTCGACGACGCGCAATTGCAGCCCTGCCTCGACGAACTGGCGGGAATAGCCCCCGTAAAACCTTTCGAATGCGTCGGTACGGTGGACGAGGTCCGTTGGGCATTGCTGCAAATGAAACCCCAGGCCAAAGGGCATGTGCTCTTGGCGCGTTTTTTCGCAAAAGAAGACCTCCCGCCGACGGACGACACGATCCTGAACGAATTCTCCCCGCAAAACAACCTTCCGCCCTTGTTCGCCGAAACCTTGCGAAAGGCCGTCGAAAACGTGCGGCAAAACGAATCGGCCGGTCACAAGGTGGAAATTCCCTGTTCCGAAGAGGTGCAAAGGAAATTCGGTCCGTTCTTCGGCAAGGCGGAAAAGATCGCCATCGTGGGACTGGGTCGCGAGGGCATCAGCACCTACAAGCTGATCCGAAAGATATTTCCCGAAAAGCCACTGTTGTTGGTAGACTTCGACGAACGCACGAAAGATTCGGAAATTTTCAGCAACGACCGCCACGTCGATTTCCTTTGCGGGAAAAACTACCTCGACGACCTGGCAAAAGCCGAGCCCGGAGTCGACCTTTTCGTCAAAACGCCCGGCATCTCGTTCAGGGATTTTCCCGCCCTTTTGGAAAGTCCCAAACTCACTTCACAGACCGACCTGTTCCTCCGAGCCTATTCGGCACAGACCATCGGCATCACGGGCACGAAAGGAAAAAGCACCACCACCGCCCTTGCCTGTCACCTGCTTGCTCCGTTCAGACCCTGCATATCGGCCGGCAACATGGGCATTCCCCTGTTCGACATACTGGACGAAATAACGCCTCGCACCTGCCTCGTCTGCGAGTTTTCGGCCCATCAGCTGGAACAGGCCCGTACCAGTCCCCATATCGGCGTTTTGCTGAACCTCTACGAAGAGCATCTGGACCATTACCGCAGTTTCGTCCACTACCAGCATGCCAAGGCCAACATAGCAGGCGATCCGGCACAAGACATCGTGATTTTCCATGACGATGATTCCTTGGTCCGCGAAAGGATCGAAGAACGCGCAAGGGCTTTTCAAACGAAGTCGGAAAACGGCAACCTGTTTTCATACAGCCTGAACCACCCTGTCAAAAAAGGGTTGTACGCGACCGGAAACGGCATCTTCGACGGGGAGACGAACCAACTCGTGTTCAGTCTCGAACAACCCCATCCGCTTGTCGGGAGGCACAACATACTCAATCTCATGGCCGCCTTGCTCGCCGCCCATGCCGCAGGAACGGATTTCGACAAGCTCACAAGCCGTATCGCCTCTTTCACGCCCCTGCCGCATCGCCTGCAATACGTGGGCTGCATAGATGAAAGGCACTATTTCAACGATTCCATTTCCACCATTCCCCAGGCCACGGTGGAAGCGATAAGGAGCGTGGAAGAATTGCCTTTCGTCAAAGGCGTGGACTGCCTGATCGTGGGCGGACTGGACCGGGGCATCGATTACAGGCCCTTGGCGGATTTCTTCTTGCGGCATCCGATGGAAAGCATCGCGTTCGTGGGCGAAGCCGGAAAACGAATCCACGAACTCTTGCGGCAGAAGAACCTCGTGCCCGCCCATAGCCTGCAAAGCGGAAACTATCCCCAGATCGTGGAATGGGCCAGACGGCATACCCGCCCCGGACACGCCTGCCTGCTCTCTCCCGCCGCGGCAAGCTACGACCAATTCAAGGATTTCGCCCAGCGGGGCGATATATTCATGCGTCTGGTAAAGGCCGCAAGTCATCCCGCATAAAACGCGGTACAATACGAATTTTCAACGTACTTTTGCAAGCCTCCGGACTCGCAAACGGAGTCGGAAGCAAGGCCGGAGCAAGGAGGCGCGAAGGA
>CAJTPR010000002.1:0-198257 GCA_910578275.1 uncultured Bacteroidales bacterium | reverse complement strand
GCGTACTTGTGTACGTGACCGAGCGACAACGAGCGACAACGACGCAGCTCGCCCCCCGCACGCGACGCGACAGCATCAAACCACCCATTAGGAATTTGACAAACGGGTGTGAGATGCAAGGCCGGAGCAAGGAGGCGCGAAGGAGCGTACTTGTGTACGTGACCGAGCGACAACGAGCGACAACGACGCAGCTCGCCCCATTTGTCAAATTCTTAATACCTATTATAAATGAAGAAGATTATTGAATGCGTGCCCAACTTCAGCGAAGGCCGCGACCTCTCGGTAATCAAGCAAATCACCGACGAGATTGAAAAGATTGAAGGCGTGACGCTCTTGGACGTGGATCCGGGTGCGGCCACGAACCGTACGGTCGTGACGTTCGTGGGTGAACCCGAAGCCGTCGTGGAGGCGGCGTTCCAAGCCATCAAGAAAGCCGGACAGGTCATCGACATGCGCGTGCAGCACGGTGAACACCCGCGTTTCGGCGCCACCGACGTCTGCCCCTTGGTTCCCGTGGCGGGCATCACGATGGAAGAAACCGTGGAATACGCCCGTGCCTTGGCAAAACGTGTAGGCGAAGAACTGGGCATCCATGTTTACTGCTATGAAAACGCCGCATTCGATCCGCGCAGACGCAATCTGGCCTACTGCCGTGCCGGCGAATACGAAGGACTGAAAGAAAAACTCACCACGCCCGACGGAAAGCCCGACTTCGGCCCTGTCGAATTCAACGCCTTTTCGGGTGCTTCGGCCATCGGCGCCCGCGACTTCCTGGTAGCCATCAACTATAATCTCAACACCACTTCCACGCGCCGTGCCAACGCCATTGCTTTCGACGTGCGTGAAAAAGGCCGTCCGCAAAGGGAAGGCGGCAAGGTGACGGGAAAACCGGTCAAAGACGAAAACGGCAAGCCCGTCATGATTCCCGGCACGCTCAAAAGCACCAAGGCCATCGGCTGGTTCATCGAGGAATACGGCATCGCCCAAGTATCGATGAACATCACCAATATCTCCGTCACGCCCGTACACGTGGCCTACGAAGAAGTGTTCGCCAAGGCCGCCGCTCGCGGCGTGCGCGTCACGGGTGCCGAAATCGTGGGATTGGTTCCCAAGAAGTGCCTGATCGAGGCCGGCAAGTATTACCTGGCCAAACAGGAACGTTCGCTGGGCGTGGACGAGGCCGAAATCATCAAGATCGCCGTCAAGTCGATGGGACTGGACGACCTGCGTCCCTTCAAACCCGAAGAGAAAATCATCGAATACGTCATGGAAGCCGGCAACAAGCAAAAGAAACTGGTGGACATGACCTGCACCGGATTCGCCAACGAGACGGCCAGCGAATCGCCCGCTCCCGGCGGCGGTTCCATCTCCGCCTACATGGGTGCGTTGGCTGCCGCCCTGGCAACGATGGTGGCCAACCTTTCCAGCCACAAGGCCGGTTGGGACGAACGTTGGAAAGAGTTCTCCGACGTGGCCGAAAAAGGACAAGCCCTGAAAGACGAATTGCTGCACTTGGTGGACGAAGACACCAACGCTTTCAACAAGATCATGGACGCTTTCGGCCTGCCCAAGAAGACCGACGAAGAAAAGGCCGCCCGTACCGCCGCTATCCAGGAAGCCACCAAATACGCCACGCAAGTGCCGTTCCGCACGATGCAAAAGGCGTTCGAGACATTCGAAATAGTAAAGGCCATGGCAGAAACCGGCAATCCCAATTCGGTTTCCGATGCCGGAGTCGGCGCCCTTTGCGCTCGCAGTGCCGTGCTGGGAGCCTACCTCAACGTGCAAATCAATGCCGCCGGATTGAAAGACCGCGTCTTTGCCGACAAACTGCTTGCCGACGCCAAGACCTTGGCCGACAAGGCTGTCGCCCTCGAAAAGGAAATCCTGGCCGAAGTGGACAAGAAGATCAACGCTTAGTCCGCCCGGAATCCCGTTTACCGCAAAAGGCGCAAGAAATGATTTCTTGCGCCTTTTGCATTTTCCGGCAAAGGAAGGAAACATGCCGGAAAGGACGTAGGCCTATGTGCCCCTTGCCTGGTCAAAACATGTAGCGGACAACTTGTTTCCCAAATAAAAAGCGGAACCGTCAAGATGACGATTCCGCTTTTCCATGAACGGGGTTCGACGTATTACCTCACCACCACGCGTTTGACGGCCGTCTGGCCGTTGGCCGCGCTTACCTTTACGAAATAGATACCCGCGTTTTCAAGCTGCATCGGAGTGGTTCCGGCCTGGACTTGCATCTGCCTTACGAATTGGCCCGCGGCACTGAAAATATCCACCTTGGCTTGAACGGGAACGTTCAGGTTGAACAAACCGTTGCCGGGATTGGGATAAACGCTCACTCCCGCCAATTCCTTGTTGCTCTCGTTGGCCACGGGAGTATCGGTAGGAATGAACTTGATATCGAACCGGAGGCTTTTCCCCGCCGTGACGTCATTCACCGTGCAACCGATAACCGCCGTATCGAAATTCTCTTTGGGGATATAAGCGATGTCGAGTGCGTCAAAGACATGGTCTTCCCCTCTTACTTCACCCGGCTCCATTTCCTGGTCGGGCAAGAATATTCCGTCCCTGCACAATCCGAAACCGCAAATCTGGACACCTGTTCCGATCGGCTTGTGGACGGTATCCAACAGGATGGAAACCGTCATCTTCTCGGACGAGGTATTGGTAAGTTTCATGTACAGCGCCAAAGAAAAGATTTCATCGTTATCTACCAGACCCGAAACCACGACGGTTTCACCTTCGGTGATGGTCTTTCCGTTTGCTTCCAACTTGAAGTTCTGTGCCAGGACCAAGCCCATACCGGCCAAGGCAAGGATCATTGAAACTGCGATTTTTCTCATGATTATCTTTATTTATTGTTTTTGTCTCTATTTCAAATGAGCCGAAGCCGCCTGCAATACTTCCCGGCTGCTTGCATCCACTACCGCCACAACCAAGGAAATGTTCTCGGTCTTCCAAGCCCCGTCGAGCACGGCCGTATATTCCTTGCTGAAGCCGACCCCTTGCACCGGATGCGCGTCCGAAACCTTGTCGCCCCATATATCGTCGCTGATGACGGCACGCAATATGTGGTTGTGCACATACTCCTTGTCGATCTTGTTTCCCGGTAGCAATTGACGGGCGTTGATGTTGTCTTCCACGATCATGGCGATCACGTTTATATCTCCGTTGCCGGGATAATCTTTCTTGAAATCGCCATTGATGGCAACCTGCATGTTCGTCCCGCTCAAACGGGCCGTGGCGGCCAGGTTCACGTAATCGGCGGCCGTATCGTCAAAAACATTCTGGACGGCACCGCCCCATGCCGTGTAATCCAATACTTCCTTGCGATTGACCATGCCTTTGGGCAAGTCGACGATCTTGAAATGGTCGGCATACGACCGGGCTTCTTCGGTACGCAAATCCGGATCGCTTCCATAAGGTTCGGTCAGGGTCGTCCCCTTGGGACTGAGACCTACCACCACCAGGTTCTTGCCGTAGGCGGCCTGCAAGTCCTTTATTTCTTCGGCGGCATTGGGGCAATTCACGCATCGCACGCCCGAATAATCCTCCAACAACACGCAACGCTCGCTTTCTATCTTGACAATGCCTTGGTCCACCAGACGTTCATTGTCCTTGATCTTGTCGCAAGAAGCGAATGCCAGGAACATGCCCGTCAGGAAAAGCCCGCTTATGTATCTCATCGTTTTCATGAATGTTTCCGTTTTAGAAAGAAGAACTCATCGTGAGCATGACCCCGTTGGAGGCCGGCATCTCGCGACATACCCCGCCGGCGCACATGATACCCTTGCGGATCTTGCCGTAGGAGAGCGAAATGCGCGTGGCGTCGTGGATATAGCCCGCCGAAACGTAATAGTAGTGGAAACGCCTGTCCTTGTCGTTGTTGCCCACGTTCCACTGGTCGGAAACCGAAACGAACCAACTGGGCGCGAACGTGTATTCCAAGGTTCCCATCAACCAGTCTTGTTCTATCTGCTTGGTGTGCAGGTATTGCAATTCCAGGCGCAAGGCGTGTTTCTTCAGGAACATGTACGTGAAATCGCCCACCACGGTATGGATATAGGCCTTTGGATCGCCATGGCCTTCCACCACTTCCTGGTTGTAACGTTCGAACATGTACATCAACGTCATCTTGAAGTTCTTGTTGAACTTATGGGCGATTTCGAAATTGGCGTCGATGAAATAGACCTGATCGGCATCCATGTGGAACATCTTGGTCTTGTATCCGTAGGTACCGATCATGGGCGTCGTGGCTTCGGGCGTGGCTCCGGTGATGTTCGTCCTCTCGGGCGCGAAGGCCACGCTGGCGTTCAACTTCAAGTCGGTGCCGTATTTTCCGCCCAAGGCCGTTCCCCGCTTGATCTTGTATTGGATGTCGGCCTGGAAAGCCACTTCACCCAAAGACTGGCAGGCATAAGGATAGATGGACGCCAAGCTGTACGTATGCTGGCGCGTGAGGGCAGGCATGTAGTTGATGAGTCCGAAGTTTCCTTTTTCGCCGCGGTCGGCGCGATACCCCATGTTGTCCACGCTCTTGGCCTGCAACAAGATGCCGAAACCGCGCATGGAGTAGCCGGCATTCAGCAACAAGGCCTGGCCGGGACGGAAGATGTAGCCGTTTTCGGCCGAAGGGTCGTTGGCCTTGTATACGTACTCCCCGCCTATCGTAAAGCCATGGCTTTCGATATTGAGGCGCGCCGCGGCCGAACCCACGTTCTTGGGCAAGCCCACCTTGTATTGGTGCATGCCGTCGTCTTCCTGACGCATCATGGTGATGGTCTGATCGTCCTGGTACTTCGAGACGAAACTACCGCCCAACGTGATGCGTGTGCCCCAGTCCTGCATCGGCTTGATGAAGTCATTGAACGCCAGATCCAGGTCCACGCCACGGATAAGCCCCACGTGCTCCCAGAAATGCCGCTGTGTTCCCACCAATCCCTTGATCGTGATACCGTCATACGGCCGGATGATGGCACGAACCCCGCTGATGGCGTTGTCCATGCCCAAGTTCCAGTCCTGATAGGAACGCAGTATCATGCCCGAACCGAACTGTTCATAGAACGAACCGGCGGTAACGTCGATGATGTCTCCGCTGAAACGGGCGAAATAGTAAGGCACGCCCCAACCGTCCAGACGGGCATCGTAACCCAGCATGGGCTTGAAATAACCCTCAAAACGCGCACCCAACGAAAATTTTCCGTTGGTGTATTGCAGGTAGGCGAAACTGTTGCTCCTGAACTTTTCGGGAACTTCGGGAGAACCGATCAAGGAATCCTTGAAATACAACTGGGCATCCAACTGTATGTTTCCCGACAAGGTTCCGCGCGCCATGACTTCCTCGAACTTGCTCTGGGCGGAAGCCGCCGCAAAAAAAGCACAGCACGCAAAAGCGGCGGCAAATATTCGTTTTACTTTCATCACCGGCTATGATGTATGGTTTCTTCCTTGATTGGATTACGTCATCGCGAAACCGGTTGCGCGGCGGCCTTCCGTCTGGCCTTGCGCTCGCCGGCGCCCCAAATGGCGTTATATAACGTTCATTTCTGCTTGATTTCCTCACCGGCGTTCAAACGGCGGACCACCTCGATCAGTTCCTGTTCGCTGCCGTCGGAATAACCGTTGTGCTGGAAAACCACGTTGCCCTTGCCGTCGATGACGAACACGTGCGGCGGGTTGGCCACGTTCATGGCACGCTTGAAATCGCCGTTTTCATCCAAAAGCACGTCGAATTCCCAAGCCTGCGCGTTGGCCATCGTCTTCACGCGCGAGGAAGAACGGGAGTCGTCGATCGAAACGGCATACATCTTCACGCCCGTCTCGTCGACCCAGTCGAGGTAAGCGTCGTTGATCGCGCTCATTTCCTTCAGGCACGGCTTGCACCAAGTCGCCCAAAAGTTGATGATCATGGGTTTCCCGTCGTTATCGAGGTCGGCGGTATTGATCTGTTTTCCGTTAAGGGTCTTGATGTTCACCGAAGGCAGTTGCTGGGCGAAACAAGCGCAGGCAACCATGGCCAAAACGACCGAAAGGACAAGTTTTTTCATTGCGTTCTGATTTTAAAGTTCGCGAATTTAGTCAAAATTTCCCTTTATTGTATCCGGTACCCGTAGAAACGCGCCTCGGTCTTGTTTTCCCATACCATGCACTTGCGGTCGGGCTTGAGTCCCACGAACTTTATCACGTCTTCCTCGGTACTGAACACCCAGGCCTGTGCACCGACGTAATGATGCTTGAGCACGTTGCCGGCCTGCGTGTAGAAGTCTTCCGCCTCGAACGTCCCGGGCGAATCGAAACGGGGCATCCTGATAATGACCGTCCAACCCCCGGCGCTTTCCATTCCCTCCGGCTTCTGCCCCTCCATGAAATCGGCCAATTGCAAATCCACGTCCAGATGCAAACGGATTCTCTTCAACAAGGCTTCCGTCTTCTCCATCTCCAGGCCGTCCGCGTCAATGGCGACAATCTCGCCCTCGGGATCCCTTATTTCCTTGATGGCGGCCTCTTTCAACTCTTTCCAAAGGTTCGGGTCGAAATCGTTCCAATACTGGAAAGAATAGCCCTTCCGGTAATACCCTGCCGGCATGTTGCTGGCCCGCATGGCGGCCTCGATGGCCAAAATCCCGTTCCCGCAAAACGGAATCAAAAGGTTCTTGCCGGGCGTCCAGCCGCTCAAGTCGAGCAGGCCCGCCGCCAAGACTTCCGTGAAAGGTTCCGAATGCGGCTTGCGATAACCGCGGTTATGCAACGAAAGGCCCGAGGAATCCAGCATGAGTTCGCAATGGTTCTTGCGCATGAACAATTCCACGCGGATGGTATAATACTCGTTGTCGATGCTCGGACGCTGGCCGAAAACGCGGCGAAAGCGATCCACGATGGCATCCTTGACACGCTGTGAAACGAAACGGGTATGCGTGAACACCGAATCGATGCAGGTGGCGCTGATGGTCATCAGCGCGTCGACGGGAAATATCTTTTCCCAAGGCATGTCGAAAATCTGGTCGTAAAGGTCGTCCTGGGTCTTTATGTCGAACGACTTGAGGGTCTTGAGTATCCGCAAGGCGGTACGACAATGGTAATTGGCCTTGTACAACACCTTCAGGTTGCCCTCGAACAACACCGCCCGGTTCGACTCCTTCACGTCGGTGGCGCCCAATTGCTTCAATTCCTTGGCTAAGACAGGTTCCAACCCTTGCAACGTCTTGGCTATGTAACTTGACATGTCTCAAAAATTATTCCGGTAAGATTATCTGTTCCCGCATTTCTTCCTGTTCTCCTCGGCTTTCTGCATGAAAGGTTCCGCCAAAACCGAAAAACGCTCGTGCCGGGCCGTGCCCACCACGGAAAAGGCATCGCGCACCTCGATGTCGAACACCGTCTTACGGTCTTCCGTCCCTACGAGCGTGGCGGTACAAACCAATTCCATGCCGCAAAGGCTGGCCTTGAGATGCTTGATTTCGAGGGAAATGCCCACCGTGGTCTCCCCTTCCTCCATATAAGGTTCCAGCAGCACGCAGGCGGTCCTTTCCATCAACGCCGCCATGGCCGGCGTGGCATATACTTCCAACGAACCCGAACCATGAACGCAGGCAAGGTCCGCCGCCCCTACCGTCCTCTCCACCTTGGCCACCGTACCTTGTGGTATTTTTCTCATTTTTTTCGATTTATGATTGAATGGGAGATCCCCCCCAAGACAACTTCACATCAAAAAAGCTCCTTCGCGGAGTACACCTATCCTGCAAATTTAGTTATAGTTTGATTAATTTCAATGTTTATATCGACAAGGACCTCGTATCTCCGTCACAAACCGCTTGCAAGGTTTTCACCGCATCGAGGCGTCCCCGGGGCCCGGAACAAAGAAAGCGGAACCATCGTCTTTGAGACGGTTCCGCTTTTGCCGGCGTCCATGCCAAGGATCGGGGAGTTAAAAATGCAAGCCGAACCCGACTCCATGTCGCTGATTGCCGAAATCCAAGCTGGCGGAATAGTTCCTCGTTTTCTTGAGCGCTTTGATTTTCCGTGTGTATATCACATCCATGGGAACGCCTCCTCCCACAAAAGCCACCCCCAACATGAGCGGAGCCAGATATTCCTCGGGCCAAAACCAGGAAGAAGCCAGAATAACACCGGTTGTCATCAACAGGCTCCCGGAAATCCACAACCCGCGCCCTGTCCACTGCAATGCCCGCAGTCTTTTCATCTGCCCGGATATATCCATTTCCGGATACTGGCTCATTTTCTGCATCAGACGCAGATTGCCCCTCGGTTCCTTTTCGGCTATTTTCCGCTTTGCCGACAATTCTCTCAAACTCTTCGGCAATGTATGGAAAGCGCTTGTCTCCACGGACGATTCCTTCACTTTCCGAGGTTCTCCACGAAGCAGGATCTCATCCGCCGGAAAACCTGTCAAATCGATGTTTTCCACTTGTCCTACCTGCCCGTATGCACGTGAACCCGCACAAGCGCACAAACAGAAGAAAACGCCGGCCAGAACGATTCCTTTGTCGAACCTCTTATTCATGACGCGTTTTTTTGCCATTCCTGGTCACGACTACCTTGTCCAAGGTCACATCGTTCAAATCCAAGTTGTTGTTCTTATAATTGGTCACCACCTTATAACCGACGGTCGTGCCGTTCTCATCCTTGGTTTCAATCAAATACGGCGTTTCAGGTTTCATTTCGGTCAAATCGACCTTGATGGCTTGGGGAACAGGACGGAAATTCTCGTAAACGCCCGGATACCCGGTAACCGTTACCGTCAGACCGTCACCCATTCCTTCCACACGCACGATTTCGTACTGAGGAAAGAGAAGCACATCCGCCTTGGCCGATTGCAACGCATCGTAAACGGCATTCAACTTGTACGTGTTGATTTTCATCGATGCGGTACGCCACCTCAAACCGCCCAATTCCTTTTTCGAAACCGAAAACGTTCCCGTCACTTTGGCCGGCGCCACGTCCAAATCCGCCATCATGGGTGCGGAATAAGGTTCCAGCGTGCGGCCGGTCCGTTCCACCATCCGGTAGGAACAAGATGTCGCCGTCAACAGAACCGAAACGGTTGCAAACAAAGAAAAAATCGTCTTTTTCATCTTCTTATTTTTATTAATTAGTGTTTTTAATCCAAATCCATTCAATGGAGCATGACGTCTTGTTCATTCCGGCCCCCTAAGCGCTTCTTCCGGACGGATAGTCATCGTGAAGGATCCATTTCCCGCAAAAATCGAACCCTGCGCATTTCCATCCGAACTCGGCAAATATAATAATAAAATTCAAATACACAAAAACAGCTTCATACGAATAAAACATGTAGGACGTCAAAGGAAGAAAGGCATAAAAAAAGCCGGCAACCGTAAAAACGGTTGCCGGCTCCTCGCCCGGTCAGGGCTTTCCCTACTTGAGCACGCCCAGTTCCTTGCCCACTTTGGTGAAGGCCTGGATGCACTTGTCGAGATGCTCCCTTTCGTGACCTGCCGAAAGCTGGACACGGATACGAGCCTGGTCCTTGGGCACTACAGGATAATAGAATCCGGTGACGTAGATGCCTTCGTCAAGCAACTTGGCCGCGAACTGCTGAGACAACTTGGCGTCGTACAGCATCACCGCGCAAATGGCCGACTGGGTAGGCTTGATGTCGAAACCCGCCTCTTTCATCTTGCCCACGAAATACTCGGTATTGGCATGCAACTTGTCTTGCAACTCGTTGGTCTCGCTCATCATATCGAACATCTGGATGGCGGCCGCGGCCACCATCGGCGGAATGGAGTTGGAGAACAAGTACGGACGCGAACGCTGACGCAACATGTCGATGATTTCCTTGTGTCCGGTGGTGAATCCGCCCACCGCACCGCCGAAAGCCTTGCCCAGCGTACCGGTGATGATATCCACCTTGCCGCGACAGTCGTATTGTTCGGAAACACCGCGACCGGTCTTGCCCACGACACCCGCCGAATGGCTTTCGTCCACCATCACCATGGCCTCGTACTTTTCGGCCAAGGCCAGGATCTTGTCGAGCGGAGCCACGTTGCCGTCCATCGAGAAGACACCGTCGGTCACCACGATGCGGAAACGTTGCCCTTGGGCTTCTTTCAGGCAGTTTTCGAGTTCGGCCATGTCGCCGTTGGCGTAACGATAGCGCTTGGCCTTGCAAAGACGTACCCCGTCTATGATGGAGGCATGGTTCAAGGCATCGGAGATGATGGCGTCCTCTTCGGTAAGGAGCGGTTCGAACACGCCGCCGTTCGCATCGAAGCAGGCGGCATAAAGAATGGCGTCTTCCGTTCCGAAGAATTCGGCGATCTTGCGTTCCAACTCCTTGTGCAAGTCTTGCGTCCCGCAGATGAAACGCACCGAACTCATGCCGTAACCCCGTTCGGCCAAGGCCTTCTTGGCGGCGGCGATCAACTTGGGATTGTTCGACAAGCCCAGATAGTTGTTGGCACAGAAATTAAGCACTTCCTGACCGCTTTTCACCTTGATGTCGGCTTTTTGCGGGGTGACGATGATCCGTTCCTCCTTGTAGAGGCCGGCCTCGCGGATGCCTTTGAGTTCTTGTTGGAGAAATTCCTGGAATTTACCGTACATGGTCGCTCAAATTAGAATTTGAAGTTCACGCCGAGGTTCACCCAAGCTTGTTCCCAGTTACCGAAATCGAATTCGAGGTTCACGCCGATGTTCTGGGTGAAGTTGTAGGAAGTACCCAGGATGAAAGCACCGGAGAAGAAACCGTAATTGCTGTGCGCTTTTACCTTGACACCGGAATCCTTGACTTTCGAATCCTTCAGGTTCACACCGCCACCGAGTCCCAAGCCGGCATACACTTCCCATTCGGGAACCACCACGTTGAGACGGTAAGTGGTTCTTACCTTGAAATCAAGCATATTGCTGTTGTAGGCCCATTTTGTACCGTTGTGGCTTTCATTCCAGCCATCCCACATGTATCCGATTTGTCCACCGATGGTGAAAGTACCTTTCCATACACGGGCCAGCGCATAATCGTAGGTAACGTTGGCACCCACCGTATTGGAAAGACCCAGTTTCACGCCCAGAACGGATTTTCCGGGAGCCAGGCCTTCATAGACACCGCCGGCACGAACCGACGAAAAACTAGCCGATACGGCAAACATCAGTGCCGTAAAACCGATCATGATCAACTTTTTCATCTTATTGGGTTTTAGTTATTAATGTTCTGCTTATTCTCCCGTCTTGAGGCAGGCCTCTTCCACCTCGGCCACCGTCTTGGGTATGGGTTGTCCCAGCACCTTGCAGCCTTTTTCGGTAACCAGCACGTCGTCTTCGATGCGGATGCCCCCGAAATCCTTGTAGGCCTCCACCTTGTCGTAGTTGATATACCGGGTGAACTTGTCCTTGCTTTTCCACAAGTCGATGAGTGCCGGAATGAAATAGATGCCCGGTTCCACCGTAAGCACGAATCCGGGTTGCAGGCGACGTCCCAGACGAAGATAGGAAAGGCCGAACTGGTCGGAACGTCTTATTTCGTCGTCGTAGCCGAAAAGATTCTCGCCCATGTTTTCCATGTCGTGCACATCCAGCCCCATCATGTGCCCCAATCCGTGAGGCATGAACATGGCGTGGGCGCCTTCCTGCACGGCCTCCTCCACGTCGCCTTTCATCAAGCCCAGGTCCTTGAGGCCTTGCGCGATGATCTTGCAAGCCGAAACATGATAGTCGCGATAGGGAAGCCCGGGCTTGATCGTCTCGATGACGGAAGTGTTGGCCTTGAGCACGATCTCGTAGATCTCTTTCTGGCGGGTATTGAACTTGCCGCCCACGGGCGTGGTACGCGTAATATCGGAACAATAGTTGCTGTGCGCTTCCGCTCCCACGTCGGCCACCATCATGCGGCCTTCCTTGAGCAGGTTGCCGTGGTCGTGGTTGTGCAGCGTCTGGCCGTTCATCGAGACGATGGGCGCGAACGACATGGCACCGTGATGCCGCAAGGCGATGCCCTCCATGGCGCCGGCAATCTGGTATTCGTACGTGCCGGGCTTGCACATGCGCATGGCCGTGGTGTGCATCTTGTAGGCTATGTCCATCGCGATCTCGATTTCCGCCAGTTCTTCCTTGCCCTTGACCGAACGTTGTTCCGAAATGGCCTTGACGAGTTCCACCGACTGTCCTTCCTTGAGTTTCTGCACGGGAACGGACATCCATTCGGCCATACGCTGGGCCACCTGCATATTGTAGGGAGCCACGAAATGTATCTTGCGACGGCTCAATACCGCCTTGTGCAACAAGTTTTGCAGTTCGTTCACAGACGCGGTGTCCGCGACGCCCGCCTCGGCGGCCATCTCGGACACGGAAGGAAGATGCCCCATCCAGATGATGTCGTCCATGGTAAGGTCGTCGGCGTAGAGGAAGTCCTTGTCGGCATCCAAGTCGATCACCCCGTACATGTCGGGCTTCTGTATCCCGAAGAAATAAAGAAAATTACTGTCTTGACGAAAAGGATAGGTATTGCCCGCATAGTTGCAGGGAACTTCCGGATTTCCGGGGAAGAGGACGATGCCGCCTTGCAAGCTCTGTCTGAGTTTTTCACGACGGGCACGGTAAACTTTCTTGTCGAACATACGCTTGAACTAATGTAGCGCGAAGATACAAAAAAAGACTCTTTCAAAGATGCCCGAAAGGACCCGTGACGAATCCCTGAAAGCCGGGTGGCGGACAGAAAGTATCGGAGAAGTGGTTTAAAAATCGAATTCAAGAAAAAGTAACCGGATCGACTCAAACGAAGTCTTCCTTATCATTCGGACGATGGCCGCATGATCCTGGCGGCATCGGCCCTCCCTGCTATATGAACAGCCCGCCTATGTGGAAAACGGCGAACGACATGAGCCAAGCCACGGCGGTAGTGTAAACAGCCGTGAATACCGCCCATTTCCAACTGCCGCTTTCACGGGCGATGGCCGAAAAGACCGCCACGCACGGGAAATACAGCAATACGAAGACGATGAACGACAAGGCCGTGAGCGGCGTGAAAGCCTGCGCGGGATCCATGATCACGCTCATCGTGCTTACCACCACCTCCTTGGCCGAGATGCCCGCCAACAAGCAGATTCCCATCTGCCAATTCATGCCCAAAGGCTTGATGACCGGCTCGATGAAGCGGCCGATCTTCCCCAGATAGGAACCTTCCAGCCGCGTCGTCCCGTCCGCCAAGGCCGTGTCTGCTGCCGGGAAATAGCCCAAGGCCCAAATCACCACCGAAGCGACCAGGATGACGCCCCCCATTTTTTTGATATACTGCACGCTGCGCGATCCCAGACTTTGCCCGACGGAACGCAAGGTCGGCCAGCGGTAGGGCGGCATTTCCATGACGAACGGGGTATCGAAAGCCTTCAACATCGTATGCCGGAAAAGCAAGGCCGACAAAATGGATATCAAGATGCCGAAAAGATAAATGACGAAAATGACCGTACCTGCATGCGCGCCGAAGAACATGCCCGTCAGCAGCACATACACCGGAAGCCGGGCGCTGCAAGACATGAACGGCAAGATCAGCATGGTGATAAGGCGGTCTTTGCGGTTTTCGATGGTACGGGTGGCCATGACGGCCGGCACATTGCATCCGAAGCCGATGATAAGCGGAATGAACGACTTTCCATGCAATCCTATGGTATGCATGAGCTTGTCCATGATAAAAGCCACCCGGGCCATATAGCCGGTGGTCTCCATGAGCGAGATGAAAAGGAAAAGGATCAGGATGTTCGGCAGGAATACCAGCACGCCGCCCACGCCTTGGATGATTCCGTCCACCAAGACCGCGCGCAACACGTTGTCGGGCATCCACCCGCCCAACCATGCCGCCAAGGCATCCACGCCCGATTGGATCCAATCCATGGGATACTGGCCGATGACGAACGTGGCCTGGAACATCACCCACATGAAGGCTATGAATATGGGGAAACCCCAGACCTTGTGCGTAAGGACGCTGTCCAGCCTTTCGGTAATCCTGCGCCGCTCCCTTTTCACGGGAATGGCCTCCGCATTTTCCTGACTGTTCGCCTTGTCGGACTTTTCTCTCGAGAAAGGCTTCTTGTAACATTCCTTCAAGGCACCGCGCACGAAAGCGTAGCGATAATCGGCAAAAACCTGGTCGATGTCCTCGCCATAGAGTTTCTGAAGACGACGGCGCTCGTCCTGTATGTCTTGTCCTATCCGTTCGAAATTCTCCAGAAGTTTCGCTTCTCCTATCCATCGCGAATCCCCTTCAAGGAACTTGATGGCCAAGTAACGGGACGAATGGATGCGGTCGTACCAGGGATCCTGCCATATCTGCCGCTGCAATTCGTGCAGGCTCTTCTCGATCTCTTCAGGATAGGGGATGTGCGTGTGGCGGACGGTCCGGTCGCGGTCTTCGTTCACGTCGATCACCTTGTCCAGCAAGTCGTCGCAACCCGTCTTGGTGCGTCCCACGGTAGGAACCACGGGCATGCCCAGCAACTTTCCTAAATAATCATATTGCAATTCCGCGCCCGAAGCCTTCAACTCGTCATACATGTTGAGCGCCATGACCACCCGATAGTCCATGTCTATCAATTGGGTGGTCATGTACAAGTTGCGTTCCAAGTTGGAAGAATCGACCACGTTCACGATCACGTCGGGACGGCGTTCCAAGAGTTGCTCCATCACCACCCTTTCTTCGGGGGAATAGGGAGAAAAGGAATAGGTGCCGGGCAGGTCGGTAAGGCGGATGCGATGTCCCTTGTACACGAACTCCGCCGTCTTGGCGTTTACCGTGACGCCGCTGTAATTGCCCACATGCTCGAATTCCCCCGAAAGGGCGTTATAGAGCGAAGTCTTGCCCGTGTTGGGGTTCCCCACCATGCAGACCTCGATGACCGAATGGCTGTCCAGTTTCCTTTCAAGGGGATCGTCTTGCGGATTGCCCTGACAGCAATCCTGCCGCTCGCGATACACGGGGCTGAGGGCGGCATATTCCTTCGCCTCGTCGGGACTGCAAACCAGGACTTCTATCTGCGACGCCTCCGCACGACGCAACGAGACGTCGCTTTCCAGGATACGGAACACGACAGGATCCTTGAGCGGGGCCGAACGCAGGACCTTTACCATCTGCCCGCGCACGAAACCGAGTTCTATGATGCGGTGGCGGAATGTCCCCCGTCCCCGTATCTTGAGAATCATGGCCTGTTGGCCCTCTTTCAGTTCATTCAGAGTCATCTTGCAAGAATCACCCGGATTTCAGGAATCACGAGCGAAATTAGATACGCGTTCCCTTAAATCAAA
Source organism: uncultured Bacteroidales bacterium (assembly GCA_910578275.1). Lineage (GTDB taxonomy): Bacteria > Bacteroidota > Bacteroidia > Bacteroidales > P3 > Pullibacteroides. Next base: position 182,981 of record CAJTPR010000002.1, on the reverse strand, counting down.
TACCTGTTTATGGGTATTTTTCCCAAAAGCCTATTCCACCGTCACCGACTTGGCCAGGTTGCGAGGCTGATCCACGTTGCAACCTTTCTGCACGGCGATATGATAAGCCAGCAATTGCAAGGGAATGCAAGCCAAGATAGGCATCAACATGGCTTCCGTCTGGGGAATTTCCACCGAGAAGTCGGAAAGCGCCTTCACTTCCGTGTCTCCTTCGCTCACGATGGAAATGATACGTCCCTGGCGAGCCTTCACTTCCTGGATATTGCTCAATATCTTCTCGTAGTTTTCTTTCTGGGCGGCGATGACCACCACAGGCATCTCGGCATCGATAAGGGCGATGGGACCGTGCTTCATCTCGGCGGCGGGATACCCTTCGGCGTGGATGTACGAAATCTCCTTGAGCTTCAACGCCCCTTCGAGCGCCAACGGATAACTGTAACCCCGTCCCAGATAAAGGAAATTGCGCGAATAGGTGAATATCTTGGCAAAATCGGCGATCGCGCCGTTTTGCTTCAACGATTGCTCTATTTTCCCGGGGAGTTCGTACATGGCCTTGATGATCTGTTCCATGCGCGAACCGTTGATGATCTTCTTTTCCTTTGCCAAGGCCAAGGCCAGGAGCACGAGCACGCCCACCTGCGCCGTGAAAGCCTTGGTGGAAGCCACTCCTATCTCAGGACCGGCGTGCATGTAACTGCCGCTGTCGGTGGCACGGGCGATGGAAGAACCCACCACGTTGCAGATGCCGTACACGAAAGCCCCGCGCTGTTTGGCGATCTTCACCGCCGCCAGCGTGTCGGCCGTCTCGCCCGATTGGGAAATGGCGATGACCACGTCGTCGGGATAAATCAAGGGATCGCGGTAACGGAACTCGGAGGCGTATTCCACTTCGACCGGGATACGGGCCAATTCCTCGATGGCGTATTCGCCCACCAAGCCGGCATGCCATGAAGTACCGCATCCCACGATGATGATGCGACGCGCCTTGAGAAACTTCTCCTTGTTGTCTATGACCCCCGAAAGGGCCACGGTGTTGCGTTCTATGTTTATCCTTCCGCTGAGGCTGTCGCGGATGGTCTTGGGTTGCTCGTAAATCTCCTTGAGCATGAAATGCGGATAACCGCCCTTCTCGAGCGCGCTGAGGTTCATTTCCAGCTTGCGGATCAACGGAACCTTCTTCACGTTCTTGAGATTGGTTATCTCCATCTTGGGCTTACCTTTGGGACTGATCGACAAGACGGCTATCTCCTCCTCGTCCAGGTAAACCACGTCCTTGGTGTATTCCACGATCGGCGTGGCGTCGGAAGCGGCCAGGAACTCGTCCTTGCCTATGCCGATGACCAACGGGCTCCCCTTGCGGGCCACGATCAGGGTACGGGGCGACTCCTTCGACATGATGGCCACCGCATACGCTCCCACCACCTGGCTCAAGGCCTGATGCACCGCATCTATCAACGAAACCTCGCTTTTCATGCGTATGTAGTCGATAAGCTGCACCAAGACTTCCGTATCGGTCTCGCTGTAAAAGGTCCTGCCCTGCTTTATCAATTCTTTCTTGAGCGTCTGGTAGTTCTCGATGATGCCGTTGTGGATAAGGGCCAGATCGGCGAACTGCGAGAAATGCGGGTGGGCGTTGCATTGGTTCGGCTCCCCGTGGGTGGCCCAACGGGTATGGGCGATGCCGATGGTGCCCGACACGTCCTTGTCGGACACGAATTCCTCCAAGTCGGCCACTTTCCCGCGACGCTTGTATATGTTGAGCCTGTTGCGGTTGTATATGCAGATGCCGGCACTGTCGTAGCCCCTGTATTCAAGCCTGTGCAGACCTTTCATCAATATGGGATAGACCTGCTTCTTTCCCACGTAAGCAACAATTCCACACATGAAAAACTAATTTTGTATCGTATCGTTCACCAAGGTGTAAATGACTTCCAGGCGCATTTTCTTCCCGGAGGCGCCCGGACCATGGAGGACCGCACGCGTGGGCTGCTCATAGCGTTCGTCCGTCTCGGGAACGATGTCCAGATAATTGTCGAACAATTTCCTGTTTGCCGTGTCGATGGTGGTCAGATAGGCCAATCGTTGCAGGTAACGCGTGACATTTACCCGATATTGGCCGTTGTTCCGGTTGTATGTCCCGCCCGGATCGGAAACATCCAGTATGTCGGCTTCCGTTCCCCGGTTGTAATAACGCATGCAACGCAATTGCCCGGGAACGCCGAAATCGGGTTCTCTTTCGGAACTCGCGTTCTCCAGCACCACCACGGCCTGGTTCACCACCACGTTTCCGTTCACCACGTCTTGGAAACCGGGAATCCTGAACCGGATGCGGCTTCCTCCGGAACCCTCCAGGTACAGTCGCTGCGAACCGCTGGCGGTATCTCCCTCGTTCTGCATCTGGGACTTGTAGAGATCGTCCGACGAAAGGCTCCTGTCGCGCTTCACGTGCGTGTAACGCAATGGCCCCAGCACGAATTTCTGATAGGAAGTTCCCGTGGTCGCCGACCCGTTGAAATAGACGGTCAAATCCGCCCCCAACGAGAATATGTTGGAAACCGAGAACACGATGCTCTGATCCTCGGTCATGCAAGGCTCCACCTTGAGATAAAGCCCTTTGAGGTACTTGCGCATGGCTCCCAGGTCCTGTTTCTCTTCCTCGTTCATGTTCACCACGATGTCGAGCAGCCTTTTGCCGAAATCCTTGGCCAGATGGACCCTGAGGTCGGGAACGATGTTCAAGCCCTGCACGGAATCGTAAATCGTGTCGAAAGGCCTAGGGTAGACGGTAAGCAGACCGCCGATCGGAGCCGGCTTGCAAACCGGTTCCCTGTTGGAACTGTAAGCACTGTCGTAGCCCTGTCCGTCGATCAGCTCCTCGTCGATCTCGTAGATGGAAAAAGCCAGTTTGCGGCCGTCCATGCGCTTGTGATGGGGAAAAATCCCCGAATAGGGCAACGTGAGCACGACCGAATCCACGCGACTGTCGAGACCCAGATCCGTACCCGAATAATACGCATAGGAATCGTCGTCCTCGATGCGAAGGGTGAGTATCTGTACCGCCAGATTATATGTCGCCGAGCCGAAAACGGGACTGAAGGAGGTGCCGAGCAACACCGAACTCGAGTTCTGGATGATCAACGAATCGTCGCTGACGCTGAATGCCTCGATCGTGAAAGCCGTATCGTACTTCGAGACCAGGTCGTCGGTCGGATGCATGTTGCCGCCCAATATGGAATCGGGATCCGTCTTGCACGAAGACAGCAGACAGGCGACCAGCAACGGAAGCAACGGAAGGAAAACCCGGAACATGTCCTTACTTGCCCGATTTGAGAAACTTTGCATAATACGCGTTCACTTTTTCCACGTAGCCGGTCTCGCCGGGATAATTCAAGACAGGCTTCTTGGAAGCCTTCACCTTGGCCTTGAGCCAAGCCTGGTCGGCAACTTCCTCGTCGGCATAAATCAGCCCGTCGGAATAGTCTATGGCCGCCTGCATCAGGTCCTCGTGCGAGAACTTGCCGTATTTCCTGACGTCTTTCTCCTCGAAATTGTCAAAAAGCAGCTTGTCGCCAAAGGAAGCCGGGAAAGATCCCGCGCTTTTTTCATTGTACAAGGCCGTTATGATTTTCGCATTGGCGAAAACCGGACTATCCTGGTAGAACTTGCGTACGTAGAACGGCAACAAGGAAGTGAACCAGCCGCTGCAATGGATGATGTCGGGAGCCCAAGCCAGCTTCTTCACCGTTTCCAGCACGCCCCGGGCGAAAAAGATGCATTTTTCGTCGTTGTCGGGATAGAACTTGCCGCCATTGTCGGCAAACATGTTCTTCTTGTAGAAGAACTCTTCGTTGTCGATAAAGTAAATCTGCATCCGGGCGGCTTGTATGGAAGCCACCTTGATGACCAACGGATGATCCGAATCGTTGATGATCAAATTGATTCCCGAAAGACGGATGACCTCGTGCAACTGGTTCCGACGTTCATTGATGATCCCGTATCGGGGCATGAACGTCCGGATCTCGTTGCCCTGTTCCTGAATGCCCTGCGGCAGATAACGACCCAACTTGGCCATCTGCGTCATTCGCGTGTAGGGGTATATTTCCTGACTGACAAACAATACCTTCGGCTTCTCCATCGGAGTCTTGGTTTTACGCTCAGGCCGGAACGTCCCGGACATAAGCAAAGCGTGCGAAGTTACGAAAAATTTGCCGGACAATCAAGTAAACGGCTCATTTCCGTCTTTCTATTTTTTTATCCGTCAAAAATTTAACACGGACATCAAGCGCCGGAGCCCGAATCGTGGTTTGCAAAGCGCCATGAAAAAAAGTACCTTTGCTATTTGGCGCGAATCTTACAGCATGGACAAGAAGTGGGTACATAAACAGACAGACGGAGCCGTACCGGAAGGTCTTCACGACAATCCGCACGTGGCCAAGCTGCTTTTCCAGCGAGGAATCAAGACCAGGGAGGAAGCCGAGAAGTTCTTCCATCCCGGCTTGGACCAGTTGCACGACCCCTTCCTGATGAAAGACATGGACAAGGCCGTGGAACGCCTCCAACGGGCCATAACCGGCAAGGAACGCATTTGCGTGTACGGCGACTACGACGTGGACGGCATCACGGCGGTGGCCTTGGTCTATACTTTCTTGGAAAAGATCATGGCCGATACCGACGACCTGGGCTTTTTCGTGCCCGACCGCTACCTTGACGGATACGGACTTTCCAAACGAGGCGTGGACTACGCCCATGAAAACAAAGTCTCGTTGATGATCGTGCTCGACTGCGGCATAAAGGCCAACGAAGAAGTGCTTTACGCCAAGGAAAAGGGCATAGACGTCATCGTCTGCGACCACCACTTCGCCGAAGGAGAAATCCCGAAGGCCTATGCGGTACTGGATCCCAAACGGGAAGACTGCCCCTATCCGTACAAGGACCTTTCAGGCTGCGGCGTGGGATTGAAGCTGGTGTGGGCCTACGCGTCGAGAAGCGGCATGGACTTGCGCCAGCACGTCTATCCTTTGTTGGACCTGACGGCCATGAGCATCGCTTCCGACATCGTGCCCATCCTGGGGGAGAACCGCATCCTTTCGTATTTCGGGCTCATGATCATCAATACCATTCCGCGTCCGGGCGTTTCCACGCTGTTGAAGCTTGCCAAGATCAAAGACTACAACCCTGCCCGGAACCACAACCAGCCCTCCCCGCTGGCACGTGGCAGCAAGACCCGTCGTCGCGTTTTCGACAGGGAAATCACCAACAACGACCTGGTTTTCTCCCTCGGGCCGCGCATCAACGCCGCGGGACGGGTACAAGACGGGAAGAACGCGGTACGGCTGCTGCTTTGCAAGGACATGGCCTCGGCCTGCGAGATGGCGAACCTGATCGACGACAACAACAAGAACCGCAAAGACCTGGACCAAAAGGCCACCGAAGACGCCCGCGAAATAATCAAGGCCGCCGACAAGGACACGGACAAGGCCACCACGATCGTATTCAAGGAATCCTGGAACCAAGGCATCATCGGCATCGTGGCTTCCCGGCTCATCGAAACCCATTATCGTCCCACCATCGTCTTCACTACCACCGCCAACGGAAGCAAGGATACCTTGGTCGGTTCGGCCCGCTCCGTGAAGAATTTCAACATCTACGACGCCATCGCCTCCTGCGGACACCTGTTGGAACATTACGGCGGGCACAAATACGCCGCCGGCCTCACCATCAAGCGTGAAAACCTCCGGAAATTCGAAGAAGCCTTTGAAAAGGCGGTAAAAGAAAGGTTGGACGGAATGGTTCCCCGGCAGGAGATAGAAATCGACGACACGCTGCGCTTTGAAGAAATCAACCAGGAACTGGTAAACATCATCAAGAGTTTCGCGCCTTTCGGCCCCCACAACCTCAGCCCCGTTTTCACCAGCACGCACGTGAAAGTGGCCAACAAGTCGAAAGACACGCCCGGTTCGCGCGTGGTGGGCAACAACCACCTCAAACTGCTCCTTTTCCAACCCGAATCACGCTCGGAACCTCTGGACGGCATCGCTTTCCAGCAAGGAGAAGCCGACGAGGAAACAAGAAACGGGCATTCGTTCGACATCTGCTATCATTTGGAAGAGAACACCTTCAACGGCAAGACCTCCATCCAGCTCAACGTACAGGACATTCATTTCCCCTCGAGAGGCAATTAGCTCCTTACCTCCGAGACTTTTACTTCAAGATACCGTTTCCGTTTACCGCAACCTGTCGGCTATCTGCCTGCATTGGCTGGCGGCCTGCGTCTGCCCTGCCGCCTGATAGATTTGCGCCATAAGGTCGTAGGCGGGAGCATAGGGTCGTATTTCCACCAATGCCAGCAATTCGTCCAAGGCCGACTGCAGATCCTGTTCCCTGAGATGGCAATGCGCCGCCAGCCAATATCCGGAAATGTCGTCGGGAGAAACCTTTTTTATCCGGCCGGACACCGACAAGGCACCGGAAATGTCGCCCTTGGCAAAGCAGGCCTGGGCAAGCAAGGAAAGCGCCGAGATATTGGAAGGCACGTTCTCGACCCAGAAAGAGGCCAATGCGAACGCGCTGTCGGCATCGTTCCGGTTCAGATAAAGCTCTGAAAGGTTCTCGAGCGCCTGCTCGTTGTACGGATTGGCCTGCAAGGCACGACGGAAGAACATCTTGGCACTGTCGGTCTTGCCCGCACGCATGGCCTGATAACCGTACAGGTCGTTCCTGTCGACACGTTCGAGCACGATGCAGACGGGCACCCCGCTCACCTTTTCCACATGCACGGTATTGACAGGAGGAAACATCTTCTTGTTCTTGATCCAGTCGGGGTTCATGCCCGTTATGGTAAAGACGGCGTAATCCCAATCGTTGTTGCCCATCTGGTAGATACGCGAAAAGACGGGACGGAAATGCGCCGTGTCCTTCCTGAGGTAATAGCCCACCGAAGAGGTATGCCAAGTGGCCACCTTGAACTTTTCTCCGGGCTTGAGACGGGAAACGTCGGCGTTCGCCATCACCCATTCGGTGGCCTTTCGCGTGGAATGGTAATAATAGTCGAGTTCGTATTTGCCGTAAGCGTTCTTCACGCCTCCCGCCAACTCGTTGAAATAAACGTATTCGTAAGGATGATTGGCGAACATGTGGAAGGCGGGACCGGCCAAAAGCACGACGGGCAAGGCCACGCCCGATCCCCAACGCAAGACCGGCTTGACGAACCGCGTATGGAGCGAATAAAATCCCAGACCCGCCATGACCACCAACGTAGGGTAGCAAAACATGCTATGCCGCCAGCCGCCGTAGACGTTCGCCTTGGTATAGATTATCCAGCAGACGGGGAAAGCGAAGCAGAACAAGAGGAAAAACGTGAAAAAGCGGTTGTTTTTTCCCCAGCCCGTGAAAAGATAGATCAACGCGCCCGCGATCACCGCCACGGGAATGGTCATGAAGATGAACTTGGGCGTATAATACCAAGGCAATGTGTCGCTCATGGCCATGCTGCCTTCGAACAGCTGACGGATGCTGATCGAAAAGGCGTTCATGGAAGAAAGCGCACCCAGCACGTTGCCTATCGGTCTCTGCATGGCATAGGGCCACAACGACACGCAAAGCAGATAACCGCCCGCCGCCGTCAAAAGGCCGTATTTCACAAGCCGTCCGAAGGCGGCACCCTTTGAAAGCCCGTCCAGTCGTCCCTCCCGGCTCAAGAAGAACCAGCGCAACAGGCCGAAAAACCCGAAATAGGCAATCAGGATCAAGCCGCCCACACGCACGGCCATGGCCAATCCTATGCTCACGGCCAACATCACCATCGTGGAAACCTTCACTTTCGGGAAATCCTGCAGGAAAACGACCATGTAGAACAAGCCCATCGCCATGAACGTGACCAAGTTGACGTCTTTGAGGTCGTTGAACGAATGGCCGACGAAGCGTGGAGAAAAGACGAACAGCAAAAAGGTCAGAATGGCGGGAAGCCATTTACGGCCCGAGAGACGAAACGCGATAAGGGCCGTGAAAAGCATCGCCAGCCAACCGCAAATCGTATTGACGGTATGACGTACCTGCATGACGTCGTCGATTCCCGACCATCGGGCAAGGGCGTAGGCGAAATTATCCACTACCTGCCCGTAGAGCGGCAAGTTATACTGGTCGGTAACCACTGCCGCCGTCTTGTCTTTTCCCAAGGTGCGATAAAAATCATATACATGAGCCGCATGGACGTTATGGATTTCATCGTCGCCCGACATTCCGGCGCCGAAACTGCCGGCTACCAGCACGATGAGGCTCGCCACGGCCAACAACACGAAAACGCCCTTGGCCTTGTCGGCCAGGCAGGATTCTGCCCAATGTCTTATCTTGTTCATTTTTCCGAAGATTTCCCGGGTTCTGCTTTGATTGACCGATTCGCCGATGTTTCCTTGCGTTCGAACACGAAGACCTTGCTCAATATGAAGTTCAGCAAGCCGACAGGAAGCAACATGACGATGGCCGTATAATAGTCGCTCATGCCGAAAGTGTATTTGAGAAACCTCATACCGCCCACGTTGCAAAAGTAAGTGATGGCATACACACACAGGAAACGCGGCAAAAGATTCACTTTTTTGTTCTTGAAGACCAACGCGCCATACGTTCCGAAATTGAAGAGGATACCGATGACTTGTCCCAAGAGCGCCGCCAGCCAATAGGGCAGGCCGATGAAAATGAAAAAGGCGTATATCGCATAGCCGAAAGCCGTGTTGAGCCCCGCCACCAAAAAGAACTTCACCAATTTCTTGCCGAGCATGCGGATGCAAAAGCGGCCAAACGAGAAACTTTCCAGCCAGCGTGTCAGGGAAGCCACGAGAAAAGTCCTGACCTGAGCGGCCTTTGACCTGAAATCCATGTTCTTTGTCATCCGCTTCTTGCCTTGGTTACAAATAATCGGCCTCCTCGTTCACCCAAGTGAACCTGGGCGGAAACGGTATTTCCAGACACACGCGCCTTTGCTGGACGGGGTGCGGGAAAGAAATGCCGTAGGCGAAAAGCCGCACCGCCCTTCTCACACGGGCATCACCGCCATATTTCCGGTCGCCCACGATAGGACAGCCCATGTCGCTCATATGCACGCGTATCTGGTTCTTCCGGCCCGTCTCGAGCCGTATGCGCAAAAGGGAAAAGCGGGCCTCGTCCCCGACCGCATCCTTTCCGTCCCAGCCAAACGTGCCCACGAGCTTGTAATGGGTAATCGACCACTTGGCGCCTTCTTCCTCTTCCTTGACGGAATAAACCACCTGACGCGCATTTTCCTTGAGCCACGATTTCAACGTGGCCTCCCTTTTCCGCGGAATCCCGTGCACCAAGGCATAGTAATGCTTTTCCACCTTTTCCCAATTCTCCTTCAGGAACTCCTGGGTCCTGGCGCTCTTGGCAAAAAGCAGGATACCGCTCACTTCCCGGTCCAGACGATGTACGGTATAGGCCCGTTGGCGATTCCGGCTCTTGCGCAACACATATTGGTTCACGACCCCGAACATGGAACGCACTTTCTCGGTGGTCCTTCCCGTGGAAAGGATACCGGCCGGCTTGAGCACGGCAATGACTTCATCGTCTTCGAACACGATCTTGAAAGGAGGCTTTTCCTTGCTCGATTCACGCTCGGCGTATTTCCTGAAAGAAATTTCCTGGCCGGCCTTGAGTTCGAACTCCGGATACCGCAAGACGGCTCCCCTGAACGTCACGCAACCGAAACGCACGGCTTTCCTGAGATGCGTCTTGTTGCTCTCGGGAAACGCCCGCATCAACACATCCAGCAAGGATGCATTCTCGGTCACCTTGATATACATGCCCTACAGTTTTATTTCTTCGCCGTTGCGATCCAGGAACTTGTATTCCAGGAAACCGTAGGCATTGCCTTCCTTGATTTTTATCCAACGCTTGTAACGCCACCACCACTTGCGCTGGTATTTCATTCCCCGACGCATATAGGCGCGCACGTAAGGACTGGCCACGACGCTGAAGCACTTGGCGTTCGTGTCCTTTATCAAGTATTCGACGTCCCTGTCGATGTCGTCCACCACGCAGACGCTGGGACGGATCTTTCCCGTTCCCCCGCAGGCGGGACAAGTCTCAAGCACATCCACCTGGGTTTGCGGCCTGACGCGCTGACGCGTTATCTGGATAAGGCCGAACTTGGTGGGAGGCAGGACCGTATGACGCGAAGGGTCGTTTTCCATGTTCTTCACCATGGCGTCGAACAGGATCTTGCGGTTTTGGGGTTCGCGCTGGTCGATGAAGTCCACGATCACGATGCCGCCCATGTCGCGAAGACGCACTTGACGGGCTATCTCCGCGGCAGCTTCCAAATTGACTTCCAATGCGTTTGTTTCCTGGCTCTGCTCGGCGTTCACCCGATGGCCGCTGTTCACGTCTATGACGTGCATCGCCTCGGTATGCTCGATGACCAGATAGGAACCGCTACGCTTTATGTTCACCACCTTGCCGAACGAAGCCTTTATCTGCTTGGAAATCCCGAAATGATCGAAAATCGGTTCACGGTCCTTGTAGAACTTTACGATGTTCTTCTTTTGAGGCGCGATGGTCTCCACATAAGCCTGTATTTCCTCGAAAAGGCTTTCGTTGTTGGTGACGATCTGGTCGAAATCGTTGGTAAGGAAATCGCGCAGGATGCTCACCGTCTTGTCCATTTCGCTGCACACCTTTACCGGAGGGCTCACGTTGCGGACATGGGTCTTTATCTGTTCCCACTTGCGGAAAAGGGCATCCAGGTCGCCATGCAGTTCGGCGGCCGTCTTGCCTTCGGCGACGGTACGCACGATGACCCCGAAATTCTTCGGCCGGACGCTCTGCACCAGGTTGCGCAAACGCATCCGTTCATCGGGACTTTTTATCTTCTGGGATATGGATATGCGGTTGGAAAACGGAATCAAGACCACGTAACGTCCGGCGAACGAAATCTCCGAACTGAGCCTGGGGCCCTTGGTGGAAATGGGTTCCTTGGTTACCTGTACCAGTATATGCTGATTCTGCTTCAAGACCGATGTGATCTTCTCAGTCTTGGACAGTTCTTCCCTTAACTTGTATGACGAAATGTCCAATTGCGACTGGTCTCCGTTTATGGCGCAATTGGTAAACTTGTGCATGAGCTGCACTTGGGGACCCAGGTCCAGAAAGTGCAGGAAACCTTCTTTCTTCGCCCCTACGTCCACGAAGGCGGCATTCAGGCCGGGCATGATCTTCTTCACCCTTCCCAAAAAAATGTCACCTACCGAATGCTGCGTGTTGCTTTTTTCCCTGTGGAGCTCAACCAGGACCTTGTCTTCCAAGAGGGCTATCACCACTTCCTGGGAGCCGGCGTCCACTATCAATTCTTTGTTCACTCGTACAATCTTAAAAAAACACAGGGTTTACCTGTATTCTCAGGCAAACCCTGCGTGATAAACATCGGAAAGAAGAAATTATTTCTTTTCATTCCTGACGGCTACCATGAAAGGTTTGGCCGGCTTGAAAGCGGGAATATTGTGTGCCGGAACGATCATCGACTTGTTCTTGGTGATGTTGCGGGCGGTCTTCTGGGCGCGACGTTTGATGATGAAACTGCCGAATCCGCGCAAATACACATTATTTCCCTTGATCATGTTTTCCTTAATGACTTCCATCATCGTTTCAACCGTAGCCAATACGGTAACCTTTTCAATTCCTGTCTTGTTGGCGATTTCAGCCACCACTTCAGCCTTTGTCATAGCACAATATATTTTTAAGTTATTTAACCTGCCGGGAAACGGCCTACAGGTACCAGACCGGCTTCCACGTCCATAATCAACAGCCATTCAGAACCTTATTTGTACTGAAAAGCAGGGCAAAGATAGCATTTTTTTTGATTTTGAAAAGTGCGCCCGGGACACGGGAAACCCCCTTGACGGAAGCCCGTACGACATATTTCCGGGGGACTTTCGGCAAGGGGGCGAGACGGACGGCGGCGGACCGGTCACATTAAAACGGCAGCGGATCTTCCTCGGGATTGTACTCCGGTTCGCCTTCCGCCTTTTCGGGAACGGACGGAATGGCCTCCATGCCCTTGAGCACCATAGGACGTTCGTCCTTCTTGCCTCCGAGCATGACCATGTCCTGTCCTTCGATTTCCACATAATAGCGCTTCTGTCCCTTGTCTTCCCAGACGCGTGTCCGCAACCGGCCCTCCACATAGACCTTCATTCCTTTTTGGAGATACTTTTCGGCCACGTCCGCCAATCCCCTGTACAAAAGAACCGTATGCCATTCGGTGTGTTCTACCTTTTCGCCTTGCTTGTTCTTGTAGGTCTCGGTCGTGGCGAGCGTGAGGCGGGCCCGCTTGTTTCCGCTTTCGAACGTGAACATTTCGGGATCCCTGCCGAGATTGCCGACCAGGATGACTTTGTTTACTCCAGCCATGATTTTGAATTTTTAGGGTTATTACTATATATAAAACCCGCAAAATCGGTTTTAACGAAGCTTGTTCGGGCCGACGATTGCCAAATCTTTCAAAAACCGCCTCACAGATACCGGAAAGGCATATCTTTCGAGCTCGTTTTTTTTCACCTCGACACAGCCGGCCTGTTCCGAAAGGCATTTTTCGACCCAAGGCGTGTCCGGCTCCGCCCGGTAGAAATAGAAATGCAGCTTACGATGGCTCAGGTTCTGGGAATAATGCGCCAAAAACACGATATCCTCCCTTTCGCATACGGCCGGAACCTCATCGGAAAGCGGCAACACGGGCAAATCGTACATGCCGCGCCACAAGTCGTCATAGCCGCGTTTGCGCAGCCAGACGGTATCGTCCTTGCCGTAAACCAGCAAGTAGTGCAAATGGCAAACGGGCAATGATTTCTTTTTCTCCTTTACCGGCAATATGTCCGTGGCGCCATGGGCAAAGGCATGGCAGACGTTCCCGAACGGACATGCCCCGCTCCCTTGGCTGCAAAGCGGACTTTGCGGCGTACAGGCCAACGCCCCGAACTCCATGACGGCCTGGTTGAACGTTCCCGGTCTTGCGCAATCGATGCGACCGGAGAGCAATTCCCCTATCTTCTTGCGACAGACGGCAGAATTGGCAGGCTCGTAAATGCCGTCCAGGCGGCAAATGAAGCGAATCACGTTACCGTCCACCACCGGATGGCAAAGATCGAAGGCGAAAGATCCGATGGCGGCCGCCGTGTAAGGGCCTATACCGGGCAAGGCCCTTATTTCCTCGTAAGTTCCGGGAAAAACGTCCTTGTGCCTCTCGTGAATGATCTTGGCTGCCGCATGCAAGTTCCGGGCACGCGAATAATAGCCCAGACCCTGCCAGCAGCGCAACACCTCTTCCTCCGAAGCCGAGGCCAGATGGCGAACGGTCGGAAAACGTTCCAGAAAACGTTCGTAATAAGGCAGTCCCTGATTGACACGGGTTTGCTGCAAGATGATTTCCGAAAGCCAGATCCTGTACGGATCGCGGATGTCCCGCCAAGGCAGGCTCCGTCGGTTCTGCTCGTACCAGTCGATGAGCAGTTCTGAAAAAATCATGCTATACCTCGATTCCGATCCTGCGTGCCAGCCAATCCAGAAAGAAATCCCTGTCTTGGGAAGGCATCAGGTCCAAGGAATTGAAACAGCACCAAGTAAACCGGGGATGTGCCGTTTCCGCCTCGATTCTTTCACGCACGCGTTCCGGATGCTTGGGCCAAGGCTGCAGGTACAATTGATACTCCGTTCTCTCCCTGAGCGCGGGATTTTTCCGCTGCGCCTCCTTGTTATGGAAAAGCGTCTGCGGGTTGAATTGCCTGTAATCGCGAAACCTGTACGAGGCATTGCGTTCCAGCAAACCCGGATGCTTGTCGTAAAAGTCTTCCATCTCGCTCTTGAGCAATGCCAACGGCACATGGAGGGTGCGCCAGAACCTCCACCACGTCCTGCCGCCCACATAGGGCAGCGCGTTCAACATGTATCGCTTGAACAACGGGACCTTCCGGCCGTCTTTCGTGCCATGGACCAGCAAGCGGAACTTCTCCACCAGCGTGTTGCGCCAACAACCGTAAATCACGGGACGGCCGTTCTGAAACCAATCCTCGGGCTTTACGGGCGCGATGATGAAGAAATCGTCATTCAAGAACACGAAACGTTCGCTCAATCCCGGAATACGGAACATCATCGACTCGATGGAAACCGCGTTGAACGTAGGCAACAAATGCTCATATCCGCGGAAAACGACCTTGTGGTCTACGATCTTGACGGGAATCGCGTTGTCAGGGAAATTCTTTGCCAGAAACTCCTCCAGGTGAGGATCCTGGTTGTCGGTGATGATGAAGATCTGCCGCACGAAAGGCGCAAACCGGAGAATGGCTCCCACGCAATACTTTATCTCCCCTACCGACCTGTACCGGGTTTCCCCGGCCGTATCGTCGAATTTTTCCAGTTCGGTGTTTTCCAAATACCGGAACCTTTTTTTCCGGATAACGGGGTCGTCACCATCCACCCACGTTATGACGACATCTATCGGCTCTTCCATACCTGCTGATAATTCAGAATCCGATGACATGACAGGCACGCCATCGGATTCGAAAAACATGATCTTGAAATCTATTTACTTGCGGAACGCGTCCAGACCCGCTTGCAGATAGGCGATAAAGGCATCCACGTCGCCGTCGTAGCCGTAACCCTTTTCAACGATCGGATTGCCGTCGGCATCCAGCAGGTGATAGTAAGGAAGCGTGTTTGTCTTGAAGCGCGTCACCTGGAAATCGGCATTGCGCTTGCCCATCGTCTTCTTCACCTTGCCGTCGATGGAAGAAGTCACCCATTCGGCCTGGGGAAGTTCGGTCTTGTCATCGCAATACATGGCCACGATCACGTATTTCTTCAACAACTCCTGGACACGGGCATCAGACCATACGTCGTTTTCCATCTTCTTGCAATTGGCACAGGCATGCCCCTTGAAATCGATGAAGACGGGCTTGCCCTGTTCCCTGGCGCAGGCCAGACCTTCCTCGTAATCGAAATATCCCTGCAAGTTGAAAGGCAGATGCAACCTGTCGGCATACTTGGGCGTGTCGCAAAGTTCCTGCACGGCGCCGGGCATGGCCACGGTGTTGGCCGCGGCGGGACGATCGAGATTGAACTGCTGGGTGGTGAGCGGCGGAACCAGGCTGGAAATCATCTTCAACGGAGCACCGAACATGCCCGGAACCAAGTAAAGGACGAACGTGAAGGTGACCATGACCAGCAACAGACGGAACACGCCCACATGCGGCACGTCCGAATCGTGCGAGAACTTGATCTTGCCCAACAAGTAGAGCCCCATCAACGTGAAGTTCACGATCCAGATAGCCAAATAGACCTCGCGGGTAAAGATGTGCAACTCATATACCTGGTCGATGTTCAAAAGGAACTTCATGCCGAAAGCCAGCAAGATGAAAGCGAACACCACCTTGACCGAATTGAGCCAGCCGCCGGATTTGGGCATCTTGGCAAGCAAGGAGGGGAAGAGCGAAAGTACGAAGAAAGGCAAGCCCATCGCCAGACCGAAGAAGAACATGCCCAACAAAGGCTTCAGCACCGAGGTGCCCATCGCCGCCTCGACCAGCAAGGTGGCCACGAAAGGACCCGTGCAGGAGAAAGAAACGATAGCCAGTACCGCCGCCATGAAGAAAGCGGAAATATAACCGCCGTTGTCGGCCTTGGCGTCCAGCTTGTTCGACAGGCCCGAAGGCAGCGTGATTTCGAACATTCCGAAGAAAGAAAAGGCGAACAAGAGGAAAAGCAGGAAGAAAATGAGGTTGGGAATCCAATGCGTGCTGAGCACGTTGGCGAAGTCGGCACTCTTGGTAATGGCCACGATACCACCTATCAAGGTATATATCAACGTAATGGACAACGTAAAGATGGCTCCCTTGATAATGCCCGCCTTGCGGGAAGAGCCGTCATCCGTATCCATGAAGAACGAGACCGTCATGGGAATCATCGGGAACACGCAAGGGGTGAACACCGCGGCCAGACCGGCCAGGATCGCCAAAAGGAAGAAACCTGCCAAGGATTCTTCGGACGCGGGTTCCTCGGCAACGAGCACGGCTTCGGGTTCCGCCTTCCGATCGGAGACCTCTTGCGCCGCATCCTGGGAACCGGCTTCGACTCCGACGGCATCTTCCTTGGTTCCGGGTTGTTCCGCGGCCGCCACCGGAGCGACGCCTTTCACCTTGAACCTGAGATCGATGTCGGAGAAAGGAATACATGTCTCGTCGTCGCAAACCTGATAGTCCACCGTGGCGGCTATCTCGAAGTCAACGGCCGAACGGATGGTTATCCTTTGCCTGAATTCGGCGTTCTTGGCGAAAAAACGCACCAGCGTGCCGAAAGTCTCGTCGGTTTCCTCGATAGGCTTGGGGCTTTCGGAAACCTTGCCGTTTTTCTTGAAGTCTCCCGATTCGGGAAAATTGAACGTGGTAGGAATGGGGCCGCCGTCTTCCATGAACTGCGAATAAAGATGGTATCCGCCCTCTACGGTGGCCTTCATCACCAATTCGGCCTGGTTGCCGTCCAGATAATTTACGGAACATGCCCATTTCACGGGATTCTCCTGGGCGAGACCACCCGAAACGAAAAGGAGGAACCCCCATGCTGCAAACAATAATCTTTTCATTTTATTTGTTTGTTTTTTGATTTCTTCTTGTTTTTTTCCGCCGGTTATGCCTTTTCCAGCTTGTACTCGTAGCTTTCCATGATAGGATTATGCAACAGTTCCTTGCAGGCTTTTTCCACCGTCATGGCCGCCTGTTTCTCATCGGACGCCTCCACTTCGAGGGTAATGTGTTTTCCGACGCGGACCGCTCCCGCCGCCTTCACGCCCATGTCGTGCAAGCGGGCTTCCACGGCCTTGCCTTGAGGATCGAGCAATGCCTTGAGCGGCATCACGTTTACTTCTGCCTTGTATTTCATGCTATGATATGTTTTTTCTGGTTTCGCGCGACTCCATTTGGAAATGCACCCACGAGAAGAACGGGTACAATATGACCGTGCCCGCCAGACCCAGGAAGCCGAACAACGCGAAAAGCACGATCGCCGTGCCCGAAAAGACATAAACCACCTTTTGCGCCTGCCAGGAACGGTTTCTTATCTTGAACGAGAACATACGGTAATTGCAAACCAGCAAGAAAGACATGACCGCCACCAAGGCCAACAGGTATCCTCCCTTGAGAAAGACGCCGGCATTGCCCGCATGAAAGGCGAGAGAAGCCCAAAAGATCCCGTTCGCCGGCACAGGCATGCCCCTGAATGAATCTTCGTCGTGACAAATGTTGAACCTGGCCAGGCGGTAGGCCGAAGCGGCCGCCATGACAAATGCCGTACAAGCCCAATAATGTCCCCATGAGGGCTGCGAAGACAACATCAGGTAGGCCAATACGGAAGGAGCCACCCCGAAACTCACCACATCGGAAAGCGAATCCAATTGGCCCCCGATCGGGCTTCTTGCATCCAGCCACCGGGCAACCAGACCGTCCAGGAAGTCGAAGACCGCCGCCAAGAAGATGAAACAGGAAGCCACGCGCAAATGACCGCCGAACGCATACGTCATCGACATGCATCCGCACAGCAAGTTGCAGAGGGTAAGAATATTGGGAATCTTCTTGACGAGCATGACCGGCAAAGGTAATAAAAAACCGCTACCAAACCGGGTAAATGTCGAATTTGGAACGCGGCCAGGACTCGGGCTTCCAATGAAAACCGCGCAATGTCCGCTCGCGCGTCGTCAAGTCGCCTGCCGGATAAAGCGCCGTACGCGACGGCTTGACCACCGTCACCCCTTGCACCTCATTGTCTTTGAAATACATCTTCAGGCTTTGGCTCTCCGTCTTGTTCACGCCGAGCAATTCCCCCGGATTTTCACCCAATACATAGTAAATCGATTGCGCCGCGCCGATGACGTGTGCCAACCTGAATTGCGAACTGTCGTTGAAATAACCCCATATCCGCCTGCCTTTCACCTGATTGTAGTAAGCCTGCGGTTCGGAAACAGGCGTGGTGACGAAAGCGTTCTCCTGTATCAGCACCTTTTCCGGCTTGTTGTCCGAGAACCAAACCTTTATCGTGTCGCCGTCTATCTGATAGCCTTGCAGCCACACCCTCGGTTCGTGGAAAAGCCGCATCAAGGTGTCGGCATGACAATAAGCGAGCGAATCGCATTTTCCCTGGATGCCTTCCCTGAAAAAACGGACGTCGTGATACACGAACAACCCCTTCACATGGCGTGCCGTGTCGTAGGTCATCACCATCGTGTCGCCCGCCACGAACAACGAATCCCCGTTCTCCACCATCACCCCGCGCGGACTTTCGGTAATCATCGCATAACCCGCCACTTCGTCGTTCTCGGCATAATCTCCTTTGAGGTGGCAGTCACGCAACGTGTCGAGAATGTAAACGTTCCCGAAGACCTTGCCGCCCTTCCGCGCCAAATCGTAATAGATGCTGTCGCCATAGAGGGTTTGCGAAGTCTTCGTCTTCACGTAGGCGTCCTTTTGCAGGCTCACCTTGTTCTCATCCTGGTTGAACCATCCCCGGCCTCCGTACATGAAATAGTCGGACGTCTCGATGTCGGTATGCCCCCTGAACCGGGTAAGGCCGTTTTTCCCGTAATGCAACGAATCGGTCCATATCGTGTAGTCCGGATTCACGATCACCACGCTGTCGAAACAATGGAACATTTCCGTGCGGCCGTCGTAATAACCCCGCAACGACGTCAGTTCCGTCTCGCCCGAAACCATACGTCCCCCGTTCTTGTAATAAGCCCTGTTTTGACGACCCTCGTAAAGCAAGGAGGGCGTTTCCATGGTCATCCGGCCGTCCTTCATCACCACGTTGCGGTCCACCACGTACGAACCGGTGGCTCCGTCGTAATCCAGCACTTCGCCCGTGATGTAGACGTTATCCGAAGTATGGATGCGCAAATTGTCGTAGGCCTGGCAGGAACCCGTTCTCTGGTCATAGTCGGCATAGTCGCTGAAGATGCGGTTCCCGCCGTGTTCTATCTTCACATGCCCCACCAGACGGTAGACGCCGGGGCGGGCGGGCAAACTGACGATGGAATCCCCCGTAAACGACTGGGCGAAGACCGCGTGGAAAACGGGCAGGAAAAGTCCCGCCACCCAGGCCGCACGGAAAAGCCGGCCCCTTGCGGACGTTTTCCTATCGCAACTTGCTGTAATCATACGGAACCTTTGAAACGAAATGGGCCTTGTGGTCGAAGGTCAGCATGAAATATTTCCTCTCCTTGGTGGCCTTGTCCTTTATCCAAACCACGATCTCGTAATAGTTTTTCGGTTTTTTCTCTGCCGGAAACCGCTGCCTGTACCGTGATTCGTAAACCACCCGCTTGCCCGTCTCGAAACGATACTTTTCCGGAGAATTCAAGATATATTGCATGATGGGATACGAAATGTCCTTCTTGCCGAAGAACAAGGCGGTAGTGGTATGAGTGCCGTCGGCAAGGATCACCGCCTCGGCGCGTTGTCCGAAATTCATGAAAATGGCGCGATAATCCCCGTTCGTGTCGCGGTACTGCTTCACGTTCTCGGCCTTGGGAAAACGATGGTCGAAAACCTTTTGCACCGAAGCCGGGAACAGGTTCTTGACCGACATCCTGGTCGTCGGCAACCGTCCGCCCTCCATGCCCGAAACCATGTTTTCCATGCGTGTCACGGGCTTGGCCTCCGAAACCGGATCCTCGCTACTTTCCTTCCCGTTCACGGCGACCACCTCGCCTCTCTCCTCGGATTCCGGAGATGCTACCGACGAAGGCGCCTCCCTTTCGGCCTCCCTCGCGTCCACGGCAATCTCCTGACGGGGTTCAACGGGCTTGGCGGCGGCTCCGGCTTGCTTTTCCGCCGTCAAGGAATCGTTCTCGTCTTCCATCTGCTGGCGAGCCCGCTTCGATTGCACCGAAACCTTGGCCGCAATGAACTGCCGCCGGGTCTGCGGCTTGTAGATCATCTTACGTTGCCGTTTCTCCTGCTTCACCGAATCGGCATGCGACTGCTGGCGGGTTTCCTCCACAAGCCTCAATTCGTCATCGACAAACATCTCGTTCTGCTGCAACCGCAACACCTCTTCTTCGGTAAGCGGCTCGAACTCGTCCAAGTCCTCTATTTCCTCGCCGTCGATGCTCACCACGTTTCCCTTCAAGTCGAAGCAGACCTCGGTAAGGTATCCCTCTATGCCGTAAATCGACAACAAGGCGTAATAATGCCGACCCTGCCAGCGGTCTTCCTCATACGTGCAGGACCTGAGCGTGTAGAACGCGTATTTCTCGCTGATAAAATCGTGCGCGAACAAGGGCAACTGGCTTTCGGGAACCACCCGGCGAGTACTCACCCATTCGCCGTTGGCCTGGAAAAGGGAACTGATTTCCTTCGGTTCCAGGTTGATGCGCGAAACATAGCCCATGTCGGCCAACTCCCAATGCACGATTTTCCATTCCGAACGCGGATGAGCCAGGTAAAAGCTTTCCACTACCTCCTTGGGCACGTCCGACCACGGGACGCGTTGCGCCGCGACATGCCCCGTTCCCGCGAAAAGGACACAGGCGAACAAAAGAAACTTGGCGAGGTATCTACGCATTCATTATCGTTTCTTCCCTGTCGGGACCCACCGAAATCATCTTGATGTCCAAACCCGTGTTCTTTCCTATGTATTCCACATAAGCCTTGAACGCGGCGGGCAAGGCCGCATAGTCGCGGATACCGGAAAGCGGCCTCTGCCAACCCGGCATCTCCACGTAGACGGGCTCCACATTCTCCGCCGTTTCGGTATCGGGATAATTTTCCACCCGCTTCCCGTCCATCCGGTACGATTCGGCTACCTTCAAGACAGGAAAATCGTCCATCACGTCGGCTTTCATCATCACCAAGTCGGTGATTCCGTTCACCATCAAGGTATAGCGCAAGGCGGGCAGGTCCAACCAGCCGGTACGTCTGGAACGCCCGGTGGTAGCCCCGAATTCGTGTCCGTTGCGCCGCAACGTCTCGCCTGTCTCGTCGTCCAGTTCGGTAGGAAACGGGCCGCTTCCCACCCTCGTGCAATACGCCTTGAATATGCCGTACACCTTGCCTATGGCAGAAGGCGGCACGCCCAGTCCCACGCAAACGCCGGCGGTGACGGTACTCGAAGAGGTCACGAAAGGATAGGATCCGAAATCCACGTCGAGCAAGGTGCCTTGCGCGCCCTCGGCCAGTATCTTCTTGCCTTGCCGCATGGCTTCGTCCAGGTAGAATTCGGTGGAAACCACCTCGAAGCCGCGCAACTCCTCGATACCCGCCAGCCATTGCTTCTCATACTCCTGCCAAGGCATCTGGTCGATCAGGGCGGATTCCGCGTCGAATCCGTAATGCGCGAGCTGGGAAAGATGTTCTTCTTTCAATTCGCGGTATTTCCGGGTGAAGTCGGTGCTGAAGATGTCTCCCATCCGAAGCCCGCAACGGGCCGTCTTGTCGGTATATGCGGGGCCGATGCCCTTCACGGTCGAACCTATCTTCCTTGCTCCCTTGCGCTGCTCGAGCGCGGCGTCCAACATCCGGTGCGTGGGCAGGATCAAATGCGCCTTGTCGGATATTTTCATGCGTCGACGCGGTTCGACGCCCGCCTGGCGCAATTCGGCGATTTCCCTGCAAAAGATGCAGGCGTCCACCAACACGCCGTTGCCGATCACGTTCACCTTCCCCTCATGGAAAATGCCGGAAGGAATGGTATGCAAGACATGCGTGGCGCCACCGAACTTGATCGTATGACCGGCATTCGGTCCGCCCTGGAAACGGGCGATAATATCATAGCGGGGAGCCAGCACGTCCACGATCTTCCCTTTACCCTCATCACCCCACTGGATTCCCAAAATCACATCAATCTTTGACTTTTGCATCTTGCTGTTTTTTACTGGACCGCCTTCAGGCTCAAATCCAACGAATTTATATGATGGGTCAACGCGCCTACCGAAATGAAATCGACACCCGTGGCCGCATAACGTGCCAACGTCTCCCTTGTTATGCCCCCCGAAGCCTCGGTCTCGTACTTGCCGGCAATCATGGCCACCGCCTTTTCGATGTCTTCGGGACGGAAATTGTCCAACATGATGCGGTTCACCCCGCCGTGCCGCAAGACTTGTTCCAGTTCGTCGAACGAACGCACCTCTATTTCGATGGCCAGGTCCTTGCCTTTCTCTTTCAGATAGGCATGCACCGAATCGATGGCCTGTCCGATACCGCCGGCAAAATCGATATGGTTGTCCTTGATGAGGATCATGTCGAACAAGCCGAACCTGTGGTTCCTGCCGCCGCCCACCTTCACCGCCGCCTTTTCAAAAACACGGTTGTTGGGCGTGGTCTTGCGTGTGTCGAGCAATACGGTCTTGCTTTCCTTTCCTATCAGTTCCACGAGGCTGCGCGTATGGGTGGCTATGCCGCTCATGCGTTGGATATAGTTCAGGCTCAAACGTTCGGCCGTCAGGATGGAACGCGACGCGCCTTCCACCTCGAACACCTTGTCGCCCACGTTCACCTCGTCGCCGTCCTTCACGAAAGGCGTGAACTTCACCTGCGGATCCACTTCGCCATAAACCATTCGGGCCACGTCCATGCCGGCGATCACCCCCGCTTCCTTGGCCACCAGGACGGCCTTGCCCCGGGCGGATGCCGGAATGCAAGACAATGTCGTGTGGTCGCCGTCACCCACGTCTTCCCTTATCGCCAGGCGGATATAGTCCCGCATCATCGTTTCTTCGTCAATCTGCATGGCTCCGCTATTTTTTCGCCTTTTCGGCGGCATATTCCTTGTTCAATCCGTCCAAGATGGCCGAAGTGATGTCCATGGAAGGCAACGAATACAATATGTTGCTGCTTTTCCCCGTGTAGATGATCATGCTGAAATTCCGGTTCTGCTCGTTGTAACGCTTCACGAAATCCAATATGCGGCTGGTCACCTCTTCCATGCGTTGCACCTGAAGGCTGGCCAGCTGGTTGGCGTACGTTTGCTGCAATTCGCCGATGGACTGCTGTTTCTTGGTGAGTTCCTCCTCGCGCCTGTGCTGCTCGCTCAACGTGAGCGTGGCGCCGATTTTCAGGTAATTCTCGTATTCCTTCTGGAAGGCGCCGGCCTGGTTCTGCACATCGGCGGTCAGCCTGGTTTCGGTACGCTCCAGTTCGCGCTGGATGTCGGCCACAAGCTGGTAGCCCATGTTGATGCTGTCGATGTTCACCGTGGCGATCGTAAGACCTTCGACGGCCACGGCGGGCGTGCCGGAAGCCGGAGCCTGCGATACGGCCGCGCCCTGTTTCTCTTGACATGAAACGGAAAAGGCACCAAGCAAAAGTGCGAGAATAACTGTTTTAAAACTGCTCTTATTCATTGTTGTTTGTTTTTTCTTCTATCTATGTCCGACAAGATCAATTTCCCTCGTTGCAAAGGAACTGCAAGCGCACCAGACGAATTTCCGTCTCGTTGTACTCGTCGTCGCCCAATTCGTCCAAGGCCTCCTGCACCGAACCGTTTTCCGCTTCCGAGAAATAATCGTAGATCTCTTCCTGATGATAGGAATCGACAGCCTCCTCTATGTAGTAGTCCAGGTCGAGCCGCGTTCCCGAATCCACGATACGTTCTATCTCGGTAAGCAGTTCTTCCATCGAAAGGCTCTTCGCCTGGGCGATCACGTCCAAGGGAATCTTCCTGTCGATGCTTTGGATGATATAGACTTTCAATCCAGACTTGTTCACCACCGACTTGATGACAAAATCCTGCGGACGTTCTATCTCGTTTTCTTCCACATACTTCTTGATCAGGTCCAGGAAAGGCTGCCCGTATTTTTGCGCCTTGCCCACGCCCACGCCGGTAATACGCGTCATGTCTTCCATCGTGACGGGATACTGGATGGTCATGTCCCGGAGCGAAATATCCTGGAAAATGACATACGGCGGCAGGTTTTCCTTGCGGGCGATGTCCTTGAGCAAGTCTTTCAAGAGCGAATAGAGCAACTTGTCCACGGCTTCCACGGAACTGTTTCCGCCTGCCATGTATTCCTCGTCCTCGGGATTGTAGGTATGGTCGCGGACCACGTCTATATGGAACGGCTGACGTACAAAGGCCTCCCCGGCGGGCGTGACCTTTATGACCCCGTAATCCTCGATGTCCTTGCCGAGCAGGTCCTCGATGATGCATTGACGGATGACCGCCTTCCAATAACGTTCGTCGCGGTCCTTGCCTTTGCCGAACTGCGGCAACAGGTTATGCTTGTAATTCTTGATCGACGGCGACATCTTGCCCATGCAAAGGGCCACGATATAGTCGGTCTTGAACTGTTGCTTGATGTCGAGGATAAGCTGCACGACGAACCGCGCGTTTTCGGTGCCGTCTTCCTTGGTCTTGGGATAAAGGCAGTTGTCGCAGTTATGGCAATTCTCCTCCTCGTACCTTTCTCCGAAATAATGCAGCAAGTTCTTGCGACGGCACATCGAGGTCTCGGCATACGAGATGGTCTCGCCCATCAACTGGCGCGCCACTTCCTGTTCGGAAACCGATTTGTCCTTGAGGAACTTCTCCAGCTTGATGATGTCTTCCTCGCAATAAAAGGCGACGCACTTGCCCTCCCCGCCGTCGCGGCCGGCACGCCCTGTTTCCTGATAATACCCTTCCAGGCTCTTTGGCATGTCATAGTGTATCACGAAACGCACGTCCGGCTTGTCTATACCCATTCCGAACGCTATCGTGGCCACGATCACGTCCACTTCCTCCATCAGGAACTTGTCCTGGTTGGTGGTACGGGTGTTGGCATCCAGACCTGCGTGATAAGGCAAGGCGCGGATGCCATTGGCACAAAGCACCTCGGCGAATTCCTCCACCTTCTTGCGGCTCAGGCAATAGATGATGCCCGATTTGCCGTTGTTGTCGCGAATGAACTTCACGATGTCGCGATCCACGTTCTTGGTCTTGGGCCTTACCTCGTAGTAGAGGTTGGGACGGTTGAACGACGAAATATAGACCGAGGCCTCCGACATGCCCAAGTTCTTCTGGATGTCCTTCTGGACCTTCGGCGTGGCCGTGGCCGTGAGGGCGATGACGGGAACCTGCTGGCCTATCTCGTCGATGATGGGCCTCAGCCGCCGGTATTCGGGCCTGAAGTCGTGGCCCCACTCGGAAATGCAATGCGCTTCGTCTATGGCGTAAAGCGAAACGTGAAGCGTCTTGAAGAACTCCACGTTCTCTTCCTTGGTAAGCGTTTCCGGAGCCACATACAACAACTTGGTCTTGCCCGCGCTCAAGTCTTCCTTCACCTGCTTGATTTCCGCCTTGGTAAGCGAGGAGTTGAGGTAATGGGCTATCTCAGACGTGCTTCCGAAATTCCGCACCGCGTCCACTTGATTCTTCATCAACGCGATGAGCGGAGATATGATGATCGCCGTTCCCGGCAGTATCAAGGCGGGCAGCTGGTAACAGAGAGACTTTCCTCCTCCTGTGGGCATGATGACGAAAGTATCCTTGCCCGACAAGACATTCCGGATGATAGCCTCCTGGTTCCCCTTGAAACGGCTAAAACCGAACACACGTGAAAGCTCCTTGTGAAGAAACTCGCTGTCGTATTCCATGGTTGATCCGGGTTAAGAAAAATGTTTAATTTTGTGTGTCCCTCTCCTTCCGGGAAAAGGACATACAATATCAAAGATACAATTTTTGCTCGAAAACAAAAACCTCCCATGATACTTCGCACCCAAGACATCGTAAAGATTTACAAGCAACGCACCGTAGTAGACCATGTTTCAATCGAAGTGAAGCAAGGCGAAATAGTGGGGCTGCTGGGGCCGAACGGCGCGGGAAAGACCACGTCTTTCTACATCATGGTGGGATTGATAAAGGCCCTTTCCGGCCATGTATTCCTCGACGACACCGACATCACCAAGCTGCCCATGTACAGACGCGCCAAACTGGGCGTAGGCTACTTGGCCCAGGAAGCTTCCGTATTCAGGCACATGAGCGTGGAAGACAACATCACCTCCATCCTGGAGTTCATAGAAAAAGACCCCGCCGTGCGCAGACGGCGCCTGGAAGAGCTGCTCGAGGAATTCGGTATCGCGCACGTGCGCAAGACGATGGGCATCAGCCTGTCGGGGGGAGAAAGAAGACGCACCGAAATCGCCCGCGCATTGGCCGCCAACCCCAAGTTCATCCTCCTGGACGAACCTTTTGCCGGCATCGACCCCTTGGCGGTGGAAGACATCAAGAAAATAGTATTGCAACTCAAGCAAAAGAACATCGGCATCCTGATTACCGACCACAACGCCCAGGAAACGCTCTCGATCACCGACCGTTCCTACTTGCTCTATAGCGGCAAAATCCTCAAATCGGGTTCTTCCAAGGAACTGGCCTCCGATCCCGACGTCCGCGAAAAATACCTCGGAAAGAACTTCGAATTGAAGGAAATCAGATAACCCACTCCTTTTTCGCACGATCACGGGAACACGAATATCCCGCAAACGAATCTTTTGAAAGGCCGTTCCGGATTTTCGACGAAAATCCGGAACGGCCTTTCCCTTTTCAGAACCTGCAACCGAGACTGACCGTGCAAGTATATTTGGAAAAATCCAACTTGGCGGGCTTCACCAAAGGCGTGCCGTCGCCATCCAGCAGGTAGTAGAACTGGTCGGTACGTTTGCCAAGGTCGGCCATGAAACTGAAATCGAGATTCCAACGCCCCAGCACCAGGCCGAGACCCGCCGTGGCGGTATGGTTCGACCAATAGTTCCTCAACAGTTCGTTCTTGTACGGACAAGACTGCCATACATAACCGGCCCGAAGGCTCAAGATACCCACTCTCCATTCGGTACCCAACCTGAGCACGCCCGCAAGATCGTAGTTTTCCCGCACGATGTCGCGAATATGCTTGTTGTAGTCCAGGTCGTCATCCACATCCATGCGCATGTGCCGGTAATCGATCAACTCGCCCTCCACGGAAATCGCCCCGAAATTATTGACGAGGAAAGCCATGCTCAAGACGCCCTTCAACGGCGTGGAAAGACCGTAACGGTCGGAATAGCCTCCATATACCGCATTGGGCAGCACGTCGTTGTTCGACAAAACGTACTGCATTCTCGTGGTCAAATCCAAGTCTGCTGTTTCCTTGATCCAATAATACGTGGGCGTATGGAAAGCCAAACCGATCCGGAAGAAATGCACCGGCTTGTAAATGAGACCCAGCTTGAGATTCAAGCCCGTCCCGCTCACGTCCATGCGGTTCCTGACCTGGTATGACTTGAAATTATGCGGCAAGCGCGAACCTTCCGCGGCCTCCTCCTCGATGAGGCTGGTCTGCCTGTAATCCACGATGGGAATACCCAGCGTGACGCCGAAATACAACTGTTCCGACCAATTGCCGCCAAAGGAGAACACCATTTCGGAAATGTTTCCTCGTTCCTGCAGGATATGCTTTTGCCTCAAACCTCTTCCGAGAAAACTCTCGTAAGTGAAATCGAGCGTGTCCGCATAATCTATCAGACCTGTCTGATAGGCCAGGTTTCCGATATGGCTGACATCCTGGTGCAACACGGCGAAATCATAGCCGGCGCTGCGGGCGGCCACGTCCTGCATGTACGAAGACTGGTTGTTGACGCCCCGCACATAGACGTTGTTGTTGAAATCCTTGATGCGATTGGCGCCGAAACCCAATTGCAGGCTCCATGCCCTGCCTTCTTTCCGGTTTCCGTTCCTGATGCAAAAGACGCCCCCCCCTTGTGGAAAGTTCACCCGGGTCTTTTCCAACTCGTTATGCTCACCGTAATATTCAGTCCTGCCGTTTTGCGTGACCGTTCCGAGGCTGAGCGAAATTTCATGACGTGTATAGAAGCCTATGCCGGCGGGGTTGGTACTGAGCCCCGTAAAATTGGCTCCCAACGCGCCGAAAGCGCCGCCCATGGCGTTATACCGTGCCGTTCCTACCGGATTGAGCATGGAATAACGCAACAAGTCGGCATCGTCCTGTGCATGAAGGATTCCGGCAACGAAGACCGAAGCGAGGAGGGCTATGTTTCTTATCTTGATCATGGCATCAAACAATAAAGGTTTCTACTTTGTTCAGGTTTCCGACGGCTCCGGCCGTCAGGCAGGCTATCGGGTGCGCCGTGTGCCTCCGCCCGACGAAGAACCGGACGAGCCGGAAGAACCCGTCGAACGGGTGGTGGTGGAGCCGGACGAAGTACCGGAAGAACGATAGGAAGACGGACTGGTCGAAGGACGTACGGACGGGGTAGCGTTCCGAGGCGAGGCGTTGTAGCGCGGGCTCACATAAGAAGACGTGCTGCGGCTACGATCGTAAACCGGCTTGTTGTAAGGACGGGGTTGCGGACGAGCCTGCGGATCGCCCTGCGGACGAGCGGACGGGGTGGTGACCGTCTGGACGTTAGTGCGCGGACGCACGGTCTGCGTTTGCGTGGAAACGGCACTGTGCGGGTTCTGCGTGGCCGCCGGATTGCCGATCACCGCCCGGCGCGCGGGCTGGGACGGCGTGGAGGGCTGGACGGGACGGACAGGACGGGACGGCGTGGAAGGAAGCACGGTGGAGGGCTTGCTGTCCAAACGGCTGGAAACCGATTCCATCATGGAAGACGGCGTGGCCGACGAACGGCGCACCGGCGCGGGATTTGCCGTCGTCGAGGTAGAAGGCCGGATCGAGGTGCCGCCCGAAACCGAAGCGGAGGTAGAACCGACGGCTTGCTCGTAACGTTCGGCGAACGTACGACGCGAACGTGCCGTCGGCAAGGAAGGAGCCGAAGATACATTGGCCGAAGATGCCCCGCGACGTACCGGAGCACCCGTCGTCACGGAGGGGTTGGTCACCGAACTGCCCCGCGTACGACGCCCGTAGTAGCTTTGCGTGTAAGTATTCCGGTCATAAGGATTGTAGCAGTAGTCATAGCAATTTCCGTAACGCCCGTCCCAATAGCCGTCCCAGTATCCGTTCCAATATCCGTGGCCGTATCCGTGCCCGTAGCTCCAGAAATACGGATAACGGTAATAGTCCCAGTAACTGCCGTAACCGAACGAAAAAGGCCCGTAGCTGAATCCCAGATACCAGCCCGGCCTGTAATACGTGTACCGGGGATACCACCAGTCGTAACCCAGGTAAATGCTGGTGCCGTAACTGTACGGATCGGCATCGTACCAGTACGTATTGGTGTAATAGTCGGAATAATAGTCGTCGCTCACGCGATCATCGTCTTGGAAACGGCGCAGGCGCGAAGAATATTCGTAATCGTAATAGTTGTCGTAATCGAACGTGTCCGCAGGCTGGCTTTCCTCCGGATAGCCATAGGCGTACTCGGTCGAGGCATCGTCTTGCCGCTGACCGGACGACTTTGTCCATTGTTGCTCGAGTTTCTGACGACGCTCCTGTTCGCGGGTCGGCACATTGCCGTAGACATCGTCGGCAGCCACCATGAACGTGGTTCCGCAAGAGGCGAACAAGGTCATTCCGGCAATGATCACGGCCGTGGCAAGCAGGGTCTTGTTTGTCGAGGGCGACATAATATGCTCCTTTCTTTTATGGGATACGCAATATTTAGCGTAATTTTGCGCCGCTGAACGCAGAGGCGCGAGTCTCTTTTATTGCAATAATCGTACCAAACTAGAGAAGAATGGCTAAAGATTTCGCTTCCAGGACCGAGAACTATTCGGAATGGTATAACGAACTGGTATCCCGTGCCGGCCTGGCCGAACAGTCGGCCGTGCGCGGCTGCATGGTAATCAAGCCCTACGGTTACGCCATCTGGGAAAAGATGCAAGCCGCCCTGGACAAGATGTTCAAGGACACCGGCCACCAAAACGCTTATTTTCCCTTGTTCATCCCCAAGTCGTTTTTCAGCCGTGAGGCCGACCACGTGGAGGGTTTTGCCAAGGAATGCGCCGTGGTCACGCACTACCGCCTCAAGGCCGACCCCGACGGAAACGGCGTGTCGGTGGACCCGGCGGCCAGACTGGAAGAAGAACTTATCGTCAGGCCCACTTCCGAAACCATTATCTGGAATACCTACAAAGGCTGGATACAATCATACCGCGACCTGCCCATCCTCGTCAACCAATGGGCCAACGTGGTGCGCTGGGAAATGCGCACCCGGTTGTTCCTGCGCACCGCCGAATTCCTTTGGCAGGAAGGGCATACCGCCCACGCCACCCAGGAAGAGGCGCAGGAAGAAGCCCGCAGGATGCTCGAAGTATATGCCGATTTCGCCCAGAATTTCATGGCCATGCCTGTCATCAAGGGGGTGAAGACCGCCAACGAACGCTTTGCCGGCGCGTTGGAAACCTACTGCATCGAAGCGATGATGCAGGACGGAAAGGCATTGCAGGCAGGAACTTCCCATTTCCTGGGGCAAAACTTCGCCAAGGCCTTCGACGTTACCTTCCTGAACAAGGAAAACAAGTTGGAATACGTCTGGGCTTCGTCCTGGGGCGTTTCCACACGCCTGATGGGCGCGCTCATCATGACCCATTCCGACGACAACGGACTGGTACTGCCTCCCAAGCTGGCGCCTATCCAGGTAGTCATCGTGCCCATCTACAAGAATGCCGGAGAACTGGCACGGATTTCCGAAGCCGCCCTCAAGCTCAAGGCCGAACTCCAGGCCCAAGGCATCAGCGTCAAATACGACGACGATGACAAGCAGAAACCGGGCTGGAAGTTCAACGAATACGAATTCAAAGGCGTTCCCGTCCGCGTGGCCATCGGTCCGCGCGACATGGAGAACGGAAGCGCGGAGATATGCCGTCGCGACACGCTCGAAAAATCCATCCACGACCAAGCCGGACTGGGCAAGCTCATCCCGGCATTGCTGGACGAGATCCAGCGGAACCTGTTCGACCGCGCCCTCAAGCATCGCCTGGACAATACGGTGAAGGTGGATGACTGGGAAGAATTCAAAGTACGGATAGGACAAGGCAAATTCATCCTGGCCCATTGGGACGGAACCTCCGAAACCGAAGTGAAGATCAAGGAAGAAACCAAAGCGACGATCCGCGCCTTGCCGTTCGACGACGAGCCGGAAGAAGGCAAGTGCGTCTATACCGGCAAACCTTCGCATCGCCGCGTGATTTTCGCCAAAGCCTACTGAGACCATGAAATTCCTTATTGTCGGATTGGGCAACATCGGTGCCGAATACGAAGGCACGAGGCACAACATCGGCTTCATGGTGCTCGACAGGCTTGCCGCCGAAAGCGGAGTCAAGTTCAGCATGGACAGGTACGCCTACTGGTGCGAGACAAAATGCAAGGGACACCTGCTGGAACTGATAAAGCCTACCACCTACATGAACGATAGCGGCAAGGCCGTCCGCTATTGGCTGGACAAGGAAAAGATTCCCGTGGAACGTTGCCTCGTGGTAGTGGACGACTTGGCCTTGGATCCCGGCCAGTTGCGGATGAAGTCGGGCGGAAGCGCTGGCGGACACAACGGCTTGGCGAACATCGAAGCCTTGATCGGCACCCAGGCCTATCCCCGGCTGAGGTTCGGCATCGGCAGCAACTTCCACAAGGGAGGACAGATAGACTACGTCTTGGGCCCGTTCAGCCGGCAGGACATGGAATCGGTGGAGCCCAAGATGGACATGGCCTGCGAAATGATAAGGAGTTTCGCCTGCGCCGGAATCACCAATACGATGAACGCTTTTAACAATAAATGACATGGCTTGCATGCTTTGCCCGTTTCTTTGGTGCAAACGACTCTTTTGCCAAAAGAAAGACAAAAACAGTTCATCGCCCGAACCCGACAAAGAACAGGACCAGGCCGGAAACGAATCGGACATACTGAATATCGTCGGCTTTTCGGAAACGGAAACCAGTCAGATCATGAAACCGCGCGTGGACGTGGTGAGCCTGCCTTTTTCGGCCGATTTCCCGACGGTGATAGAAACGGTAAAGGAATCCGAATATTCCCGCTTGCCCGTCTATGACGGCGACTTGGATCACATCAAAGGCATCCTTTACATCAAGGACCTGCTGCCGCACATGCGAGAAAACGATTCCTTCGTCTGGCAGAAACTGCTCCGGCCTGCCATTTTCGTACCCGAGACGCGCAAGATAGAAAACCTGCTCAAGGAATTCAAGAAAAAACGCCTTCACATCGCCATCGTCGTGGACGAATACGGCGGAACAAGCGGCATCGTCACGTTGGAGGACATCCTCGAAGAACTGGTGGGCGAAATCAACGATGAATTCGACACCACCGACGACGAGAAATTCTACCGGAAACTGGGCAACGGCGAATACCTTTTCGACGGAAGGATGCCTATTCACGACCTTTGCAAGTTGCTCGAAAAAGACGACGACTATTTCGACATGGAGGGAGGCGACTATGAATCGCTGGCAGGATTCATCCTCGAATTGTCGGGTTACTTCCCCGCACGCGGCGCCAAGGTGGATTTCAAGGATTTCAGTTTCACCATCGACGCCACCGGCGACAATCGCATCACCCGCATAAAAATGACCGCCCTTGCGAATGAAAAATAAGATCCGCCTCGTTTGCGCTTACGCCCTCTCGGGCATTCTCCTGTCCTTGACCGGCGCCTGCCGTGAGAACTATACGCCCAAGCCCCGATGTTACATGCGCATCGACTTGCCCGAGAAGGCCTATCGTACGTTCGACACGACCGGCTATCCGGCATCTTTCCGCCTGCCCGCCTATGCGGAATTCGTGCCTGTCCGGCCAAAGGCACCGCAAAGAAACACCTTGTGGGCCGACATCGCCTTTCCTGACCTGAACGCCGCCATCTACTGCAGTTTCGTCTTCCGTCCCGACCTGGATTCGTGCATCACCAGCACCTTGTTCTTCATCCAACGCCACATGTCGAAAGCCACCGGCGTGGACGAATGGGAAATAAACCGTCCCGGACAAGAAAAATACGGTTATCTCTATCATATCAAGGGCAGCGACGTGGCTTCGCCCTACCAGTTCTACCTCACCGACAGCAACCGTTATTTCGTACGCGGATCGTTTTCCATCCGTTGCACGCCCGACAACGATTCGCTCGCACCCGTCATCGACTTTGTCAAGACCGACATCGACACCCTGATCGAAAGCTGGGAATGGAAAGACAGGTAAGGGCCTATCTTATATAAAGACACCCTCCCGTTCCAACAAGAAGCGTTTGGCCGCAAGCCCGCCGCCGTAACCGGTAAGCGAACGATCGCCGCCTATGACGCGATGACAAGGCACGAATATCGACAAGGCGTTGGCCCCGTTGGCGTTGGCCACCGCACGGAAAGCCCCGGGCATGCCTATCTGCCGGGCCATCCGGCCATAGGAAAGCGTCTGCCCGAAAGGTATCTTCAGCAATTCGTCCCATACCTTCCGTTGGAATTCCGTACCCGCGAACAAGAGCGGGACGGAAAATTCCCGGCGCTTGCGGGCAAAAAACTCGTCGAGTTGCCGCATGGCCTCCTCGATCGTCTCCGAAGTGCCTTCCTCGAAACCGGCGTGCAATATCCGCCGCAACCGCCCGTCCACACGGCCGCGACGTTTCTCCACCTGCCAGTCGCAAAGGCAAAGCCTGTCACCGAATGAACCGAGCAGCAACACGCCGCACGGTGAAACATAAGGTCTTGTCTTGATCGTGCCTTCCTCTTTCATGACCTCTCATCTGATATTCGGCGGCAATATATGACTTTTGTCATGATGTCGCAACGCCATGAATCGTTTGGACGATATGACGGACTCCGCACCATGTTTTATTTGCCTATATTTGTTCTCGTAAAACCAAAAATCCTATCATTATGAAGACAAGAACGATCATTCCGGTATTTTTGGCGGCAGGCATGTTTTTTTCTTGCCGCGCCCAGTCGGTCGTACGTATCGATTGCAGCCAGGCTCCCGTCAACAAGACTTACGAATTGACCGGTTTTGAAGCATTGCACGTTTCTTCCGGTTTCGAAGTGGAACTGATCCCCTCCGACAGGGAATCGGTTCAACTCATGATTCCTTCCGACGTGGAAAACCACGTCATGGTGAAAAAAGACGGCAAGACCTTGCGAATCGGTCTGAAAGAAGGGTCCTCCGTCGCCTTTTTCAGCAACAGGGACGACGACTGCCTGAAAGCCTACGTCCACTTCAAGGACCTGCACGGCATAAAGGGTTCGGGCGCGACCGAAATAGACATCAAGGGAGTCTATGACGCCGAGAATCGTAATCTGGACGTCACCCTTTCGGGCGCTTCCTCCTTCGAGGGCTCGGTATTGAACCTCGACAAGCTCACGGCCACCTTGTCCGGAGCTTCGGAACTGGAGATGAAGGGCATGGCGGACCAACTGGACCTGGATCTCTCAGGTGCTTCCGAAGCCGACCTGGAAGACTTTTCGGCAAAGAACTTCACCGGCTCGCTTTCAGGAGCCTCCAAGGCGGAACTGACCGTGACGGAAACTTTCTCGGGCAGCGCCTCGGGAGCCTCCAAGATAAAAGTCAAAGGCCGTCCGAGAGTTCTCAAGGCCAATGACAGCGGCGCCTCCACGATCCGCTTCGAATAGGCCGGCAAGACATCGGGAAATACCCCGGAACGCCGCATCCTTGTCGGATGGACGTTCCGGGGTATTTTTCATAATGTCCCTTCCGGAAAGACACACGTTTGCACGGCATCATGCCCCGGATACGGAAAGGACGAACCGGACGGCCTTGGTCTTACTCGAAATTTCCATTATCTTCGTGCCACTAAATGAAGCAAGTCACAATAAGGATTTTTCCGTTGTGAAAACATCAGGTGCCCCCGTCCTTCAACGGGGGATTTTCTTATCTTCTCTTTTTACCCTCGAACACGGCCTTGTACACGGCTTCCGCCTCGGCATACCACTCTTCCCCGTAATATTCGGTCAAAGGCTCTTTGAGGAAACGAAAGACAGGTATCTTCTTGCGCTTGCCCGTCACTTCCGCGTCGTGGCAAATATCCCAATGAAAATAATTCAGCGCGTCGTATTCGGGATAATGCTGCACGCGGATGGGAAACAACGAACACGAAACAGGCTTGCGGAACGGTATCCGGCCCTGACGGAAAGCCTTTTCCACCGCGCAATAGGCGATTCCGTCCTCGCCATAGGTAAGGTAGACGCAATCGCGGTTGTCTACCAAGGGCGTGACGAAACTGTCGTCGAGCGTATGGATTTCAAAAAAACCTTTCTTCTCGACGATTTCGCGCGCCTGTTCGCTCATGTATTCCTTGAACGCGGGATAATATTTTTCCAAGAGCTTGTACTCGTGCTTTTCGAGCGGGGCGCCCGCATCACCCTCGATGCAGCAACACCCCTTGCATTTATTGAGGTTGCAGCAGAAATATCTGGTAAATACCTCATCGGAAATCAAAGTGTCCCTTATGGCAATCATGCTTTTTTCGATGTATGGTTTTTCATTTCCAGGCGTTTTTGCACCGCCAGGCGATCCCGGCACAATTGTGCCCGCAAGGCTTCGATACCGTCGAATTTTTGCTCGCCGCGCACGAAATCCACGATTTCCACCCGCAAGGTCTGTCCGTACAAGTCCCCGTCGAAACCGAGCAGATGCACCTCCACGCGCAAGTCCTTGCCAAGGTTCACGGTAGGCCGGTAACCGACGTTCATCATCGCCTGGCAGACCGTTCCGGAAGGCAAGACGACCCGGCAGGCGAAAACGCCTGCCGGAATCTCCATGTCCTTGGCCGTCTGCAGGTTGGCCGTGGGAAAGCCGATGGTACGCCCCAGATGGTCGCCATCGACCACGGTTCCTTCAAAAACAATACCGTTCATGCCCCCGACCGCTATCCTATTCCATCACGAAAACTTCGGGCATACGCGCCAGCACTTGCGGTTCGTTTATACGCATCATGTCGGAAACCTGTTCATAGACCGCCGTTCCCGTGCTGCCGAAATGCTTGCCGATATACGACTTGGCCGAACGAGCCTCCATATCGCCGAACAATTCGAGAACCTGCTCGCTGAAACTCTTTTCCTTGGGATATTCCACCAAGACGTAATCGTCCATACCGGCCATGCGCGCCGCCTCGGCTATGGCATCCCGCAATCCGCCCAGTTCGTCCACCAGGCCGATCTCAAGTGCGTTGACCCCGCTCCATACACGACCCTGTCCGATGGAATCCACCTGGGCGAACGTCATGCCGCGGCCTTTCGACACCTTGTCGACAAAACCGGCATACACCTCTTCGATGCTCTGCTGCATGACCGATTCCTCGTAAGCGGTCATGGGACGGAACACGCCTTGCAAGGCCGTCGCGTTCTCGTTGGTTCCCACCTCGTCCATGTGAACGCCGATCTTGCGGCCAAGACCCTTGAAGTTGGGAATGATCCCGAACACGCCGATGCTGCCGGTAAGCGTGGTGGGTTGCGAATAGATCTTGTGCGCCGGACAGGAAATGTAATAACCCCCGCTGGCCGCGTAATTTCCGAAAGAAGCCACTACCGGCATCTTGGCTTTGGCCTTGAGGACGGCCTGATAGATGATGTCCGAGGTAAGCACGCTGCCGCCGGGAGAATTGACGCGCAAGACCAGCGCCTTCACGTTCTTGTCCTTGACGGCCTTTTCGATGTCGGCGGCAATATCGGTGCCGATCTTGCCGGCATCCCCCTTGCCTGTGATGATTTCCCCCTCGGCATAGACCACGGCCACCTTGCCCGTCGACTTGCTTTCCTCTTTCAATGTTCCTGCATAATCACGCAACGAAACCTTGTTGACCCGCACGCTGTCGGGAAGCCCCATACGCAAGGAAAGCATGTTTTCTTCCACCAGGCTGCACGGCACAAGGGCGTCCACCAGGCCGGATGCCGCCGCCCCCTTGGCGATAAAGCCCGAAAGCTTGTCGGCTATCTCGTCCATACGGGCCGCCGTCATGTGGCGGGAAGCGGCCATTTCCGAACGCATCCTGCCCCATATCGAACCCAACATCACTTCATACTGCAAACGATTGGCCGCGCTCATGTCCCTGCGCAGATAGGGTTCCACCGCGCTCTTGAACTGCCCGTGACGGACCACCTGCATTTCCACGCCCGTCTTGTTCAGCAAACCGGCAAAGAACATCAACTGGACCCCGAGCCCTTTCACGCCTACCGAACCTTGCGGCTGGAGGAACACCGAATCGGCCACCGAGGCCAAATAATAGGCGCCTTGCGGATAACTGTCGGCATAGGCGTAGATGAACTTGCCCGATTCCTTGAATTCGGCCAACGCCTGACGGAGTTCGGTATTCGCGGCCCAACCCATCGTCCCGCCGTCGTACTTGAGGTAGATTCCCTTTATCTTGGCGTCGTCCTTGGCATGGCGGACGGCCCTGACCATGTCGTTCAACCCCATCGTCTTCGAAAGACCGGGTACGGAAAAGAACCCCATGCTCCGGTCCAGCCCGTGGCTTTTGTCGGAAACCGGCTTGTCCAGGCAGATTTCAAGCACGGTATCGTCTTTTACCTGCACGACAGGTTTCGATCCCGCGGACAACAAAGCGCCCACCGAACCGAGAAACACGAAAAGCATGATAAAACCCACGATGAGCATGCCGACCACGGTAGCCAAAAGGTATTTCAAAAAAGATTTCATGGCATTTTGTTTTTATTCTGTTTTTATATTATTATAATTGACTCGGCGGATTTAACGAAATTTCAGACATCCTCGACGGCATGGCGGGCGGCAAGGGCGATCTGTCGCAATATGTCCCGGTAATCTTCCTCGTTGTTCACGAAATCCATGTCCGTGGTCTCTATGACCAGGCTCCTGGCGGGCGGCAAGGTGCGCATGTAGTCGAGATACCCGTTCTCGATAAGCCGTAAATAGGCGGGATCCATGTCGTTCTCGTACGCGCGCCCCCGATGACGGATGTTCTTCATGAGACGGTCGACGTCGCTATGCAGGTACACGTACAGGTCGGGTTGAGGCACGGTGGTGAGGATTATCTTGTAAAGGCGCGAAAAGAGGCTGTATTCGTCTTCCTGCAACGTGTTCTGGGCGAAAATCAAGCTCTTGCTTATCGAAAAGTCGCTCACGATGAACGGGCTGAACAATTCCTGCACGAAATCTTCCTTGGCCTGACGGTAGCGTTCGGCCAGGAACGTAAGTTCGAGCGGAAAGGCGTAACGTTCCTTGCTTTTGTAGAACTTGGGAAGGAAGATGTTTTCCTCGAAGCTTTCCGTGACCCATTTGGCCCCGAATTGCCGCGCGATACGGCGTGAAAGGGAGGTCTTGCCTGCCCCGATGTTGCCTTCTATGGCCATGAACCTGATGCCCTCGGGAAAGACAGGTTCATCTTCCGGCCCGCAAACGCGACGTCGCCCACCGGCAGGATCTTCGCAGGGATGCACGTCCTGCACCGCGTCGGGACATTGCTCGAGCAGCTGGCGGACGGTCCGGTTCAACTGCGGATGGACCAAGTCGGGAGCGATCCGCGCCATGGGAACCAACGCAAAGGCGCGACGGGGAAACAAGGGATGGGGAACTTCCAGCACCGAATCGCAAATCACGGCACGACCGTAAAACAGGATATCGATGTCGATGATCCGGGAAGCGTATCTTTTTCCTTCTCCGGCAGTCCGCAAAGAGGAACGGACCCGGCCCAGGTCTTTCTCTATCCCGAGGATCGTCCGCAGAAGCGCGTACGGATCCAAGCCGGTACGGATTTCCAAGGCCTGGTTGTAGAAAAGGTTCCCGGACTCGAATCCCCAAGCCGGGGACGTGAACAGCGGAGAAGCCTGCACGATCCTCCCCGCACGCTGGCCTATCTCGCGCCGCGCCGCATCGAAAGTTTCCACGCAATCGCCTAAGTTTCCGCCCAATAGCAGATATGCCGTCTGTGTGTCGTCCATAGGTGTAAAGATAGGAAAAACGGAAAAAAGTCCGGCACGAAAATTTCGCGAAAGAAGCCTTCCTTGGGTCGTATGGCAAAAATAAAGTAAATTTGCCTCCATCAATTCCAAACGAAGATGAACTTAGAAAAGATCCTTACCATTCCCACCAAGCCTTCGCTCTACAAGCTTTTGAGCCAAGGCAAGGTGTCGGCCATCGTGGAAAACCTGCAAGACAAGAAACGTTTTCCCGTTTTCGGATTAGACAAAGTAAGCTCCCTGGCCGAAATAGCCATTTACACCCGAAACGGCGAAACGAGCCTGCCCGACGTGTTCCGCGCCATGCACAAGGCCCTTGACGGGAAAAAGGCGGAAGAACCGAACCAGATCAAGAACCTCAAGGAATATTTCGCCCGGTTCGTGCCCGATTTCGACACCGAACGCGTATACGACAGCAATATCAAGAAAGTTTTGACTTGGTACAACCTGCTCTTGGACAACAATCTGATCGACCAGGAATTGTCCGAACGCGAAAAGATGCAGGAAGAAAACCTCGCCAAGCACGAAGCCGAAGAAAAAGCCGCCGCCGAAGCGGCAGCGAAAGAGGAAAAGGCGGAAAAGAAAGAAACCGCTCCGGCCAAGACCGCGACCAAGGCCAAGAAGACGGAAACGGCCAAGACGGCCAAGCCCAAGACGACCGCCGAAAAACCCGCCAAGACGGCCGCCAAACCCAAGGCCGCCGCAGGAACCGGCACCAAGGGGAAAGCCACGGTCAAGAAAACCTCGGCCAGCGCGAAATAAACCGGAAAAGCACACAGGATATTGAATAAAAAGCAAATAGTTGATTTCGTGGTGCGACGCAAGGAAGCGTCCGGCCATGATTTCACAAGGCTTGTCTTGCAAGCCGACCGCCGACTGCCCGAGATGATTCCCGGGCAGTTCGTGCAAGTACGGATACCGTCTTCGATTCACGGCTGGTTGCGTATCCCCGTTTCCATTCATTTCGCCGAAGCTTCGCAAGGACAAGTCTGGCTGCTGGTCCAGAAAGTGGGAGAAGGTTCACGGTACATCGCCGGGCTGGAACCAGGAGAACGGATCAACCTCGTCCTGCCGCTCGGCAACGGATTTTCCCTGCCCGGAAACGGCGGCGGAGTCCAGGCGCTCCTGGTAGGCGGCGGATGCGGCGTGGCTCCCTTGTATTTCTTAGGTTTGACGTTAAAGGAAAGGAATATCCCGTTCCGTTTCCTTGTCGGGGCGAAGAACAAGGAACGCCTGATATTGGAAGAGGAACTGGAAAATACGGCTCCGGCAAGCATCTGCACCGAAGACGGCAGCACGGGATTCAAGGGTCTGGTCACCGGACACCCTGTCTGGGACGAATACGACTGTTCGCACATCTACACCTGCGGCCCCACGCCCATGATGCGGGCCGTGGCAAAGAAAGCGGCGCAAAAAGGCGCGATTTGCGAGGCCAGCCTGGAAAACACGATGGCCTGCGGACTGGGAGCCTGCCTTTGCTGCGTGACGCCCGTGGCCGACGGACATAACGCTTGCGTCTGCACCGAGGGACCCGTATTCGACAGCCGTACGTTGGGTTGGAACGCATGAAAACACGAACGAACATAGGCCATCTCGAACTGAAAAATCCGGTCCTTACCGCCTCGGGTACTTTCGGCTACGGCTTGGAATTTTGCGATTTCCTGGATTTGAACGCGCTCGGGGGCTTCGTGGTAAAAGGCACCACGGCCAAGCCCCGTGAAGGGAATCCCTACCCGCGCATGGCCGAAACACCGCTGGGGATGTTGAACGCCGTAGGCCTGCAAAACAAGGGCGTGGACCATCTCATCAGCCATATCCTGCCGCAAATCAGACAAAAGATAGACTACAGGCAGGAAATTCCCACAAGGATCATCGTGAACGTTTCGGGCTCCACGATAGACGAATACGTGGAAGTGGCCGGAAAACTGGACGCCTGCCGGGAAGTGGACGCCATCGAGGTGAACATTTCCTGCCCCAACGTGAAACAAGGCGGCATGGCGTTCGGAACCGACCCGGAAATGGCCGGGGAAGTCATTCGCGCCGTACGTCAGGCTTTCGACCGTTGCATGATCGTGAAACTTTCGCCCAATGTCACCGACATCGCCGCCATGGCCGAAGCGGCCGAAAAGGCGGGCGCGGACGCGGTATCGCTCATCAACACGCTCTTGGGCATGGCCATCGACGTGGAAAAGAAAAAGCCCGTATTGAGCACCGTCACCGGCGGACTCTCGGGCCCGTGCGTGAAGCCGGTGGCCTTACGCATGGTCTGGCAGGCGGCAAAGCGCGTGAAGATTCCCGTAATCGGCATGGGCGGCATCCGCAGCACGACCGACGCCTTGGAATTTCTCATGGCAGGCGCGGCGGCGGTGGAAGTGGGCACGGCGAACTTCGTGGAACCCGACGTGACAAGAAAGATAGCCGAAGGAATACGGGAATATGTGGATACACAAGAAATCGGCAGCATAAAAGACATCATAGGTATTATTTGAAAAAATGACAAAAAAGAGAAATACAGGAAATTCCGGAAAGAACCGTTCCTCCAGACACAAACAAGGCAAACGCGAGGCAAGACGCCATGGCGCGCGCCAACGTCAAAGCAACCGCGCACGACGCGAATCGAACCGCTCCAGACATATTCCCGAAAGCCTGCGAAGCTACATCACGGGCGTGGTGGACATGAAATCCACGGGCAAGGCGTACATACTGCCCGACAACAAGGAACTTGAAGACGTGCTGGTCATGCCCAACAACGTGGGACACGCGTTGCACGGCGACCACGTGCGGGTCCTGTTGTTCCCGTATCGCAGCGGCCGGCATCTGGAAGGACAGATTACCGAGGTATTGAGGCGCAGCAAGCAGAACATCGTCGGCACGATCGAATTTTCGGGCAAATACGCCTATCTGGTTCCCGACAGCCAGAACATGAACGTGAGCCTGATACTTTCGCCCGAAGGCCTGCAAGGAGCCAAGGCCGGGGAAAAAGCGGTGGCGCGCATCGTAGACTGGCCGCCGCACCTCAACAGCCCCATCGGCGAGATTACCGCCGTGTTGGGCAAGCCGGGCGACAACAACGTGGAAATGCAGAGTATCCTGGCCGAATACGACTTTCCGCTGCAATATCCCAAGGCCGCCCTCGAACAGGCCAAGAAGATGAGCGGGGAAATCACGAAAGAGGAACTTTCCGTCCGTCGCGACTTCCGGGGCATTTATACCTGCACCATCGATCCGGCCGACGCCAAGGACTTCGACGACGCCTTGTCGTATCGCCGGCTCGAAAACGGCAACATGGAAATCGGCGTGCATATCGCCGACGTGAGCCATTTCGTGAAACCGGGAACGCCTGTCGACCGAGAGGCCTACGATCGCGCCACTTCGGTCTATCTGGTGGACCGTACCATCCCCATGCTTCCCGAACGGCTTTGCAACGACCTTTGTTCACTCAAGCCGGATCAGGACCGGTTCTGCTTCAGCGCCGTGTTCGAAATGGACTCCCAGGCGAAAGTGCTGGATTTCTGGACAGGAAAGGGCGTCATCCATTCAAACCGCCGTTACACTTACGAGGAAGCACAGGCCATCATCGAGGCCGCCGGCCTGGCACAAGACGTACCAGGCGACGAGACAGCCTTGAAAAAGACGGGCGACAAGCAAGACATCGAGGCGGTGTGCGAAATGTTCAAGCTCTCGAAAATCCTACGCGACAAGCGGTTCAAGACCGGATCGATCAACTTCCATTCGAAGGAAGTGCGCTTCAAGCTCGATCCCCGAACGGCGAAGCCACTGGGCGTCTACATCAAGGAAAGCAAGGAAAGCAACCACCTGGTGGAAGAATTCATGCTGCTTGCCAACCGCCATGTGGCCGAAAAAATCGGAAAGGTGAAAGACAAGGCCCAGGCCAAGACTTTCATTTACCGGATCCATGACGAACCGAATCCCGAAAAATTGGCGGTATTCTCGCAATTCGTGGGAAAACTCGGCTACAAGATGAATCTCAAGAGCCGTTCGGGACTGGTAAAGTCGTTCAACAACCTGTTGGACGACGTCCACGGCAAGGCCGAACAGAACATGATCGAGTCGATCGCGGTACGGACGATGGCCAAAGCTTGCTATTCCACCCGGAACATAGGCCATTACGGCCTCTCCTTCCCGTTCTACACGCACTTCACCTCTCCCATCCGCCGTTATCCCGACCTGATGGTGCACCGGCTGCTGGAACGCTACCTGCAAGGAGGCCGGAGCGCGGACGAGGAAGAATACGAGGAACGTTGCCTGCATAGTTCCGAAATGGAGAAGAAAGCCGCCGAAGCGGAAAGGGCCTCGGTAAAATACAAACAGGCTGAATTCCTGTCGGACAAGGTAGGAATGGTATTCCCCGGCGTGATTTCGGGCGTGAGCAAATGGGGCCTGTACGTATGCCTGGACGAAAACTATTGCGAGGGAATGGTGCCGCTCCGTTCGCTCAACGACGACCATTACCAACTGGACGAAGACAACTATTGCGTGGTCGGAGTCCACACCGGCCAATCTTACAAGCTGGGCCAGGCGGTAAAGATCCGGGTCCAGGAAATAGACATGAACAAGAAGCAGCTTACATTCGCCTTTGCGCGGTAATGCTCCTTTCGTACCTTTTGACCAGACCGAAGAACCAGCAGACCTGGAAGAGTATGACGAAGGCGCTTACAAGGCTGTAGAGGAGAATGGCAAGCCTGAAATCGCCAAACAGGATCCCGACAAGCAAGGCGACGGCGC
The DNA here is from genome assembly GCA_910578275.1 of uncultured Bacteroidales bacterium. Lineage (GTDB taxonomy): Bacteria > Bacteroidota > Bacteroidia > Bacteroidales > P3 > Pullibacteroides. The sequence continues at coordinate 139,387 of CAJTPR010000002.1, read as the reverse complement.
GCAAGGCGAAATACACCGTTTCGATCACCAGCATGGAGGCTTGCCTTTGAAACAGGTCGCTGATGAAAGCGATGCAACCGCTGATCGCCGTCAAGGCCAACCAAGGCAGCATCAGACGGATATAGTGTCCGGTGGTTTCCCAATCCGCCCCGAGCAACCAGACGGTGAGCGAAGGCAAGACGAAATAAAGGACGGGGAATGTCAAGGCGACCGACAAGCCTCCCCGGACCAACACCTTGCGGAAAAACGGCAAGATCGGCTTCCTTTCCCGCACGCTTGCCGACATCTTCTGATAAAAGACCTGACAGAACGAAGCCGCCATGATGCTGACAGGCTGGTAGGCGAGCGTGTGCCCCATTCCGAAATAGCCCAGTTCCTTCAAGCCGAAAAAAGGCGTAAGCATGAATATGGGCAGATTGCAACTGACATTGTTGACCAAGGCGCGCGGCAGGGAGAAAAGCGGAAAACGCACGTAACGCCTGGCCGCCTGGCGCACGTCCGACTTGTTGAAACGCAAAAGAGGCTTGCAAACGGCCTTGTCGGGGAGAATCGCCGCCACAAGCGGGAGAAAAACCCCGAAAAGGGTAGAACCCAGCAACCCCCAGCGCAACCAGCCCGCCCTGCCCGCACCGTATTTGAGCAAGGAATTGCTCAGGTTCCTCGTTATCTGGTAGGCGGCTACCGTCCCGAAACGGGAATGGCGTGTGAACCAATAGTTGAACAAGTTCCAAGCCGCCGAAAAGAAAACGAAAAGGGGCATGAACGGATAGAAAGCCGCCAATTCGGGCGCATTGAAAAACGAGGCTATGGAACGGCGGAAGAAAACGGAAATTCCGCAAAGCAAGGTCACCCCCAGCACGATCAGGGCCGAGACCTGAAACACCGACACGGCTTTCTTTTCCGCTTTGGGCAGCATGACGGCATATTGATATTCGGCCGTGGCGCACAGCACCAAGACGCCACCGATGGAAAGGAAAAGGTTCAAGATGCCGAAATCCTGTGCCGAATAAAGGCGCGTGAGCAAAGGATAGAACAAAAAACCGACTACCTGCGCCACAACGTTGGCCGAAAGCAGCTTGGCCGAATCTTTCAAGGTCTGGGAGGGCATCGTCAAGAATCTTGTTCCTGTTTTTTCCTTTTCCGCTTGAAGTCGTCCATCGCCCGCTCCTGCTTGTCCGCCCCGATGAAGTTGAAGCGGTAACGGCTTCCGCGTTCTTCGCCCTCTTTCTTGCCGTAAATGCCGCCATCAAGGCTCACTTGGAGCCGGACCATGTATTGGGATCCCGGCTTGTTCCCCTGCAGGTGGAACACGGCCGCCGCTTCGGCATTCACGAAGTCGTTCCTGAAAAGGACGACGTACCACTTGCTTTGCAGATACGACTTCGAGGCCAAAAGAGGGTTTCCCCAATAGGTGAGCGAATAATTGTCGGTAGGCACGGTAAAACGTTCCTGACCGTAATAATAGAGCGTCCTGGTGCCGAAACGCCAATATTGCACGTGCAGGTCGAGCACCAGTCCCAACGGCATCCTGGAAGGCGTGACACCGCCGTCGCGCTTGCATTCGTAGCCCAACATGAAATGGGCGGAGAGCCGGGCGGCGTAAAGCCGTCTCACCTTTCGCGAAAAATCCATGCCAAGCCCTATTTGCCCCAGTCCGTTGTCGTGCACCACCCCGTCTCCGGAACGCGGCTTGGTGTTGGCGTAATGATAATAATAGCCAACCACTTGCGCGAAGAACCACTTGTAACGTTGCTCCCCGCTCAAGCCCACGAAAAACGCCTCGCGCGTGAGCGGCGACTGCGCTCCCGTCCAATCGAGCCAAAAGCTCAGGAAATTGTCCTTCCCGCTCAACCTGTAAAAAAGTCCCGTCATATTGGGACGGAAATAGGCAAACGTGTCGCGGATAAAGAAATTGGTGTAATCGGAAAGCAGTTCCTGACGCGGAAACGCCCCGAAACGGAAAAGATGATGCCGGTTCCGATATTGGAAATAACCCGTAAAATAAGCCTTGTCCAGATATTCGGGCGAACCGAAGGAGGTAATCAGGTGCGTGCCCGCGAAAAGCGAAAAATCCTTGTAGGCAACGCCCACCTGCGGTGAAAAACGAAAACCGTACATGGTCTTTGAAAGCGACGGGGCGATGTTCTCGTATTCGCCGTTGTCGAAAAAGCCGTCCGCTTCCACCTTCCATTCGAAACTCTGGGCGCGGACTTGCCCGGATACCGACACGGCAAGCACCGACAAGCAGACCGCCAAAAACAAGGACTTGCGTCGCATTTTCCTGATTTCCTCCACGAACTGATTCTTTCCCGGCCTGAGATCCCTCATCGCCACAAGGCATTCCCGACAATCATTTCCCGCCGTGGAAACAAAAGTAAGACAATCCTTTCAGCCTGCCAAACATGGGCTGTACTTTGCCTTCCGGCAAGGAATCAAAAGAAAAGCCCCGGATGTATTCCGGGGCTCTCTGCATGGCAAACGGTAACGTCTGCCAAAAAACCTGGCAAGAATGGCTAACGTACCACTACCTTCCGCACTGCCACCTGGCCGTTGGTCGCACGAACTCGCACGAAGTAGACGCCCGACTGGCCGATTTCCACGGACATCTCCCCGCAAACCACCAATCGGCGCATCACCAGCCGGCCGTCGCCGCAGAACACTTCCAGCGTCCCGTCCACGGGCACGGACACGTTGAATCGGCCGTTGCTCGGGTTCGGGTATACGCTCACCCCGGCCAGTTCACGGCCTTCCAACGAAACCGCCACCGTCAGGCTCACCTCCGTCGTGTCCGAAACCACGTTCCCTTTCCTGGCGTACGCACGCACCTTCACCGACTTGGTGATGACGATACCGTCCGTGTAGGCAACGAATGCGGCCGTATCCATCGCATAGAAAATCTCGGCTCCCTCCGTCGCGCAGTCAATCCGCAGCGTGTCGCCCGCTTTCACCTCCCCGCTCAGGCTGAACGTGGGAGCGGCCACGGTAGCGGCAGGATTGAACGTATAGGTGGCGGTAACGGTGTCCGAATAGATGCCCCTTACGGCATAGACACGGATCACGGTGTCGGAGCTGACCTTGACGGTGAATTCCGAACCGATGACATAATACTTGAATTCCTTGGCTTCGGCTGCGGTCTTGCCCGTGGCATATCTCATCATGGTGGCGTTCCGGGAAGTCACCTTCACTTCGGTAACTTCCGCCAATTCGCCTTCTCCCGGGTTGAATACGGGATTGTATATGACGCCATATTCACCCTCCACGACATCCGAACGTCTGCCGTCTTTCATCGCATAGGCACGAACAAGCGTATCTTCGGAAACGACGAACTTGACATCGGCGGCATATTTCACGAAACCGGCATTCCCGGCGGCAACGAAGATGCTGTCGGCATCACCCTTGGCAATCGTCACCTCGGTATCCGGTCTTACCACGCCGGGGGCGGGAGTGAACACAGGTGCGGCGGACTTGATGTAGTATTCGGCCACGACGGTATCGGAATACAAGTCGCCTTTCTTCACATAAGCGCTGATGACGGTGTCTTTGGTAACGACCACCTTGACATCGGCCGTGTATTTTCCGAAAACTTCTTGCTGGCCGATGGCCACGAAGAGCGTGTCGGCATCACCCTTGGCAACCGTCACCTCGGTATTGGCCAATACGCCGCCCGCCTGAGGATTGAAAACGGGATCGGCCGTCTTGATGGCATAAGCCAATTCGAGCGTATCGGTATTTTCCGAACCTCTTCGGGCATACACCTTGAACTTCATGCTCTCGTCTATCGTGAGGATGGTGCCGGCGGCATTCTGTTCGACGCTGTATTGTTCGTATTTACTGAACGTGGTCGCCGTGTCGGGCATGTAATAGACGGTGGCTCCTTCATTGGCATAGAAATCGACGATCGTGCCCGGTTCCACCCTGCCGCCCATGGGGTCGGCAAAGACATGGAGCGGCTGGGTCGCAGCCAATTCCGCACCGTAGAAACGAACGTTCTTCACATACAGCGTAGGATAAAACTGGTCAAGCAGGAAACTGGCATACGCATGATGCCATTCGATCTTGATGCAGAACTCGCCATCGACGGCGCTCAAAGGAATCTTCACGTCGCTATAATCCGCAAGGTCGGCGGCCTTGGTGGCGACATGCGTCCATTCCGCGGCATCTTGGGAAGCGCCCAGATAGAAAGACACCGAGTCTCCGCTTTTCAAGGTATAACTACCGTCCGTCAATCCCGAACCGCAGCCGACTTTTACACGGACCATGGCATACGGATCCGTGTAACCGTCCTTCACTTGATAGACAGGCGTTACGGCCCAGATGGTCCTGTCGGCCTCTACCTTGGGATTTTCTTCCATGTTGATGGTCATGCAGGAGAGTTTCCACAACCCGTCGGCATCCAAACCACATTCGAAAGAAGCGTTTCCGCTGACTTCCGTCGGCTTGTCTTTCTTGAACAACCAATCGGCAGGCAGGGAGTATCTTCCCACATTGCTGAAATCGATCCTGGCATCGGCGTTGTCGGTAACGTACGAAGCCTTTACGGTATCGGAAGAAATACCGTCCTTTATCGCATACGCCCAGAAAGAAGTGTCTTGGGAAACCGCTATCGCGCCCGTGTACTTGACGAACGTCTGCGTCCTGTCGCCCGTGTAGAAGATTTCGACGCCTTCCTCCTCGGAAGCCAACGTCACCACAGGGCGGAGGGGCAGGTCGAGCGTGGAACCGGAAAGCGGCGTAAAGGCGGGAACAGCCGGTTTAAAGGCATAGATGCCTTCCACGGTATCGGAAGAGATGCCATGCTTCATCGCATAGGCACGGACCACGGTGGTGGTGGAAACCATTATGTCGGCAAACAACATGCCTTGATTCTGAAAATCCGTGGCGGCTTCCTTGGTGGCACCGGTGGCTACCATAAGGCTGTCGGCCATGGTCGCGCTTACACCGACAAAAACAAATTCGGAATACGAACCGGATCCGGGAGAGAGGATGGGAGCGTCGGGTTTGGTGAAAAGGGTATAGCCGGCACTGACGGTATCGGACGCTTCGCCGTCTTTCATCGCATAGGCACGAACCACCATGGCTTCGGTAATGGTAATATCGACGGTCTTGCCTACAGTCTTTTCAAAATCGACAGCCGTTGCCTCGGTTTCTCCGGTAGCCACGAAGATGCTGTCGGCTCCGAGCGTGCTGAGCGTGACGACGGTGTTCAACGGCCATTGACCCGGTTCATGGCTGAAAGCGATCTTGGCAGAATCTATCTTCGCCAATTCGATGACAAACGTCCAGATAGATGACTCTTTCCCGGAGGAATACGCCTTGGCCTTGATGGTGATCTGGTTGTCGACGGCCATTGCCGCCGTAAGCTCGATCGAATTCGCCTCGTCATACTTCGTGGAGGTGTTGTCCGGATCCGTCTTGTCGGAGGTATAATAGATTTCGGAATCGTACATACCTCCTTGGACACCGAGAACAAGTTTGACGCCCGCTTGTACCGGAGCATCGCCAACATAGGTGTTGGCATCCTGTCCAGCGTGAAATTCCGTCAAATCACTCAAGAAATAAGTCAATTCCATCTCGCTTTGTGCCGATGCAAGGTCGCAAAACGAGAAGATCATTGCCAAGGCGGCAAAAATCCTTACGAATCCTGTCTTCATGTTTTTCGTTGTTTTAGATAATTTGTTTTATTTGTCTCTTGTTAATTGTATTATTATAATACAATGATTTTCAATATCCCCATATCCGGGGCCGCAAAATTACAATAAAAATCCTTTTATCAAAACCGCCCCGGAAATATCCCTCGAAACGATCCGACCCGGCCATGACCGGATCGAAATCATAAAAAAAAGAGGACTCCGGAATTTTCCGGAGTCCTCTCCAAAGCGGCAGACCGCCGCCGTTTTTTCGTTTGCTTAGCGTACTACGACCTTGCTGATGGCCACCTGACCCTCAGCCGCAACACGTACGAAGTAGATACCGGCTTGGTCGAGTTCCATGGCCGTTTCTCCGGCCATCACCACCTGGCGACGTACCAAGCGGCCGTTGCTGGCGAACACTTCCACCGTGGCGTTCACAGGTACGCTCACGTTGAAGCGGCCGTTGCTCGGGTTCGGGTATACGCTCACGCCGGCCAATTCACGGTCTTCCACCGAAACGCCCTTCACGATCAGGCTTACCTCCGTCGTGTCGGAAACCACCGTGTCTTTCTTGGCGTAGGCTTTCACCGTTACCGACTTGGTGATGACGATACCGTCCGTGTAGGCAACGAATGCGGCCGTATCCATCGCATAGAAAATCTCGGCTCCCTCCGTCGCGCAGTCAATCCGCAGCGTGTCGCCCGCATTCACCTCGCCGTTCAAGCTGAACGTGGGAGCGGCAACGGTTCCGGGTTCGGGCTCTTCATCGCTCATGACGAAGTAGCGAGCCGTCACGATGTCGGAATGCAAGGTTCCTACTACCGCATAGGCACGGAAAAGCGTATCGTATTTGCCTACCGCCAATTTGACTTCGGATCCGGCATATTGAACGAATCCGGCATCGCCTACGGCCACACAAATGCTGTCGGCATCGCTCGCGGCAACCAGGATCGTGTCACCGGCAACCACCGTGTCGCCGGCCGGAACAAAAATGGGAGCCGAAGGCTTTTCGGGTTCGGCAGCCTTGATCGTGAACTTGACAGCCGTGATTTCGGATTTCTTGTCGCCGGCAAAAGCCCTGGCGCGCAAGGTGCAGACCGTGTCGATCGACGGCCTGTTGTTGGCGTCATAGGCCAATCCGTCGGTAACACTTTCAAGAGCGGCGTCTTCATCGAACGTGTAACGAACGGTGGCAACTTCCGTGGCGGAGGTGATCGTTATGGCATAACCTTCGGGAATTTCATATTCAGGAGTAGAGATAGTCACCTCTCCGACACCGAGACCGCCGTAATAAGAGAATACGGGAGCCGATACCGTGTCGGGAGCGGCTACCACGTTGAGCTTGAGGACGGCTTCTTCGGCATCCGAGGAGGCATCTTCACCGATAAAAGCCTTGGCCCTGATCGTGCAGGAATCATTGATCTCGATACCTTGTGTCGTATCGAACAATGTTCCATTCTCTTTGGTAATGGACGCTACTTCGTCAACACTCTTGTCCGTATAGTAAATGACGGCGTTTTCATCCTGATGTCTGATGAAAAGCTTGGTGCCAGCCAATACGTTACGTTCACCGTATACGGCTTCTTCGCTATCGCCGATCGTGAAATACGGAGGGAATACATACACCGGTTCGGCCATGGTAAACTTGATGGTGATGGTGTCCGATTCGGTAGCGGTAGCCTTGGAAGAGTTTTCGACACGGGCTACGGCCTTGATGGTCACTTCTCCCATGAGATCCGTGAGCGCGATACCGTCGGCAGGATAGGCGACGAATCCGGCCTCATCTTCCTTGGCGGCCAACAATACACCGCCGGGAAGTTCGGGCTGTTCCGGTTCTACCACGCTGATGCTGTAGTAGATCTTGGCAGCGGCATCGGAACCGGTCAACATGACCTTGGCGGCGGCGGGTACGTTCTGCGCCCCATAGATACCGGCGGCCAATACAAATTCCACGTCACCGGCATCCGAAAGAGACGGAACAAGCGTCAAATCCGCAGGAGCGGGAGTCTCGGCCATGGTCAGTTCGATGGTAATGACATCCGACTCGGTTTCGGAAGCTTTGGCGGAAGGTTCCGCGGCAGCCTTGAACGCCTGAGCCTTGATCGTGATTTTGCCGGCGACAGCCGTCAACTGATTCAATTCGATAGCGGCAACGTATTCGATCGTGGCGTTTTCGGCCGTCGGGACCACTTCGTCGGAAGGCTGGACAGGGTTCGAACCGTCGGTAGTGTAATAAATCTTGGCTCCTTCAGCCGAAGAAAGCGCAAGCGTGGCAGCGGCAGGAACATCGGAAGCCGTGTAGGTACCGGTAGTTTCGGCCAAAGTGATTTCTTCTTGATTTTCACCTTTCAATTCCGGAACGACGGTCAGGTTGTCCTGAGCACGTACAAGACCGGCAAAGGAGAAGAGCATTGCCGTGGCGGCAAAAATCCTCATGAACTTTGTTTTCATTTTTTATTATTTTTTGTTGTTAAAATTTTCATTTATTATTGAAAATTTTTCACTCCGCGACATGCCGTCTTGCCGCACACGCCGCTTGTTTTTCGGGGCGCAAAAATAATACAAAAATCCATTCCGGCAAATACGGGCGATTCCGGCAATATCCCCTAAGCCCAAGCAAGGAATTGACTTATATGCAGAGAGCCCCGGAATATCCGGGGCTCTCTGCATGGCAAACGGTAACGTCTGCCAAAAAACCTGGCAAGAACGGCTAACGTACCACTACCTTCCGCACTGCCACCTGGCCGTTGGTCGCACGAACTCGCACGAAGTAGACGCCCGACTGGCCGATTTCCACGGACATCTCCCCGCAAACCACCAATCGGCGCATCACCAGCCGGCCGTCGCCGCAGAACACTTCCAGCGTCCCGTCCACGGGCACGGACACGTTGAATCGGCCGTTGCTCGGGTTCGGGTATACGCTCACCCCGGCCAGTTCACGGCCTTCCAACGAAACCGCCACCGTCAGGCTCACCTCCGTCGTGTCCGAAACCACGTTCCCTTTCCTGGCGTACGCACGCACCTTCACCGACTTGGTGATGACGATACCGTCCGTGTAGGCAACGAATGCGGCCGTATCCATCGCATAGAAAATCTCGGCTCCCTCCGTCGCGCAGTCAATCCGCAGCGTGTCGCCCGCTTTCACCTCCCCGCTCAGGCTGAACGTGGGGGCGGCAGGCTTCTCGGGCGCGGGTTCACCGACAACGAAATCGAGCGTGATAACGTCGGAAACCTTACCGTCTTTGTATGCCAAGGCTCTGAGCGTGCAAGATTCCGTGACAACGAGATTACCGGTACTGTATCCGATACCCGTGGAAGAGTCGGTAAGCTGTTCTTGGTCGTCGAACGTATATCTTATCTTGGCTCCCATTTCTTCCATGGATGCGACAGACAACCGCACGAATGCCGTGTCGACATCCTTGGCAATGTAATACGTGGAATCATCGGTAAACGAGGCCCATTCTGTCCAATCGACAGTAACACTGACCATCGGCTTGGCAGGTCTTGCGTTCACGTTCTTGTATTCGAACGTGACGAAATCGGATTTTTCCGCGTCTTTGACGGCCACGGCTTTCAACGTACCCGTTTTCGTCAATTTGATTCCCTTGGCGTCATCATACAACGTTCCGTACGTGACCGGATCCGAATCGAACATCCAAGTGTTTGCCTCCTGGGTATAATAAATCTTGGCATCCGCAACGGAACAAGCGATATGCAATTCCACTTCGTCTTCATAGGCATACGGACTTTCAACCACCACGCCATCGACGGTAAAATACGGTTTGGAAAGTTTTCCGGGATCTTCGCCCACGACGAACCTGAGCGTGGAAACCTCGGAAATTTCATTATCCATGGTAACCTGTATGGCCCTAAGGGTACAAGGTCCCGTGATATTGATGGGGGCGTTCCCGGTTCCGTAGTAATCCTTGCCGGAAGTGGCGCTCAACTCCACATCGTCTTCCATCGTATAGCGGAAATTGTAAGCCATCAGCGGCTGCAACGTCACTATGGGCGTGGCGCCTTCGGCCATATAGCAAATATCGCCGTCTTTGTATTCCTGGGCTGCGACAGACAAATCCATCTGGACCCAGAACGTCGGAACGGGGAGTTTCTCGTTCTGGTTCTTGACCGTGAGGATCGCTATTTGGGACTTTTCCCCTTCCTTGACAGCCACGGCATACACGTCTCCGGACGCGGTGACCTTGATTCCGGCCGCATCGTCATACGCTGTCCCCGATGTCTGGGGATGCTCATAGAAACCATAATCGTCGGCTTCGATGTCCAAGGTGTAATAAAGCGTGACACCTTCGGTGGAACATACGAGCTTGATCGTGTCTTCGTCTTCAAAGACGTACGGGGAGAACATATCACCTGTAATCTTCACACCTTCCTTGTCGGTGAAGTAAGGCTCGGCAATCGCAGGAGCTTGCTGCTTCGGGTTGAGGGCAACCGTGATCATGTCGGAATACTTGTCTTCCGACGCATTGAACGCCCTCACTTGCACGGCGATGGATTCACCGCTGCTCATATCGAAACCGAACAGTTCCAAGACCGAGATTTCGCTCGCATATTTTTGACGGTTATTGTCAGGGTCGTTGGGATCCGTTCCGTTGAGGGTATAATAAATGTCATTGCCATCCTCGCTGGCAAATACCACTTTCCAAGTGCCTTCCACGTCGTTGTACGAGTACGTGTTTTCCGTCTGCACGCCGCTGATCACTTCTCCGGTAGCGTTTTTGACGGTAGCCGAAACGGTCACGTCAGGAGAGGAAGGTGCGGGCTCCCATTCCTTGACACCGTAGAACTTGGCATTCTTGAACATCACACAAGTGCTGAACGCGTTCATCGTCTCATCAAAGTCCAGATTCGTGCATTCACGGAAGAACACGATCTTGATGCAGAAGTTGTCAGGTGCATCCTTCAACGAAAACTTGACGACATCGTAAAGCGCCTCACCGGTCTCGTCGGCCGTGTATTGGGCGTATTTTCCCAGACGGACCCAATCCGTGGCATCTTGCGAAGCACCGACATAGAAAACGACGGAATCGCCGTCGCGCAATTTCTCGAGAGACACGTTTTCGCTCAACATCGAGCCTATTCTCAGTTCAAACGTGACGGAATCGTCTTCCTTGGTGTCCCCGTCCTTGGAAAACATCGGGGTGAGGGCATACATGTCCTTGTGCGATACCGAGGTCGCTTCCGGCATTGCGGGTTCCTCTTCCAAGACCATCTGGAGATCGGAATCCTGGCTTTCTTCCTTCAACGAAGGATCCTCGATAACACAGACCAAGTTGTACAGCCCCTCGTTTCCCACAGACTGAACATCCCAAGTGGACCGCCCCCATGTCGTCGCATCCACTTGCTGAAAATGCCATTTGGAAATATCCACGGCGGAATATCCGCCATTTCTCTCGGCCGTGAAATCGATCGTGATCGCCGGCTCGACCGGTACCGGTTCGTCCGCCCGCGCAAAGCCGGCAAACGAAAAAAGCATTGCCGCAGTGGCAAACAAGCTTAAGAATTTCGTCTTCATTTTTTGTTTTATTAATTAGAAATTGGTTTTCAAGCGATTTTCGCAATCGTAAAGGTAATAAAAATCGGCACGCGCACGAAAATACCACCCGGAAAAATATTTCCGACAACGACTTTTCACCAGGACATGTCCGGACAACGGAACAGGAGAAACCGTCACGGCATGCACGAACCGGAAGGAACGCCGCACCCGCCACATCCTACGCGAACGCCTTTTAATAAACCGGAAAATCCAGCCTGCAACTATCCGTAAGGCCTTTTTTATCACCTTTAAGAATTTTTAACGGTCTTTCGCTTCGATAAAATCACGATCATGGATTCCATGATAAAGCGACCTTATGATGGATTCTTGCGATTTCGTTTTGGAAAACAAGCATTTCTTGCCTATTCGCGAATGGGAGGAAAAAGACCGTCCGAGAGAGAAATTCCTTTCCGGCAGCGCACGGGAAATGAAAGACGAGGAACTTCTGGCCATCCTGGTCGGAAGCGGAACGGCAAACCATTCGGCCTTGGACATCGCCCGCAGGATACTGGATCACTTCAACGGCAACTTGCATGAACTGGGGCGCCGCTCGCCCAAGGAACTGGCACGGAAATTCACCGGCATCGGACAAGCCAAGGCCGTGGGCATCCTGGCAGGCATCGAACTGGGAAAACGATGTCTCAATACGCCTTTGGACGACGAAACCAAGATTCGTACGAGTTCCGAGGCTTTCCGGCTGCTTTGCGGCGATTTCGCCTCCTGTCCGTACGAAAAATTCTACGCCCTGCTGTTGTCCCAATCCGGACGCCTGCTGCGAAAGACGCTCATCAGCGAGGGGGGATTGGCCGCCACGATCGTAGACGCGCGGAAAATCTTCAAGTTCGCCATAGACGAACATGCCAGCGGCCTCATACTGGCGCACAACCACCCTTCCGGCAACATCAAGCCGAGCCCGGAAGACATTTCCATCACCGAAAAGATACGACGGGGGGCCAGGCTGCTGGACTTGTACCTGTTCGACCATATCATCGTTTCGGGAAACCGTTATTTCAGTTTCAGCGACGAGAACCTGATTGTCGGACCTGGCAGGAATTTGCGACAAGGAACCTGAAAAGGGAACAGGAAGCCGGATTCCTCGACAGGCCGTCACCTGCGGCCTGGCATCGTGGCCTCCCTGTTCCGGCCTTGTTCCCGTCCGGTCTTTGTTCTCGCCCTCCCGCCTTTCAAACAAAAAAGGGGCGGCTTCGAAGCCGCCCCTTTCCCTTGTCATCCTTGCCAATTAGCGGACGATGCTCTGGAATTCGGCATCGTCACGGAAATGAATGAATTCAACGTCTTTTTGAGCCTGCGCCTTCAAGGCCGCCTTTTCAGCGACGGCTCCGCGCAAGGCGTTCATCAAGTCGGCCTTGTTGTTCTGACGGGCAGCCACCACGGCCAAGAGATATTTCGCATCGGCCGTAACGGTTTCCATGCAGTTCAACGTGGCTTTGGCTTCGTCCAGCTGACCGTTCATCAACTGGGCCAACGCCAGGTTATAGACGCATTTTTCTCCGCCCATGGCGCTTACGCCCTTGGCATATTTGCCGTCCTTGATGTCGAGCATGCCCATGTTGAAGCCCGCTTCGGCGTTTCCGGTCTTAAGGGCGTTCTCGAAGTTGGAACGGGCGTTTTCAATATCGCCTTCGGCCATGGCCACGGCCCCCATGTTGTTGAGCACGGCACCGTCGCCGGGTTGCAGGCCGAGAGCGGTTTCGAGCAAGCGGCGGGCTTCATCGTGCTGACGCCTTTCGATATACAGGGCGGCGGCATTGTTGAATCCGCGATATTCTTCGGGGTACACTTCGGTAGCGGAGAGATAGATCTTGAGCTTGTTGTCCTTGTCGTCGGTAAGCGTGGCGGCATAAAGCAGCTCTTCCACTTTCAAGGCCGAAGGTTCGGTAAGCGACAATTGCGCGATTTCCTCGTCGGTCTTCTTGGGTTCGAGGAAGTTCACGCGCAATTCGGCACGACGGAGGGGAGGCAGGATGTCGTCTTCGATCTGCTTGTAGATGACCGTCATGTTGCGGATTTCCTGTTCACGGGAAGCGCGGTCGTTATGCGAGGAGATGACATTGATGATCGTGTTCTTTTCGGCGATGTCCGAAGCGCGCAAGTCGGCAAGGAACTTGTCCCAGTCTTCACCCATCGATTGGACGGAAGGTTCGATGTCCTGCTTGATGGCGGCGGGTTTCACTTTCTGCTTGCGGGCCATTTTCCTGACGGCATTGTCGTAAGCGGTATTGAAATATTTGACGGCCGTCTTGGCACGGTTGTCGGAAAGATTCTGATTGCGGCTTTCTTCGCCTTCGGGAGAAGCCCAAGCCTTGATTTCGACCGACTTCATGGCCATGCCCGTGTTGAACAGGCTGTCCAAGACCTTGATGGCGGCCTTGGCGGCGGCTTTCTTGTTCAAGGCGAGGTTCCAGTTGAGGTTGTACGTATCCACCAGATAGTAGATGTGCGCCAAATGGGGAATGACGGTTTCCTTCTCGTACTTGTCGGGAACGGTGGCCGGTTTGGCACCTTCCTTGTCGATGCGGGTGGAAGTGATCATGGTTCCCTCCGCCAGCTGGCGTTCTCCGAGCCTGAGGCTCTTTGCCAATTTCATGGCAGCGGCGGCATCGGCCACTTCCTGTCCGGCAGCGCTCTTTTCAGGATACCCGACGGGATTCACCACCAGACGGGCTTGTTCCATTTGGGGAACGAAATCCACCTCGTCGCCGTAGGTGAACTTTCCGCCGGTCTTGTTGTTGATGACCGTGCCTTGGCCTTTGGTCTTCACGCCACGCAATACGAAAGGCTTGAGATCCGTCTGGCCTCCTTCATACACGATGGAAGGTTGGAAAACCACCATCGCCTTGTTCCAGAAATACTTGCCGGGGAAAGTACCGTTGATTTCAACCTTCACCTTGTCGCCATGCATTTCAAGGGGATCGGGTTTTACCTCGTATTTGACGGTGGCATGGTTCTTTGCCATTTTCTTGAGGCTCTCGCAGGATGAGAACAAAACACCCAGACCAAGAACCAACGCAACACTGAATAATTGTACTTTCTTCATTGTTTTTGTGTTTTTTCCTTATAAACTCCTCCTTTTTCAAGTCTTCCTTGAACCAAGGCCGATGACGACGAAGGCCGCCGAATCGAATGGCGAATATACTAAATTTATTTGAACGCTATCCGGCGACTGTCTGAATTTTCCCGAAACAATCCGTACAAGCCTAAGACCTGTCTTTGTCTCCTTTTCGACCTGTCTCCCGTCCTTATCCGGCACATGACCCGCCATGCTCCTTGTGAAAACAAGGAAATATCCTCAAAAAAATCGCAAGACCGTATCGGGAAAAATCCGGAAAAACGCTAAAAGACCTTACGCCTCTTGGCCATGTACGCCTGCAAGACGGGAACGAAGCCGTCCGCCACGTCGGCCTGGACCAGATCGATCCCGTACCGGTTGCAACGATTCACCAGTTCCTGCCTGAAAACGTCATACTTCTCGACGTAGGCCTGGCGGTATCGCGCCGGACTGATCTTTATTTCACGGCCGCTCTCCATGTCCACCATGCGGCAACGTTTCCAAGGAAAGTCCAAGGAAGCCTCCGTCCCGTGATGGGTGACCTGGAAAAGAAGCACTTCGTTGTCACGGTATTTGAGATGCTGCAAGGCGCCCCAAAGTCCTTCGGGATCGGCCAAGCCGTCGAACATGTCTGAAAACAACACCACCAACGACCGCTTGTGTATCTGTTCCGCCGCCAGATGCAAGGCAGGAACGATGCCGGATTCCACGTCCAGACGCGGACTGGCGAGAGTTCGTCCCAAACGGGACTCCAATTCGGAAAGAAGATACTTGAGATGTGTCCGGCTGGATTTCACCTCGGTCTTGAAATCCTCTTCGGACGAAAAGAAACGCAGACCCGCCGCATCGCGCTGCCGGATCAGCATCGTGGCCAGGACGGCCGCCGAACAAAAGGAGAATCCCAGCTTGTCAAGCGTGTTTCCTTGAAAACCGGCCGCCGGAAAACACATGGAAGAGGAGGTATCGACGAGAATATGACAACGGAGATTGGTTTCTTCCTGGTATTTCTTCACGTACAGGCGATCTGTCCGGCCGTACAGTTTCCAATCGACATGCCGCACCGATTCACCTTGATTGTATTGCCGATGCTCGGCAAACTCCACCGAAAATCCGTGGAACGGACTTTTGTGCAGACCTGTGATAAAGCCCTCCACCACCTGGGAAGCCAGAAGTTCCAGGGAGGCGAAGGGCTCGGTTACCTGTCTGTGAAATTCTTCAGACATAGGCTGGACGCGCCGTATCCGGCAAGGATGCTACAGAAGGGCTTCGAGTTTCTTTCTCAAGTCGCCTTCGTTGGTGCTGCCCACGTGCTTGTCGACCACTTCACCGCCCTTGATGAAAAGGATGGTGGGGATGTTGCGCACCTTATACCTCTTGGTCGTTTCGGGACAAGCGTCCACGTCCACTTTGCCGATGAGGATCTTGCCGGCATATTCATCGGCCAGCTTGTCCACGATCGGAGCGATGGCGTTGCAAGGTCCGCACCAGGCGGCGCCGAAGTCGACCATAACGGGAACGGCGGCCTTCAGGGCCGATTCTTCAAAATTCGCATCAGTGAATGTTGTTGCCATGATTTTGTTTCTTTAAAGGTTATTGATTCGGATAAAACCGATGGCTAAGTTACGCAAAAAACGACATGTTTCAAGCAATCTTCACGTCGATGTCCGGTTTTTCGCCTTTCAAGTCGGCCAAAAAGTCGGAGGGCTTCACCTTGGCCGGCAAGACCATGGTGAGCGACAAGGTCTCCGACCTTTCCACGATACGGAAATCCACCACGGCGCCTTCGTTCTGCGCGGACTTCTTGCTCAACGCGTTGTCCTTGCAGATTCTCGTCATGGTTTGCGTGAACCGGGGCGTGACGGCCGACAATCCGAACGTCAGGCTTATCTTCTTTGTCTTCTTGTCCAACAGTTCGTCGAGCAATTCCATGGAATTGATGCGCAACTCGTATTCGGGAGCGGCGTCCTTTTCCTTGGCCCAACGTTGCCTGGCCTCGGCCACGACGAAAACCAGGCGGCCGACCTCATCCACGTAATTCTTGAACTTTATGTAGTCGTTCCCGAACAACATGAATTCCAGCGAACTTTCGTAGTCGGACAACGTAAAACGGCCGTAATCCTTTCCCGTCTTGGTTTTCCTGTCCATCGCCGAATCGGTGACGATGCCGCCGAAATACAGGAGCTTGCCCTTGAAGTTCTCCATGGGCGTGCTCCTTATGCGCGCGATGTCGATATTGGAAAACGTTTTCAGTTCGAGCTTGTACGGATCCAACGGGTAGCCGCTCAGATAAATGCCCACCACGTCTTTCTCGTTCTTGAGCTGTTCCACTTGCGACCAGGGTTGCACGTTGGGAATGTCGATGGTGGAAGTGATCGATTCCTCGCTGTTGCCGAACAAGTCGGTCTGCGTGGAATTCTGGTTGCGCTGCACGCTCGCGCCGTATTGCAGCAGTTTTTCGGTAAAAGTCTGGTTTTCTCCCGGTTTCTGGTAGAAAAAAACCGACCGGGTGAGGTGAAAGCTGTCGAAAGCGCCCGCCATTACCAACGATTCCATGCATCGGCGGTTCATGTTCTTGGGGTTGACGCGCGTGACGAAGTCCAGAATATCCTTGAAGGGGCCGTTCTGGTCGCGTTCCTTCACCAGTTCGTCCACCACGTTGGTGCCCACGTTCTTTATTCCGCTGAGGCCGTACCGGATGGCGCCTTCCTTGTTCACCGTGAAGAAACCCATGCTTTCGTTCACGTCCGGAGCCAGGAGCTCGATGCCCATTCGCTTGCATTCGTCCATGTAGAATGAAATCTTCTCGATGGCCGAAAGGTTGTTGGTCAGCACGGAAGCCATGAACTCGGCAGGATAATGCGCCTTGAGATAGGCCGTCTGGTAAGCCACCCAGGCATAGCAGGTGGCATGCGACTTGTTGAACGCGTAGGAAGCGAACGCCTCCCAGTCTTTCCACACCTTTTCGCAAGTTTCCCGGTCGAGGTCGTTCTCCTTGCAGCCGTCCATGTACTTGACTTTCATCTTGTCCAGCACGTCTTTCTTCTTCTTTCCCATCGCCTTGCGGAGCGTGTCGGCGTCGGCCTTGGTGAAATTGGCCAGTTTCTGCGAAAGAAGCATGACCTGTTCCTGGTAAACGGTAATGCCGTAGGTGTCGCGCAGGTATTCTTCCATCTCGGGCAGGTCGTACCGGATAGGCTCGCTGCCTTCCTTGCGCCGGATGAACTGGGGGATATATTCCATGGGGCCCGGCCTGTACAGGGCGTTCATGGCGATGATGTCTTCCAGGCGGCTGGGCTTGAGTTCCTTGAGATGCTTTTGCATTCCGGGCGATTCGAACTGGAAGATACCGTTGGTCTCGCCCCTCCCGAAAATGTCGTAGGTAGGCTGGTCGTCGAGCGGGATATGGTCTATGTCTATGTCTATGCCGTGGCGAAGCTTGATGTTGTCGAGCGCTCCCTTGATGATCGTAAGGGTCTTGAGCCCCAGGAAGTCCATCTTGAGCAACCCGACGGATTCCACGTACGTGCCTTCGTATTGCGTCACGGGCATCTCGGAATCCTTGGCGACGCCCGTGGGCACGTATTCCACGATGTCCTCGGGGGCGATGATCATGCCGCAGGCATGCACGCCCACGCTACGGATGCAACCCTCCAGCTTGACGGCGTACTTGAGCGTGTCGCGCACCAATGCGTCGGGATTCTCGTCCATTTCCTTTTGCAGTTCGGGCACCTCCTTGAAAGCCTTGACCAACGTCATGCCCGGAGTTTCGGGCACCAGCTTGGCCAGACGATTGGATTCGGGCAAAGGCAAATCCAGCACGCGCGCCACGTCCTTGATGGCCGACTTGGCCGCCATCGTGCCGTAGGTGATGATCTGCGAAACACGCTCCGAGCCGTATTTCCGCTTCACGTAATCGATGACCCGGCCGCGACCGGCATCATCGAAATCCACGTCTATATCGGGCATGGAGATACGCCCGGGATTCAGGAAACGTTCGAAAAGCAAGTCGTACTTGATGGGATCCACGTTGGTGATACCCAGGCAATAGGCGATTACCGAACCCGCCGCCGAACCACGTCCGGGACCCACCAGCACGCCCATCTGCCGTGCCTGATGGATAAAGTCCCAAACGATGAGGAAATAGCCGGGAAAACCCATACGTTCGATGGTGGCCAGCTCGAAGTCGATACGCTCGCCCACCACCTCGTCCCGACGGTAGTCCTCGCCGTAGCGCGACTTGGCTCCCTCGTAGGTGAGGTGACGCAGGTATTCCATTTCGGACGTGAAAGGTTCGGGCAACGTGAAAGTGGGCAGCAGGATGTCATGGGTCAGTTCGAAATCTTCTATCTTTTCCACGATCTCGCGCGTGTTTTCAAGATATTCGGGATGCCCGGGAAACATCTCTGCCATTTCCTCGGCACTCTTGAAGTATTCCTGTCCCGTATAGAGCATCTTGGTCTCTTCGTGGAGTTTCTTTCCGGTATTGAGACATATGAGGATCCGGTGCGCCTCGTAATCGTCGGCATTGACGAAATGCACGTCGTTGGTGGCGATGCACTTCACGCCGTATTCGGCGGAAAGCTGTTCCAGACGCGCGTTCACCACCATCTGCTCGTCATGGCCGTGACGTTGCAATTCGAAATAATAATCGTCGCCGAACAAGGACTTGTAAAAAGCGATATGTTCCTTGAGCTGTCCCTCCTGGCCGGAAAGGATGGCCTGCGGCACTTCGCCCGCCAGGCAAGCCGAACAGCAGATGAGGCCTTCGTGATACTGCTCCAACAGTTCGTGGTCGATACGGGGCTTGTAATAAAACGCTTCCTTTCGCTGGGAATACGAGCAAAGTTTCACCAGGTTGTGGTAGCCGGTGATGTTCTTGGCCAGAAGGATAAGGTGGTAGTTGCTCCTTTCTTCCCTGCCCGCCTTTTCAAGACGGCTCTTGGCCGCCACATATACCTCGCAGCCCACGATAGGCTTGATGCCCTCTTTTTTCGCCGTGTTGACGAATTCCATGACCCCGTACATGTTGCCATGGTCGGTGATGGCCATGGCATCCATGCCGTATTCCTTGGCCTTTTTCATCAAGGCGGGTATCTTGCAGGCTCCGTCGAGCACGGAATAGAGCGTATGCAGGTGAAGGTGGGCGAAATAGGACATCTTGTCGTTTTTTATCGTATTATTTTCCCTATCGTAAGGAAAATTATCTTGAAGTACTCTTTCAGGGTATGGTTTTCGATATACTTCATGTTATATCTTATCTTGTCGGGCATGATCCGGCTGACATAGGTCCGGTCCGGGTCGGCAGACCGCCCCAGCAGCGTGTTCTCGTCGATGTACTCGATGGAGGCATAGTCGGTGATGCCGGGACGGACACTGAGGACCTTCCGTTGTCCGGGCGTATAGAAAGCCACGTACCGCGGCACTTCCGGACGCGGCCCGACCAGGCTCATGTCTCCTTTGAGCACGTTGAAAAGCTGCGGCAGCTCATCCAGCTTGTATTTGCGGATAAACAGTCCCGTCCTGGTGATGCGTTCATCCCGTCCGCCCACGGTCAGCAGGCCTTTCTTGTCCGAACCCGCGCGCATGGAACGGAACTTGTAAAGCCAAAATTCCTTGCCGTCCTTGCCCACCCTTTTCTGCCTGTAAAATCCGCCACCCCTGCTTTCCAGACGTATGCAGACGTACAGGCAAACGAACAAGGGCGAAAGCGACAACAGGCCCAGGAACGAGAAAAGGATGTCGAAGAATCGTGTCATCGGGTTTCCGCCTTGACTTCCTCGTAGGCAGCGATGACGGTTTCAATGACGAATCCTGTCTGCTCCTGCGTCAACTGGGGATAGACGGGCAACGATATTTCCGCACGATAGTTGCGATAAGCCTGCGGATAGTCTTCCATCTTGTAGCCGAGCCCCTTGAAGAACGAGAGCATCGGCATGGGAATGAAATGCACGTTCACGGCCACTTCCCGCTCGCCTATCTTCTCGATCATCCTGTCGCGCTGTTCCTCGGTGAAATCCTTCACACGCAAGGCATAGATATGGCAGGATGTCTCCTTGCCGTCCTTGGCCGAGGGCGGGCAAATCGCCCAAGGACAAGCCGAAAAGGCCTTGTCGTAGGCGGCGAACACCCGCTTGCGTTCCGACAACAGGCGGTCGTATTGCCGCATCTGCGCCAAGCCGATGGCCGCATTCACGTCGGCCATGTTGATCTTCATGCCCAGGCCTGTGATGTCGTAACGCCATCCGCCTGCCTTGCTTTTGGTAAAGGCATCCTTGGTCTGGCAATTGAGCGAACACATGCGCAGCTCCTTGTACACGGCCTCGTTGTCGAACGGCTCGGGAAGATTGAGGCATATCGCCCCGCCCTCGGCCGTGGTGACGTTCTTTACCGCGTGCAACGAAAAGACCGAAACGTCGGTCTCGTTTCCCGTACGGCAACCTTGCCTGTAATACGCGCCCAAGGAATGCGCCGAATCGCTCAAGACCAGGACACGCCCCAACAGGCCTTGCACCGGCGATCCGGCCTTGAACATGCCCCTTGCCCGCGGTGTCTTCACCAAATCCATCAACGCGTCGTAATCGCAAGGGAATCCGGCTATGTCTACCGGAAGAACGGCTTTGGTGCGGGGGCTGAGCGCCTTTTCGACCGCCGCCACGGATATGTTGAAGTCCTCTCCCGAATCCACCATGACGGGCGTGGCGCCGGCGTGCAATACGGCCAAGGCCGTGGCACTGTAGGTATAGGCGGGCACTATCACCTCGTCGCCGGGCTTCACGCCCAGCCAACGAAGCATCAGGATGGCCCCCGAGGTCCACGAATTGACGCAAAGGACCTGTCCGGCACGACAAAACTTACGTATTTCTTCTTCCAGCTCCTTGGTCTTGGGGCCGGTGGTGATCCAACCCGAACGCAACGTATCGACCACTTCATCCACCACCGAAGCGTCAATATAGGGCGGAGAAAACGGAATTTTCATAAAACAATTGAATATTAATGATGAACCGTCCTCAAAACATCCGGTCAAAAAGTAGGACAAGATAAGAAAAAAGTTTTGACCGGGTACTTGAAGACGGACACTTTGAAAAACCTTATTTTTGCTATATTTGCGACCTGGGAAAGGGGTCAAAACCCCTTTAAACAAACAGGAAACAACATTTACTAACCTTTAAAAACCTTATTTAGCAATGAACCAGCTGATGAGCCAAATCAACGAACAATTGGAAGCTTTCAAGACCAACATCGATGCCTACGCCCAAAAAGGCAACAAGGCCGCCGGTGCCCGCGCCCGCAAGGCCTCCTTGGAACTGACGAAGCTTTTCAAGGAATTCCGCAAGGCTTCCATCGAAGAAGGCAAGAACTAATCTTGTTCGCTTATAAAGAAAGGAAAAGGCCGGCGATTGCCGGCCTTTTCCTTTTCCACGGCTTTCGTTTCCGGTCCGGAAACCGCCATGCCGGAAACGACTGCCGGCCTACACGGTCATGATGTCCTTTTCCTTTTCGGAAAGCACGGCGTCCACCTTCGCCACGAACTTGTCGGTCTGGTCCTGGATGTCCTTTTCGGCTTGCTTGGCCATGTCTTCGGGAAGAACCTTGTCTTTGCCCAGTTTCTTGATTTCCTCGTTGGCGTCGCGACGGGTATTGCGAATGACCACCTTGGCGTTTTCCCCTTCGGCGCGGCACTTTTTCACCATGTCCTTGCGACGTTCCTCGCTAAGGGGCGGTATGGAGATACGCACGACTTCACCGTTGTTTTGAGGAGTAAAACCGAGGTTGGCGGCCAGGATGGCCTTCTCGATGACGGGAAGCATGTTCTTTTCCCACGGCTGGACCACGATCTGACGGGCATCGGGAGTATTGACGGCGGCCACTTGCGAAAGCGGCGTCATGTTGCCGTAGTATTCCACCTTCACCCCTTCCAGCATTTGCGGACTGGCCTTGCCGGCGCGAATACGCGACAACTCCTTTTCCAGATGCGACAAGGCCGCTTCTATTTGCGATCTTTGCTTGTCCAGGCAAGCTTTTACTTCTTCTGTCATTATCGTATTGTTTTATTGTTTTCCGTAAACCAGGGTTCCGATTTCCTGTCCCGCCACCACCTTGGCCAGGTTTCCGGCGGTATCCATATCGAAGACATAGATGGGTATATTGTTTTCCTCGCAAAGGGTGAAAGCCGTCAGATCCATGATCTTCAACTTCTTTTCATAGGCTTCCGCAAAACTGAGCCTCGTATATTTCACCGCCGTCTTGTCTTTTTCGGGATCGGCGGTGTACACTCCGTCCACACGCGTGCCTTTCAACAACACGTCGGCACGGATTTCAACCGCCCGCAAGGCCGCGCCCGAATCGGTGGTGAAAAACGGATTGCCCGTTCCGGCGGCCATGATCACGACATGACCGCGTTCCAGGTAATCGACGGCACGGCGGCTGCTCATTTTCTCGCAGACCGGATCGATGGCAAGGCCTGAGAGCAAAACGGCCTTGACGCCTTCCTTTTCCAAGGCCGACTGCAACGCCATCGAGTTCACGACGGTGGCCATCATGCCCATATAGTCGCCCTGGATACGGTCCATGCCCTTGGCGGCACCCTGCAATCCGCGGAAGATGTTTCCTCCGCCGATCACGATGCCCGTCTGGCAACCTTGGCGCACGACGGAAGCGATCTGCGCCGCATATTCGGACAGACGGACGGGGTCTATCCCGTAAGCTTGCGACCCCATCAGCGATTCGCCGCTGAGTTTCAGCAATACGCGCTTGTATCTCATATCGTTTCCTTTTTCAAAACCGGTAAAAGTACGAAAATTATTCCTCAATGCCGATTCATGCCGCCCGCTTGGCAGGAAACAAAAAAGGCGGGGTCGTCGCGACGACCCCGCCTTCTCATGCGTCAGGAGCCTTTCAGGCCACCGCTTCCTTTTTCTTCTTGAAATCGAAGGCCATCATCCAATTGATGATCTTGCCTTCGATGACAATCAACATGATGGAATAGATGGGCAGACGGATTTCGCCGAACGCCACCAAGGTGGAAAGCGTGATGATGGTATCGACGATGATAACCAGCGTGCCGAGCGGAATACGCGTGTATTTGTTGATGATCATGGAAATGATGTCGCTGCCGCCGCTGGTCGCGCCCGACTTGAAAATCATACCGATGGCTACGCCGTAAATCAAGCCCGCCACCAAAGTGTTAAGGAAATAGTCGGGAACGAACACGATGCCCTTGTCACCCAACCGGACCAGCATGTTGCGCATGTATTCGGGCACGGAAGCCATGTCGAAACCGCTGTCCAGAATGCCGTTGTGGATGAGCGGCGCATATCCCCAGGTGTTTTCTATCACCCAGACCGAACCCAGGATCACAAAGGTTGAAACGATGGTCTTCACGCCGAAACGAGGCCCCAGGATCCACGTTCCCACAAGCAACAGGGGAATATCCATACAGGCCGCGTAATAACTGATCTTCCAAGGGAAAACGGTATTGAGCACATTGGAAAGGCCGTATGTTCCGCCGGGAGCCAGCTTGTAGGGATTGGCGAACATCACGTCGCCGATGGCGAACAAGATACTGCCGCCGATGACAAGCAAGTAGGAAATCAGTTCCTTCTTGCTGAACCAAGAGTTTGCAGGTGATAATGTCTTTTCAGAACTCATGACGAATATCGTTGTTTTTTAGTTTTAATCAAAAACAAAAAAGGGCTGCCTCAAAAGCGACAGCCCCGTATAGGATCTTTCCCGATCAGGCACCCAGCTGAACGCGACGGAAATCGCAAATGGCGGCGGCACCGTTCGCTTTCACGTAGTCGGCCACGCTCATTTTGCCGTCCATGATGAATTCCTGATGCAACAAGGTATTTTCCTTGTAGAACTTGTTCATGCGGCCCATGGCGATTTTCTCGATCATGTTTTCAGGCTTGCCTTCGGCACGGGTGGCTTCCTTGGCCACTTCCATTTCGCGGGCAATCACGTCGGCGGGAACTTCTTTCTCGCTCAACGCGATAGGATTCATGGCAGCCACCTGCATGGCCACGTTGTGCCCTACTTCGGGCTTGGCGTCGGCCTTGTCGAAAGCCACCAAGGTAGCCAGCTTGTTTCCGTTGTGGTTATAGCAGAAAACGGCGGGAGCTTCCAGATAAGCGTAAGCGGGCACTTCCATCTTCTCGCCGATCTTGCCTACCAGGTCGGTAATGTGGTCGGCGACCGTACGGCCGTCGAGGTTCAACGCCATGACTTCTTCCACGGTCTTGGCCTTGGTGGCCAAGGCCTTTTCGGCCATCTGGCGGACCAGACCCGTGAATTCGTCGTTCTTGGCGACGAAGTCGGTCTCGCAACTAAGGCTTACGATGCAGGCGAAACTCTTGTCTTGCGAAAGTTGAGCCCAGACCATGCCTTCCTTGGCTTCCTTGTCGGCACGGTTGGCGGCCACTTTCTGGCCTTTCTTGCGCAAATAATCGATGGCCTTCTCGAAATCGCCCTCGCATTCGGTCAAGGCTTTCTTGCAATCCATCATGCCGGCTCCCGTCATCTGGCGGAGCTTGTTCACCTCTGAAGCGGTTATGTTTCCCATTTCTGTTTGTTTTTAAGATTATGAATAAAAAAGGCTCGCCAAAAATCCATTCGGCGAGCCTTGAAATTGTCCTTGATTATTTCTTGGAAACCTTCTTGGCTCCGCCCACCGGCGTGGTCTTGCGCGGACGACGCTCACGCTGTCCTTCCTCGCCTTCTCCACCGGCACGTTTGCGCTTCTTTTCGCTTCCGCCTTCGTTGTCCTCTTCATCCATGCCTTCCACGGAAAGTCTTTCTTCCCCTTCGGCGGCATCGTCCTCGTCTTTCTGCTGGTCCTTGTCGAGCTTGCGTTCGGTAAGACCCTCTTCGATGGCGTTGACCATCTGTTCGACGATAAGGGCGATCGACTTGGAGGCGTCGTCGTTGGCGGGAATGATGAAATCGACCAGATCAGGGTTCACGTTGGTGTCGACCATGGCGAAAACGGGAATGTTCAAGCGACGGGCTTCGGCAACGGCGATATGCTCCTTGTTGATGTCGACCACGAAGACGGCCGAGGGAAGACGGCTCAAATCGGCGATGGAACCGAGGTTCTTTTCGAGTTTTTCCTTTTCGCGGCGGATTTGCAAACGCTCACGTTTGGAAATGGCTTCGAACTGTTTGTCGTTCATCAAACGGTCGATATTGGCCATTTTCTTGACCGCCTTGCGGATGGTGGCGAAGTTGGTGAGCATGCCGCCCGGCCAACGCTCGGTAACGTAGGGCATTCCCACACGCTGCACTTGGTCGGAAACGATCGAACGGGCCTGTTTCTTGGTGGCCACGAACAACACCTTGCGGCCCGACTTGGCTATTTGCTTGATAGCCGCGCAGGCTTCATCCAATTTGGCTTCTGTTTTCTGGAGGTCGATGATGTGGATCCCGTTCTTTTCGGCAAAGATATAAGGAGCCATCTTGGGATTCCACTTTCTTCTGAGGTGGCCGAAGTGCACACCCGCGTCGAGCAATTGCTCAAAGGTTACTTTGGACATGATATTCTGTTTTGTTTACTTTCACTCAAATCAATCGCCCGGTAGCCATTTTCCGGATCCGGACGATTTGGATACTAAACGGGAACCAAGACCCTAAAAGGCAAAAATGTCGGAGAAAACCAGGCTTCCGGCTCTCTCCGACCCTCTTGCATATACTAACGCTTGCTGAACTGGAAGCGTTTGCGTGCTTTGGGACGACCCGGTTTCTTCCTTTCCACCATGCGCGGGTCGCGGGTCAAAAGACCTTTGGCCTTGAGCGCGGGCCTGTGCTCGGCATCGATGGAGCACAAGGCGCGGGCGATACCCAGACGAAGGGCTTCCGCCTGACCCTTTACGCCGCCGCCGTCTAAATTGGCCTTGACGTCGAACTGATTAAGGGTGCCTGTCACCTCAAAAGCCTGATTAACCACATATTGCAAAATAGTGGTAGGGAAATAGGTCTTGTAATCTTTTCCGTTAACCACAATGTTACCGTTACCGGCGGTAAGGTACACACGGGCAACGGCGGTTTTTCTTCTACCTGTCTTATTGGTAACTTCCATGGCTATTACTTGAGGTCTTTAATATTAATCAAGGTGGGGTTCTGCGCCTGATGGGGATGTTCGGCACCGGCGTAAACGTGCAGGTTGCGGAACAACTGGCTTCCCAGGATGGTCTTGGGCAGCATTCCCTTCACGGCGTGTTCCACCACGAAGTAAGGCTTGCGCTTGAGCATCTGGGCCGGCGTGGCGAAACGTTGGCCGCCGGGGTAACCGGTGTGGCGCACGTAAACCTTCTCATGCATCTTCTTGCCGGTAAAACGCACCTTTTCGGCATTGATTACGATCACGTTGTCGCCGCAATCGGCATGAGGCGTGAAATTGGTCTTGTACTTGCCGCGCAACAACGAAGCAACTTCGGAAGCAAGACGGCCGAGCGTCTGGTTTTCGGCATCTACCAAAACCCACTTCTTGTTGGCCGTAGCTTTGTTGGCCGAAATGGTTCTGTAAGTCAAGGTGTTCATTTTCAAACAATTTTCATCGTAAACCCATAGCGCATACAGCGCAAAGGGAGCGCAAAGATAAGCGATGTTTTATTTTTAAACAACTATCTGTTAAAAAAATTCTGCACGGGTTTTCAACAATTTTGCCGGATAGGAGGACGGGGACAGGCAAGATTTTTTCCTCGAATCTTCAGCATCTCGCCCAGACGATACACGTCGAAGACGAACATGCTCGGCCGGAGACCTTGCAGGTTACGCAACATGAGACCCGAGAAAAGTCCATGAAAGGCCGATACCAGCCAGGCCGCCTTCCACTTCCTGACCTTCAGGTAACATGCCAGAAGACGGCTTTCCTGCGGCAATTCCGGATATTTTCCGCTTTCGTGGAGTACGAGAAGGTTCCCGCATGCCGAAACGGCCTTTTGGAGCATCCTCCGGTTGTCATCCAGGCCCAAATGGACCAAAGGATTGTCTATATACTTGATAGGGACGCCCAAACGTTTGATCTTTATGCCGAATGCCGTGTCGTCATGACCGTACCGGAGCGTGAGGCCGTCGTCAAAGCTTATCTTGCGCAGCACCGAGGCGGGAATCATGTAGTTGAACGTGATGAAGCCCTTTTTGTGATCGAGACTGCTTTCACGCTTGCTTTCGTAGGTGTACCTGAGACTGTAGCAAGGCGCGGGCATCTCCGGGGTCGAGACCTTGCCTCCCACCACCACGGCTTCCTCGCCACGCCGGGCGAAATCGAGATATTTTTCGATATAATCGGACCGGACCACGCCGCTGTCGCTGTCCATGCAGATATAGTAAGGATACCTGGCCAACGTGGGCAAAAGGCTCCTGATCTTGAACCAACCCACGTTCTCTTTCCTTTCCAGGTACCGTACCTGGGGCAGTTCCTTCATTTTCCGGTTGTTTTCCAGATACCGCGTGGAACCGTCTTCCACGACGATGATTTCGAACGGCACGCCGCTATCGGTCAATTGTCCGTGCAAGTCACGGACCAATTGCAGGCAATCGAAATCATGGTTGGGAATCAAGACTGAAATCATGGCACGGGATCATAACCGCTGCCACCCCAAGGATGGCAACGAATCAAACGCTTGAAAGTGAGCCAGGAACCTTTGAACGGACCGTATTTCCGGAGGGCCTGCGCCGCATATTCCGAACAAGTGGGCGTGAAACGGCAACTGGGCGGAAACAAGGGCGAAACGCATATCTGGTAGAACCTGACCAGAAGCCGCAACAGCCAACCCAGCCCGTCTTGGAAAACCCGCAAGAGACTATGCATGACCCAGCCGGTTTTGCAACGTCTTGGCCGCCTTTTCCACCAATCGCGACATGCACGGCAACGAAACCTCCCCGCCGGCGAACTGAAAGGACAAAAGCAGGACGCTTTCCTCCGGAACCAAGTCCGAAAACGAATCCTTGTGGAAACGATATGCCTCGCGCAACAGGCGTTTTATCCGGTTGCGGTCCACCGCATGCCTGAAACGGCTCTTGGGGGCACTTACCAATATCTTGCAGGAAATATGCGGCGATTCCGGTGTCTTATCCGGCCACACCTCCGTGCCCGGTACGGACAGGTAACAAATCCGGAGCGATCCTTCTTCGTTGTTGCAAGAAAAGCGTTTCCCTCTGCCGAACAATATCGCCAAGAGTCTTTTTTCGAAAAGACGCTCTTGCTTGCAAAGTGTGGGCATGCCGATTTACGCTTTGGTGAGGTTTTGCTTCTTTCGAATGCCTTTTTTCTCGGCCATCACGGCCAAGGCCGCCGCCTTGTTGGCAGCCACCTTGCTTTCGATGGTCTTGCTGCGCGTGGCCGTCTTGCTTTCGGTCTGGGCGGCTTTGGCCGCTTTCTTGGCCGAGGCCTGGATCTGCTTGTAACCGTATTTGCTCTCCACCTTTTCCAATTCCCAACCGTTCTTGTGCAAATCGGTGAGAAACTCGCTCATGGCCTGCGTCATGGAACTCGAAGTGGCCGTAGGGGCCGAAAGGTTCACCGTCAAGCCGGCCTGGTCGGCGGCCTCGGCCACCGAAAGTCCGAACGTGGCGATCAATGTCTTGTTCTGCTTATAGCCGGGATAGTTTTCAAACAACGACTTGACACCCACCGGGCTGAACAAGACCAGCATGTCGAATTCGCTGATCTTTATCTCGGAAGCCACCTTGGCGGGAACGGTACGGTACATCGGCGCCTTTTTCAAGGGTATCTTGGCTTTGGCAAAGGCCGTCGGCACGTCCGAGTTGCTGTCTTGCGAACAAGGGAAGAGGAATTTTTCTTCCTTGTGCTTGGAAACCACTTCCATCAGGTCGGCCGTGGTCTGTTTTCCGTAAAAGATCTTGCGCTTGCGATACTGGATATAGGTCTGGATATAGAAAGCCACCGATTCGGAACTGCAAAAGAACTTCATCGAAATGGGCACCTGCACACGCAGTTCCTTCGCCAGGCGGAAATAGTTGTCGACCGCGTTGCGGCTGTTGAGCACGACGGCCGTATAATCCAACAGGTTGATCCGGCTTTTCCTGAACTCCATGGCCGAAAGCCCTTCTATCTGGAAAAGTTTCTTGAAAACGATCTTTAATCCGAATTTGTCGGCGATGGCCTTATAGGGCGATTTTTCGTAGTCGGCGGGGGCCGGTTGCGAAACAAGAACCTTCTTGACCTTTAACATTTCAGAAATTCTTTTGCTTCATTGCGCTTGGAAGTCGCTTGTCTTGAAAACAAAACAATCTGATTCACAAGCAAAAAACAATCTGCCACAAACTAAGTGCCAGCAGGATTTCAAGGGCGCAAAAGTAAATAAAAATATGGAGGTAGGAAAACCGGCTGTAGCAACGTCCCACAATGACGGCCTTCAAGACCTTGATTACGAAAAAGAGAGAAAAAAGGACCACGGTCGTCCAGAAAAAGACAGCCTGCAAGAAGCCGTCCGCATACAAGGAAACCATAAGGCAGGGGAAGGTAAACACGGACAACAGGAAATCGTAGGAAAGTCCCATGCGCCAGATGAAAACCCCGAAACGGGATTCATCGAACACATGGGCGAAAACCGGCACTACCAGACCCTTTACCAGATAAAAGGCAACGGCATAGGCGGCACAAACGGACAACAGGTAATTGCATCCCGTATGGGTATCGTGCGAACCGCCGAACGGAAACCGCCAGCCGGCATGGATCCAGAGCATGTATAAGAACCAGGAAACATTGACCACCGACAAGGCCAGGAAGGAAAAATTCCAGAACCTGCGCGGGTTCTTGGTTCCTTCCGGATTCTTGTTTCTCGCCAAATCGCGAAAACCGGACAAATGGCGGCAGAGGCTGCCTATCTTCCGCACATTCCGTTGCACCACCCAGGCATAAAAGACCATGGAAACGAAAATCCACACGTCCATGCTCACGGCATGCACGGAATGATATGGCAACCACTGGATCGACATCATGTCCGGCAAGGCGGTCATAGCGGATTTCCTGTTTGGGTGAGACGATGGAAAACGGTTTCAAGGTCGACTTCTTCCTGCTGCAACGTCAATACGGAAAGGCCGTTCCTCACCGCGAAGTCGAACAAGGCAGGACGCAAGTCGGTCTTGCCGGCACCGCTCAGATGATAAACGTTGCCTTGGACGTTGCTTGCCTGCGACACGCCGTCGATGGCTTCCAGCCTTGCCAATTCGACGTTCTTGTCGAATTCCACTTTCACCTGCACGTTGCCGTGCAAGTCGCGCATCAAGTCGCCCATAGGGGCATCGGCCACCAGCCGGCCACGGTTCAAAAGCAGCACGCGCTCGCACACGGCCTGCACCTCCTGCATGACATGCGTGGAGAAAATCACGATCTTTTCCTCGCCCAGACGGCGAACCAAGGCGCGTATCTCCTCCAGCTGGTTGGGATCCAGACCCGTGGTAGGTTCATCCATGATCAGCACGTCCGGACGGTGGATGAGCGCGGCCGCCAATCCCAGGCGTTGACGGTATCCTTTGGAGAGTTGCCCCGCCTTCTTGTGCGCCTCGCGTCCCAATCC
The DNA here is from genome assembly GCA_910578275.1 of uncultured Bacteroidales bacterium. Lineage (GTDB taxonomy): Bacteria > Bacteroidota > Bacteroidia > Bacteroidales > P3 > Pullibacteroides. Next base: position 108,595 of record CAJTPR010000002.1, on the reverse strand, counting down.
GGTGAGGGAAATCACCTCCTCGCGCCTTTTGGCCGTGGTACGGGCATCCATGTAGATCTTCCCGACAAAATCAAGGTATTCGCGCACATACATGTCCTGATAGAGCGGGTTGTGTTCCGACAAGTAGCCGATCCGGCGACGAACCTGCAACGAACGGTTCATCGTGTCCAGGCCGCAGACCGACACCTTGCCCGAATCGGGCATCAGGCAGCAGCATATGATCTTCATCAACGTGGACTTCCCCGCTCCGTTAGGCCCCAGAAGCCCTACGACCTGGGCGCCTTGAACCGAAAAGCTCACGTTGTCCAGCACTTTTTGCGTGCCGTAAGACTTGCTTATGTCTTCTACCCGCAACGACATGCTAATAGGCTATTTTCTGCTCGTATTTCTTCCACATCTCGAAAGGTTCGTTTCCCTCTTCGCGCAAAAGCACGGTGACGGGAATCTTCCGTTGCGGATAATCCTTGCCTATCTCCTCGTAAAGGAACTGGTCGTCGAATCCGGCCGCGGCCGCTTCGTGACGGAGTCCGGAAACATAGATTCTGTCCACATGCGCCCAATAGATGGCCGAAAGGCACATCGGACAAGGTTCGCAGCTGGAATAGATCTCGCATCCGCTCAAGTCGAACGTGCCCAGTTTCTTGCAAGCCTGCCGTATGGCGTTCACCTCGGCATGCGCCGTGGGGTCGTTGTCCAAGGTCACGGTATTCCCCGTGCGGGCGATCACTTCCCCGTCTTTCACGATCAATGCGGCAAACGGTCCGCCGCCCTTTTCGATGTTCCGGCAAGCCAAACGGATGGCTTCCTTCATAAATTCGCTATTCATGGTTGTTCTTTTTGGGGGAGTTTCCGGCGGAAAGCAATTGCCGGTAAAGATCCTTGTCCAGAAGGACCTCGATGGCACGGTTCACCGTCCGGTCGCCCTGAAGCTCGGCTTCGGCGCGTCCCGACTGGTAGTAATAGCGCGACACGATTTCTTCCCTCAGCATGGATCTTATTTCTTCCTTGTTCCTTGTCAGGTCGCCTTCCTTGGTCTTGGCCAGCTTGTCCGCCAACTGGACGAACGACGTCTCCACTTCCGCGAAGCAGCTGTCGTTCCGCGCCTCGACCTTGAACTGTTCCAGGATCCTCTCGCTGGGCAGCTTGTAGGAATAGTCCTTGTCTTTCATGAACGACAAGAAGTCGTCGTAGAGCGCGTCGGTCACCTCAAACTTTGCAATCTCGCCTATCTTCTCATGCCCGGCCGCATACAGGTTGGCATAGTCGAAGATCAGGAACTTGGTCACCAGGCTTACCGCCACCGCGCTCAACAAGGGCACTTCCATTTCGATGTCGGGTTCGATTCCGTCGCCGTCGTAAACCACGCGACCGGCCGCCGTCCTGAAAGCGTTCCGCAAGGAATCGGGAATGGGCAGGGCCCGGCCGTTCTCGTCCTTGTGGCTGTAATCCAATGCCTGCACGCAACGACCGCTTGGAATGTAATACTTGGCCACCGTCACTTTCATCTGGGCATTGTAGGGCAATGGCAGGATATTCTGCACCAAGCCTTTTCCGAACGTGCGCTCGCCCACCAATACCGCCCGGTCGTAATCCTGCATGGCTCCCGTAAGGATCTCGGAAGCCGAAGCCGTGCCGCGACTGGTGAGGAAAACGACGGGAATCTCCGTATCGACGGGGTCTTTCGTGGTGGAATAGGTATGGTTGCGGTCTTTTATCTTTCCTTTGGTACTGACCACCGGAACGCCTTTGCGCAGGAAAAGGTTCACGATGCCCACCGCCTCGTCCAACAAGCCGCCGCCGTTATAACGCAGGTCATAGACCAGATACTTCATGCCCTTTTCGCGCAAGTCCAAGAAAGCCTGCCGCACTTCTTCCATCGCCCCTTGCGTAAAGCCGTCCTGACGGATATATCCCACGCTGTCGCGCAACATTCCGCTGTAGGTGACGTTCTTGATCCTTATTTCACGACGTACCAGGTTCACTTCCCTGGGCTTGGCCGAACCCGCGCTCTCGACCAAAAGGGTCAAGGATGTACCGGCCTGGCCCTTGAGCAGGGAACTCACGTCCGAAACGTTCTTCCCTTGAGTGGATTCGCCGTTGATTTCCAAAATCTTGTCACCAGGCTTCAATCCGGCCTGATCGGCCGGGAATCCTTCATAGGGATCGGAAATGTAAATCCAGCCGGCACGGGCATGGATCGTGGAGCCTATTCCGCCGTACTCACCCTCGGTCATGATACGGAAATCCTCTATCTCCGCCTCCGGAATATATATCGTGTAAGGGTCGAGCGTACGCAACATGGCATCCAAGGCCGACTTGATCAGGCTTCCCGGTTCCACGCCGTCCACATAGGCCAGTTCGGCGGTCTTGTAAACGGCCGAGAAGATTTCAAGGTTCTTGAGCACCTCGAACTCGTCATTGCCGGAAGCCTCGGTTTGCTGGGCCCTTGCCGCATTCGGCGACAAAGCCGCCCATGCAAGGACCGGAATCGCGATGAGTTTGAAAAAAAACTTCATTTATTTCAGCAGTTCACGATGGTTATAAATTTCGGAGAGGACCTGGTAGAGCCGTTGGGTGGGAAGCCCCATCACATTGTAGAACGAACCTTCCACCGACGCTATGCCCACATAGCCTATCCATTCCTGTATGCCGTAGGAGCCCGCCTTGTCGTAAGGCCTGTACGTGTCCACGTAATATTCGATTTCCTCGAGGTTGAACACGCGGAAGGAAACCTTCGATTCCACCGAAAACGTGTATTGCTTGTCGACCGTCCGCAACGAAAGTCCCGTGATCACCTTGTGGGTCTGACCCGAAAGGGAATAAAGGGTGCGGATGGCCTGGTCGCGGTCCTTGGGCTTGTGAAAAGGCTTGTTGTCCAAAACCACCATCGTGTCGGCGGTAATCAGCAGATAGTTCCGAGGCAATTCGTCGTCGGTAAACGCCATCGACTTGAGGTGTGCCAAGTACTCGGGAACGCTTTCGCGGGGAATGGACAAGGGATAGTTCTCGTCCACGTCCTTGTTCATGACCGTGAAACGGAAACCCAAGGCGGAAAGGAGTTCTTTCCTGCGCGGAGAAGAGGAGCCCAGCACGATTTCGAAGGGAAAATCCTGAAAAGGAAGCATATTCTTGTCTTTTGTAAATCTTTTTTCGCATTCACGGGTCTTTTCCGAAAAAAACCAAGTATCCGGAACCGGCACTCCACCCGCATGCAACAAACTCCAAAGTTAAAAAAATCCTGTATATTCGCGGATTGTGCCCGGTTGGCAACTAAATTCAACTACAAAATAAACGTTAAAACGACAAAGCTATGTTTAAAGGACACCCTAAAGGATTGATTCCCGCCGCGTTGAGCAATATGGGAGAACGGTTCGGTTATTACATCATGAATGCCGTACTGCTGTTGTTTCTCGTATCGAAATTCGGCTTATCGGACACCGCGGCAGGCATCATCTATTCGGTATTCTATTGCGGTATCTACGTGTTGAGCCTCGTGGGCGGAGCGATTGCCGACAAGACGCAGAATTATAACAAGACCATCCAATGGGGGCTTATCATCATGGCCGCCGGCTATGTGGCCTTGGCCATTCCCTTGTTCAGCAAAGGCGCCGACAGCGTCATTCTCGATCATGGCGCCGAATGGTGGAGCATCCTCATATTCACTTGTGCCGCCTTGTTCTGCATCGCTTTCGGAAACGGTCTGTTCAAGGGCAACCTGCAGGCGATCGTGGGCAAGATGTACGACGAATTCGAGGCCGAAGCCGCCAAGGAAGGCCCCGAAGCCCTGCAAATCGCCAAGGACAAACGCGATTCCGGATTCCAGATATTCTACGTATTCATCAATGTCGGCGGCCTTATCGCCCCGTTCGTCGCTCCGTTGCTCCGCGAATGGTGGCTGGGACTGCACGGATTCGTCTACAACGCCGATATGCCCGCCCTCTGCCACCAATACCTGGCCGACGGCGTCATGACGGCCAAATTCACCGAAACGATGGCGTTGGTCACGACCACGGCTTACGAAAACCTCACCACGTTTTGCTCCGAATACATCGAATCATTCAACACGGGTATCCATTTCTCGTTCTTCGCTTCGGTGGCGGCCATGCTCATTTCCTTGGTGATATTCTTCCGCACCAAGCATATCTTCCCGCAACCCGCCAAGAAGGAAGTGGCGGAAGTAGCTTCCTATACGAGCGAAGAAAAGGCCGCCATGGCCAAAGAAATCAAGCAACGCCTGTATGCCTTGTTCGCGGTTCTCGGCGTGGCCATCTTCTTCTGGCTCTCGTTCCACCAAAACGGACAATCCCTTTCGGTGTTCGCGCGTGATTTCGTGCAGACCGACTCCGTCGCTCCCGAAATATGGCAGGCTCTCAATCCCGGCTTCGTCATCATCCTCACCCCGATCATCATGTCCATTTTCGGCGCCATGGCCAGACGTGGCAAAAGCATTTCCACGCCCCGGAAAATCGCCATCGGCATGTTCATCGCGGGTCTGGCCTATCTTTTCCTCATGCTTTATTCTTCCACGAGCGGGTATCCTTCGGGTGAAACTTTCCGCGGACTCAGCGCCGAACAGATGAGCGAGATGGGCTTGGCCAAAACGGGCCCGTGGGTGTTGATCGTGACCTATTTCTTCCTGACGGTCGCCGAATTGTTCATTTCTCCGCTCGGCTTGTCGTTCGTATCCAAGGTCGCCCCGCGTCACATGGTCGGCTTGTGCCAAGGCTTGTGGCTCGGCGCCACGGCCATCGGCAACTTGTTCATCTTCATCGGCCCGCTCATGTACAACGCCTGGCCTATCTGGAAATGCTGGATGGTATTCTTCATCATCTGCCTGGTTTCGATGGGCGTCATGCTCTCGATGGTGAAATGGCTCGAACGTGTGACGAAATAGCACAAGCCTGAATCGCCAAAAAAGGAAAAGGGCCGTGGAATCGATCCACGGCCCTTTTCCTTTTGACCGCTTCCCGGAAAATCGCCAGAATCTCCGGACGGATGACAAGACGTCGGTGACGAAACCCGCGGGATTCGTGAAAAAGGCCTGTCCCGTAATCAAGAACCGAGACGGAAGATACGAAAGCGCGCCACGCCACATGAGCGGGAGGATAGCGGAATCCCGCAAAGAAACGACACGGGCCAAGACGGCACACGGGATCAGATAACGGGAACCCCCGGAGTCGGTCACGTGCCGGAACACGTTCCCTCTCGCCGAGGATTCCTCGACGAAGCAGAGGCCGCCCTCTTAGATCTTGACGAACTTGAGGCGCAAGCTGTTGCTCACTACCGACACCGAACTGAACGCCATGGCCGCGCTGGCGATCATGGGATCAAGGGTCCATCCGAAAAACGGGAAAAGCAGACCGCTGGCCAACACGATGCCTATCACGTTGTAGATGAACGCCCAAAACAGGTTCTGCCTGATGACCTTGTAGGTTTTTCTCGACAAGGAAACGGCTTGCGGCAAGACGGAAATGTCGTTTTGTTCATTGCCCACCAACACCACCGAAGCCACGTTGACGGCAATGTCGGTACCGCGTTTGAGGGCGATGCTCACGTCGGCTTCCGCCAAAGCCTGGCTGTCGTTGACCCCGTCGCCCACCATGGCCGTCTTATGCCCGCTTTCCTGCAAACGCTTGATGTAATCCTGCTTGTCTTGCGGCAACATGCCCGCCTTGTAACGCTTGATGCCCAATTCGGAAGCCAATGCCGAAGCGGCCTTTTCATGATCGCCGGTCAACAGATGAACGTCCACACCTTGGGCGTGCAGGCCTCTGACCACCTCGACGGCGCAAGGTTTCAACCGGTCGGAGATGCCCAAGGCGAGGAAGACGGTTTCATCCTGGCCGAAAAAGACCAGACTGTACGCCTTTTCCTGCCATTTCCCGATGACGGGACGCAAGACCCCTGCCGCCCGCGACGCTTTTTCCTGCAAGAAAGACAAACCGCCTATCCAAAAGGTTTTCCCCTTACAGGCAAAGACCAGGCCTTTTCCGGTCACCGTCTCGTACCCCGTCAGCTCTTCGCCCGAAAGCCCGATGCCTCCTGTCTTCCCGTCCACCCATTTCACGACGGCGGAAGCCAACGGATGCTCGCTTTTTTGTTCCGCCGTCCTCAACAAAGACGCCCACTCCTTTTCCGACATGTCTTCCGCCATCCAGTATTCACTTACCACAGGCGTTCCCATCGTCAGCGTGCCTGTCTTGTCCACGGCGACCGCATCGACATGGGCAAGGTTTTCCAAGGCCGCCGCGTCCTTGATCAGGATATGGTTCTGCGCCGCGCGTCCCATTCCTACCATCAGCGCCGTAGGCGTGGCCAGACCCAAGGCGCACGGACAGGCTATGACCAAGACCGACAAGGCGCAAAGCAAGGCCTGTTCAAAGAAAGACACGCCGCCGAAGACCAGCCAAAGCACGAACGTGAGCACCGACAGGCAAAGGATTACCGGCACGAACACCGCCGCCACCTTGTCGGCGAGGCGTTGCACGGGAGCCTTGCTGCCTTGCGCCTGCCGTACCATGCGCACGATGCCTGCCAGGACGGTACCTTGTCCCACACCCGAGATTTCCACCTCCAGGTTGCCTTTCTGGTTGATGGTTCCCGCCACCACCTTGCTCCCCTTTTGTTTCAAGACCGCCACGGGTTCACCCGTTATCATGCTTTCATTCACATACGAGGAACCTCCCCGCACCACGCCGTCCACGGGAACCTGCGCGCCCGGATGCACGCTTACCCGCTGCCCTTGCCGGAGCTGGTCCACGGGCACTTCCCTTTCGCCCGCGCCGTCTATCAGAAAGGCCGTGTCGGGCTGCAAGCGCATCAGGTCTTTCAAGGCCTTGGACGTGCCGTTATTGGCTCGACCTTCCATCAGTTTTCCCAGCAACACGAAGGCTATGATCATGCCCGAAGCCTCGAAATAAACGTGCGCTTGAAGGCCATGCCGTTGCCAATATTGCGGAAAACATAGCGTAAACACGCTGAAACCGAAAGAAACCAACGTGCTGACCGCCACCAAGGTGTCCATGTTCGCGCTCCATTGGCGCGCCAGATTCCAGGCGTTCCGCACCAATCCGCGACCACCGATGTAGAGAATGAAGAAAGCCAGCCACATCATCGACACGTCCTTGCCCGGAAAATGCCAGCCGTGGGCCATGCCCAGCACCATGAGCGGAACGGCCAGTATCCAGACAGCGATTACCTGCCGTTTCAACTTGACATACAGGATCCTGTTTTGTTTTTCCTGTTCGGTAAACGGGTCGCGGCTGTCGATGATGAGGTCGTAGCCTGCATCCTGTATGGCCTTGCGTAGTTGTCCGGGATCGAAGCCTGCGTCATATTCTATGTTCAGCAAGCCCGCGGCGAAATTGGCGGCGGCCTTTTTCACGCCCGGTTGGGCGGCGGCGATGGTTTCCGCCCTGTGCGCGCATCCGGCGCAATGCAGTTTCAGAAGAGGATAGGCGACTTGTGACATCGGCATGTTGTTTTGAATCCGAAGCAAATTTACTGCTTTCCGCTTGCAATCGGGTTACGCCGGAACCGGGACATTTTGTCTTTCGGGAAACTTTTACTACCTTTGCACCCACATTGCGGGGTAGAGCAGAGGCAGCTCGTCGGGCTCATAACCCGGAGGTCGTAGGTTCGAATCCTGCCCCCGCTACTAAGCAAAAGGCTTGCACAAGATGTTTGGGCGAGCCTTTTTTTGTAAAATCACCACCCATGCGCAATATCGTAGCCATCGTGGGCCGGCCGAACGTAGGCAAATCCACATTGTTCAACCGTCTTATCCAAAGCCGCCATGCCATCGTGGACGAAACCAGCGGCGTCACGCGCGACCGCAACTACGGCACCGGAGACTGGAACGGCAAGGAATTCTCGGTCATCGACACCGGCGGCTACTTGTTGGACAACGAAGACTCGTTCAATCGCGAAATACGCAAACAGGTGGAACTGGCCATCGACGAGGCCGACATCATTCTTTTCCTGGTGGACGGCAAGGACGGCATCACGCCCTCGGACGAAGACGTGGCCCGACTCCTGCGACGCACCGACAAGCCCGTTCACCTAGTGGTGAACAAGATCGACACGCCCGACAAGCTCTCCTTCTCCGCCGAATTCTACGCCTTGGGCTTCGATCGTCTTTTCGCGCTTTCGGCTACCAACGGCAGCGGTACCGGCGAACTTCTGGACGAAGTGGTCCGCGACATGGGCACAGGAGAAGACACAAGGAACGACGACCTGCCGCGTATCACCGTCGTAGGTCGCCCCAACGTGGGCAAATCGTCCATCATCAACGCCTTCATCGGGCAGGAACGCAACATCGTCACGCCCATCGCAGGTACCACGCGCGATACCGTGCTTACCCGCTACAACCTTTTCGATTTCGACTTCTATCTCGTAGATACCGCAGGTATCCGCCGCAAACAGAAAGTGACCGAAAACATCGAGTTCTATTCCGTCATGCGGTCTATCCGCGCCATCGAAAACAGCGACATCTGCATCTTGATGCTGGACGCGGAAAGCGGTCTGGAATCGCAAGACCTGAACCTGTTCGCCCTCTGCCGTCGCAACAACAAGGGCGTGGTGGTAGTGGTGAACAAGTGGGACTTGGTGGAGAAGGACAACAACACGCTCAAGAACTACGAGGCCGTGATACGCGAACGCCTGGCACCCGACAACAACGTGCCGGTAGTATTCACCTCGGTCATCAACAAGCAACGTATCTACCGGGTGCTCGAATGGGCCAGGACCGTATACGAGAACCGTTCACGGCGCATTTCCACGTCCGAACTGAACGACACGATCCTGCCTATCCTCAAGCAAACGCCGCCGCCCGTCCACAAGGGCAAGATGGTAAAGATAAAGTACGCCACGCAATTGCCCGGGGCCTATCCGGCATTCGCCTTTTTCTGCAACCTGCCCCAATATGTGAAAGATCCCTATAAAAGATTTGTGGAAAATCAGCTGCGCAAACTCTGGGATTTCACCGGCGTGCCCGTGAAGGTCTTTTTCCGGGAAAAATAAGATTCCAACTGTCTTCTTTGAGATGCCAAGTCATGACGGCTCATGGCGGATTCTGGCGGGAAGCGGCCACGGAGCCGTCATACGTTGACGCTCCTTATTTGCCGAAGTGCTTGTAGAAAGCCGCGATGGTCTCTATGCCGCGATAAAAGTTCTCCAGCAAGTAACTTTCGTTGGGCGAGTGGATGGCATCGGCTTCCAGGCCGAAACCCATGAGCAAGGACTTGATGCCCAACACACGTTCAAAAGCCGCGATGATGGGAATGCTGCCACCGCTTCGGGTAGGAACGGGAAGCTTGCCGTAAACGTCCATATAGGCTTGCTCGGCGGCCTTGTAGGCGGCCGATTGCAAGTCGGCGCCATAGGCTTGCCCCCCGTGCAGGATTTCCACGTCCACCTTGACGCTCTCGGGAGCACGTGCCTGCAAGCAGTCGGCCACCTGACGGCCTATCTTTTCCCAATCCTGGTCGGGAACGAGGCGCATGCTGATCTTGGCATGGGCGGTAGACGGCAACACGGTCTTGGCGCCTTCCCCGATATAGCCGCTCCACATTCCGTTCACGTCCAAGGACGGACGGATTCCGGTGCGTTCTATCGTGGAAAATCCTTTTTCGCCTTGCGTCTGTGCTATTTTCAAGGATTTCTTGTATTCCGTCTCGTCGAAAGGAGCCTTCGCCATGGCGGCACGTTCTTCGGCCGAAATTTCCACTACGTCGTCGTAGAAACCCGGCACGGTGATATGGCCGTCCTCGTCTATCAGGCCGGCTATCAACCCGGCCAGGACGTTGGCGGGATTGGCCACGGCACCGCCGAAAATACCCGAATGGAGATCCTTGTCGGGACCTGTCACGCTCACCTGCACGTAACTCAAACCTCGCAAGCCCACCGTGATGCTGGGCACGTCGGGAGCGATCATCGAAGTATCGGAAACCAGGATCACGTCGGCCTTGAGCATTTCCTTGTTGGCCGCGCACCAGGCTTCCAACGAAGGCGAACCGATCTCCTCCTCGCCTTCCAGCATGAACTTCACGTTGCATGGCAGGCAGTTTTCCCTTACCATGTATTCGAACGCCTTGGCGTGCATGAACGACTGGCCTTTGTCGTCGTTGGCGCCACGGCAATAGAGCCTGTCGCCGATGATTTGCGGTTCGAACGGCCGGGTCTTCCACAGTTCCACCGGATCGACGGGCATGACATCGTAATGACCGTAAACCAATACGGTCTTCGCGCCGGGATCGACGATCTTTTCGCCATAGACCACGGGATTGCCCGAAGTCGGCATGACTTCCGCCTTGTCGGCACCGGCTTGGAGCAACTGTCCTTTCCAGTATTCGGCGGCCTTTTGCATGTCGGGCTTGTGCGCCGCCTCGCTGCTTATGGACGGTATGCGCAAAAGGCCGGAAAGTTCTTCAAGGAAACGTTCCTTGTTTTCCTGGATGTAGTTCTTTATGTCTTTCATGTTCAAAAAAATTTAATTCCCTGTTATCGTATTCCCGCATCGTGAAAGGCACGAGGCGATCGCTTTCCTAAACGTCCCCGTGTTGCGGGCGCAACAGGTCGTTGACCGTCTTCACGGGCGTGAACACGCGCTGGGGGACTTCCACGAACAACGTGATCCAACGCGCCATCGCCCCGTTCCACAGTCCCGGCAGCTCCATCGCCTTGATGTCGGTGCCCTGGACCGACTTGCGCGAAATAAAGGCCGTTTGCGGGTCGATGAACCCGGACAGGTCGAATTTATCGTGCTTGTGGTCGTAAAGGGAGCAGACCAGGTCTACGGGGTTGAAAAAGCGCGAAGTTTCAAATATCCTCTTTTGCCCCGCATCCCGCATATCCACCTGCGAAGACTCCACGATCTGCAACGACGGCGCGTCGTCGCCTTGGGAAAGCACCCAGAAAGGCCCGCCGCCCGGTTCGCCCGTATTCCTTACCACGCCGCAAACACGCATGGGACGATGGAACGCCTTCTGCAAGACGGCCAGGCGGGCGGCGGGGTCCATCGCGCCGAAACCTTCGGCAAGACGCAAGCAAAGCCCGCTCTCGGCGAAGTCTTCCAGTTCCTGCAAGAACACCTCGGAAGGTCCTTCCTGTTTGTGAAGACAATCCTCGATCTTTTCCAAATAGGCGAAAACGGCATCGCGACGTTCCAACAGCACGCCTGCCAGAAGTTCCTTATAGGTCCGCGTGGGGCCACGCAAGGCTTCGGTGGTCACGTTATCGATGTTCTTGATGAAAACGATGTCCGCTTCCTGCTCGGCGAGGTTTTCGATCAAGGCTCCGTGTCCGCCCGGGCGAAACACCATCTCGCCCTCCCTGTCCCTGAAGATCTCGTTGTCGGGCGTGACCGCCACCGTATCCGTACCCGGTTTTTGTTCGGAAACGCTTATCCGGTATCGGACGCCATGTTTCTTTTCGTAGGCGGGAAGCACCTTGGCGAGCCTTTCGTCGAAAGCCTGCCTGTGTTCGGGCGAAAGGGTGAAATGCAAGCGGCAAATGCCGCCGGAGGAGGCGTAAAGGGCGGCCTCGGCCAAATGCTCTTCCATGGCGGTAACCGGACCGGTCTCATACCGATGGAACAACAGCAAGGCCTTGGGCAGATGTCCGTAATCCAGCCCCGCGGGTTCCAGAAGGCAATCCAACACGGACGAGTAGTCCTTTTGCGAAACGGCTTCCTGCAAATCCTTGCCGAGGGTCCGCATGACCTGCTCCCGCAAGGCTTCATAAAACGCGAAACGGGGCAGGTTTCCGAAAAATTCCCGTACGTCCGCCGACGGCACGGCATCCTTCTCTTCCCGGCATGCCTGACGGAACGCGTACAAGTCCTTGAACATCCGGGTGGCCGCACCCGAGGCCGGCACGAATTTCAGAATGGTTTCCTTTTCCGATTTTTCCTTATACAGGCGACGGTACCTTTCCGTTTCCGATTCAGAAAACGACAGTACCCCGTCGCCCGTCAAGGCCGGCGCCACCAGACGGGCGAAAGGGAATCCCGTCTTGAAACCGTCCAATTGCTTCCGGAGGGTTTCTTCCGAAATGCCTTTTTGTCGCAATCGCCGCTTGTCGGCAGAGGACAAGACTTCCATGATCACCGTGTTTTTTAACCCTTGCGAATTTAACGCATATTTTCAAATGGCGAGGGTCCGGATACAAAAAAACCGGGCCGCAAATGCGGCCCGGTCCAACCAAAACACAAAGATGGCAAACCATCCTTATTCAAAAAAACAGAGAATTCTTATTTCTTGACGATCTTTACCGTGTACTGGTTTCCGTTGACGGCGACGAGGTTGATGAAATAAACACCGCCCTGCAACTTGGCCAGATTCAGGCTTTGCGTGTTGCTCACGTTGTCCATTACCACGCGACCGGACACATCCACCAATTGCAGGCTGGCATACTCGCCTCTGATGTTGAGCACGTCTTTTACGGGGTTGGGATAGAACGCCACCGGACAAGCCTCCATGTCGGTACGGTTAGCAACGAAGAGGGTGGAGATGAAGAGGCTCGCCGACATTTCTTCACCGTCGGCATAAACGGCACCTACCTGATATTCGTATTCACCGGCTATCACGCCTTGTTCGACGAAATTCATTACGGTAAGCGGTTCCTCGTTCAACTTCTGGTTGTCACGATAAACGTTGAAGCCTTTGAGCGTATAGGATTCGCTCGTGCTTTTTCCGGTATTCTCCATGGAACGTGCGGGAGTGAGGGCGGCGGCCGAAGAAGAAATCCTCATGACCTTGCTTTCCACGTAAGCCTGCGGATCATCGGTCTTGGCAGCCTGCTCAAGGTCGCGTTGACGGACAACCAAGGCGTTGATGCACAAATTCGCATCTACGCCGGAAGCCTTAAGCGAATAAAAGGTGGTTCCGTCGGGCGAAACGAGATCGGATTTTCCCGGGCTCTTGGCAGGACCCGCGTCGACACCCAATGCGTTGTCACCTACACTTTTCAGGTCTATCATATAACCGACGGCTATCTCTTGTTTCTGCTTCATGGGGAATGCCGTCTTCAAATAAGACTGCATCCATTGGTTCGGTTGACGACGTTCCGTAATGGGTTGATTGTAAACCATTTTATCGTCAATATAGACAATGGCGTTCAATGTTTCCACCTCACCTGCGGCAAATTCCAAGCCCACCAGATAAAGGTCGTCGAACAAGTCCATGTCGCCGTCCGGAGCATACCAGGCCGCAACGGCATACAGAGTCTTGCTTCCTTCCAGACCGATACCTTGCATTCCGGCGGTATTGCAATATCCCATGGCCATAGGTTCTTCAAAGAAAGGAAGTTCCCACGAAGTGGTATGCGTGAACTTGGCATTTTCGCCTTCTCCGGATTCCTTTTCATAGTTTACTTGTACGGCAGCAGGGGGCATGGGCTTGCCTTCAAAGGTAATGTCGATTTCAATGGAATCGGAAGCCACGCAGGAATTGTCATAGAACCCTTCCACACGATATACGTGTTTGCCTTTTCCGGGTTCCTCGTCGATAAACTTGAATTCGACCGATTTGTCCAGAAGTTTCTGACCGTCACGATACACATTGAAGCCGATCAAGGCATCCGCCTTTTCAGGCATCTCCCATGAAAGCGTGGTCATCTTGTTGGATTCGAACGCCCTTATGTTCCTGGGAGCGTCGCAAGAACCTATCGGATAAATTTCCACTTCTACCCTTTGGCTCGGCGTTATCGTGTCCGACAACTTGCGGCAGCCGTTCGTGGCGACATATTCGATGGCGTAAAGATACTTGCCGGGTTCCAGAAGATCTTCGGAAAAATGACGGGATTTCAACAATGTCTCGTTTATTATCTTTCCGTCACGAACCACATTGTAGCCCGCGATTTCGGGGGAACTTTCGATTTCGACGGTAGCCACGTAATTAAAGGTTACCAGAGGCTGGGTCATACATTCCAGCACGACCGTGCCGTCTTCAAGCGAACCCACGGTAAGGCCTGCCATCGTGATAGGATAGGAAGGATAGGAGGAAACGCTTACCAGGTCGGGATATATATCGGCCAGATTGCTCGCGAAAAGGCGCTTACCCGTCTTAAAGTCGAAAACTTCCACTATGGGATCGTTTCCGCCCCCGGTCTGGCTGGCAAAGTAAACACGTCCGTCATGATAGGCGCTACCGCTCACTACCATGGAACCCATGTCGAAACGTCCGGCAAAACCGCTGACGGTATCTTCAGGGCCGGAAGGATTCAGATTGTAGAAATAGATGCTGTTGTAACCACCCACCATCAACATGTCGTTTCCGGAGTTTTCACCTTCGACATACGCGATATGATTCATATCTACTCCGTCGGGAACCAGGAAACTGTTCGAGTATGAAAGGGAAAGCGGGTCGTTTTCATCCAGACGGATTTCATAAACGACATTGTTGTCACACACGCAATAGAAAACATTGTCGTGATATTCGATGTCGTAAACGAAACTCAAGCCTTGGATGTTTACCGTGGCTTCTTTTTCACCGCTCAACGTGTTGAAAATGTGGAATGCGTTGTTACGATAATCGGACACATACAGGTAATTGCCCACACGGGCGGCGGCCGAAGCGCTTTCAATGTTCGTGTTGAAAAGGGAAATCCTGTCCAACCCGTCTTCCAGTTTGTATTTGGGCGTCGCCTGGATATTGGAAGCGGCCATCTTCATGATGCTGTTTTCTCCACGTTTGATCTTGGAGGGTGCCGCACCCTTGCTCATGTCGGAAGTAGGAAGACCCCAGAGAAGGTTGACCGTACGATTGTAGACAGGAGTGGCCTGGATGTCACGAACCGGCAGGCATTCTCCGGCACCGATAACGAGAATGCTCATCTTTTCGGTGAAATCGGAAACCTGGCCGTCGGTATATTCGGTTTGTATCTGGTAGTAACGCACACCCGGAGTTGCACCTACATGGACATACTCGAAGTTTTGTCCTACGACGGCGGAAGCTTCGACAGTGGTTACCAAAACACTGTCACAATAAATATTGTATTTGGCGACCGTATAGTCGCCTTCCATGGCGGCACGCCATTTGATTTCCACGTTTTGCGTGTTGCGGAGCTGACGGACACTCACCGAACGAGCCATGGGATGGATTTGCTCCTTGTTCAAGATAATGACATAGGGCAACCATGCTCCACCTTCGTAGGTTGTACCGGTCAACAAGGTATCGCTCGTATGCAAGCTCATGATCGAGAAAAAGGGTTGTTCTTCCGGCATGCTCAAACCATAGAGGTTGAGCGTATACTCGTCGAGGAAAATCTTACGGCCGGTACTCTTGTCTTGCTGGTTGATAAAATAAATCCAAGGCTTGCGGCTGTACACGTCCACGCTCGATATCTGGTCGAAACCGATGACACGGTAATTGTCGTTTATCACGGAGCCGACACTCATGCCGTAACCCGGTTCGGGCTGGATTTCATGCAATTCGTACGTATGGGCGTCCCTGTCGTATTCAAGCCAGATGGTGGCACTGTTCAGAGAACCGGCCATCAGGCGGCCATCCTGGCTTATGCTGTTCATTTCGCCCATATCCTTGCCGGCGATCAAGTCGGCCAAGGAAAACGTCTTGTCGATACTCCTGTCCCAAAACGCGGGGCTGTTATTGGAAAACGCGCCACGAACGGAACTTTTTCCGGTACCGATCATACCATCGGCCGAAAGATCCCACAGGAAAGAACCGTAGCCCGCCGTCATCCCGGTCTCAAAGTGGCGCATGGTATCGATGATCTTGCCTTCCTTGTTGAAAATCACCGTCACGTACAATCCGTCGATATACGTACCCATGGCTATCACGTCCAAGTCGGCCGAAGCGTAAGTAGGCGTACCGCAATCCAAGCCCTGCTTGTCGTACGTTATCGTCTTTCCGTCGATCACGATCGAAGTCGTGGTCACGTAGTTTTCAAAGTCCACGACTTCCGAAACCACGCAATTTTCCAATGCCATGCTCTTCTTGGTGGCTATTTCATAAATATAGCTCGAAGCCGAAGCTTCATCTCCGGTGGCACCGAACACGAACCTGCCGTTACGGGACAATCTCGCATAGTCGAAATTCATATATTCCTTGAGCAGGATTACCTTTCCGGCCTTGCCGACAACGGAATCGACCACCGTCGAGTGGATTTCACCGAAAGTCCCGCCGCTCTGTGCCTTCACTGCAGGCATGACCATCATCAAGGCCGCTCCTGCAATTGCCAATTTTTTCAAAAAACTCATCTTTTTATGTTTTAGTAAGTTCAAAATTCCTGTTGATTACATGACGATCGTCTTCAATATGGCCCTTTCGCCGGTCGAACCGACCACCTCGACAAGCACCATGCCTTGCTTCAAATCGGCATTCACGAACACGTTGCCCCTGTCGTTCACCGGATAAGCCTTGACCAAGCGTCCGGAAACGTCATAGACATTGATGACCTTGATATAACGGTTGTCCGGATTCTCGATCACGATCTGACGGTTTTCCATCTTGATCCGCAACGACTTGGCATATTCCGCATCCTCGTTGGCAACCGCCGTGTTCAAGTCCTGCTCCGGCGTGACCTTTCCCATCAGATAACTGTCGTAACCGGCACACAGACGCCATTTGTAAACCACGTCCCTTTCAAGGTTCCTCAATACGTAAGTGGCCGTGGTCATGGCCGGATCGTTCAGCATGAAGACGGTATCGTACTTGCGCGTACCGGCTTTCTTGTAGTATATGTCGGTAAAATCATTGTTCTTTCCGGGGGTCCAGCTCAAGCGGGCCGTACGGTCGGAAGCATTGAACGAAGAAGTGAGATTGGTAGGCATGCCTATCTCGGGATAATCGGCGGTAAGGAAAGTCTTGGTTTCCGTCCAGACGCTGCTGTCGCCGGGGTTGCAGACGGAACGGAGCCGGACCGCATAGGGATAACCCACTCCGCTTACATACAATCCACGGAGGCGAAGGGTATCGCGCGTTCCCGACCAGGCCATGACCGTATTTACATAATATTCGGTGTTCGGACCATCCGACTTGATATGGATAAGACGCGGATTGGCACTATGTCCCGTTATCCTCGCTCCATCCCAGAAAGTTTCGACGATATCGAAGTTTGTCGGCACGGCGCATTCCGCGATCGTGGTGAAATAACGCACATCGGATACACGTCCCGGAAACCCTCCATAAAGTCCGTACACCCTGTATTCATACTGGACGCCGGGAGCCAGGCCCGTCAAGTCGACACGATTCGTCTTGGTCACGACCGTATCGTAATCCTGGGCGGAACGCGGCTTGTAAACCAGCACGCAGGAATCCGCATTGCTTTTCCATTGGATGGAAACGCTCGTCTTGGCCAGATTCAAGGTATGCAAGTTGGTGACGGCAGGATAGATAATCTTACCGTATTTCATGCCCAGCGTTCTGATTCCCAGCATGTTCGAGGAAGGCAAAAGGGCATTCGGATCGGCACCCCGACCGGGAACATAAATCGCGAACGTGTACTTCTTGCCGTTTTCCACATCGAAGCCCAACGTCCTCTTGTCGTATTCGGCCTTCGTCACACCGTTTTCCGACACGGTATCGAACAAGAGGCCGTCCAAGGCCACGAACCCGGCCACCTGGCGGGAATTCCTGCCGAAACTGCCGTCGGTGGAGACGAAAACCCAAAGCGTATCCGGTTGCTTGGGTTCCGGACGGCTCCATACGTTTCCTTCTCCTAAGCCATAGTTGAACAGTTCCAGATCAATATCGACCGTGGCGTCCTGCCGGGCCGACAAGACGGGAAAAACCAACCAAGTGTTGGCATCGGTGGCCAACGGAAGGCGGATGTTCCCTTCGCCGGACGGAGTGGTTCCCACGACCCAACCGGCTGTTCCCGCTTCAGGGGAAATGGGAACCGGTTCGGCATCCAAGGAAGCCCGACAATTCCTTACTCCCTCAGGAATGGCCGACATTCGGGTAAAGTCGAGCGTGTACGGAATGGTATCCAAGGTGGTGAAACTTGCCGGACGAACCAAGGAAAGGCCGTTTTCACCGGCACATACCGCCTGGATCCGCACGTTGTACGTGGTGGCGGGCGTCAAGTCTTCAAAAAGGAATTCGGTGTCCACAGGATCAGGTTTCACCGTATCCCATGCACCGGCATTCTGGGGCTGGTATGTCACGATGAACGATTGGGCGAAAGCACCGACGTTCGTATTGCCGTCTTCCCATGTCAGAAGAGCGGAATTTTCGTCCAATTTGTCTCCGGCCACGGCGATGTCGTACGGATACTTGCAAGGCAGACTCTCTTCCAGTTCGATGTTCTGGACGGCAAAGAAGACGGCTCTCTGGGATCCGTCTTCCGCAAGATGATGGTATTCTATCTTATAGCGGAACTTGGCCGCAGGCGTGACGGCAGGCACCGTGACGGAAGCGAAACCGTCATTGCCCCAAGCCGTCGACTTGTCCACCTTGGCCAGGCGTTTCCAATTCCCATCCGTTTCCCCGTCGGTCCAATAGAAGACGACGGAATCGCCGTCGCCGGGCCTTATGGCGCTCGGAAGGTTGGCCTGGGAAGACGAATAGGTATAAAAGCCGATATTGAACGTCGCTTCCACCTTGGTCACGTCCCCCTTGTCCAATACCGGAGTGATGGCATGGACTTTCAAGGCCTTGGTGGCAGGAGGATCCGTTTCATCTTCGCGAGAAACATACGACACGCCGCTGACAAGGATTTTCGACTTCAACCCGGGTGCCTTGGCCACGCCGGAAACCGTCTTGCCGGCTCCCTCGCCCCTGCCGTAGGTCGCCACCTGGAAGTCGTAATTATCAGGGTTCCACCAGTCGTTTCCTTTGGTTATTTCCCAGCCGGCCGGCTGGACGGTCGGGTCAAGTTCGGCTTGGTCGAAATCGATCACGGAAGGAACTTGCGCCCGAGTCGGAACCAGCATCCCGGCCATAAGCCAGATGCCGGCCAAAACAACAGATAACTTTTTCATCACTTTGTCTCCTCGTTGGTTTTTTCCAAACAATGTCATAATTTAGGTGCGTCGATCGTGACCGGCAGTCGCCGACCCCTCGCTTTCCGCACCAGCCACAATTTTATACAGTCCCCCGCAAAAGACCAAAACAAGACACAAAAACATTTGATTATGTCGATGATAACATTTCATTACAATACATTATAAAAAAAACACAATCAAAATATTGCAACAACCAAACCTTACATCGTGAAAACACGGACAAAATGATGCGACGGCTTGCAAGGTTCTGCCTGGCGGTTTAACTTTGTTTAGGTTTACGTCCATTCATTCATGGACATTTTGAATATTTTATAAAACGCATAAAAACAAAAATTTATGAAAAGGCTCGCTTGTCTGGCGGCCCTCTTGCCGCTGATGCTTGCTCCGGTGTCCGGACAAGTATTGTTCCACGATGATTTCCAATCTGCCGGACTCAACCGCTTCCTGGCGGGAGACCTCGGCAAAGGATGGACGCTGTATAATGATAAGAATGAACCGAATACGGAATTATCCTACATCGATTCCGCCTGGAAAGTAATCCGATACGAAACCGGAGACATGTTCGCCGCCTCCCCTTCGTTCTTCCGTGTCAACGGAAAGGCCGACCGCTGGATGATCACTCCGGCCATCGACATGGGTGAAGCCCGGAATCCCGTCCTGAGTTTCCGCGCCGGAGCGCTCGACCTCGATCATCGTGACGGTTTCGAAGTGAAGATTTCGACGGAAGGAATCGCAAAAGAACAGTTCAAGACGTTGAAAAGCGTTTCCAGCGGCCGCAATTGGATCCGCTACGAACTGGACCTCTCGGACTACAAAGGCAAAACGATTCATCTGGCTTTCGTTCAGAATTCACAAAATCAATACATGATAGGTATCGATGACGTGGTCGTGCACGACAAGTCGGAGGTTTGCGCCTTCCTGGAAAATTTCTCCATCCCCTACACGATCCTTTCCGACGGAGACCGGACCACGGCCATCGCCAAGGCCGAACTTTTCAATGCCGGTTCCGCCGCCATCACCTCTTACAGGCTTTGCAAGCGAATCGACAATGGAAACATTGAAAAAGAAGAAGTTACAAACAAGAATATTCCCGCAGGAGATAAACTTCCGCTCGAACTGGCCTTCGAACTAGACGAAACCGGATTCCATACGCTTTCCGCATGGGTCGAAAACATCAACGGACAGGATGTATCCTCTCCTGAAACCGAAACCCGTATCCTTTCGGCAGACACCCGGAAAACGCCCAAAAAGAACTTGCTGCTGGAAATGTTCTCAAGCGGCACGTGTTCCAGTTGCGGACCGTGGAACGCCGCGCTGCATCCGTTTTTCGTGGCCGAACGAGTGAATACGGCCGACAATGGCGGTAATTTCTGCGTAGTGAAATACCAAGTCGACATACCTTCTCCCGGTGACCCTTGCGTGACCAGTCAGACCCTTGCCAGGAAAAACTTCTATGGCGTGGGTGCCGCTCCCACGTTCTACGTGAACGGAAAAAAATCCGAGCTCTCCGACACCGGAACCGTAATGCAGGGTTTCCGCGATGCGGCCAGGAGTTTTCACAAGACCACCGTTTCCAACGGCCTGACGGCTTATGTGGAAAGGGAAAACAACACGTTCAAGGTTCATGCCGAAGTTACCGGATACTTGCCCGACCCCGACGATTACGACCTGGTCGTATGTTTGATCGAAGACAGCATCCGGCACACCAGAAGCATGCCAAACGGGGAAACCGTCTTCTACCATGTGGTTCGCCAGATGCTTCCTTCCGTGACCGGTATCACGGTCGCGCCCGAATCTGTGGGTGAAGTCATAAAAAAGGATTTCGAATACACGTTCGACCTGCAAGACCCCAAGATCTTCTCGAGCGTGGAAAACATGGGCGCGGTGGTCTTCCTGCAAAACAACAAGAGCAAGGAAGTAATCCAAGCGCGTTACTTGGCGCAAGGAACCAAGGATTCGAGCATCGCGGTCGGAGATTCCAGTTTCCTGGGCACGGGTTCCGGAGATACCGTCGGCAACATGAACCCCGACCGGACAAGACAACTTCGCGTCTATCCTAATCCGGCTTCCGAACGCTGCCAGATCGTCTTTACTTCCCCGGCGCGATTCCAGGCCGGCCTGCAAATGATCGACATGCAAGGAAAAACGGTATCGAGCCGCGACATCGTGCTCGAAGAAGGCGAAAACCACATTGAACTGGACATGCAAAAACTGGCCGACGGCTTCTATATCATAAGGATCGTCAGCCCGCAAGGCGTGTTCGTGCACAAGTTAGTCAAACGATAAAAACATCTCCATGAAAACACCGACCTTGTTTTGGGGCTTGTTGCTGGGGGGCGCGGCCTTGGCCGTGACTTCAGGACAAGCGCAGACAAACACATACCAGGACGACGCGCTGTACGTTCGTTTCAAACGTACGGCGGCGCCCAAATTGCCCGCCGACACGCGGACAATAGCCGTCGGGAAGACGGAATCGCTCGTAAAAATGCAATCGGCATACGGCCTGCACAAGGAAATGACCTGCATGCGGACACTCGGACAGCCGGTCTTGGAACGTACTTTCATGATACGTCTGGACAGTACGGGCAAGATTGAAAGGCTGTTGGCCGAATTGCAACAAGAAGACCAGATAGAATTGGTGGAACGTGTTCCTGTCTATTACCTGCAAGGAAACTTCGCTGCCGGACAATCCGAAGCCTTGCCGGCCAAAGACGACGCCGGCCAAGGAGACCCCTACTATGAAAGCGGGAGCCTTTCTTCCGCTTCCAGCTGGCATTTGAACATGATCCATGCCGAAGAAGCGTGGAGCAGGCAACAAGGCAACGCGAACGTCAAGGTGGCCGTAGTGGACAACGCCGTCTGGGGGGAACATCCCGACTTGCAGATCAAGCCTGAAAACCAATACAACGTAAGGTCCGGACAGGAAGGAAACTCCGCCCCGCCGGTCAACGTGCAGCAAAACACCAACTGCAGCGACGCCAACAATTGCGCACCTTACAACTGGTCTCACGGCACCCATTGCGCGGGTGCGGTAGGGGCGATCCGCGGCAACGGCATAGGCATCGCCTCCATCGGTTCGGGCGTCACGCTCATGGGCGTATCCTGCCCTGGAACCGATCCGTCCGGCCTGGCGGTAAGCAACGCCTTCCAAGGTGTATCCTGGGCGGCTTCCCATGGGGCGAAGGTCATCAGTCTCTCCTGGGGCAACTACTCCATCAGCCAGACCGAAAGGGCCATCATCCAGGCTTGTATCGACAACGGCATCGTCGTCGTGGCCGCCGCCGGAAACAACGGATACAAGGACGCACCCATGTATCCGGCCAACTTGCCGGGAGTGATCTCGGTAGGTTCCGTCGACAACAACAAGCAGATTTCCTCCTTTTCGAACAACGGCGACTGGGTTTGCATCGCCGCTCCGGGAGGGAAAATCATCCAGAACGGAACAGAAACGCAAGGTTGCATATTCAGTACGACATACTGTATGTCCCAACGTTACAGGCTCGGCGGCCATAGTTTCGCCAACGGGCAGAACTACGACGGGATGTTCGGAACGTCCATGGCCACGCCCGTCGTCAGCGGCCTATGCGGCTTGTTGCTTTCGGCAGACAGCACGATAGACCCTTATCTGATGCGTGAGATCCTTGTCAGCACCGCCCAGCCCCTGACGGCGACGGCCGGCAAGAACTTCGCCCCCAATTCAGGCATCATCGATGCCGGCGCGGCCATCCGGCTCGACAAGGTAAATGTTCCGAGAGTAAGGAACTTGACGGCCGAACGTCAGGACTTGAACGTGATTCTCCGTTGGGAAAAGCCCCAGAGCGAGAAAACGGTAAAAGCCTATCAAGTATTCTCGAACAACGTGTTCTTGGCTGAAGTTCCGAACCAGGAGCTCTCCTACACGCAAGAAATAGGCAAATCCGAAGCCTTGTACCACTATGGCGTACGTGTCATCTACGACAACGATACTTCTTTGCGGGCAGGCGTGGACCTGGCCGTTCCCGAATTGTTCGACATAGAGGCCACCGTGCAACCTGCCGGCTGCGGAACCGTCACGGGAACAGGAATATTCGCCACCGGAGATACCGCCCGCCTTAAGGTGAAAGCCACCGACGGCTGCACTTTTTCACGTTGGATGGAAGAAAGCGAGATCTTGGGAAGAGACACTGTCTTGGACTACGTGATAGGAAAAGCCGATGTACGGCTTCGCGCGATATTCTCGGGAAAGCCGTCCGCCAACAGCGTCTTTGAGCAGACATTGTCCGTCAACGTATATCCCAATCCCACTTCCGGCAAATTCTCCATAGATATGGAAGGTGAAGACAATCTTGTGGAAATCTTTTCTTTGGATGGTACATTAGTGGATTGTCACAAGCATGTCGGCAACCGCATCGAAGTCTCTTTGACCGGGACGGGCACCTACCTGATACGGATAAGCAACCGTAACGGCAACGCCATTCGGAAAATCGTGGTAAAATAAAAGTGATAAGGTAGAAAAGGTGGAAACGCCCGACGGGAAATACCTGTCGGGCGTTTTTTTTATTTCCCGCCCATTCCGGTAAACAGCTTTCAAGGCTTCTCCCTTCGGCTCTTCATCCGGTCCGGACATCGGATCCGCCCGCGCCTGGCATGGCTTCATTTCGCCAAATCTCCTCCCGGACGAAAATCATCAGAACAAGTAAAAAGTTGTATATTAGGCCTCTATTGTCCATGTAATAAAATATATCGATACATGACAACAATTTGGTATACAAAAAGATACAAATTCATACGAAAGAATGCCCCGAAAGGGACGGCTTTCTTGTTTCTTTTTTTGATTTCAATTTTCATAAACAACTGTAAGTTATATTCAAAAGATACCGACAGCCTTTCCCTTTTCGACTTGGCGGTTTCCTATCAAAGCATGTTGTCGACCCAAGAACAAATCGCAATTACAAAAAAAGCAGAGAATTATGCTTTGTCGAAAGGAAATGTTTACAAGGCTCTCTCCTATGCTTGCCTGCGTGGAAAACTCTATTTCCTGTCGGATAACAACGATTCGTGCGAACAACTCTACCATTGGCTTATTCCTGCCGTGGAAAACGAACTGAAACACAATGACGAATCCCGTTTTTCCTCCGTCGAGCGCAGGGAATACGCCGATCCGGACGATGCGGAAACGCGGAAAAAGTCGGAAGAAAGCCTTTCTTGGAAAATCCTGCTCGTGGACAGCTATTCCAACAAGGCGTTGAACATGATGTTTCACGAACAAAGCGACTCTTCGCTGCAGATTTACCAGGAACTCCTGCAAAGATTCGCAAAAGACTCCGTTCCGCTCATCCTGGCGAAATGTTTCAACGGCATGGGGGTGGTTTTCGCCAACAGCAAATTGTTCGACAGGGCGGGAACGTACCTCCTCAAAGCCCTGCAGCAATTCGATCTGGCCAATGACAGCCGCGGCGTATTCGGAGTATGCTCCAACATCGTGGCCTTTTATAACAGCCAAGGCCTCTACGAGGAAGCCTTGCCGTACGGACTTCGTTCCTACCGCATCGCGCAAGATGAAAAGTATAACGGGCAAGAGCAAATCTACGCCTCCTTGATCATGGGAACCATCTACTCGGGCCTGACGCAATACGACATGGCCGATTCCTATTTCGAAAAAGCCTTTTTATTGGCTCAAAAAAAGAACCTGGCGCACTTGGAAGGTTTCTGCGGACAGGAATATTCCCAGAACCTGTTGAACATGCGGGAATACGCGAAAGCCAGGGAAACGGCCGAACATACCATGAAAATCATCGCCGGAAAAAAGAAATATGCCCTTCAGGCCAACCTGTTGATGATCTTGAGCGAAGTGGCCGAAAGGCAAGACGACACGAAAGCGGCCTTGCTCTATTACCGCCAGTACATGCAAGTGAAGGATTCCCTGAACGAACTGGACAACATGCGCCAGCTTATCTACGCGGACATACGGCATACGCAAGATCAACGGGAGGAAGAAAACAGGATAAAGGAAACCGCGTTCAAAAAAATATCGGAACAATCCCAAAGACGCGGCATGTGGATCGCGGCCTTGTCCGTATTGGCCGCCTTGCTGCTGGCAGGCGGAAGCCTGGCGACCTGGCTGCTGTTGAAAAGCAGGAAAGGCATAAGGAACCTACGCTTGGAAACGAGCCGGCAAGTGGCCGAAGCCGAACGCCAAGTGATAAGCAAGAACAAGGAACTGGCCACCCATACGCTTCAACAGTTACGCTTGAACAACCTGCAGGAATCCATCCTGAAAGAACTCAAGACACTCAAGACTTCCTTTACGCTGCGCGGGAAGGAGAAAGCCATCGTCTGCAATCTGGAAGACCTTGCCAGGCAAATCGCCTCCGACAAGGAATGGAAAGACTTCCAGTTCTATTTCGAGCAGGTGGACAGCGACTTCATGAACAAGCTCACCGAACGCTATCCCGACCTCAACGCCAACGAGAAACACCTTTGCGTGCTCTTCAAGCTCGGACTCACCAACCGCGACGTGGCCAACCTGACGGGAAAATCGATACAATCGGTCGGCATGGCCAAGTTCCGTCTCAAAAGCAAGTTCGGAATTGAAAACAGCGAGGAGATAAGCAAGTTCCTGCGAGAACTATAAACGACACCGGGACGGTGAAGCACACTCCGACACAAACAACCTGAAAACGAAAAGGACGGATGAGATGCGAGACGGCACGGCGGCGTGACGAGGGAACTTGCTTGAGCAAGTGACCGAGGATTCGACACCGGAACGGCGAAGCACGCTACCACACAGGCAACCTGAAAACGAAAAGGACGGATGTGATGCGAGACGGCACGGCGGCGTGACGAGGGAGCTTACTTACGTAAGTGACCGAGGATTCGACACCGGGACGGTGAAGCACACTACCACACAGGCAACCTGAAAACGAAAAGGACGGATGTGATGCGAGACGGCACGGCGGCGTGACGAGGGAGCTTACTTACGTAAGTGACCGAGGATTCGACACCGGGACGGCGAAGCAGCTCGCCGTCCTTTTCGTTTTCAGTAGAGGATGTTGTAAACGGGACACCCCAAAGCCGCCCCCATCCTCCCCCGCAACGCCTTGCTGTCGAGCTTGTAGCCGTCGGGCGAGACAGGGTTGACGCAAAGCCCGACCACGCGAGGCTGACGCAAGACCCGGATACGCGAGCCGGCAAGGGTAAAGGCCTTGTATACGGGCTCGGAGAAGAAAAACTTGGTGAAGTCGCTTACGACGATGTCGGGACGGTGCTTGCGGGCCAGGAGCCGGTTGAGGAACGCATCGTTCAGCAATCCGGCGACATAGAGGAATGCGCCCGGACGGCAATAAGGTTCTATCTTTTCGATATGCTTGTCTATCTGAAGCAGGGAGGGTATTCCCAGATCGCTCGTGTCGCCTTGCGGGTCGATGCCATGCACGCCCGAAGACAAGTCCTGCAACGAGCTGGCGAGCCGTTGTCCGACAGGCAGTCCGGAAAAAAGGGGCAGATTCAGCAGACGGTATTGGAAAACGGTCTTCCTTACCAGTTCCTCCAGGTTCTTGCTTACGGCCGCGCCCGTGCAAAGCACCATCGCCTCCGAAACGAAAGGTGAAGCCAGGCTCAAGCGCGACAACGCCCCGTCTATGACGGCGGTCCTTGTTCCCAACCGATGGACAAGACGGATATATTCCTGCAATCCTTTCGTATGGGCATGACCGGAGATAATCAATTTTCCGGGTGTCCGCACCCGCGCCGTGACCAGTCTGCCGCAAGCCGTCGATTCACGACTTATGTCCAATATCTCGGCGGTGAGCCGTCGACGATGATAGTATTGCTCGGCAGTCTGCACCACCATGCCGGGATAGAAGACAAGTTCGGGCTTGTCGGTAAGATACACCTGATCGACGGCTTCCCCGTCGGTGCCGATGGAGGTGACGGCGATGTCCCGGGCCCGTCCGGTCCGATGGCAATAATCCAACAAGGCGCGCAGGCAAACCGTCTTGCCCACGTTCTTGGCCATTCCCACTACCGACAGGCTGCCATATTCGGATATATGTTCGAAGAAATCAGGTATCACGCGCGTCGAGGTTCGGATCAGGCAATCATTTGAACATCTTCATCTGGCTACGCAAAATGAACAAGGTAGTGAGGATGGAAAAGAAATCCGCCACCGCCGTGGCCGCCCATACTCCGTTCAACCCCCAGAAAGTGGAACAAATGTACAAGGCGGGGATAAGATAGAGCACCTGTCTGCTCAAACTCAGGAAAATGGAAAGATGCACCTTGCCCAACGACTGGAAAAAGTTGGAGGTCACGATCTGAAATCCCACGAAAGGAAACAACATGAAGATGAGCCTGAATCCGTTCTTGGCCAACGTGACAAGCTGTTCGTCGGAAGTGAACACCCTCGCCGCAGCTCCCGGGAACAATTCCATCAACAGGAATCCGAAAACGGTGATGACGGTTCCCACCTTGATGGACAAGAAGAAGGCATGCTTGGCCCTGTCCATCTTCTTGGCACCGTAATTATAGCCCA
Source organism: uncultured Bacteroidales bacterium (assembly GCA_910578275.1). Lineage (GTDB taxonomy): Bacteria > Bacteroidota > Bacteroidia > Bacteroidales > P3 > Pullibacteroides. Next base: position 81,116 of record CAJTPR010000002.1, on the reverse strand, counting down.
CGATAGGCTGCATGCCTTGACAAAGCCCCAGCACGAACATCACGAACAAGATGGCATAACTGTTTATTATGCCGTAGGCGCCCATGGCCAGATCGCCGCCGGAAAGCACCAGCCGCCGGTTGAGGATCACCACCACCAAAGTGGCGGCCAGGTTCATCAAGAAAGGCGACATACCTATGGAAAGGATATTCCGCACGATGTTCCGCTTGAGTCTCAACGTGCTCCGCTTGAAACGGATATAGGCATTCTTTCTCAAGAAAAACTGCATGACGAACACCGAAGAGACGAACATGGAAATCACCGTGGCCCAGGCCGCTCCCTTGATGCCCATGCCGAAACCGAAGATGAACAGCGGATCGAGCGCCAGATTCACTCCCGCCCCGATAAGCATGATCACCATGGAACGGGTGGGATTTCCCGAAGCGCGTATGATATTGCAGAAACTATAAGCCAGATTGCTGAAGATATAGCCGGGAATGACGATACGCAGATAGTCGGCGGCATAAGGTATCGTGTTTCCGCTGCCTCCGAAAATGACCAAAAGCGGATAAAGGTAGTAAAGGCATGAAACGGTGAGAAGCACCCAGATGATGACAGTAAGCACCAGCGCGTTTCCCAAGATCCGTTCCGCCCAGTCGCGGTCGCCCATCCCAAGCACGATCGAAATACGCGTGGAAGCGCCCACGCCCACCAACGTGCCGAAAGCCGTGAGGAAGTTCATGATGGGAAAGGTCAACGCCAATCCGGAAATAGCCATGGCTCCCGCGCCTTGTCCGATGAACACGCGGTCTATGAGACTGTAGAGCGAGGTGGTGAGCGTGGAAATAACGGCCGGCAACGCAAACTTCCACAGCAACCGGGGAACGGGTGCCGTCTCTAAGAGCTGCGGATTTTGGGTATTTACGGACATGTCTGAAGAATGGTCGGCAAATATACCAAAAAGACGGCTTCGATGCCGCCGAGGAATCAAACGACAGGCCGGCCGCCACGTCATTGGACGAAAGCGTGCCGCACATGTTCTCCTTTTCATTTTGTAATGAACGTTTCGTACATTTGTGACCGCAAAATCGCAATTATGGCATCCGCCGTCAAGATATTCTTCCCGTTGGTGCTGCTGGGCACATTGCTCAAGGCAGGAGAGACGGATCGCAATCTGCTCATTCGCAGCTTGCAGGAATATTGCATGCAAACGCAGGATCCCGAAGAGCGGGAAGCGCTCGAAATCCGTTTGGCGAAATTGCAATCGGCACTCGCCCACTACCGTATCCGGACGGATACGGATTCATTCTCCACCGAAACGTCCGTTACTTCTCCGCAAAGCGAAATATCGTTGCTTTTCAACGACCGCAAGCCCTTTGGGGAAAAGGAACATGCCTGCCTCTTTGCGGGCGATACGGACAACCGACGGCATTTCCGGCCACAAAACGGCTTGCGTGCCGTGACCCTGCCCGCCTACCCGTTCTGACGGTTTGGTCTTCTTGCATTTCTCATGCATTTTCCTGTCCGTGATTGTCCGATCAGGACGGAGCCGGACATAAAATATCGCCTCTATCATGAATCCCAGGGTTCACGATTCCGGCGCGGATTCATCAAAAATCAAAAAACGAAAGAAAATTCATCATGATAAGCTTATTCAAGAAACTGCTCGGCAACAAGTCGGATCGCGACCTCAAAGAGGTGAATCCCATATTGGAGAAATGCCTGGCCGCCTACGAGACGATTTCCAAGGCGAGCAACGACGAACTGCGAGCCAAGACCCAAGCGTTCAAGGAACGTATCCAAGCCCGTATCAAGGATAAGAAGGAAGAAGTCGAAAAACTCAAGGAAAGGATAAGTAACAACATCGACGACAGCCTGAGCGTGGACGAAAAGGAACGCATCTACGCCGACATCGACAAGCTGGAAAAGGAAATCTACGACCAGACCCGGCAAGAACTCGACGAAATCTTGCCCGAAGCTTTCGCCGTGGTCAAGGCCACCGCGCAACGTTTCGCCGAAAACGCCGAAGTGGAAGTCACCGCCATGCCTTGGGACGGAGACCTGGCCGCCACGCGCGACAACGTCACCATCCGCGGCGACAAGGCCTATTACAAGAACCAGTGGATGGCAGGCGGGAACCTCATCACCTGGGACATGGTACACTACGACGTGCAGCTTATCGGCGGTATCGTGCTCCATCAAGGGAAAATCGCCGAAATGAGCACCGGGGAAGGCAAGACGTTGGTGGAAACCCTGCCCGTCTACCTCAACGCGCTCTCCGGCCAAGGGGTTCACGTGGTCACGGTAAACGACTACCTGGCCAAACGTGACTCGGAATGGATGGGCATGCTCTTCGAATTCCACGGTCTCAAGGTAGATTGCATCGACAAGCACCAGCCCAGCAGCGAAGCCCGCCGCCAAGCCTATCTGGCGGACATCACCTACGGTACCAACAACGAATTCGGCTTCGACTACCTGCGCGACAACATGTGCCGCACGCCGCAGGAACTGGTGCAACGCGGGCACAACTATGCCATCGTGGACGAAGTGGACTCGGTGTTGATCGACGACGCCCGTACGCCTTTGATCATTTCCGGCCCCACCACCAAGGAAGACGACCTGGAATTCGACACGTTGCGGCCGCAAATCGAAAAACTCTACAACCAGCAACGCGCCCTGGTCACCAAGATATTGGCCGAAGCCAAAGCGTTGCTCAACGGAAATCCCGCGCCCGAACAGGAAAAGAAAGGCGGCGAACTGCTCTTCCGCGCCCACCGCGGACTGCCCAAGAACAGCGCGCTCATCAAGTTCCTGAGCGAACCGGGCATGAAGGCGTTGATGCAGAAAACCGAAAATTTCTACTTGCAGGAACAAGGCAAGAACATGCCGGTGATCGACGGGGAATTATACTTCGTCATCGACGAGAAACTCAACACCATCGACCTCACTGAAAAAGGCGTGGATTATCTTTCGTCCGACGCCCACAATCCCGAATACTACATCCTGCCCGACGTCGGTTCGCAAATCGCCGAACTGGAAAAGTCCGGCTTGCCCGCCGAGGAAAAGACGGCCAGGAAATCCGAGATCCTGCGCGACTACGCCATCCAGTCCGACCGCGTGCATACGATCAACCAGTTGCTCAAGGCATACGCCTTGTTCGAACGTGACGTGGAATACGTGGTCATCGACAACGAAGTGAAAATCGTCGATGAACAGACGGGCCGTATCATGGAAGGACGCCGTTATTCGGACGGCCTGCACCAGGCCATCGAGGCCAAGGAAAGGGTGAAGGTGGAAGCCTCCACGCAAACCTACGCCACCATCACGTTGCAGAACTACTTCCGCATGTATTCCAAGCTTTCAGGCATGACCGGAACGGCCGAAACCGAAGCGGGCGAATTCTGGAACATCTACAAGCTGGAAGTGGTCTGCATTCCCACCAACCGTCCCGTCATCAGGGAAGACATGGACGACTTGGTCTACAAGACCAAACGCGAAAAATACAACGCCATCATCGAGGAAGTGGAACGGCTTGTCAAGATAGGCCGTCCCGTATTGGTAGGCACCACCTCGGTGGAAGTTTCCGAATTGTTGAGCCGCATGCTCACCGGACGCAAGATCAAGCACAACGTCTTGAACGCCAAACTGCACAAGAAGGAAGCCGACATCGTGGCCGAAGCCGGTCTTGCCGGAACGGTGACCATCGCCACCAACATGGCGGGCCGTGGTACGGACATCAAGCTCGGACCGGGCGTCAAGGAAGCGGGCGGTCTGGCCATCATCGGTACCGAACGCCATGAAAGCCGCCGCGTCGATCGCCAGTTGCGCGGTCGTGCCGGCCGTCAAGGCGACCCGGGAAGCTCGCAATTCTACGTTTCGCTCGAAGACAACCTCATGCGTCTTTTCGCCTCCCAGCGCATCGCCGCCTTGATGGACAGGATGGGCTACCAGGAAGGCGAAAACATCCAGGCACGCATGATTACCCGTTCCATCGAGAAGGCGCAGAAGAAAGTGGAAGAAAACCATTTCGGAACCCGTAAGCGCCTGTTGGAATACGACGACGTGATGAACGCCCAGCGCGAGGTGATCTATACCAAGCGCCGCCATGCCTTGTTCGGCGAACGGCTGGGCGTGGATATTTCCAACATGATGTACGACACGGTGGAAAACTACCTCGCCGAACTGTCCGAGACCCGCAATTTCGAGGAATTCAAGGACAAGTTCATCCGCACGTTCGGTTGCGAATGCCCGGTGACGGAAGCCGAGGCGCTTTCGGCCAGGAACGATCTGGCCAAACGGATCTTCGACGTCGTTTACGCTTCTTACAAGCAAAAGTCGGAACTGATCTCGCAACAGGCCCTGCCCATCATCAAGCACGTGCAGGAAAACCACGGTTCGCGCTTCGAAAACATCGCCATACCCGTCACCGACGGACGAAAGACGCTGCAAGTGGTGGCGAACATCCGAAAATGCCTCGACTCGAACGGACGGGAAGTGACCGGAGCCGTCGAACGCGGCCTTTGCCTTGCCATGATCGACGACAGCTGGAAAGAACACCTGCGCGAAATGGACGACTTGAAGCAATCGGTACAGAACGCTTCCTACGAACAAAAAGACCCGTTGCTCATCTACAAGTTCGAGGCGTTCAACCTCTTCAAGCAACTGCTCGTGGACATGAACCACGACGTGAGCGAATTCCTTTCGCTGGGACATCTGCCTTCTCCCGACCCCGACCAGATGCGGGAAGCCCGCCAGCAACGTACCGACATGAGCCGCATGCAGACTTCACGCGCAGGCATCGGCGGAACCATGCCCGAACAACGCCCCCCCATGCAGACCAACCAGCCCGACGCGCCTCAGAAACCGCAACCGGTGCATGTGGAAAAGAAAGTAGGCCGCAACGACCCCTGTCCCTGCGGCAGCGGAAAGAAATACAAGAACTGCCACGGAAAAAACGTGGCTTAAGATAAGAGACGATAGCATGCTTGACAAGGAAAAACTTGAAGCGTTGTCCACGCGGGTGGAAACGCTGAGGAGGTGTCTTTGACATCGCCGGGAAAGAAAAATTCATAAGCGAGGAAGAAGCCAAGACGCAAGAGGCTTCTTTCTGGGACGATCCCAAGGAAGCCGAAAAGACGCTCAAGGGCATCCGTCAGAAAAAAATCTGGACGGAAGCCTTCGATGCCGTCGCTTCGGAACATGAAGACGCCCAAGTGATGGCGGAAATGTACGAAAGCGGCGAAGTTCCCGACGAGGAAATGGAAGACTGCCTCTCCCATCTTGAAAAATCGGTGGAAGAACTGGAGTTCAAGAACATGCTTTCGGGCGAGGAAGACCGAATGGGTGCGATCGTGACCATCAATTCGGGCGCGGGCGGAACCGAAAGCCAGGACTGGGCCGACATGCTCTACCGCATGTACATGCGCTGGGCGGAACGGAAAGGCTACAAGATCACCACGATCGACTACCAGGAAGGCGAACAAGCCGGCATCAAGTCGGCCACGATAGAAGTGGAGGGAGACTTCGCGTTCGGCTACCTCAAAAGCGAAAGCGGCGTGCATCGCCTGGTGCGCATATCTCCTTTCGACGCGGGCGCGCGACGGCATACTTCCTTCGCCTCCGTCTACGCCTACCCCATCATCGACGACAACATCGAGATAGAGATAAATCCCGCCGACCTTTCGTGGGACACCTACCGCAGCAGCGGACCGGGCGGGCAGAACGTGAACAAGGTGGAAACGGCCGTCCGTCTGCGGCACGCGCCCAGCGGCATCATCATCGAATGCCAAGTGACGCGTTCCCAACTGCAAAACCGTGAAAAGGCGTTGCAAATGCTCAAATCGCAACTCTACGAGATAGAATTGCGTAAGAAACGCGAAAAGATAGACGCCATCGAGGGCAGCAAGAAAAAGATAGAATGGGGCAGCCAGATCCGTTCCTACGTCATGCAGCCTTACAAGATGGTGAAAGACGTGCGCACGGGCTGGGAAACGTCCAACGTGCAGGCTGTCATGGACGGCGACTTGGACGATTTCATCAAGGCCTACCTCATGGAATTTTCGGAAAGGAAATAAGTCATTGCATGAATACGAACTGCAACAGGTTCGTACCCATTTCCAAGGCACGACGGCGTGTTTGCGGCGTGTCGCCGTGTACTTCGGGGTCTTCCCAGCCGTCGCCCAGGTCACATTCGTAAGTGTAGAAGCAGACCACCCTGCCTTCGTAGACCAAGGCGAAACCCTGCGGTCTCTTGGCGTCGTGTTCATGGACCTTGGGCAAGCCTGTACGGCTGAAATCGAAGGCTTGCCTGTAAACGGGATGCGAGGCGGGCAATTCCACGAAATCCAGTTCGGGAAATACCTTCTTCATCTGGGCGCGGATGAACTTGTCCATGCCGTAATTGTCGTCTATATGCAAGAAGCCGCCGCCCGCAAGGTAATTCCTGAGATTCCGGGCCTCGGCAGGGGAAAACACCACGTTCCCGTGCCCTGTCATGTGCACGAACGGACAATTGAACAATTCCCGTCCGCCCGCTTCCACGGTCAACGGCCGAGGTTCCAGGTCCATGCCGGCTTCCCGGTTGGCAAACGCGATCAGGTTGGGCAAGGAAGTGGGATTGGCGTACCAATCGCCACCGCCGCCGTACTTGAGCAGTCCCACCTGCGTCTTCTGCGCGTACGCGCCTTGCAGGAGAAAGGCAGGCAATGCTGAAAAGGACAAGCGGAACAAGATACCGAAAATACGTCCTTTCGTCATTTTCCGAATTATTTTCCTTTGATGAACGACGGGGCCCAGGCGGCAAACAAGGCGGCGGTTTCCGTGCGCAGGCGCGTGGAACCCAGGCTCACGGGAACATACCCCTTTTCAACGCATTTCCTCACTTCCTCCGGGCTGAAATCCCCTTCGGGGCCGATCATGACCTGCACGCCCGTTCCCGGCCTCAAAAGCTCCAGATAATCGTTTTTCGGGTATTCCTGTCCGCAATAGGCGATGAATTTCTGCGGATAATCCTTTTCCAATACCGGCAACCTCTCACCCAGGAACTCGTCCAAGCCGCACATCGGACCGGCAACAGGCAAATAAGCCTGCTGCGACTGTTTCATGGCCGAAACCAGCAGGGCTTCCACCCGCTCCTCTTTCACCACTTTCCGTTCGGAATGCTCGGTACGTATGAACGACACGCCGCCCAAGCCCACTTCGGTGGCCTTTTCCAGAAACCATTCGGTACGCTCCATGTTCTTGGTAGGCGCCATGACGACATGCACCCCGGGACGGACATTGCCCGCCTCCCCGGGACTGCGGAGAACCTCCTTGACACGTGCCATGCACGCCTTGTCGTTCACTATCGACAACTCGGCACCGTACAGGAATCCCTTTCCGTCGGTAATCCAGACTTCCTCTCCCGGCAAAAGCCGCAATACCTTGGCACAATGCCGGCTCTCGCTTTCCGAAAGCCGGCATCGGCCGTTTTCTTGCACGGGGGCGTAAAACAGGAACATTACTTGGCGTGTATCAAAAAGTAGTTCTTCTTTCCTTTCTGAACCAGCACGTAGGCGCCGTTAAGCAGCATTTGACGGTTCACGGGCGTCTGCTCCCCTGCCTTTTCCTTGTTGACGGAAAGACTGTTTTCTTTCAGGGCGCGACGCACCTCGCCCTTGGAGGCGAAAATGCCCGTCTTTTCCGAAAGCAGGTCTATGAGCGTGACTTCACCGTCGAATTCGTCCAACGATACCTCGCTGCAAGGAACCCCCTCGAAAACGGACAAGAACGTGTCGGTGTCGAGCTTGCGCAACGCTTCGGTGGTGCTTTTACCGAAAAGGATCTCGGAAGCCTCCACCGCTTTCCGGTATTCCTGTTCGCCATGCACCCTTACGGTAAGGTCTTTCGCCAAGGCCTTTTGCAACGCGCGCAAGTGGGGCGCGGCGGCATGCTCCTGCTCGAGCGCCTCGATTTCCTGTTTGCCGAAAAGCGTGAAGATGCGGATGTACCGTGCCGTATCGGCATCGGAACAATTGAGCCAGAACTGGTAGAACTTGTAGGGCGAGGTCTTGGCCGCATCCAGCCAGATGTTGCCCGATTCGGTCTTTCCGAACTTGCCGCCGTCGGCCTTGGTGATAAGCGGACAGGTGAGCGCGAACGCTTCCTTGCCCGTGACGCGCCGGATAAGTTCGGTACCCGTCGTGATATTGCCCCATTGGTCGGAACCGCCCATCTGCAACTTGCAGTCCTTGGTCTGCAACAAATGCAGGAAATCGTTGCCTTGCACCAGCTGATAGGTGAATTCGGTAAACGACATGCCGTCGGTGCCTGCTTCGCCCGAAAAACGTTTTTTCACCGAATCCTTGGCCATCATGTAGTTGACGGTGATATGCTTGCCTATGTCGCGGATAAAGGCGAGGAACGTCACGTCCTTCATCCAGTCGTAATTGTTCACCAATTCGGCGGCATTGGGCGCGGAACCGTCGAAATCCAGGAACTTGGCCAACTGCTTCTTGATGCACTCTTGGTTGTGCCGCAGCGTCTCTTCGTTCAGCAGCACCCTTTCCGCGCTTTTTCCCGAAGGGTCGCCGATCATGCCGGTGGCTCCGCCGATCAAGGCCAACGGCTTGTGTCCGCACTCTTGCAAGTGTTTGAGCATCATGATGCCCACCAAGTGACCTATATGCAAGGAGTCGGCGGTGGGATCGATGCCTACGTAAGCCGTCACTTGTTCCTTCTGCAACAGTTCTTCCGTTCCCGGCATCATGTCCTGCAACATTCCCCGCCACCGCAATTCCTCAACAAAATTCTTTTTCATCGTCTTTTCTTAAATTCAGTTCCTTATTCTTGTCGTTCCAAACAAAAAAGGCTGCCTATATGATGTAAGCAGCCCTTTTTGAAAATACCGGTCCCGATTATCGCAGCAGGGCGGTCCGGACAGGACGCACGTACATGTTCTGCCTGTCGTTTTTCTGGAAATAACCGTAACGATCGTTTACCGGGTTGCCCGTTCCATCCCCTTTGCGGGAAAGGCAATACCAGGCGGATTGAACGTTAAATTCCGAAGAAGACCAATACGCGTGGCCGTTTTCACCGCCGATCGGCATGAAGAAGTTCTCATTCACGAAATTCGAAGGCGTACTGCCGTATTTGTTGTTGATCTTGTCCCTGTTCTTCATCAACGCGCCCAATTCCTCGATCGAGGGCAGATACCATTCACCTTTCGTGTCGGCCCATTTCGCGCCTATGGGATCCGCGTCGTCCCTGAGGTTGCGACCCCATTGACGCCTGTAATACTCACGGCAGGCTTGGGCGGCATAAACCTTGGGAAGCGTTATGGTCGTATCCCTTTCGCTTGCCAGCTTGAAGGTCTCCAGGATCTGAGCCGTGTTGATTTCTCCATTCGTGTTGTGGATGACGGCCAGGTTCTTGATTACCGTGTCGTCGACCATGACCCCGTTTTCCTCCTTGGTTTCGTAGATCGTGTCGTACTGCGAAGGAATGACCAGACCCCAACGCCTTTCCGGAGCGAAATAACCGTAAGGAGTGCTGCCCTCCCCTTCGGGATTGTTGTAATAGTTATATGTTTCGTCCAATGCATTGGTCGCACCCACGAGCATGGCGTCGGTAAACGAAACCAAGTAGACGATGCCTTTCGATTCGTCAACGCCGAAGACGATGCCCTGGGCATCCTCGTTGTTGGTCGCCACGCCGTTCCTGCCATACATCTCTCCGACCAACCGGTGGGAAGTGTTCATGCCGGGAACGGAACTCTGGGGTTTGTATCCGCTATCCCAAGGACGATGCGCCTGTTTACCATCATCGCAAGCCGTCAGGCCAAATGACACGGCTAACGCGCATGCCATGAATTTAAGTAGCTTTTTCATGCTAAGACCCTTGTTTTTGTTATATCTTTATTCTTTGTACTTCTTTTTCCCCTTTGATACGAGGACCCCAAAGATAACGTTTTTTTGGATTCCCCCAAAGCGCATACGCCAAAATCACCGCGTAGCAAGGGTAAAGCAGCAAATACGCCCGCTGGTATCCGCCCAAGTCCACCAGATGACCGAACAGGAGCGGAATCAAGGCACCGCCCACGATGGCCATGACCAGCAAGGACGAACCCGACGAGGTATTCTTCCCCAAGCCTTCAAGGGCGATTCCCCATACGGCAGGCCAGATCATGGCGTTGGTCAGGCCGAGCCAGGCCAGGATATAGACGGAAGCCAGGCCGGAAACCGACAAGGCGGCCGTCAACACGACAAGGCAGCCCACGCTCGAGAGCACCAAGGCCGTACGCTGGCTGAACCAGCGCGGAATGCCGGCAATGCCTATCAGGTAGCCTATCAGGAAAGCCACCATCGACAAGGCGGGAAACATCTTCGCCGAATAGGCGGAAACCTGCAATGAAACGGCATAATTGACCAAACTGTCCACGCTCACCACCTCGGCTCCCACATAGAAAAACAAGGCCAGTACGCCGCCCCACAGGCCGCCATGCCTGAAAACGGAATCCTTTTCCCGCTTGTCGGCCGAAAGCCCGGCGCCTTGTTCCGGGTCTCCTTGCCTTTCGATGTCAGGCAAGGAGACCACGCGCACGAAAAGCGCCAAGATCGCCAAGGCCGCCACGATGCAGAGGTAGGGAACCAGGCTCTGCAATGCCAGGTCGTCGAGGATGCCCGCCTTTTCCGCCGCCGGAAGGGCGGGATTTCCAATCCGGGCCGACACGGCGTCCACATCTTTCAAGGTGAGCGAACCCAGTACGAGCGGAGCGAGGATTCCGGCCACCTTGTTGCAGATGCCCATGATACCGATGCGGCGGGCCGCCGTCTGGGGAGAACCCAGCACGGCCGCGTAGGGATTGGCCGCCGTCTGCAAGAGCGCCAGACCCGTTCCCATCAGGAAAAGGCCGGACAGGAAAAACATGTAATACCGGGTCAAAGCCGCCGGAACAAACAAGGCCGCCCCCGCGGCCATGATCCCGAGCCCCACGGAAATGGAACGCCGGTAGCCTATCCTGTCGATGACCCGGGCCGAAGGCATGGCGAAGACGAAATAGGCGATATAGAACATGAAGGTGACGAAATACGACTCGAAATTGTTCAGTTCGCAAGCGATTTTCAGAAACGGGACGAGTGTCGAATTGAGCCACGTCACGAAACCGAAGATGAAGAACAAGATGCCGATGACGGCCAAGGGAAACTTTTTCAGCATGGAAACGGTCTTGATGGGTTTTACGGACAATGCCTGAAAACAAAAAAAGAGACCGACAGGGCAAAAACCGCCGGCGGTCTCTTCGTTCAAGAATCTTTCAGGATTCCAGCGCGTCTAGTATTCCCTTACCTGGAGCTGGAAATAAGCCTGGGGATGATCGCATGTGGGACAATGTTCAGGCGCCTCCTTCCCGAAATGGACGTGTCCGCAATTGCGGCAATACCAGTACACTTTTTCTTCTTTCTTGAAAACGGTGCCGTTCTGGACGTTCGCAAGCAATTTGAGGTAGCGGGCTTCGTGTTCCTTTTCCACGCCCGAAACCATCTTGAAAGTGTGGGCGATTTCCTTGAATCCTTCCTTCTCGGCCACTTTCGAGAAGCCCGAATACATGTCGGACCATTCCTCGTGTTCTCCCTCGGCGGCCGCCTTGAGGTTCTCTTCCGTACTCAGTATCTGGCCGGCGGGATACGAGGCCGTGATTTCCACGTGTCCGCCCTTGAGCGCCTTGAAGAACAACTTGGCATGTTCTTCTTCCTGGCGGGCCGTCTCTTCGAAAATGGCAGCTATTTGTTCATAACCTTCCTTTTTCGCCTGTTTGGCGAAAAAAGTGTACCTGTTCTTCGCCTGCGATTCTCCGGCAAACGACTTGAGAAGATTCTTCTCGGTTTCAGATCCTTTGAGTTTCATAAGCTTGATTTTTAAGGATTATGTCCGTAGTTCCGTCAACAGGCGATCTCCCGCCTTGAAGAAACCCGGTAAAGGCAAAGTTACGTTTATTTCGGAAAAGCGACAACAATCCTTTCACGACAAGACGATTCCGCGCGTGATTTCGCGTTTTCCCTTGGGGCCGGGCAGGCTTTCGACGGCAAAACCCGCCGATCGCAGGTTACGACGGAACCGTCCTTGGGCGCAATACGTTCCCAGGAAACAAGGGGTCGTGCAAGCCTGACGCAGTTTCACGAAGATTCCGGGTTCCCAAAGTTCAGGTTGCACCGAAGGAGCGAAAGCGTCGTAATAGACGGCATGGAACCGCTTTCCGGGCAAAACGGCCGCCTGCATCTCAGCCTGGATTTTCGTAAGGCTGAAATAGGGGGAAAGAGCATGTTCCCTTGCATCGAAAGCCTGACGGTGAAAGGCTTCAAAAACACGGCTTTCGATTCCCAATGCCTGCGGATAATTGAGTCGCCGCCAAACGTCTTCCGGCAAAGGAAGGGCTTCAATAGCCGTGTATGCCACCTTCATGTGGCGTTTTTCGGCTTCCTGCAACGTAAGACAAGCGTTGAGCGCGGTGCCCAGACCCATTTCGAAAACCTGTACCGTGTCTGTTCCGGCAGACATGCAGGCATCCATGGCGGGCACCAAGGCCGTTTCGACATAGACTTTACGCGCCTCCTGCACCGAACCGTGCACGGAATGGTAGTGTTCGTTCTTTTCCGGCCAATAAAGGGTATGGCTACCGTCATCGGTCTGTTGAATCTGCAAGTTCGTCATTCTTTCTTTGTCTTTCCGTTCAGGCTCACGAATATACATAAAGCCGGCAGATATGGCGAAAAAGGAAGCCTTCCCGAATATTTTCCGCTTCCTCGACCACGTTTTTGTCAAGCCGGACAAGGAATCGATCGGAATGGTCCATGATTTCCGCCCGCTAAGGAGCGCGTGCCGGAAAAACGACACCGACAAGAAACCGGTCCGTCATGAGGGACCGGTTTTTTTGTAACTTTGTGTGTCATTTTGCTTTTTTGAAAGCAAGGTCAAGCAAAGCCAGCGGATGTGGCGTAATTGGTAGCCGCGCCAGACTTAGGATCTGGTGCCGAGAGGCTTAAGGGTTCGAGTCCCTTCATCCGCACAAAAACCGGCCGCTGTGGTTATAACCATCCATAACGTCATCCTTATCGTCTCCTTGCTCTTGTTCTTTGCCATCCTGGCCGGAAAGACCTCATCGAAAATCGGTGTCCCTGCCTTGATCCTGTTTTTGGGTATCGGTATGTTGGCCGGATCGGAAGGCATCGGCAAGATACAGTTCGGTTACGACCAGGCCGGTACCGCACAATTCATCGGCATCACGGCACTCTGCTTCATCTTGTTTTCGGGAGGACTGGACACCAAATGGAAAAGCATCAAGCCCATCTTGGGAAAAGGCATGACGCTTTCGACGCTGGGCGTGCTGCTTACGGCGGTCTTCACGGGCCTGTTCGTGAAATGCCTTACCGACTTCTCGTGGACGGAATCGTTCCTGCTGGGATCCATCGTTTCCTCCACCGACGCGGCGGCGGTGTTCAACATCTTGAATTCAAAGAACCTTTCCCTCAAGAACAACCTCAAACCCTTGCTGGAATTCGAAAGCGGCAGCAACGACCCCGTGGCATTCCTCCTCACCACTTTCTTCGTGGGAATGGTAGGACTGGAAAGTTTTTCCTGGCCGATCGCCCTGCTGAGGTTCCTTCTTCAACTTTTCCTGGGCGTCTTCATGGGCTTCGTCATGGGAAAACTCTCCACGATCATCATCAACCGCATCCGCATCAGCTATACCGGACTTTATCCTGTCCTGGCCATCGCGCTGATGTTGTTCACCTATTCGTTCACCGATTTCATCGGCGGGAACGGGTTCCTGGCCGTCTATATCTCGGCCATCATCCTGGGCAACAAGAAACTCACGCACCGCAGCGCGATCGTGGAAAGTTTCGACGGCTACGCCTGGCTGATGCAGCTGATCCTTTTCCTCACGTTGGGCTTGCTGGTTTTTCCCGGCGAAGTATGGGACATAAAATGGACAGGACTCGCCATATCGGGCTTCATCATCATCCTGGCCCGTCCTCTGGCCGTGTTCCTTTGCCTGTCGTTCTTCAAGAAAACGCCGTTCAAAGAACAGTTGTTCGTTTCATGGGTAGGCTTGCGCGGCGCGGCTCCGATCGTGTTCGCCACCTATCCCCTCATCGCCGGACTCGAGAAATCGGGCATGATCTTCAGCATCGTGTTCTTCATCTCTTTCCTGTCGATGGCCTTGCAAGGAACCTCGATTCCCTGGATGGCGCGCAAGCTTCATCTGGCCATCATCCTGCCTACGGGTCTCATGGCACGGCGCAACCTGGACACGAAGACCGAAATGTTCGAGATAGAAATCGAAAAAGGATCTCCCTTGGACGGAAAGACCTTGCTGGAGGCCGACTTGCCCGAAAAAACGCGCGTGACGATGATACTGCGCCGCGGCGACTACATCGTTCCTATAGGCGAAACACGGCTCCAGCAGAAGGATTACCTTTACATCCTTTGCAAGGATCCCGAAGAAATCAAACGACTCCTGACGGCCGAAAACGGAAATTGAAATGACGACCATCTACATAGCCACGCACAACGCGCACAAGAAAGAAGAAATCAAATCCTTTTTTGAAAACATTCCGTCATTTTCGGAAAAATATGTCATAAAAGGACTTGACGACCTGGATTTCACGGGCGACATTCCGGAAACGGCCGATACCTTGGAAGGAAACGCCCTGCAAAAGGCGATGTTCATTCATCGCAAATACGGCGTGGACTGCCTTGCCGACGATACCGGCCTGGAAGTACCGGCCTTGGGCAATCGTCCCGGCGTCTATTCGGCGCGCTATGCCAACATGCCCGAAGACTTCGAGCAAACCGGAAAGCCCGATCCGCAATCGTTGCGGCTGCCCGATCCGACTTTCGACCGAAACATCGACAGGTTGTTGCTCAAATTACAAGGGAAAGACCCCCAGGCACGCTTCCGCACCGTGATATGCCTGATATTGCACGGACGCACATACTATTTCGAAGGCGAAGTGACAGGGCGGATACTTCCCCAAAGGCAAGGCTCGCGAGGATTCGGCTACGATCCTGTTTTCCGTCCCGACGGTTTTGCCGAAAGTTTCGCCGAACTGGACCTGAAGGCCAAGAACGCCATCAGCCACCGGGGACGCGCGTTGGCCTCCCTGGCCAGGTTCTTCGACGAGGAAAAGGACGGATCCGATACGGCCCGGTGACAAGGACGATGCCGTGAATCCGCCTTCCGGGAACAAAATATTAGTAACTTTACCCTCTGCGGCGACAAAGACGCCGCACGGTTTTTTGAAATTCAAAACTAAACGACATGGACAAGAACATTTCCGCACTCGAACCTCAGAATGTCTGGACGAACTTTTACGGGCTTACCCGACAGCCGCGCCCGAGCAAGCATGAAGAAAAAGTGCGCGCGTTCCTGGTGGATTTCGCCAAGAAGCACGGCATCGAAGCAGAAGTAGACCAAACGGGAAACGTCATCATGCGCAAGCCCGCCACTCCCGGCATGGAAAACCGCAAGGGCGTGATCTTGCAGGCGCACATGGACATGGTGCCCCAAAAGAACGCCGACAAGAAACATGATTTCCTCACCGATCCCATCGAAGCCTACGTGGACGGCGAATGGGTCACGGCCGACGGAACCACGTTGGGTGCCGACAACGGCATGGGCGTGGCGGCGGCCATGAGCGTGCTGGAATCCTCGAACGTGAAACACGGTCCTCTCGAAGTGCTGGTCACCACCGACGAGGAAACGGGCATGACCGGTGCGTTCGGCCTCCAAGGCGGCGTGTTGAAAGGCGACATCCTGCTCAACCTCGACTCCGAAACCGAAGGTGAACTTTACGTAGGCTGCGCCGGCGGCCTGGACGCCACCATCCGCGTGGACTTGGAAAAGGAAAACACGAACAACGACATGGCCGCCTTCAAGTTGAGCCTCACTGGCCTCAAGGGCGGACACTCGGGCATGGACATCATTCTGGGAAGAGGCAACGCCAACAAGCTGATGAACCGTCTTCTGGTCCGTCTGCGCGAGGTGGACGCCCGTCTGGCGAGCCTCGACGGCGGCAGCTTGCGCAACGCCATTCCCCGGGAGTCGTTTGCCGTCATCGTGTTACCCAAAGCCAAGGAAAGCGGGTTGAAGACCATCGTGGATACGTTCCTTGCCGAAACCAAGGCCGAATTGAGCGCGGTGGAACCCGACTACGCGCTTTCCTGCCAAGGCACCGGACTTCCCGGACAAGCCCTGACGGCGCAAGCCACGACGCGCTTGTGCAACCTGGTCTACGGCTTGCCCGACGGCGTGATCCGCATGAGCGATTCCATGCCCGGCCTGGTGGAAACCTCCGTCAACATGGCCATCGTGAAACTGGAGGACAAGGGAAATGCCTGCCAAGGGGTCGTTTCCTGCTTGTTGCGTTCTTCGGTCGATACGGCCAAGGAAGACCTCGCCCGCATGATGCAGGCCGTGGTGGATCTCGTTCCCGGCGCGAAAGCCGAGTTCAGCGGCGCTTATCCGGGTTGGAAACCCGACATGGATTCTCCCATCCTGAAAGTAATGAAGGAAGTTTATCAAAAGCTTTACGGCAAGGAACCTGAAATCATGGCCATCCACGCCGGTCTGGAATGCGGCTTGTTCGGCGGCGTCTACAAGAACTGGGACATGATCTCGTTCGGTCCCACCATCGTTCATCCGCATTCTCCCGACGAAAAGGTGAATATAGCCTCCGTGAAACGCTTCTGGGATTATCTGGTGGCCACTTTGGCCGAAATTCCCGTGAAATAGGCACGCTACCTGTTTGAAACGGAAGGCGGAACTTTCCTTGCCGAAGGCCGAACCGGGGTTGATCCGGTTCTTACCATGGCAAGAAAGGTTCCGCCTTTTCGATTATCCGGCCGGATGCCGTCAAGATTCGCGCAATATGTCCTTTTGCAGACGGATGGCCTCCGAATGGATGCAGTTCAGGATCCGACGGATGAATTCCTCGTCCAGGCCTTGTCCCTTGGCCAGTTCCGTCACTCGCCGCACCACCTCGTTCCACCGTCCGAATTGCAAGACGGAAATGTTTCCTTCCTTCTTGAGCTGGCCGAGTTCCTTCACCAACTGCATGCGATGCGCCAAAAGCCGCACCAGACTGTCGTCCACGTCGTCCAAGATATGACGGATGCCGTTTATCTTGGTCGAACTGCAATCGGCGTTGCGGAACACCAGGCCGTCCACCAAGCTTTCGAATTGTCCGAAATCAAGTTGCTGCGAGGCATCGCTCAAGGCCCGGTCGGGAAAAGGATGCACCTCCAGCATCAGGCCGTCCATTTCCAGGTCGAGGCCGCTTTGCGCCAGTTCCCGCAAAAACTCGCGTTTTCCGCCCATATGGCTCGGGTCGCACAGCAGGGGAATGTCGGGATGCTTCTGCTTCAGTTCCACGACGATTTCCCACAAGGGCGTATTACGGTACGGCATCGAATTGTACATGCCGAATCCCCTGTGGACGGCACCCACGGGTCCTCGGACGTATTTCGCCACGCGCTCGACGGCACCCAGCCACAGAGGCAGGTCGGGACTGATGGGATTCTTGATCCAGACAGGATGGGAGCATCCTTGCAGGGCACGCGAGATCTCTTCCATCAAGAACGGGTTTCCCGTCGTACGGGCACCTATCCAAAACTGGTCGATACCGTATTTGAGACATGATTCCACATGTTTCACGTTGGCCACTTCGGTGGCCAACGGAAAATGATATGTCTTTTTCACGTCGGCCAACCATGCCAAGGCAGGTTCGCCCATGCCCTCGAACGAACCGGGACGAGTTCGCGGCTTCCAGACGCCTGCACGGAAAACATCTACCGGCAATCGCGGACCGGACGCGTTATACCTTGAGAAAAATTCCGCCACGGCCAGCACTTGCTCGCCGCTTTCGGCACTGCACGGCCCGGCGATCAACGTCAGCCTTTTCTTGGAAAAAGATGTCGGATTTCCTGTGTCTGGCATGTCTTTTCACATTTTACGGACAAGGAAGTCATTCCCTCTCCTCCTTGGCGTATTCTTCCTCTTCCTTCCTCGAAAGCGTCCGTTTGCCGTTGTAACGTGTTTCTTCTTCATTTCGGTCGTACTTCACGCGCATTTCGGGATTGCCGTCCTTGTCGTAGTAAATCCACGTTCCCGTCTTGGCACCCAAGCGATAGTATTCTTCCTTTCTCAACACGCCGTTTTCGTCGAAATGAAGATGTTGCCCGTGGGGCAGGCCGTTGGCATACGAACCTTGGAACGAAAGCCGCTTGTTTTTTCCCCGTTCGTTCCAATAGGTCTTCCATATCCCGTTCCTTTCGCCCATGTCATAGTTTCCTTCGGTGAACTCCTTTCCGTTGAGATATTCCCATTTCCCGTCTTCCAGTCCCTCGCTGTAATTGCCCTTGGCCACTACTTGGAGACTGTCGCCGTATTCGATGTTCAGACCGTCGAGCTTGCCGTGATAATATTCCTGTTCCAGACGCGGTTCCCCGTCAGGGAAATACCAGACCCAGCGTCCGTCGTATTTGCCGTTTCGGTATTCGCCCTCTTGCTCCAGCTTGCCGTCCGGATAATAATATCTCCATTTGCCGTATTTCCGTCCTTTGTAGTAATGCCCCGTGCAACGCAACTTGCCATCCGGATAATATTCTTTCCAGTCGTCCCGCAAATCGCCGTTTTCATCTACCGGACCACTGCCGACCACCACGCCTTCCCTGAAAAAAATGCCACGTACGGCCTTGCCCGTCAAACTGTCGTATTGACGGCAGATTCCCTCGGGTTTTCCGTTCCGGTAGCCCACCCTGAACTTGGGCATCCCGTTGGCGTAATATTCGGTATGCACTTCCATACGGGCGATCTCGGGCGCTTCTTCCTGCCATATTCCCGACACATACTTGCGCAAGACAAGCAAGTTGCCCAGACTGTCGTACTCCTTGTAGTAGCCGTCTTTCAGATCGTCTTGATACGTGCATTCCCAATGCAGCAAGCCGTTTTCGTAAAAATCCTTCCATTCGCCCTGCCGCTTGCCTGTTCCGTCGCGACGGTTCGCCGCCTGACGGAAAGAAATCATGCCTTTCTTGAAAAAAGTGAACACCGTCACCTCGCCATACGCGCCATAACGCTTGTCGAATCCCTCTTCGAGACCATCCACGAAACGCGTGGTCTGCAAAAGCCTGCCTGCGGTATCGGTCACGCGGCGCAGTCCCTGCAAGGTGTCGGCGTGGAAGTTCTCATATACGATGCGACCAGGATAATAATGGATGCTGGCGCCTTCCTTGCGGCCGGAAACATAATGAATCTCGCGAACCGCCCGCCCGTCCTGATAAAAAGTCCATTTTCCGTGCAGTTGCAGGTTCTTGCGCGAACCTTCCGATACCAGGTTGCCCTCCCGGTCGTAGTTTTTCCATACCCCTTCGGGCTGTCCGTCCAAAAAATACCCTTGGGCGGAAACCACGCCGTTGTCGTGAAAGAACTGCTTGAATTCGGCTCCGGCAGGTACCGTGTCGGCCTCCACATGCCAATGGAAAAAGCATAAGAGAAGTGCGAGCCTCATGTCAGCTAAGTCTCAGCATGGTTTCGATGGGCTTGCGCGCCCTGTCCATCAATTCCTTGTCCAAGATGATTTCGGGCGTTTCGTCTTTCAGGCAACGATACAGCTTTTCCATCGTGTTGAGTTTCATGTACGGACAATCGTTGCAAAGACAAGTTTCGTCGTTGGTGGCCACGAAGAACTTTTTCTGGGGCGTCAGCTTGCGCATCTGGTGCAGGATGCCCGTTTCGGTGGCCACGATGTATTCGCGCGAGGAATCCTTGACGATGAAATTGAGCATCGCCGCGGTGGAACCCACGAAATCGGCGATTTCCAACACCGCCGGATTGCATTCGGGATGGGCGATTACCTTGGCTTCGGGCTTGGAAAGTTTGAGTTTGAGCACTTTCTCGGCATTGAGCACGTCGTGAATCTGGCAACTGCCGGGCCAGAGCTTCATGTCGCGTCCGGTCTTGCGGTTGATATACGCGCCCAGGTTCCGGTCGGGAACGAACAATATCTTCTCGTCCTTGGGAAAACTTTCCACGATCTTGAGCGCGTTGCCCGAAGTACAGATCACGTCGGAGAGTGCCTTTACCTTCGCCGAGCAATTCACATAGGAAATCACCTTGTGATCGGGAAACTCCTTTTTCATCTTCGCCAGTTCGTCCGCGTCGCAGGCATCCGCCAACGAGCAACCGGCTTCCAGGTCGGGCAAAAGCACCTTGCGGCCGGGATTGAGGATCTTGGCGGTTTCGGCCATGAAGTGGACGCCGGCAAAGACGATGATGTCGGCCTTGGTTTCCACCGCGCGACGAGCCAAAGCCAGACTGTCACCTATATAGTCGGCAATGTCCTGTATTTCGGGTATCTGGTAATAATGGCCGAGAATGATCGCGTTTTTTTCCTTGCGCAACGCGTTGATTTCCGATACAAAGTCCATAGTGACGTCCTCCGTTTGTAAAACCTTTTTATTTCACGCCTTGGGGAGCGCGTAACCACAAATTTACGGATTTATATCCAATAGAAGTAAAAAAGGCTTATTCCGTATCTTTGTCGTGAAGTATCGACATCATGGAAAATGAAAAAAAGGCGATAATCATGGGTGCCACTTCCGGAATAGGCAAGGAAGTGGCCAAGCAGCTGGCGGCTCGCGGCTGGCAACTTGGCCTGGCCGGACGCCGCATCGGGCTCTTGGAACAATCAAGACAGGAAATCCCGCAAGTGAAGGCGGTGAAACAGATCGACGTCACCGACCGGGACGCGCCTCGTCTGCTCGACGAATTGATAACGGAAACGGGGGGAATGGACCTTTATTTCCACAGTTCCGGTATCGGTTACCAGAACGTGGAGCTGGACGTGGAAAAGGAACTGGCGACGATAAATACCAACGGCATGGGGTTCACCCGCATGCTCACGGCCGCGTTCCGGCATTTGGCCGGACATCCCGGCAAGCACGGGCAAATCGCCGTCATAAGCAGCATCGCGGGAACCAAAGGTCTGGGCGCGGCACCGGCCTATTCTTCCTCCAAGCGTTTTCAAAGCCATTACCTGGAATGCCTGGAACAACTGGCCCGCATCCGGCGATTGCCGGTTTCCTTCACCGACATCCGACCCGGATTCGTGGACACGGACTTGATCAAAGGCAGCCGTTATCCGCTAAGACTCAAGGCGGAAGATGTGGCAAGACATATCGTGCGGGCCATCGAAAGGAAACGGCGGGTCGCCGTCGTGGATTGGCGTTACCGCATGCTCGTTTTCTTCTGGAAACTCGTTCCCGGCCGGCTTTGGGTGCGGTTGAAAGTGGCTTCCAGGCATGAAATCTGATTTCCAATAAACCGAAAGAACATGTATCCGAAAATCATATTAAGGCCAGGCAAGGAAGAATCGCTCAAAAGATTTCATCCTTGGGTATTTTCCGGTGCCATCGCCAACGTGCAGGGCGGAAGGTTGCAAGAAGGCGACAAGGCGGAGGTGCATTCATCACAAGGCGAGTTCCTCGGTATCGGTCATACGCAAGTGGGCAGCATCGCCGTACGCATACTTTCCTTCGTGCCCGATGTCATCGACAAGGATTTTTACCGGCGACGCATACGAAAAGCGCTTGCCTTGCGCAGGAACCTGAACCTGATCCGGCCCGACAACGATACGTTCCGGCTCATCCACGGAGAAGGCGATTTCCTTCCGGGTCTGGTAGTGGACATTTACGGAAACACGGCCGTGATGCAGGCGCACTCGCCGGGAATGCACCTGGACCGGCAACTGATAGCCGACGCCATCATGAAAGAATGTTCCGATTTCATCGGAAACATCTACTACAAGTCGGAAAACACCTTGCCTTTCAAGGCAGACCTGGAACCGGAAGACGGATACCTGACAGGCAGGGAACATGAAGAAAGGCCCATGGCCATGGAAAACGGATTGAGATTTTATCCGGACTGGATGGAAGGCCAGAAAACGGGATTCTTCGTCGACCAACGTGAAAACCGCGCTTTGGTGGAGCGTTACTCCGCCAAGAAGCGTGTATTGAACATGTTTTGCTACACGGGCGGCTTTTCGCTTTATGCCTTGCGTGCCGGAGCAAAGAAGGTGGTTTCCGTTGACAGTTCCGAAAAAGCCATCGGATTGACAAGACAGAACGTGACGTTGAATTTCGGAGAAAAGGCGCCTCACCAAGCCGTGGCTTGCGACGCTTTCGACTATTTGCGCGAAAAAGGAAAGGACTTCGATCTTGTCATACTCGATCCGCCTGCCTTCGCCAAGCATCACGACGCGCTTCGCCAGGCGTTGCAAGGCTATAGGAAACTCAATGCGATCGCATTCAAGAACATGGCACCTGGCGGTATCCTTTTCACGTTCTCATGTTCACAGGCCGTTTCACGTCAGGATTTCCGCCTGGCCGTGTTCAGCGCGGCCGCACAAAGCGGTCGCGACGTACGTATCCTCCATCAACTTTCACAGCCCGCCGACCACCCGGTAAACATCTATCATCCCGAAGGAGAATACCTGAAAGGACTGGTGCTCGCCGTGGAATAGACCTAAGACGGAAAACTATCGAAAGACGCTTCGCAAACACGGAGATGCATGGAAAACCATTCAAACAAGAAGGCGCTCGAAGACATGACGTTGGAAGAACTATGGCGCTTATTTCCCATCGTCCTGACTCCGCATCGGAAGCAGTGGAAAAAATGGGCGAAAGAAGAAATCAACGATTTGTCGGTAATACTTTCGGAATATTCTCCCATCATCAACCATATCGGCAGCACGGCCATACCGGACATCATGTCCAAACCGATAATCGATATTCTCGTGGAAATTGCTCCCGATACCGACTGGCAACGTATCAAAGCGGAAATGGAAGCGGCAGGATATATATGCATGTCGTCTTCCGATACCCGCATGAGTTTCAATAAAGGATATACGCCCGAAGGATATGCCAAAAAAGTATTCCATATCCATTTCCATGCTTTCGGCGATAACGATGAAATTCTTTTCCGCGATCACCTCAATAACGACCCGACGGCATCCCGTGAATATGAAGCACTGAAAACAAATCTTCTGATTCGATACAAAAACGACAGGGACGGTTATACCGAAGCCAAATCCGGTTTTATCAAAAGAATCATCGGTGACGCCCGAAAAAAAGACGACTCTCGTGAATTTGAGAAGGAAAACGCATCCGTCATCCGATAAAAGACAAACGGTGTATTATTGTCAATATATTGTTTACATCATGTGGACAAACGGTTAACCGGCAGTTGATAAAAAACAAGGAAAAAGAAATTAACGTCCATTAAGATCTTATCAAACGATTTCAAGCATTTTTAACTAAAAAAATGTTAAAAGATGAAAGGTTTGAAAACTTGATACCGTTTGATTTCAACACATGTTCGTAATTTACGTAAAATATTGTTTATCAATATTCTTTTTTGTTTATTAACTATCGATAAACGAGCATGACCTGTGGATAAGAAATGATAATTCATGGATGAAAAAATTATCCACCGTTTCAACAGGCCTACTAAGGCTACTATTATCCCTTATTTTTATTTTAATTTTTAAAATCTAAGAATATCAATAATATACATTGTTAACAAAAGCTAAATGACTGATAAGACGAGAGAACGTGAAATGACAATGGGTAGTGAATCGATCCGTTCGAAGAACCATTTTCAAAGCCTCAAAAAACGTAACTTTACACTTTTGTAGAAAAGGCCGGATAGTCTTTCAAAATGACCGCATACGATAATTTCATAAGCAAACTGGACATCTTCTTGCAGCGTTTCTACATGAATCGTGCATGGAAAGGCTTGTTCGTGCTTTTGGCCGTCGGATTATCCGCATTCCTTGTTTCCTGTCTCATAGAATATTTCTCGTTCTTGTCCGGAAACGTCAGGAAATGGTTTTTCTGGATGTTCGTGATATTGTTCGTAACAGGTTTTTCGATAATGGTCGTTTATCCGTTCGGACAGGGCAGGGGATGGTTCAAACGTATGAGCCATGAGCAAGCGGCGCGTTATCTGGCCGTTTGTTATCCCGAGTTGGACGACAAGCTTTATAACGTCCTTGACCTCAAATCGAGAGTCGAATGGAATTCCTCCTTTTCGAGACTGCTTGAAGCCGCCATCGAACAGACCAGCACGAAATTCGTTTCCTATCGTTTTGAAAAGGTAGTGAAGTTCAAGACGAACGTGAAATATATCTTGTTTTTCTTCATGGTTTCCATATTGTTCGCCGTCGTTTACCTGACGAATCCGAAAGTCATAGGTTCTTCCAAGCGGATTGTCCGTTACAATCAACATTTCGAAAGGGAATTTCCTTTTTCGATAAATGTGGAAAACAAGAAATGGCGTGTCGCCTATGAAGAAGATTTCGTCCTGCATCTCCATGTACAAGGTGAAATATTGCCGGATAAGATATTCATCCATACCGAGGACAGGGTGGCCGAGTGCCGGAAAAATTCTCCCAATTCGTTTTCATATACGTTCAAAAAAGTCCAAAGCCAGATCAGGTTCCGGATTTCAAGCGGAAAATACAAGAGCCGGGATTATGTTATACGGGTAGACTACAAGCCTCTCATTTCGGAGATGCGTGTAACCTTGCGTTATCCTTCCTACATGGGAAAGAAACCGGAAGTATTGTCGAATTCGTTGAATTTCAGTGTTCCTTCAGGTACAAAGGTTGATTGGGAGATAAGAATGGATCATGCCAAGGAACTTTCGGTGGGATTCATGGAAAAAAACTCTGCCAAAGACGATACATCCGGTTTTGAGAAAACGGCGGCACAGATACCTTTTTTTTCTTTTTCCAAGCAGATATTCCGGTCTTGCGATTATCTTTTTTTACCTCAAGCTTTCGGAGATGTCAAAACGGATACCCTGTCTTTCTCCATAGAATGTCTGCCCGACCTGTATCCGCGTATCGAGGCAGTCCAGATTTTTGACAGCAACCGGTTTTATCGCAGGTATTTCCATGGAATGATAAGCGATGACTATGGTTTTCATTCGTTGATATTCAAACTTTCTTGTTCCAATGCGGAAAAAGGAAGCGATTGGACGTTTTCCGATACCTTGGAAACGAAGCCTTCCGAATCAAGCCAGGAATTCACGTATTATTTCGACATCGACGCGTTCCATCCTCAACCGGGCGATGTATTCGATTACGGGTTCGAGGTGCGTGACAATGACGCGTTCCATCCTTTCAAGGCAGCTTATTCGTCCGTATTCTCATATCGGAAGATTTCGGAAGAGGAAGTAAGGGAAGAGTTAGGAAAGACATCCGCTTCGGTGAATGACAAGTTTTCGTTTTCCTTGAAATCGGTTGAAAATTTCGAGAAGGAACTGGACAAGTTGCTTCAAGATCTGATATCAAGGAAACAGATTTCCTGGGAAGACAGGCAACGTGTGGAATGGTTGCTCGGACAACAAGAGGAGTTAAGGCGGAATTATCAGCGGCTTTCAAAGGAAATAAGGGAAAAACAGCGTCTGGAAAACGAATTGCTCGAGACGGACAAGGAATTGCAGGAAAAACAACGCCAGTTGCAGGAATTGATGGACAAGCTTTTTGACGAAAAGACGATGCGGAAGTTGGAGGAATTGCAAGAGTTGATGCGTCAAAATGCTCCTCGGGAAAAATTAACGGACGTTTTGGAAGACGTGAAACGGCAAAAAGATGCCTTGCGTTCTGAAATTGAACGTAATTTAAACTTATACAAATACTTGGAGTTTGAAAACAAACTTCGTCAATCCGTAGGGGATGCCAAGAAACTTCTTGAAAGAAGCAGGGATGTGAGCAGCCGGATGCGACAGGTTTCCAATAGGAAAGAATATCCTTCGGACAGCATGCTCGCCCTGCAACAAGACTTGGAAAAGGAAAGGGTACGGTTGCAGAAAGATCTCGAGAAATTGGAAGATTTGAATTCGGATTTGGAAAAATCCACTTCGTTTTTCAAACCGGATTCCCTTTTGGAAAAGGTACGGAAGAACATGAAGGACACACGTTCCCGATTGCAGGAAAATGACAGGAAATCGGCCGAGAAGACTCAGGGAAGAACGGATGAAAGTCTTGAGGAATTGGTTGAAAACCTCATGAGCCAGATGGAACGGATAGAGGAGGAGAATGAAGCGGAAGATGCCGATTTCCTGAGAATTTTGTTGAAATCCACGGTTCGTGTTTCAGTTAGCCAGGAGAACTTGATGGAATCGTTGGGAAAGACTTATTTGAATGATCCGCGTTATGCCGTACAAATCAGGAAACAATCGGCCTTGAATATGGAAATACGCTTTCTGGCCGATAGCATAAATGCCATATCCCGGCGTCAGCCGCAAGTAGCCCTTTCCACGAATCAGGAAGTAAGGAACATGCTTTCGTATAGCCAGGAAACCTTGGATTTGCTTTTGGCGATGAACAATATTCATTATCAGCATTACAATACCGCCAATAGCCGAGCCTTGGCCCGTCAGCAATATACCATGACTTCGCTCAATAATCTGGCCCTGTTGCTTTCCGAATCCTTGGACAGGATGCAACAGAAAATGAACATGAAAGGAAAAAGCGGATCTTCCAAGAAGAAACAACGGGGACAACCGCAAATGTCTTGTCCGAAGCCTGGTGAAAAAAGTGCTTCCATGCATGTCCCGTCCATGGAATCGATGATGAAAAAACAAAACAAGCCGTCTCTGCAACAAATGCAGAATGACTTGAACCGGCAGTTGGAAGAATTGAAAAGAATGTTGCAGCAAATGCAAAAAGAAGGCAAGAGTCAGAATACTTCGTCCAACAAACAGACAAAGTCCGGCGAGTCGGGAAATTCACAAGGAGGCGAGGTATCGGATGAAAAAGTTTCGGAAGCCTTTGCACGGGCAGCCGCCAAACAGGAAATGATCCGACGGATGTTCCAAGAAAAGATGCAAAAGGAAAAACAGAATAATCCCGGGTCTTCCGGTTTGTATAATCAAGTCTTAGGGGATATGGAGCGTACCGAACGCGATTTGGTGAACCGTATCCTGAACGATCAGGTCCTTTCTCGGCAGAAGAACATAGAGAGTCGTTTGTTGGAAGCGGAGAATGCCGAATTGAAACGTGAAAGAGACGATAAACGGGATGCGAAGGAGGGGGATGTCTTCGATCCTTTCCTGGGTGACAGTTTGGAAGATCATATCAAGAAGAAGATGCCGGGAAACGACCTGCTTCGGTTTTCTTATCCGGAAATGCGTCCGTACTACAAGAAAAAAGTGCAGGATTTTTTATTTGACATGGAAGAAAAATAATTTGAATCATAGGGTGTTTCACGTGAAACACCCTTATAAAATGTTAAAATGAAAGAGATTACGTTTATCGAACAAGATTTCAAGGTGGGTTTTATGCGTCGAAACGAGACACGGGTCCGCTTGTTGAAGGTATTGGAACGTTTGGGTTGCGTTTCAACAGGAATCACGTATGTCTTTTGTTCGGATGAATACCTTTTGAAAGTGAACAAGGAATATCTGGATCATGATACGTTGACGGATGTCATAACATTTGATTATACGTTGACGGATGAAGATTTTCCCATGGGGGATTCTTTTTTATCGGACAGGTCGAGAGGAAAAAATCGTCGGCCGGTTTCAGGCGACATATATATCAGTATCGAACGTATCAAGGAAAATGCAAAAATGTTTCACGTGAAACATATCGACGAATTGAATCGGGTGATGATTCATGGGCTGCTCCATTTGGCAGGATACAAGGATAAGACCCCGGAAGAAGAAAAGGCCATTCATGAAAAGGAAGACGAAATGTTGGCGGCATGTTTTCCGGGCTATGATGATTTGAAAGTGAAAAAACGGGTAAGGCGATGAAGTTGGATTACGACATAGTAGTGGTGGGGGGCGGTCATGCCGGATGTGAGGCGGCAGCGGCGGCGGCCCATTTGGGAAGCCGCGTGCTGTTGTTGAGCATGCAAATAGACAGGATGGCCTATATGTCGTGCAATCCGGCCATGGGGGGAGTCGCCAAGGGTCAGATTGTACGGGAAATCGATGCGATGGGCGGTTATTCGGGAATCGTCACGGATAAGTCGACTTTGCAATTTCGCATGTTGAATCGCTCGAAGGGTCCCGCCATGTGGAGTCCGCGTGCCCAATGTGACATGTGGCGGTTTTCGTCCCATTGGCGAAGGTTGTTGGAAACGATTCCGGGTTTGGATATTCGTCAAGACGTGGTGACGGAATTCCTTTTCGAGGGCGATTCGGTGGCAGGGGTGAAAACGCATTGCGGAACAGAGATCCTTGCCAAGGCGGTAATCCTTACCGGAGGTACTTTCTTGAACGGAAAGATCCATATCGGAGAAAAATCCTATGCGGGCGGCAGGATGGGGGAAAGCGCTTCGTTCGGTCTAAGCGAACAGTTGCGTGAGCGGGGATGCAAGGTGGAAAGTCTCAAGACGGGCACGCCTGTGCGCGTGGATGCGAGGACGGTGGATTTCTCGGTCTTGACGGAGCAAAAGGGAGACGAGGTTCCTTCCAAGTTCTCGTTTTCCGATACGGATTCCGTCCAGGATCAGATGTCGTGTTTTTTGGCCTACACCAATTCGGAGGTACATGACATATTGCGTACCGGTTTCGACAAATCGCCCATGTTCGCCGGTAGGATAAAAGGACGTGGTCCGCGTTATTGTCCGTCGATTGAAGACAAGATAGACCGGTTTGCCGACAAGGATCGGCACCAGTTGTTTTTTGAACCTTGCGGCCGGTTCAGCCATGAATATTATTTGAACGGTTTTTCTTCTTCGTTGCCCGAAGAAACCCAGGTGGCCGCGTTGCATAAGATAGAAGGTTTCGAGAATGCCAGGATTTTCCGGCCGGGCTATGCGATAGAATACGATTATTTCGATCCGACCCAGCTTAAGGCGACGTTGGAAAGCAAAATAGTAAATCGTCTTTATCTTGCAGGTCAGGTGAACGGGACTACCGGTTACGAAGAAGCTGCCGGCCAGGGTTTCATGGCCGGTGTGAACGCCCATCTGGATATTCATGAAAAGGAATCTTTCGTGTTGAGCCGTTCGCAAGCCTATATCGGCGTCTTGATAGACGATCTGGTGACCAAGGGAGTGGACGAACCTTACCGGATGTTTACTTCAAGGGCGGAATATCGTATCTTGTTGCGGCAGGACAATGCCGACGAGAGGCTTACGCCTTTGGCATACGCGTTGGGCATCGCCGAAGAAGACAGAATGCGTCGGTTGGAAGATAAAAAAACGTATAGTGGAAAAATAAAGACGTATATCGGGACGCATAAGGCTGAACCCGGGGACGTGAACCGGAAATTAAAGGATTGGGGTACTTCCGAAATCATGCAGAAGACAAGTTTGAGCGCCTTGCTTCAACGTCCACAGATTAGTTTGGAGCGTTTGATGGAAATGGACGAAGGCTTGAAATCGTATATAGGGAAGAACCGGTCCCTGCCTTACTATCGCGAGTTGTTGGACGAGGTGGAGATAAGCATGAAATACGATTCGTATATCCGAAAGGAAGAAGAGAATGCGGAACGAATTTCCAAGTACGATAATCTTCCGTTGAAACCCGATTTCGATTATCGGAATATTTTTTCGCTTTCGTATGAGGCCAGGGAAAAATTAAGTAGGATCAGACCGGCGACGCTCGGCCAGGCATCCCGTATTCCTGGTGTGTCACCTGCCGATATTTCAGTACTTTTGATATGGCTTAACAAATAAGCGGGAGTTTACAGGATATGGAAAACAGCAAAGAAACGTGCAAGGAAAACGAATTTCCGGCATCTTCCACGAAAGGAGCGAAGACCAAGCAGGAAACGCCCTTGATGAAACAGTACTATGAAATCAAGCGGCAGCATCCGGAAGCGGTCTTGTTGTTTCGCGTGGGTGATTTCTACGAGACTTTCGGGGAAGATGCCGTGTTCGCTTCCAAGGTGCTGAACATCGTCTTGACACGTAAGGCGAGCGGTTCCCATACCTATACCGAATTGGCGGGTTTTCCGCACCATGCCTTGGAAACCTATCTCTACAAATTGGTGAAGGCCGGCGGCAAGGTGGCCATTTGCGAGCAGTTGGAGGATCCCAAGCTTACCAAGAAATTGGTGAAACGGGGGGTGAGCGAACTTATTACGCCGGGTATCGCGATGAACGATCGTCTTCTGGAAACGGGAAAGAACAATTTCCTTTGCGGCATTTTTCCGTATTTCGAAAAGAAAAAACGTAATACGGGCATCGCGTTTTTGGATGTGAGTACGGGCGAATTCCTTGTGGCGGAAGGAAACGAGGAATATGTTCGGAAATTGTTGGATAATTTTCAACCGTCGGAAGTGGTGATGCCTAAAACGTATCGGGATGAATTTTGTGGAGTTTACGGAAACCGATACTATATTACCGTTTTTGAAGATTGGGTATTCAAGCCTGATTTCGCCAAAAGACTTTTGTTGGATCATTTCAAGACCAATTCCTTGAAAGGTTTCGGCGTGGAAGAGATGTCTTGCGCGCAGATTGCCGCCGCTTCCTGCCTGCATTATCTCATAGAGAGCAAGCATGAGATGTCGGGGCATGTTTCTTCCTTGCAAAAAATCGTAGAGGACAAGTACGTTTGGATGGATGCGTTCACGTTACGTAACCTGGAAGTCCTGCAACCTTCGGCTTCTTATGTGGATGCGGATCCGGCCGCGCAGAATTCATTGTACGCCGTATTGAACAAAACCGCTACACCGATGGGCTCCCGTTTGTTGCGTCGTATGATATGTCTTCCGTTGAAAGAGGTAACGGAAATAGAATATCGTCTTGCGCATGTCGAATACTTGACGGATCATCGCGATCAGGCGGATTGGCTGCACGAACGCCTGGCGCAGATGGGAGATTTGGAACGTATGCTGTCGAAGGTGGCGGCCATGAAGATACAGCCGAGGGAATTGTGGCAACTCAAATGTTCATTGGACGTATTGCGACAGATTCGCGTTTGGGCGACGGAAAACCTGGAAAAGGAGGTTCAAGGCAAGAAGAACGTATTGTATGAGAAACTCGGGACGCTCGACTCCTGTCAGGAGCTTTCCGACCACTTGCAGGCTTGGCTCAATCCGGAGGCTCCGGCTTTGCTGGCCAAGGGAAACGTGATTGCCGAGGGCGTGGACGAGGAACTGGACGAATTGCGCAAGATAGCCTTCTCGGGCAAGGAATACCTGGCCGAGCTTCTTCAAAAGGAAACCCGGCGGAGCGGTATCCCCAACCTCAAGCTCGGATATAACAACGTGTACGGTTATTACCTGGAAGTAACGCAGTCGTACAAGGAAAAAGTACCTTCCGACTGGATAAGGAAACAGACGCTCACCAATGCCGAACGCTACATCACCGAGGATTTAAAGGAATACGAGGAAAAAGTACTTACCGCGCAGGAAAAGATAACTGCGGTGGAGGCTCGGCTTTACCAGACCTTGCTCGGTTATTCGGGAACGTTCATAAAACGTATGCAGGAATCCGTTCAAAAGATTGCTTTCTTGGATGTTATGGTTTCCTTTTCGGATGTGGCGACGATGAACGGATATGTCCGCCCCGTCATTAGGGACGAATACGATTTATACATCAGGCAAGGACGCCATCCGGTCATAGAAAAACATGTTCCTCCGGGACAGAAATACGTACCGAACGACATTACGTTCAAACATGACGATTGCCGGATCATGATGATTACCGGTCCCAACATGTCGGGTAAGTCGGCAGTGTTGCGGCAAACGGCCTTGATCGTGCTTATGGCGCAGATAGGTTGTTTCGTACCCGCGCAAGAAGCCGTTATCGGGCTGGTCGACAAGATTTTCACGCGTGTAGGGGCCACCGACAACATCGCTTTGGGCGAAAGTACGTTCATGGTCGAAATGAACGAAACCGCCAACATTCTCAACAACTTGACGTCGCGTTCATTGGTTCTCCTTGATGAAATAGGCAGGGGGACAAGTACTTACGACGGAATTTCCATTGCCTGGGCGATAGCCGAGTACCTGCACGAACAACCACGCAAGGAGGCCAAGGTATTGTTTGCCACGCACTACCATGAATTGAACCGCATGGCCGACACTTTTCCCCACATCGGCAACTACCATGTCAAGGTGAAGGAAGAAAACGGCCGGATGATTTTCCTGCGCACCTTGGAAACGGGAGGTTCGGAACATAGTTTCGGGATACATGTGGCGCAAATGGCCGGCATGCCGAAATTCGTATTGGAAAGGGCGCGGGAAATTCTGACGGGTTTAGAACGCGAACGACATTTGGACGGCGATTTTTCTGCCGTTTTGTCTTCTCATGCCGCGTCCGTATCCGATCGGATGTCCGGGAAAAACGATACAGGCGATTCTCAGGAGGTCAAAACGGATCCGAACCCCCTGGAAGATAGGAGAGAAATAATTGATAATAAATCTAATAAACCCTATCAACTTAGTTTTATCCAATTGGACGATCCGTTACTCGAAAAAATCCGCGACGAAATTTTGGACTTGGATGTCAACAGCCTTACTCCGATACAGGCACTCAACAAGTTAGATGAAATAAAGCGCCTTTTGCGCGGAAAATAGCCGTTTTCTGTCATCGGCCTTTTCCGGCATGACGCCGGCCTTTGCGTCATGGGAACGGTAGGGCAGGAGAAGTCGGGTCGGGGCGACCTGTCCGCCGGTCTTTATTCGCTACGGATTACGACGGAAAGCGGAATATGGCGGAGGTCTGGTGAAAAATCCGGATCGTTTTCGGATCAAGACCTCCGGATGTGCGAAATCCGGTTTTTCCCGGCTTTTCGTGCCCCATTCGGGGCTTTTTACATTCGGCCGTGTGTGCGGCCGGGAAACTCCTCGGAACGGGGTTGTTCGGAAAGGTTTTCACGGATGCTTGCTTCCTTGGCGGATGCGTATTTCCCTTCGGCGGCCTTTTGCGGTGTGAGCGACGAGGTTTCGCGGGCGAATGTCGGCACGTTGAACACGCGGAAGCAGTTTTCGTAAAAGTTTCCTTTCCTTTGCGGAAGCAAGAAAGGTTTGCCGAAGCGTTTCCCGTCGAAATAGGCGATATAGGGCCATTCGTAGTGGCCGTTCTGCCGTTTGCTGCCGAAGACCGTCCAGCAGCCGTTCGCGCTCCAGTCGTGCCAGCTTTCGCATTCTTCCGAATTGAGGACGTCGGCCGGATTTTCCTGGTCTTTGCCGTGTTGTCTTTCCAGATCGATCCATGTCAAGTTCCCGTTCGCATGGTAAGGAACGGAGTTGAAGTCGGCAATGCAAGCCAAAAGGCCTTTTCCGTCGGGATGCAGGCAGGGCATGGAATAACTGCGGTTGTTCCCCGCTGCGGCCACTATCTGCACGGTATCCGAAAAGGTTCCGCTTTCCGCGTCGAATGCTACCCGGCAAAGGTCGAAACGGATATGCCGGATCCGTTCCCCCCAGTCCGGATAACGTCTTGTGGTGTCGGCCGGCAATTTAGGCGTGCGACAGAAATAAAGCCATTTTCCGTCGGGGCTCCAGGCAGGCCAGGTTTCTTCGTAACGTGTCGTCCAAAGCGTCTTGTCCAACACCAATTTGCGGGTCGAAGTGTTGTAAAGGACGATGTTGCAGGCACTGTCCAATATGTCCGCATAGGCATGGTGGGCGGCATATCCGTAAATACCGATGATGTTGGAACTGAAAGCGACCCATTTTCCGTCGGGATGCCAGTCGGAATAGACCAGGTTCAACGGCATCTTCAAGGAATCGGGCAGATGCTTCAACGCCTTTCCGGCCTCCGGCGGAACCACTTTGGTCACTTGGTTCCCGTCGATATGGAGTGAACCTTCACCGGGGCGGCGCAGATGAATCATCATCTGTTGCGCGTTTCCTTTGGGCGAAACATGGCAGTTGAAGCAGTTCCTTTCCATTTTCTTGTTGGAAATCAACACTTTTTCGTCGAAATTTTCCAGATTACGTTCCCGCAGTTCCATCGTATTGTATCCGTCTTTTTCCTCGTTGTAGGCACCTTCGATGGAAGGCAGGAGACGATAGGTGAGATAGGGGTCCACGGGTTGGGGGCGTACGATCCATTCTTGCGTCGCGTATCGGATCCATCCCGTCTTGCCTTGAACCGAAATTTTCATGCGGATCGTATCGGTACGGCCTTGCCGGGCACTAGCGGTGAGTCTTTTCCAGAATTTGGGCGGAAATTCCACGTTTCGCCGGAAATGAAAGGTCCTGGCGGCCGAAGAAGACGCCACCTCGACCTGCGTTCGACGTACGCTGTCGGGCAAGGTGAAGTTCAAGGGCGCGATGTTGCAAGGAATCTCGATGTGGTGTCCGTAGGCGGGAAAGACCGGCGCGTACGTTTCGCACGGACGCACGTTCCGCGGTCGTTCCCGGGAGCATGAAACGGCCAGAAGCAAAATGAGGGCGGGAAAAGCCGGCCGGAAACACGTGTTCAAGAAACGTATCATTCCTAATGTGCCAAAGGTTTGGCCGCTTCGGCTTCCGTCATGTTCACCAAACGGCTGAAATAGTAGTTGTAGAGGAACGTGTGTCCGAAACTTTGCGTGATTTGTCGCGGATTCATGCTTCCTTGACGCAAACGCTCCCTTGCTTGGTAGAACAGGCCGCACTGCTTCAAGAGTTCGTTGTTCCACGCCATGTTTTCCATGTAAGGCATGATTCCGTCCAGTTTTTCCGGATTTTCCTGCAAGAGCGCATAGATCAGTTCCTGCCAGGCACGCGGTAGCTTGTAGGGCGGCCGTTGTCCGTCGAGTTCCAGGTAGGCGGGAATACGGGCCAAAAGACTGTCGGCATTCTTGTAGAGCAGGTCCGCCAATGCGACGCGTTCCAGGTTCTCGAGCGAAGCTGGACTTTGTCTCCACAGTTCCCGCGCCTCGTTTTCGCCCGAGGCATGATGCAGGTACGTTTTGGGAGCCTTGACGCGTTCCTTTTCGATTTCGGCCGCCAGAGAGGCCGCCTCCGTATCCGGAGAGACGGAAGAAGATACGTCGGCCTTGTTTCGCAAAAGACGTGAAGCCGCTTCGTATGTCGCGGCTTTCTTCCGACAAGGAAACGTACCCTTTAACAGGCGTATGTACTTGTCGGCCAAATCGTATTGGAAACAGACCAAGGCCGAGAAGACGGACTTGTCGAGCATTTCGTAACTTAATCCTCCGGTTTCCATCACGTTCATCGCCTGGCTGTAAGACAGCACATGGTTGCCTGTAAGCTGCCCGCGCAAGACATCGCACTTGTAAGAGACGCGCGCCCCGAAATCGTCCATGCGGTTGTAGATTTCAGGCACACGGTAATAAGTGAAAAAGTCATCGTTGAGCCGGCGCGCGCCCGACAAGGCCACGCGCGTGTAGGCCGCCAGATCCGAACGGAACATGATTTCGGCTTCGGGCATCCCGGCATACAGGGTGTTTTGTCCCTTCACCACGTCGTCGATCGGGCAGGGATGCGAGAACCAATAGGTGTCGGCGACTTGCAAGGCTTCCTCGTAGCGTTTTTCCGTCACCAGACGTTCGGTCTTCCTCAACAGCCTGTCGAGCTTGTGATACCTGAAGCCGAGCCAGTCCGTTTCCTGACGCAGGGCCAGGTTCACCTGGAAAGCCAAGAAGACCGCCGCCCAGAACAAAGGCAGAAAGAACAAGACGGCTTTCCGTCTTGTGAAACGGAACAGTTTCCGACAAGCCAAAGTAAGGAGCGCGCAGAACGCCAGGCCGCCGCCCACTATGACCGCTGCCACGCCCGAACCTCTGTAGAATTGCGCCATGAACGCCGCCAGAAGATCGAAAAAGCCGTGCTTTTCGCCGGGATACATGTTGTGCGGCGCGTTCCAGGGCATGAAACCTGCCAGGAAATCGGATTGGAACGAGAAGAAAGAATCCCTTCCCGCGCTCAAGAACAACTCGTAAAAGAACCAGCATCCGCCGCACAAGAACAAGGCGGCCGCCAGATAAGACGATACGCGACGGATTTTATTGCCCACGAACTTCGCAAATTTTCATTTGCAAAGTTAAATTTTTATTAATAATAAAAGAGGTTACCGCACTTCGATCTCCAGGGCGGGCGATTGTTTCCCCGAGGCGGCCTTCTCGGGCGTGAGCTTGGAAGCGTCGCGCGTGAAGACAGGCAGGTTGAAGGAACGCAGGTTGGTCTGATAGAAACGACAACTGCGTTGCGGCAGGACGAACGGCTTTTCGAACGTCTTGCCGTTGAAATAGGCGATAAAAGGCGCGGCATAGTGCCCGTCGTGGCGTTTGCTGCTGAATACCACCCAGCGGCCGTTCGCGCTCCATTCGTGCCAGCTCTCGCATTCGTCCGAATTGAGGATTTCCGCCGGATTTTCCTTTTCATCGAGATTTTCCAAGTCGATCAGTTGGAGGTTTCCCGCCGAATGGTAGGGTACGGAATTGAACGAGCCTCGGCACAGCAAGAGGTGTCTTCCGTCGGGATGGACCCGGGGCACCGAATAACTTTCGGCCGTATCGGACTTCAGCAGAAGTTGCACCGTGTCGGCGAACAGGCCTGTGGCGGGGTCGAAGGCGATACGGCAAAGGTCGAAATGCGTATGGAGCACCCGTTCGCCCCATTGCGGATAACGCCGTGTCAGTTCTTTGTCCGATCTGGCTGCGCGGCAGAAGTACAGCCACTTTCCGTCAGGACTCCAGGCGGGCCATGTTTCCTCGTGGGAAGTTGTCCAAAGGGCGGGCGGCAGCGTGACCAAACGTTTTCCGGGATGGTAAAGCAGGATGTTCGACGCGCTGTCGAACAAGTTCACGTATTGCTTGTGGGCGGTATAGCCGCTCAGGCCGAGGATGTTGGTGCAGAAAGCGATGTAGTCTCCTTGCGGATGCCAGGCCGCATACACGAAATGAAGCGGCATGCGCAAGGAATCCGGCCAATGTTTCAAGGCGTCTTCGGCCGATGGAAGGACCACTTTCCGGATTTCCCCGTCGTGGAAATAGAGCGAGCCTTCGGAGGGCTTGCGCAAGTGGATCATCATTTGGTTCGCCTCGCCGTTATGGTAAGTATGGCAATTGAAACAGTTGTTTCCCGTCGCCTTGTTCGACATGAGCACCTTTTCGTCGAAATTTTCCAGGCATCGCTGCCTGAGTTCAAGCGTGTTGTAGGCTCCGGCCGTAGGTTGTACCAGACGATAGGCGAGATAAGGGTCGATGGTGTCGGGAGAGACGATCCAGCGTATTTCAGGATACCGCACGTAGCGGCCCGACGCGCCGCGCGTGGTGATCGTCATGCGGAGCGTATCCGTTCGACCGTTTCTTGCGGCCGAGGTGGCTTTTCTCCAGAATCTTTCCGGAAACGATACTTCCTGCTTCGTCCTCAAACGGCTTTTGGTGCAGGACGAGCCGATTTCGACGAATGTCTTTCGAACCGAATCGGGCAGGACGAAATTGAGCGGAGCCATGTTGCAGGGGATATGGATGCCGTCCGCGTAGAGCGGAAAGACAGGTGCGGCATCGGGACTTTGCACGGCATTTCCAGGCCATCGTGGCGTACAGCAGACGGAAAAGACACAAACGAAAAGAAAAGGCGTCGGTATCCTGCCGGCTTTTTTCGCGCTTCGGAAAAATCCGGAAAAGTCCGGCTTGCGCGTCCTGTTGCCCCAAGGCCTCGGTCTTGTCCGCGACCGGGTCCTGCGTCCGTTTTCCCGAAAAATGACGTTCATTCCCTTGCGATGTCTTGTGGTTGCAAAAGTAAAAATTTATTAATAATATGCTTGAGGGTTCTTTTTGTATCATGGGAACCATGTCGTCGTATTCCGGCGATAGGGCCTGTTTTCAAGAAAAATGTTCCGAAGTAATCGAAATGCGCTATCTTTGAGGTGGGCCTCAGGAAAGGCTCCGTCCCGACATGAAGCGGAAGGTTTCGTGTCATGCGTCCGGCTTGCGCGGTCTACGGATTGAAATCCGAGGCGGCGCACGTCCTTTTTTGAAAAAACGATAACAGGCAGAACGTGATGATTCACTCGATATTGTTGGCGACCGGCATCCAGGATTGGTTCCACAAGATGTTCACGCAAGAAAACGTGGGCATATACCTCATCGGCTTCCTGGCGCAATTGCTTTTTTCGGTGCGCCTGTTGGTTCAATGGTTGCTTTCGGAACGTGAAAAAAGCGTGCAAAGCCCCAACGTCTATTGGATATTGAGCATCGCGGGGGCGTTCCTGCTTACCGTTTACGGCTGGTTCCGTGAAGATTTTTCGCTCATTCTGGGACAATTCATCACTTATTACATCTACATGTGGAACATGAACCGGAAAAGGATCTGGCAGCCTGTTCCCGTCTTCTGGCGTCGCATCCTTGTCGGAGGACTCCTTCTCACGCCGCTTGTGGCCATGGGATTCGTGCTGCATGACGCGGGGACGTTCTTCCAATCCTTTTTCCGCAATCCCGACGTAGGGCCGGGGTTGCTGCTGTTCGGTTCGGCAGGCCAGGTCATCTTCACGTTGAGGTTCATCTATCAGATTGTCTATTCGTACCGACGGGGCGAGTCCGTTTTGCCCGTCGGTTTCTGGATATTGAGTTTCGTGGGCGCCAGTACCATCATGGCCTATGGTTTTTTCCGCAGCGATCCGGTCATTATCCTCGGTCAGAGTTTCGGCTGGGTGGCCTATTTGCGGAATATCATGATCTGGCACCGGCAAAACAAGGGAACGGACATCGAATCGGTTAAAATCAAAAACAATGCATAAGGCAGGCTTCGTAAGTATCATCGGTAACCCCAATGCGGGAAAATCCACGTTGATGAACGCCCTTCTGGGCGAGGAACTTTCCATCACTTCGCCCAAGGCGCAGACCACGCGCGAAAAGGTGTCGGGCATCCTCAACGGGGACGACTACCAGATTGTCTTTTCCGATACGCCGGGCATCCTCAACCCGCACTACAAATTGCAGGAGAGCATGCTCAAAAGCATCGAGAACAGCCTGGACGAGGCCGACGTGTTCATTCTCATCACCGACGTGGGCGAAGATTTCAAGAACCCTGAAATCATTTCGCAGGTGCAGAAAAGGGAGATGCCTATTATCCTACTTGTCAACAAGATAGATACCGTTACCCAGGAGATAGCCTTGCAGAAGGTAGCTTATTGGAAAGAGAAGTTCCCCAAGGCCGAAGTGGTTCCCATATCGGCTTTGCACAAGTTCCAGACCGAGCATGTCGTGCAGCTTATCTTGCAACACCTTCCGGAAAACCCGCCTTATTATCCCAAGGACGAACTTTCCGACCGGAACATGCGCTTCTTCGCCGCCGAGACCATACGCAAGCATATCCTCCTGCAATACCAGCAGGAGATTCCTTATTCGGTGCAGGTGGAAATCGATTCCTACAAGGAGATGGCGGGCTTGGATCGTATCTGCGCGGTGATTTACGTGGAAAAGGACAGCCAGAAGGGCATTTTGATAGGCAAGGGCGGAGAAGCCTTGAAACGGGTGGGAACGGCCGCCCGCAAGGAATTCGAACGCTTCCTGGGCAAGAAGACGTTCCTCGACTTGCGCGTGAAAGTGCTCAAGAACTGGCGTAACGACGACCGTATGTTGCAGCGTTTCGGCTACGACTTGTCCAAACGCGGCCAAGCGGGAAAGGACACGTCATCGTCACAGGCTGAACAGGCCGAACAGGCATTGATGGCCGAAATGGAACGTCTGCGAAAACGTGATGCCGAGGCATGATCTTATCGGCTTCGCCTTGCAAGGGACGTAAGAATCAAAGGCCGGATTTCCATTGCGGAAATCCGGCCTTTTTTCATGTTCCGGTCCGTATGGCCCGGAGCGTCCCTTATCGGATCGTCAGAATTCGGCGTTCTGCGGAAAGCGCGGAAACGGAATGACGTCGCGGATGTTGGTCATGCCGGTGACGAACAGCAGCAGGCGTTCGAAGCCGAGCCCGAAACCGCTGTGGGGCGCGGTGCCGAAACGACGCGTGTCGAGATACCACCACATGTCCTTGTCGGGAATATGGCATTCGCCGATGCGGCGTTGCAGTTTTTCCAGGTCTTCCTCACGCTGCGAACCGCCGATGATTTCCCCGATCTGCGGAAAGAGCACGTCCATGCCGCGTACCGTCTTCCCGTCGGCGTTCTGTTTCATGTAAAACGCCTTGATGTCTTTGGGGTAATCGGTGATGATGACCGGTTTCCTGTAGTGCTGTTCGACCAGGTAGCGTTCGTGTTCGGATTGCAGGTCGACGCCCCATTCCACGGGATATTCGAACTTGGCGTTGGCCGATTTGAGCACGTCCACCGCCGTGGTGTAGGTGATGCGTTCGAAGTTCATCTTCTGCACATGTTCGAGCCTTGAAATCAAACCTTTGTCGTACATGTCGTTGAGGAATGCCAAATCGTCCATGCAGTGTTCCAGCGCGTGGGCGGTGAGGTGCTTGAGGAAATCTTCCGCCAAGTCCATGTTGTCTTCTATCTCGTAGAAGGCCATTTCGGGTTCGTTCATCCAAAACTCGGCCAGGTGGCGCGGCGTGTTGGAATTTTCGGCGCGGAACGTGGGGCCGAAAGTATAGATCTTTGAAAGCGCCATCGCGCCCAGTTCGCCTTCCAGCTGGCCGGAAACGGTAAGCGAGGTCGGCTTTCCGAAGAAGTCTTTCGTGTAATCGGTCTTTCCGTCGGCTTTGGGCAGGTTTTCCAGGTCGAGCGTGGTCACCTGGAACATTTCGCCCGCCCCTTCGCAGTCGCTGCCGGTGATGATGGGCGTGTGCAGGTAGACGAAACCGCGTTCGTGATAGAACTTGTGCAGGGCATAGGCCATTTCGTGCCTCAGGCGCAAGACGCACCCGAACGTGTTGGTACGCGGCCGCAAATGGGCTATTTCGCGCAGGAATTCCAAGGAATGACCCTTTTTCTGCAAGGGGTAGGTTTCGGGATCGGCCTGGCCGTACACTTCGATGTTCCTGGCCTGTATCTCCACGTTCTGGCCCTTTCCCATCGACTTTACCAGGTCGCCTTCCACGCACAGGCAGGCGCCCGTGTTTATCTTTTTCATCAAGTCTTCGCCGAAACCGCCGGGATTCTCGTCCGTCTTGAGTTCCGCCACCACTTGCAGGCTTTGCACGCAGGTGCCGTCGTTAAGGGCGATGAAGGCGACGTTCTTGTTGCCGCGCTTGGTCCTCACCCATCCTTTCACGGTTACGCTCCTGGTCTGGCCTTCTTCCAGCGAGATGCCGACCAATCCTTTGATTTCAACGTGTTTCAACATTTTCTTCCTTTCTTTGCGCCGGATGTCCGGCGATTTGTGAATCACAAAGATATGGTTTTACGAAAAAAGGCCGTGATAACACGACCTTTTTGTTGTTTCCGGGTGCAAGATGGGATTCGAACCCACGACCCTCGGAACCACAATCCGATGCTCTAACCAACTGAGCTACATGCACCATTTGCCGCCCTGCGACACGTCATGCCGCCTCGGCAGGGCGGCAAAGTTACGCAAAGTCTTTCAATTTGCAAAAGAGAGGATACCTATATTCCGGTCGTGTCGCCTTCCGCGGGTACGGGAACGACGGGAAATTCCACGCGGCGGATCACGCGGCGCTCACGGTTCATCCAGCCTTCGAACTGCTCGACGATCTGACGTCCCAGATCCAGGCGCGCGCTGTCCACCTTGCGGATTTCGGCGGGTGTGAAGGAGTTCTTGTACAGGGCCTTGCCGATGCCGAACTTCAATTTGTCGGGTGTCCCTTTCACATTGATGCCCAGCTTGAAAGGTACCGGCGACTTGAGCACGGAAATATGGTAGTTGAAGTTCATGTCAAGGTCTTGGCGCCCGCCTACGCCCACGCGGTAGCGGTCTATTTCCACGATGAAGGGATATACCGTGACTTCTCCGTCTTGCAGCGTGATGACGGCCGAGATGCTGTCGATGAGGTTACGTTTCTTGTTTTTGAACATCAACATCTTGGATATTTCCGCAAAGGTCTCGCCGTCCATGAGCACCAGGTTCTGGCCATGCAGACGCAAGGCGCCGGTCAAGGTAGGCAGCAGGATGTTCATGCCCGTGTCGATACGTGTCGATACGGTGGTTTCCAGATCCACCAGGCCTTCGAACGAACGCAACATGGGCAGGGTCGAATCCAAGGCAGGTACCGATTGCACCAGTTTCTCTATGCGGATGCCTTCGATGCGCAGGTCGCAGCCGGCATCTGCCTTTTCGGGCGTGGGCGTGGCATAGACCATGCTCAGGTTCATGTCGGCTCCTAGGGCCTTCATGTCCAGTTTCCTGAGGTTTATCGCACGGTTGCGTACTTCCATGACACCCCGTATGCTGTCGAAGACCATGCGGTCGTAAACTACCCGTTTGGCGTCCAGTCTCAGTTTCATGTCCAGTTTGTCGGGCACCAGGAAAAGGGACATGGCGTTTAGCGTGTCGTAGGTGTCGATGTCTTCGTTTTCGTCCATTTCGTCTTCCTTGGCCTCGTTTGCCGAGGAGATGTTTTCGATGTCCGTCGCCGTGCTGTCCATGGGTGCGGCCAGTGAATTCAACAATTGGTTGCAGTCCAGCATCTTGGATTTTATCGTCAGGTCGGCTACCAAGGTTTGGTCGTGTTTCAAGGCGCGATAGAGTTTCTCGATGTCGCCCTTGACGGTGAGCCGTGAGTTGCCCATGCGCATGGAGGCGCGGTCGAGATGGACGTTGTCGCCGTCCAAGGAACCTTTGAGCCGGTTGAAGCGCAAGGGGAGGCCGAACCGGGGCAATACGACCACAGCCCGGCGCAGGTCTACCTTGGCCTTGGGGCGCCAGAGCGTGTCGTGATAGCGGGTCAGGTCCACATGTATGTTAGCTTTGCGCAGACGGGCCTTTGCCGCACCCGAGCGGGCCACCATCGTGTCGGTCTCGAAATCGAAATTGACGAACGCCGTGCGAGGGTTTTCGGCAAGCGG
This sequence comes from uncultured Bacteroidales bacterium, assembly GCA_910578275.1. GTDB lineage: Bacteria > Bacteroidota > Bacteroidia > Bacteroidales > P3 > Pullibacteroides. The sequence continues at coordinate 38,246 of CAJTPR010000002.1, read as the reverse complement.
CTTCACCGAGGCCTTGGCTTTTGTCCTTACGTTGTAGAACAAGAGCGTGTCGAACAGTTTGGCATAGACTTTCTTGACATGTATGTCGGCGCCTATGCGGATGATGTGCGTGGTGGCGGTGTCCTTGGGAGGAACGGTGATGGCGCGTACGCGCAACGTGTCCATGTAGGCCTTGATGTCCGGGCTGCGCCAGTGGATCTTGTTTATCGTCAGGTTCGCACCCAGGTAGCGGTCGCCCTTGAAACGCAAGGAGGCGTCGGCCTTGGCGTGGAAATCCTTGTTGGTGTCGTTGAGGAACACTTGGTCCATGTCGACATGGCCGTTGAACACCATCTTTCCGAAGTTCTGCCGTTTGACGTCTTGCAGGCGCACTTCGCCTTTGAGGTTCACGTTCACCCGTCCGCCCATGTCCACGCCTTTTTGGAAAGGAATGATTTTTTTGAGCGTGGCCATGTTCAAGTCCGTGGTGGTGGCAAACGTCGCCTTGGGATCGGTAATCAGGTCGTTGACGCGGCAGCTGGCAAAGACGTCCACGTCCATGGCCTTGAGACGGAAAATCTTCAAGTCGGCAAAGGATTCCTTTCGCTTGTTCAAATCCACGAAGGCCTCGAAATCGGCCGTCAGCGTGTCGATGCCGTAGGGCATGCCCGCATAATGCGCCGACCCGTTCGTGACTTTGACTTTCAAGTTCGCTTCGGGCATTTTCCCGTTTCCGTACACGCCGGTCAGACGGCAACCCATCTCCACTTTTCCTTCGGCATTCAAGCCGGTTTTCTTCACGATGCTTTCGGGTATCATGTCCAAGACGTCCTTGAGAGAGGGCGTGCGCATGCCCAGGCCCACGTTCATCGAAAGTTCGCGGCTGACGGTATCGAACCTGAAATCGCCTTTTGCTCCGAAGCCTACGTCGTTGAGTTTGATGCGAGCCCCTTGGAGGTGATAGACACAGGAGTCGGAATGGATCTTGATGCCGGTCTTGATGCCCAACGAAACCTTGTTCACCAGAAGCTGGTCGTTTTGCCAGAAAAGCACGTTGTCGTTTTCAAACGCCAGTTTCACGCTCGACTTGTGCTTGCCCAACCGCAACTTGGCTTTCAGGTCGGCGTTTTCCACCCGTCCGTAGATGGCGTTGGAACGGTCGTCGAAGCAGATGTCCGCATGGTTCAGGTGCAATGATTTGATGCTGATGCCCTTGACGGGAATTTCGGACGACGAGGTGTCGGTTTCCCGGACGGAATCCGGGGAGGCCTTGAAGATGTCGTAGTTGGCCACGCCGTCCTTGTCGCGGAAAACATAGACGTTCGCCGAATCTATCGTCAGTTCCCTTATCACGAGTCGTTTCTTTCCCAGATAGGCTCCGAGGTTCACGTTTATCCGGCACCGTTTAAACGAAACCAAGGTGTCGGTTTTATCGAAACAACTGTCTTTCAATGCCTTTGAAACCAATAACCCGTCTTTTACTTCCAATTCGACGCGCGGATAGGTGGAAAAGAACGTCAAGTCCACGCTGCCTACCCGTACGTGGGCGTCGAGTTGTTCGTTGGCTATCTTTTCGACAAGGGGCGTCACCTTGGCGGGCGTAAGCACGAAGTTGATCACGACGGCCGTCGCTCCCGATACCGACACGATGAGGCCCAGCAGGCTTATCCAGGTGATACGGAGCGCCTTTCTCCAACGCGGAAGCTTGTTTTTCGTTTCCATATCTGCTTACATCTGTTTTCTTAGTCGGGCAACTTGAAAGCCAAGACCTTCGCGATATTTGGCCACGGTGCGCCTTGCCACGGCGAAGCCATTGTCCTTGAGACGTCCGGCAAGCACGTCGTCGGTCAGCGGACGGGTCTTGTCTTCGTTTTCGATGAGTTGTCTTAAAATATCCTTGATCTGTGTCGTGGAAACCTCTTCGCCCTCCTCGTTCTCGATCGACTGCGAGAAGAAGCTTTTCACCACGAACATGCCGAAATGCGTCTGGATGTACTTGTTGTTGATCACGCGCGACACGGTGGAAACGTCCATTTTTATGATTTGGGCGATGTCCTTGAGCCGCATGGGTTTCAGAAGCGAAATGTCTCCCTCCAGGAAGTAATCGTGCTGGAAGTCCACGATGGCTTGCATCGTGTGGAGCATCGTGTTTCGACGTTGGCGTATCATTTCCATGAACCACCGCGCCGAATCTATCTTCTGCTTTACGAAGAACGCCGCTTCCTTGGTCTGTTCGGCCTGTCTGGCAGACGTGTCCGCGCCTTTCTTCCGCTCTTGGTCGTATTTGAGCAGCATTTCCTCGTAGGCCGGACTGACACGCAAGTCGGGATCGTTCTTGGCGTTCACGGTCAGGAGCAGCCTTCCTTCGTCGTTCATCAGGTAAAAGTCGGGAATCACGTTCATCATGCCGTTTTCCGCCGCTTCGGTACCGCTGCGGCCCGGTTTGGGATCGAGGGTCTTGATCAGGTCGATGGCATCCTTGAGGTCTTCCTCGTTCACTTTCAGTTTTTCGGCGATGCGGGCGTATTGTCGTTTGGCGAACGCGTCGAAGCATTTTTCCAATACCGACCCGGCGGTTTTCAAAACGAAAAGGGAACCGAGATCGGCCTGTTTTTCCACCGCGTCCTCGATCTTGTTGCGGATTTGTATCAGCAGGCATTCACGCAAGTCCCTGCCGCCGATGCCCGAAGGTTCCAGACGTTGTATGCGTCGCAAGACTTCTTCCACTTCCGCGGGCGTGGTCATGAGATTGAACGAGAAGGCCAAGTCGTTCACCATCGCTTCGGTGGAACGTTGCAGGTAACCGTCGCGATCCAGGTTTCCGATGATCACTTCCCCGATTTGCCTTTGGACGGGACTCAACGGCAACATGCCCAGTTCGTCGGACAGTTGTTCCTGGAACCCTTGTTTGAAACGGATGGGTTCGCGGTAGTCGTCGTCGGGATCGCGGTAGTTGTCCGATTTCAACTTGTAGGCGTAGTCTTCGCGTTCGGAATCCACGTAGTCGCTTACGTCGAAATCGTTCTTTGCTTGCGGATCGTCGAGCCGCGAGTCGGAAGCGCTGTCGTCGTCGTTGAAATGGCCGTCTTCGGGTTCTTCTTTCAGCTGGTTGATGGAAATCTCGTCGTCCTTTCCGCCGGAAAACTCTTCCAATGCCGGATTTTCCTGCAATTCTTCCTTGATACGCTGTTCCAGTCCCATGGTCGTCACCTGCATGAGCTTCATCAGCTGCAATTGCTGCGGCGAGAGCTTCTGCAAGAGCTTTTGCGACAAATTCTGTTTGAGGTTCAGCGCCATGGCGAAAATCAGTGTTTCCCTTGCGAAAATACGAATATCACACGTGTTCCGGCAAACTTCCGGCTTCTTTGCGGCGATGATGGTATTCCATCATCAAGAAACAATAAGGCAGGCACATGTAAAGAAGTTTGGTACGCTCGATGCTGCAAAGCAGAAACAGCCCGAAAAGCCAGATCCAGCCCCACATCCGGCGGTTCTTCCATACAAGCCGCGTGGCCTGTACCCAAAAACAAAGGAACACGAGCAATCCCGCTATGCCGGTGGCCAGCAACGTGCCCAAGAAATGATTGTGGGGATGTTGATACAGCGACCTGTAATGGGGATAATCTTTCTCGAACTGGTTCTCAAAATCACACCTGTACCCGCTTCCGTAACCCAAGACGGGTTTTTGTTCCGTCATTTTCCAGGCCGTTTCCCAACAATAGATGCGGGGCAGCAAGGAACCGTCGTTCAGGTTTGTCATTTCCTTTTCTTCCAAGTTGTTGAATACTTGCAATGTTTGCGAGAAACGACCTCCGATGGCCACGCTGAAGTACAGGAAGCCGATGATGAGTTCGGCCAGGATGATTCCTTCGATCCGGCAAATCGCCTTCCAGCTTTTCTTGCGAATGGCGTAGATCGTCAAGATCGCCAACGTCAGGACGAAAAGTCCTTGTCCCGTCTTGGAGGTCGTCGTGATCAAGACGATGGAAAAGAAGAACATCGCCAAGTCGGCCAAGAACCTTTTGGTGCGGGAAGCCAGCCAAGGATGCCGTTCGACGCGGGCGATGAAGACGATGGCGAAAGCGAGATTGATGACGATGGCTTCCAACGTGGTATGCATGATGGCTTCCAGTTGAGCCCAACGCAAATAGGTCGTTTGGTGGAAAATGAAATCATTCAGTATGTAGAGGAATGCGTTGTCGCTGCCGGAAAGCAGGCCGCTTTCGATGTAATGTACCTTGAAATAAGGCCATAAGATGCTAAAGCAGTAACTTAACTGGCCGAATTTCGCGAACGTGTCCAACAAGCATCCGCCCACGAAGCAGAAAGCGAACCATTTCATGCGTCTTGCCGAGAAAAAACGCGGAGTCATCCCCCAGAAGACAAAAGGAACCAATACGATGGCTATCTGCTGTGAACTGTAAAGGATCGCCTTGCCGGGATAAGCGGAATAGGAAACGGAAATCCACAGAAGCAGGTAGGATACGAACAAAGCCAGGTAAGGTTTCAGGAAACGGAAATCGAAACCTCTTTTGGGTACGGTCAACGCGAAAAGGAACGCGACGGCCACGCTTACGCCCAGAAGGTAAGAGGGTATGCGGAACGGCATCCAGAAAAACAACAGCAAGGAGGCCGTCAGGATGGTCTGTCCTGCCGCCAACAAGCTTCTGGCCTTATGCCGGAATCGCATCCGGGGCAATCCGGCGTGATAGACCAGCAGGCGACAGGCGCCGAACAAAAGAAGCGTGAAGAAAGGTACGGTAAAGAAATTCAAGGTCTGCACGATGGGATCGAACCATCCCATCAGCAAGGTGCCTTCCACCCAGCCGAAAATGATGAAAGGAAGGAGCTTTTTCCGGCTCAATGCGAGATGGAAAAGCCCGTAGACCAGGGAAGAAAAGACCAGGACGTAGGCGATGGCGCGTCCGGCGCCCAGATGCACGTACAAGGTGCCGAAAAAAGAACGGACATTGGTTCCCAGATCGTATCTTGTGACTTCTATGTACTTGTCATTGAGTTGGGAAACATATTCTTTGTCTCCGAATACCTTGCCGATGTTGATGAGCGGTGCATGGATTTTCGAGGGATCGTAATATTCGAGTACGCCTTGCGCCATGTCTTCGCTCAATCCGTAAACTCCGGCGGAAACATAAGTGACGGCATGTTTCACTATGTAGGAAGAAACCTCGGATTGATAGGCCGCCTGTTCCTTGTATTTGTATCTGCCTTTTTTCTCGATCAACGACAAATCCTTGTATATCAAAACGTCTTTTTCGGCAGAGGCCACATACAAGGTCATCCAGTAGGAAGCGAAGAAAAAGGCGAATCCCACGAAAAGCGAAACGAGGATTACCTTTATCCCGAACCGGGTCTTTCCCGCGACCAACCTTAGCAGCAGTCCGCCGGCCAAGGGAATCAGGAACCAGGACTTGGAAAGGTTCAACAACGCCACGATGAAGAAAGCCAGCAGATAAAGCCAGAATCGTTTGTGTTTCTTGTCGGCCAGGAAAGTCCATGCGATGGTCAAGACCATGAACAACGTGAAAAGATGCCCGAAGAAACCTTTGCTTGCCCAGATCCGGGCGAAATATTCGCCTCCCGGAATGAAAGGCGTATGCGATTTGAGATAGAAGAACCAGAAGACGAACAGCGCCAATACGCCCCAGGTGACCCATTCCAGGAATCTGATTGTCTTTTCCGGAATATCGATCCGCAGCGGGCGGGCGAAAGAATAGGAAACACCTTTGTTCCTGGATGCATGGATCGATCCCAGGATGCAGCTGGGAACGAAGAAGACGGCCAGGCCGGCCACCCATACCCAGACGCTCGGATAATGGAAGGGTACGTATCCCATCGAGCCGTCGACCCACAGGCAAACGGCCAGAACGATGGCGTAAGGTATCGAAAGGCAGTTGATAGGCGTGAACCATGTCTTCCAAAGCCGTTTCTCGGCAAAAGCCAGCAAGGCGATCTCCAGGTAAAGGATTATGACCGGAAGTATTTCCATGATCTTTTAATATCAAATTTCAAACAAAGGTTTTGCAGATAGTCGATGATGAAAATCCAAAAAGGTATTTCGAAGACATTCGACAAATAGGGCAGGAAATCGAACCATCCCATGGCCGACACCATGCAGACCCAGGCGTACAGGAGCAAGGCGCAAGAGGTCTTCCTTTGCCGGAAAAGACGAAAGAAGAAATGACAGGCCGTGCCGTAAAGCAAGGTGCAAATGGCGAACCCCCAAGGTTTGGTGAAAATGAACAGCGTGCCGAAGAAACTGCGTACGTTGGTGCCGGTGATGCCCGTGTACAGGAATTCCGTATTCCTTCCTGAAACGATCGGTTGGCCGGTGACAAGATACCAGAAATTGTAGAGGGGCGTCAGCACATGCTGCAAGTCGGGTTCTTCCAGGATGCCCTGTCGCATGTCCAGGCTCAGGCCGAGCGTGCCGGAAGTGACATAGTGCACGAACAGGCCGCCGATCGATTTCATTTGCCCGCCCAGGGTCGTGGCTTGCGGAAGCGTATCGTCGCCGGAGAGGTAAATCAACAGGAAACTGGCGAAGAAGACGAGGATTCCTGTCGCGCATATCCAAAAAAGATGACGGAATGCGGGTTTTATGCGTCCCGAGAGCAAAGAGGCGGAAAACACCGTCAAGAGCGGCAGGATAATCCAGCTTTTCACTTGATAGACAAAAAGGAAAAACAGGATCAGGATGGCGACGATCCAGGTAAGGAGCCGTTTGTCTTCGAACAGCAGCCACATCATCACGGCGGTACCCGCCATGAGCGCATGTCCCGCCCAGCCGTGTCCGGCGAAAAGGTCGCCGAAGGCCTCGTTGCCGACCACCCCGCGGTCTTGCGCCAGCAATACGGCCAATCTCACGCCCAGGAAAACGACGATCGACAAGGCGACGATTATCTTGAACCGGTAGCCCTTGACAGGATTCCCGTCCGGTATCCTGCCGTCATCCGGAACGAATGCCGCCGGTTTCTTGCGTCTTTCGGCAAGAAAGAAAAGCCATCCGGGAACGGCGAAAAGCGGCAGTCCGATTATCCAGGGAACAAGGCTCGGATAGTAAAAATCCGCCATGCCCCCGTGTCCTGCCACGACCAACGTGAAACCCAATACGGCCAAATAGGGAATCATCAGGAAATTGAGAGGCGTATAGACGGTCTTCCACATCTTTTTTTCAAGCAGGAAAAGCAATGCCGATTCGACGGCCAACGACAGGAGCAGGAAGACGTTCATGCCAAAAACGGTCTAAGGATGGCCCAGGCGACGGTTTCGCCATGTTCCTTGGAATGGAGATACGCCTCTTTTTTCATTTTGTCCAATTCCTCTTGGTGCGAGAAGAGATATTTGATGTGTCCGACATAATTTTCCACCTCGTGTTCGTCGAGCGCGACGATATACCCTGTTTTTCCATGGAACACGCTGTCCTTGACATACATCCAGTCCGAGACCAAGACAGGCAGTCCGGCCATGTAGGCGTCGATGATCGCGCCCGAAACGCCTTCACCCGGATAGCGGGTGGGCAGGATCAAGACATCGTAGGCGCTCAAGGTCCGTGTTATTTCCTTGGGCTCGAGCACGCCCTTGTAGCATACGTTGTCGAAACGGGCTAGCATTTGTTCGAAATAATCGTCGCTTTCCTCGAAGCGTTCACCATAGAAATCGATGGATACGGGATATTTTTCCCTTACTTCGGGATCGGAAAAATACCCGGCTATCTTGAAGACGGTTTCGATGCCTTTGGCTTTCACGATACGCGACATGAACACTATCCGGAACATGTCCTTGTTGGAAGAAGGCACGTCCGGCTCGTATTCCACGAATCTGAAATTCGACAAGGTGTGCACGTTTTGCAGGGCGTATTTTTTCACCAACAGCTCCGTAATCGTCCGGTTTTCAGGGAAAATGCCCTTGATTTTGCTCAATTTCCCTACGAATTTCCTGTTTTTTTCCAGGAAATCCGGCAGCCAACCGCCTATGAGCGGATATACGATGTCTATGTCGAATATCCTTGACAAGACGAAGAGGGTACCGAAAAAATGCGACAGGTTGTTTTGTGCCGGCATATAGACCACCGTCTTGGATCGGACCACTTTCCACAAGAGGGTGATGACCTGCCAGGGACGGAAATGCAGTACCTGCGTGTCGAAGGTGTCTATGCGGGCGGAACCGCCCAGGTTCTTTTCCAGCAATTCCAGATATTGACGGGTCTTTATGGTTTGCCCGTCCCTTTTGTTGGTTGTCCGGCCGAAATAGCCCAAGATCAAGATTCGCCTTGTTTTCATTTCTCCTTCGCCTGGTTGAAATAAGACAAAAAGGTTTCTTTCGAAATGGCGTCCAATTTTCCGGATCGGCGGATTATTTCCGACGTTTCCTTGAACGATGCACCGAAGCCGTTGCCCGATTTCATGAAGATCATCATGATGTAAGGGGCGTAGAGGATTTTCCATGTCATGAACTTGACAGGGTTTCCCCAATGCTGCCGTACGTCGACGAAGCGGTTGAGGTAGTGTATGTGTGTTTGCGCCTTCTTTTTGAGTTTTTCGCGTGCCGAACCGAGCTTATGGTAAATCACCGAATCCAGGACGCATGCCATTTTCCGTTTCCTTTCCTGCATGCGGAGCGAAAAGTCGAAATCTTCCTCCCCGAAAAAGAAGCGGTTGGTAAGCAGGTCCGTGGAGTCGGTGGGGGAAACGGGAGTTTTCGCGTAATGCTCCGATTTCCTGCGGAGCCAGTCGTCGGGGTGTCCCAGTAGTTCCCGTTTTGCGAACAGCGCGCATCCGGTGATGAGATTCATGTCGATATGCCCCTTTTCCCGTATCGAGCGGAAAGGCTTGTCGCCATAAAGATATTTCCGCAGCCCGAAAAACATCTTTCCGCCGCAGTTCCATACCCGATCGTCGGGGTCGGCATAGCGGATCTGCGGGGTGAGTGCCGCGTAACGAGGGTTCCTGGCGGCGAAATCCTCCAGTTTCACGAGGAAGTCGGGTTCCACCAAGGTGTCGTTGTTGAGCAATAGATAGTGATCCGGCTTTTCCCGGCCGTTTTTTTCGCAAAGTTTCTCCATCAATGCGATACCCAGGTTGTTGCCTTTGGCGAAACCGTGGTTTTCACGCAACGAATACACCACGCCGCTTCCGGGTTCCAGGCCCTTGTCGGGATCTTCGCCCTCTTCGAGAAAGAGGAAATCCTTGTCGTTCCGCTTGAGCCAGGAAGTGATTTCCCGTACCGAATCGTCGGTGGAGCCGTTGTCCGCCACCATCCATGTGAAATCCTGCCGATGACACGCAAACAGCGATCCAAGGCATGCGATGGTGTCTCGGAATCCGTTCCAATTCAACAGGATAATGGCAGTCATGGTGGCTATCGATGGTAGTATGTTCTAAAACTTCAAAGATACGACTTTTGACCGCATGCGCCATAAAGTCAAAAGACATCCGCAGAACAACGTGATTTCGGAAATCGTCATGGCCCAGGCACCGGCTTCCGCCCCCAGGGAGGTCGCGGTGGCCGCAACCCACGCCACGCTGGCCAGTCCGGCCACCAGGACGCAATACAACAATTGCTTGGATTTGTCGAGGTTCACCAGGCCGACGATGCCCAAGACATAGTTCATGCCGCCGAAGAACATCACCGGGCTCATGATCCTGATCAACGTGGCGGTCTGTGAAAATTCGCTTCCGCAAAGTACCCGTACGAGGAAATCCGAAGAGAAGAAGACCGCCGTCATGGCCAAGAACAACAAGACGGCCATGACAAACGATATTTTCTTCAATTTCTTCATGTTCCTTGCAAGCGGATTCCGGGAAAAATCGTGTCCCAGATGGGGAAACAAGGCTTGGGAGACGGGCGAGATGACGCTTTGCAGGCCTGTCACGATCCTTTCTGCGGCCGTGTAGAGGCCCAAGGCGGCGTCCCCCACGAAAAAACGCAGCAGGAAGATGTTCGACTTGCGGTAAAGCGTCATGCCCAGCGTGGAGCCGAAAATGGCCGCGCCTGCCGATAATTGGGCTTTGATGTCGGAAAATGCGGGCAGACGGAGCCGCATGCCGAATTGCCTGCGGGCGATGACCAGGCTCGCGATGCCCCCCGCCACGTAGCCTGATCCGTCCAGGAGCGGCAGGTAGACGTAATGTCCGGGCTTTTTCACCACCACGAAGATCAGGATCAGGAAAACGGCCTTGCCTGCCACGTTCACGATGGTCAGATAACGCATTTTTTCCATGCCCTGGAAAAGCCATACGGCGGTGAACGTGTTGCCCAGCACCAAGGTCAGGCCGCCCAGGAACATGAGTTTTTGCGTGGCGGAAGGCAACAGCCATGGGGAAAGCGCGAAGAAGAACGCCGAGGCGGCAAGGAACAGCAGCAGCCGGCAGCCCAGAACGGCGTTATAGACGCGGTTCAAGTGAGCCGGATCTTGCCGGTTGCGGGCTATTTCCTTCGTAGCCGAGTAATCGAACCCGTAATTGTTGCAAATCAGTACGTATTGCACCAGGATATACACGAAACCGTAAATCCCGTAATTGGCCGGTCCCACCACGCGCAGGATGTACGGCATGGCGATGATGGGAATGAGAAAGACCACGCCGTTCAGCAGGGATAGAGATAAAAAACTCTCTATTAAAGATTTATGATTCCTTAAAAAATTCTTTGACAACATGACGCCGGCTTGCGGCTGCAAAAATACGACAACTATGAGTATTTTCGCACGTTAAAATTCTGTCAGAAAGCGTGAAAAAGCAGGACGAACAAAACGAGATATTGAAAGACCTGACCCGAGGCGACTACGAATGGGGTTTTGAGACCAAGGTCGATACGCATTCGTTGGCCAAAGGTCTTTCGGAAAACATCATCCGCCGCATTTCACAGCTGAAGGGTGAACCGGAATACATGCTGGATTTCCGTCTTTCGGCTTTCGGGAAGTGGAAAAGGATGTGCGAGCCGCATTGGGGGCATTTCGATTACGCGACCATCGACTATCAGGACATCATCTACTATTCCGCGCCCCAGTCGAAGGAGGACAATCCCTTGGCGGACGTGGATCCGGAACTGTTGGAGACGTTCAAGAAACTGGGCATCGAACTCGACGAGAAGAAAGAACTGCCCAAGGTGGCGGTGGACGCCATCATGGATTCGGTTTCGGTAAAGACCATGTATTCCGAAGAACTGGCCAAGTCGGGCGTCATCTTTTGCTCCATCAGCGAGGCCGTCAGGAACCATCCCGCGCTGATAAAGGAATATCTCGGTTCGGTGGTTCCTTCGGGCGACAATTTCTTTGCCGCGCTCAATTCGGCGGTGTTCAGCGACGGAAGTTTCGTCTACATACCCAAAGGGGTCCGTTGTCCGATGGAACTTTCTTCCTATTTCCGCATCAACGCCAAGGAAAGCGGCCAGTTCGAACGCACGCTCATCATTGCCGACGAAGGATCCTACGTGAGCTATATGGAAGGTTGCACCGCTCCCATGCGCGACAAGAACCAGCTCCATGCCGCCGTGGTGGAAATCGTGGTGCTCAAAGACGCCGAGGTGAAGTATTCCACCGTGCAGAACTGGTATCCGGGCAATAAGGAGGGCAAGGGCGGCATCTACAATTTCGTCACCAAGCGCGGCATCTGCAAGGGTTCGCGCGCCAAATTGTCGTGGACCCAGGTCGAGACGGGCAGTTCCATTACTTGGAAATACCCTTCCATCATTCTCAAGGGCGACCATGCCACGGGGGAATTCTATTCGGTGGCGGTAACCAACAACCGCCAGCAGGCCGATACGGGAACGAAGATGATCCACATAGGACAGAACACCAAGAGCACCATCGTGTCGAAAGGTGTCTCGGCGGGAGAAAGCCAGAATTCCTATCGCGGACTGGTGAAGGTCATGCCTGCCGCTTCGGGTTCCCGTAATTTTTCCCGTTGCGATTCGCTTCTGATGGGAAACCGTTGCGGAGCGCATACCTGGCCCGACATCCAGTGCCAGAACGAGACCGCCGTGCTGGAACACGAGGCCACCACGTCCAGAATATCGGAAGAAAAGTTGTTTTATTGTCGTCAGCGCGGTCTTTCGGAAGAAGACGCGGTGAGCCTCATCGTGAACGGATATGCCAAGGACGTGTTGGAACAGTTGCCCATGGAATTTGCCGCCGAGGCACAGAAATTGTTGAGCATAAGCCTTGAAGGCAGTGTCGGTTGAAAAATTTGAAATCTTAAAGTCATGTTGCTTGAAATAAAGGACCTGCAAGCCTCCATAAACGGCAAGCAGATATTGAAAGGCGTGAACCTGAACGTGAACCGGGGAGAGATCCACGCCATCATGGGACCCAACGGAAACGGGAAAAGCACGTTGGCCTCCGTCATCGCCGGAAAGGAAATGTTCAAGGTAGACGGCGGGCAAATCAACTACAAGGGGAAGAACCTTTTCGACTTGAGCGTGGAAGAACGCGCCTGCGAGGGCATTTTTCTGGGTTTCCAGTATCCGGTGGAGATTCCCGGGGTAAGCATCGCCTCCTTCATGCGGGCGGCGGTCAACCAGCAGCGCAAATACAAGGGTCTCGACCCTGTCGACACGTTCGAATTCATGAAATACATGGAAGAGAAGCAGGCGTTGGTGGGCATGACCGACAAATTGGCCAACCGCAGCGTGAACGAAGGTTTTTCGGGCGGGGAGAAAAAGAAGAACGAGATTTTCCAGATGGCCATGCTCCAACCCGAACTGGCCATCCTGGACGAAACCGATTCGGGACTGGACATCGACGCCTTGCGTATCGTGGCCGGCGGCGTGAACAAATTGGCGAACAAGGACAACGCCGTGGTGGTGATCACGCATTACCAGCGGCTTCTCGACTATATCGTGCCCGATTTCGTGCATGTGCTGGCCGACGGGAAAATCGTCAAGACGGGAACCAAGGAACTGGCCAAGGAACTGGAAGTGAAAGGCTACGACTGGCTCAAGGACCACACCTCGGGCAAATAACCGGCGAACCATGCGAGAAAAGAACGAAATACTTGAAGAATGGGCGGCTTTTGCCAAAGGACACGCACAAACCGGACGGGGCATGTTTTCCCCTCGCGTTTCCTTGTGGCACGAGGTGGGTTCGGAGGATTTCCTGAAACGGAAATTGCCCGTGGCCGATGCCACCCCGCGTGAATTCAGTTGCCATATCAAAGGGCTCGACACGCATCGGGTGTCGGTGTACAACGGTTTCGTTTCGGGTGCGCCGGGAAAGAACCTGCTTTATCCCGACAAGGATGCCGGATCGGGCGAGCTGCCTTGTGTCTGCCGTTCGGCCGACCTGGCCCGTGATCCTTCCTTCCAGGCCAAGTGGAAAGCCGTTTTCGGACAACCCGGACAGGAACAGGAGAAAGACCTTTCCGTGGTCCGTACTACCGCCGATTTTGCCAAAGGGAACCGGGAAGCCGGTGCCGGACGTGCGGTAAGGCTCAACCGGGACCTGCCGCAAGACACGCTCGTCGTGTACCTTCCTGCCGGTTGCCGCCTGGAAAAACCCTTGCAGATCGTGAATCTCTGTCATGGGAACGAAGCCTTGTTCGTGCAGCCGCACTGTCAGATATGGCTGGAAAAAGGGGCGGTCCTGAGCCTTGTCCATTGCACCGACAGCCATCCGCAGTCGGACATATTGGCCAACGCCCTTGTCGAAATACGCATGGAAGCCGGCGCGCGGCTGGAATATACCCAGATGCAGAACGTGGGCGACTATTGCAGGATTTTCAATCATATCCGCGCGGACTTGAAGTCGGAAGCCAGGCTGATGCTGCATCAGATCACGCTCAACGGCGGCGTTACGCAGAACGATACGGAGATAAGCTTGCTCGAACCCGCGGCCGCGGCCGATGTTTCGGGACTGTACCTGCAAGACAAGACGCAAAAGGTCGACAACCAGGTAAGGATAAACCATTTCGCGCCGGATACGCATAGCCGTGAGTTGTTCAAGGGCGTCATGGACGATTCGGCGGAGGCCTATTTCAAAGGCCATGTCTTCGTCAACGCGCAGGCGCAGCACACCGAGGCTTACCAGACCTGCCGCAACCTGCTGGTTTCTCCCAAGGCGCAAGCCTATGCCAAACCCTATCTGGAGATCTATGCCGACGACGTGCAATGCAACCATGGCGTCACGGTGGGACAGCTCGACGAAGACGCGTTGTTCTACATGCGTTGCCGCGGTATTCCGGCCGAAGCGGCGCGGCGTTTGCTCATGCGGGCCTACGCCGATGAAATCTTGCGGCAGATCACCGTGGAAGAATTGCGCCTGTGGCTTACCTCGTTGGTGAAACAACGCTTCAGCGGCCAATTGCAGGCATGCCAGGACTGCATGTTGGCCTGTACGGGCGGTTCCTGCGCATAGGAACGGGAGCCGGTTTCCGGAAAGGGACATCTTTTTTCCCGTTTTTTTGTTTTTTGAAAAATATTCGTACCTTTGCAATCCGATTGCGGAAGTAGCTCAGCTGGTAGAGCGCAACCTTGCCAAGGTTGAGGTCGCGAGTTCGAACCTCGTTTTCCGCTCCACAGGAGAGCCGCCCGAACGAGCGGCTCTTTTTGTTTCAGGCCTTTCCTAGGCCGCCGGGCCCCGATGGTGGAATCGGTAGACACGCAGGACTTAAAATCCTGTGGCTGATGAAGTCGTGCGGGTTCAAGTCCCGCTCGGGGTACGAAAAGGGGCTGTGGTTCGGAAGATCCACAGCCCCTTTTGCCTATGAAAACTTGAAAAATCGTAATTTCGCGCAATCCGTACCGTAAACGGAATCAAAATCATCCTATCATGTTGCAATTGCAAGTCATCCGTCAGAATCCGCAGGAAGTCATCGCCGCGCTCGCCAAGAAACATTACGCGCCCGCCGAAGAACAGGTCAACAAGCTTTTGACGTTGGACGCCTCCCGTCGCGCCGCCCGGCAGGAACTGGATTCCCTGTTGCAGGAAATAAACAAAGCCTCTAAGGAAGTAGGCAAGCTCTTCGCCCAAGGATTGAAGGCGGAAGCCGACGCGTTGAAGGCGGAGACGGCGCGCTACAAGGAGAAGAACAAGGAACTTTCGGCGAAAGTGGCCGAATATGAAAAGGAAATACAGGACATCCTTTATTCGGTGCCCAATACGCCCCATGCCAGCGTTCCCGAAGGTCGCGACGCGGCCGGCAACGTGGTAGAAAGACAGGTCGGCGAAATCGATCATCTGCCCCAGGACGCGGCGCCCCACTGGGAGCTGGCCTCCAAGTACGACATCATCGACTTTGAGCTGGGCAACAAGATTACCGGCGCGGGCTTTCCCGTCTACAAGGGAAAGGGCGCGCGATTGCAACGTGCCTTGATCAACTTTTTCCTCGACCGCGCCACCGCGGCGGGCTATCTGGAGATAGAACCCCCCTTGATGATCAACGAGGCTTCGGGTTACGGAACGGGCCAGTTGCCCGACAAGGACGCCCAGATGTACCATGTCGGGCTCGACAACTACTATATGATTCCCACCGCCGAAGTGCCGGTTACCAACCTTTATCGCGACTGCCTGTTGCAAGAAAGAGACCTGCCCGTGAAGAATTGCGCCTATTCGGCCTGTTTCAGGCGGGAAGCCGGGTCCTATGGCAAGGACGTGCGCGGCTTGAACCGGCTTCACCAGTTCGACAAGGTGGAGATCGTGCGTATCGAGAAACCGGAAGATTCCTACCGGGCGTTGGACGAAATGTGCCGGCACGTGGGCGGCTTGTTGCAGGAACTGGAACTTACCTACCGGGTGTTGCGGCTTTGCGGGGGCGACCTCAGTTTCACTTCCGCGCTCACGTTCGACTTCGAGGTGTTCAGCGCCGCCCAGAAACGTTGGCTGGAAGTAAGTTCCGTGTCGAATTTCGAGACTTACCAGGCCAACCGCCTGCACTTGCGCTACAAGAACGCCGAAGGGAAGACCGCGCTCCTGCATACGCTCAACGGCAGCGCCATCGCCTTGCCGCGCGTGGTGGCGGCCTTGCTCGAGAACCACCAGACCGACCAGGGCATCCGCATTCCCAAGGCCCTGCAACCTTATACCGGTTTCGACATCTTGAACTAGGTTCCGGCAAAGGAAGGCGGTATGGAACTGCAAAGATGGCTTGCCGGTTGCCTGTTGTTGACGATGCTTTCGGGAACGATTCCCTTGTACGCGCAAGGGGACGGCGGCATGCAGAACCGTTTGCAGCTGGCGGGGCGTTTCATGGAAAGCGGCCGGAGCGAGGAAGCCTTGTCTCTTTATGAGGAACTCTACCAAGAAGATCCGCAAACATTTGTCTACAAAGAATATGTCAAGTGCCTGCAAGCGCTCGGCCAGTACGACCGTGCCGAGAAGGTGATCCGCAAGCAGATGCGCGTGGCCCGTTCGGCGACTGTCGTCAAGGTGGATCTGGCGGCCAACCATCTCAAGGCGGGCCAGGACAAGAAAGCCGAGGCGGTCTTCGATGAAATGATACGGAAAACCGATTTTTCCTCCGGCGGGGTCTCGCCCAAGGAACTGGCGCAGGCCGTGGTGGAAGAAACGGGGCGGTACGACGTGGCCGCGGCTATTTACCAAACGGCGCGGCAAATGGAATGCGGTTCTCCCCAAAACGCGTCTTGTTACGCGCTGTATGCCGAATCCCTGGCCGACCTTTACCGTCTCGACGGGCAAATCGAACCGATGCTGGACGAATATCTGCTTCTGCTCAGGTTCTCTCCTTCGGAAACATCCAAGGTGCATGCCCGCTTGCAGGCGTTTTTGGCGGGCAAGGAAAAAGCGGCCTCGAAGAAGAACCTCGAGACGCTCGAGCGTTTGCTCTATCGCCGCCTGCAACAGCAGTCCGGCCAACCGCTCGTGCAGGACATGCTCATCTGGGTGCTTTTGCAGGGAAAGGAGTTTGAGGAGGCTCTCGTGCAGGCTCGTTCCTACAGCCGCCGTTTTGACGACGGGGGCGTGAAATGGCTTGAAACCATACGTGTCGTGGCCGGAAACGAGGTGTCCGACCAGGCTGTGGCACAATACGAGGCGTTTCTGGCCGCCTTTCACGACAAAAGCCTTTCGGTGGCTCCCCACAATGTCAGGAATGCCCGGGTGGAATTGCTCAATCTCTATTTTTCCCGGCTCGAACGCCAAGGGCGGAAAGATCCGGACAAGGCGCGGGGGCTCAAGCAATCGTACCAGAAATCGTTGAACGAGCTGGGGCGCGATCCCGAAACGTTCGGAATGTACCGCAACCTGGCCAAGATTTACGCCTATTACCTGCAAGACAGGGACAGCGCGCGCCTGTGCATCGAAAACGCCTTGCAGACGGGACGGTTTTCGGCGGTCCAGAAGGCGCAACTCAAGATCGACTTGGCCGACATCCTGTTATATTACGACAAAGTGTGGGATGCCATGCTTTTGTACGGCCAGGTGGAAAAAGACTTCAAGCAAGACCCCGTGGGATTCTACGCCAAATTGCAGAACGCACGCTTGTCGTACTACATAGGCGAGTTCGAATGGGCCAGGAGCCAGCTGGACGTGTTGCGGGCGGCCACGGCCAAGCTTATCGCCAACGATGCCATGGAGTTGTCGCTGCTCATTCGCGAAAACATGAACCCTGACAGTACCTACGAGGGCTTGGCATTGGTGGCCAGGGCCGATTTCCTGGTGCTTCGCCATTTGTACGATCCCGCCTTGGAACTTCTGGATTCGGTGTTGCGGATGCCTTTGGAGGGAGCCCTTTTCGATGAGGTGTACTACCGCAAGGCTCACGTCTACCTGGCCATGGATTCGGTGGAGCGTTGCCTGGAGCAGTTGCAGGCCGTCTATGATTATCCGCAAGACGACCTTTTGGCCGACGACGCGCTTTTCGAGGCGGCCGAAATCCTCCAGGAACAAGGGAAGAACGAGCAGGCTATGGAACTTTACCAACGGCTTTTCCTCGATTTCAAGTCTTCTTCGCTGGCACCCCTGGCACGTCAGCGATACCGTTCGTTGCGTGGCGACGGATAAGCGGAGCGGGAAAGCATTCAAGACGATACGAATGAAACCATATAAGAAGAAAAACGACAGGCGTCCCTCTTCGTGGCGATCCGCCGACGAAGTACGCGCCAAGAAGAACCTCGGCCAGCATTTCCTTGCCAGCACGGACATCGCGCGCGTCATAGCCCGTTGCGTGCATCCCGGTTACAAGCCGCTTTTGATGCCCGACGGCAGCCTTGATCGCCTGGCGGCGGGAGGGTTGAGCCGCGAGGCTTCCGAATTCCTTTCCGATTCGCCGCTTTCGGACGCTTCCTTGCCGCTCAACGTCTTGGAGATAGGGCCGGGTATGGGCGTGTTGAGTTCCTGTTTGTGGGAAGACCCTTCCCTGGACGTCTACCTCGTGGAAATCGATGCCGAATCGGTGGTTTACCTGGCGCGGCATTTTCCGGAAAGGATCCGGGACGGTCGTTTGATTCCCGCCGACTTCCTCAAGATGGACCTCGGAAAGCTTTTTACGGAAAAGGAAACCGGAAAAAGCCGGGAATTCGTCGTCACGGGCAACTTCCCCTACAACATTTCCAGCCAGATACTTTTCCGCGTGTTGGAAAACAAGGACCGTATCCCGCTTTTGTCGGGAATGTTCCAAAAGGAGGTGGGCGAGCGGGTCTGCGCCCGGCCGGGCAGCAAGGCCTACGGGATCTTGAGCGTGTTGTTGCAGGCTTTCTACGAAACCGAATATCTTTTCACGGTGGAACCTCAGGAGTTCATGCCTCCTCCGCAAGTCCGTTCGTGCGTGATACGTCTTACCCGCAACCGGACCGACCGCTTGGACTGCGACGAGGCCTTGTTCACGCTCATCGTCAAGAGAGCGTTCAACCAGCGGCGCAAGACGTTGCGCAACGCCTTGCAGACCTTGGCCGAGGAACGCGGGCTGTCGCTTTGTGCCTTGCCTTCGCAAACGCTCGCCCGACGCGCCGAAGAATTGAGCGTGCGGGATTACGTGGAAATCGCCTCGTATTTTGAAAAATAAGTATTTTTATACCCGAAAAATCCCAAGGGTATGAAAAAAGCATTCTTACTGTGTCTTGTGTCATGGTTCATGGCCGGCAGCCTGTTTGCCGTTCCTGCCATCAAGAAACCCGTCACCATCCGACAGGCCGACGGTACCTCCATTACCGTTTACCTGAAAGGGGACGAGAACACCAAATGGTACGAGAGCATGGACGGGTACAGCCTCTTGCAGGTGGACAAGCAGTTCTATTATGCCGTGCGGGACAAGGACGGCAACATGGTGGCATCGAAGGTTAAGGCGCACGACCAAGACCGACGTACCCGGCAGGAAACCAGACTGCTTCGCAAGACGCCCAAGAAGTTGCGCTATTCCGCGCCGCAACTCGAGAAGATGCGTGCCGTCGGGCCGGTGGCTTCGGCCAACGACCCGGCGCGCGTCTTGGCCAACAGTCCGCTGGCCAAGGCGTTCAAGTCCCGTAAGACCCTTACCGACACGGTAGTCCGTCGTGCCCCCGTCATCCTGGTGAACTTTGCCGACAGGAAGATGACCACCACCAAGGAACAATACGATGCCTTGGTGAACTCCCGCAACTATACCCAGAACGGTTGCACGGGTTCTTTCCGCGATTATTTCCTGGACAACAGCCGCGGACTTTTCCGTTTCGAGGCCGACGTGATCGGACCGGTCACGCTTTCCCGGCCAATGGCCTATTATGGCGGCAACGACCGTTACGGTGACGATAGCGCGCCGCAGGAGATGGCCGAAGAAGCCTGTCGACTGGCATCCCAAAGCGGCGTGGATTTCAGCAAGTACGATTTCGACGACGACGGTGAAGTGGACGGCGTGCATATCATTTATCCCGGTCAAGGAGAAGAGACCTCGGGGGAAGAAGATGCCATCTGGTCGCATAAATGGGAGATATACCCTTCCGTGACCTTGAACGGGAAGGAGGTGGGCGTCTATTCGTGTTCGGCGGAATTTTCCTACGAAGGCGACTGGGCGACGATCGGGGTACTGGTCCATGAGTTGAGCCATGTCTTCGGTTTGCCCGACTTGTACGATTCCGACTATGACGACCACGGCGGCGAAGCCGTCGATCCGGGCGACTTCGAAGTAATGGCGGGCGGTTCGTACAACGGCGACAGCAAGGTTCCGCCCTTGCACAATGCCTGGTCGCGCGTGGAGATGGGCTGGCTGGACAAGGTGGAACTGGACGAAGCCTGCACGGTGAAGCTATATCCCGCCGAACAGGCCAAGCAGGCTTTCATGTACAATACGCCGACCAGAGGCGAGTATTTCGTGTTGGATTATCGGGGTGAGGAAAGCAAGTGGGATGCCGGGATTCCCGGTCACGGCATGTTGATTTTCGCCGTGAACGAGAACGTGAAGATAGACTATGATGGCTACGATGTCTCGGCTTGGGAATACAACTGCATCAACTGCAAGCCCGACGAGCGCGGCTTTTACATCAAGCAGGCCGACGGCGGGGCGTCTTCCAATGCGAGGATGGGTTCGGGAACGCCTTTTCCCGGAAGCACCGGCAAGACGTCGTTTACCGACCAGACGGCTCCCGCCTCCACCACCCACGCGGGTCGCGCCACGAACAAGCCGGTTACCGGAATCGCCCCGATGCCCGGAGGCGGCGTGTCGTTCGTCTTCATGGGAAAGGGCCATGTGATACGTGACAATTTGGGCAACGTCGATACGACCCAGGCTCCTGCGCAAGCCGTGGCAGACCCCGTTTTCAATCCTTCAGCGGGCGAAGTGGCCGCCGGTACCAAGGTGACGATGACCACGACCACCCCTGACGCCGTCATCTACTATACCACCGACGGCAGCGAACCCGGCTTGTCTTCCACACGCTACGCCGGCCCGGTCCAGATCACGCGGAACACGCTTTTCAAGGCCTTTGCCGTCAAGCAAGGCATGGACGATTCCGAAGTGACCGTCGCGCAATATGTCATCAAGGATGGACCTGGCATCGAGACCGTGGCCAATCCCGTTTTCAGTCCCCAACCAGGCGAAGTGGCCGCCGGTACCGAGATCACGATGACCACGGCCACCCCCGACGCCGTCATCTATTATACCACCGACGGCAGCGAACCCACCACGTCCAGCATGGCCTACGCCATGCCGATAGTCATCAACCAGACCACGTTGTTCAGGGCCGTGGCGATGAAAGGCGGCATGAATAATTCGTCCGTCATGCGGGCCAAATACGTCATCGACGACGTGGCCACGGAAAACGGGTCGGAAAAGCTCGGCGTGAAGGTCTATCCCAACCCCAACAACGGCCATTTCGTGTTGGAATTGCCCGAAAACGCGCAAGTGAGCGTATTCGACATGAACGGCCTGTTGCTCAAGAGGCAACTCCTTGAAGAAGGCTTGCACGAAATGAACCTTCCCGCCGCCGGCACGTACATCTTGCGCGTGCAAGGCGAGCGTGCCGCCGCCGTCAAGCGTGTGACGGTCCGTTAAACGACAGCCCATGATATATGTCGCTTTGCCGGCCATGGACGAGCCGGACTTGCCTGCCCGTCTGTTGGACTTGAACCGGCAAAGCCTCTTGCCCCGGACAGTCTGCGTCTGCATAAACCAGCCCCGGTCCTACCATGTCGACGGCATTCCGGCGCATCTTCGCGTTTGCCGGGCCAATCAGAAGGCCTATGAGCAGATACGGGCATGGGAAGCCGAGGGTCGTTTCGCGTTCGGATTGGAACTGATAGACCGTTTCAGTTTGCCCGATGCTTGGGACGAAAAGCATTTCGGCGTAGGATGGGCGCGCAAGACGGCCATGGACAGCATGGCGCGTGCCGCCCGGAATCCCGAATCGGACATCCTGGTCTGCATGGATGCCGACACGTCCTATCCTGCGGATTACCTGCAAGACATCCAGAAACAATTCGACGCGTATCCGACGGCGGCCGGCTTGTCCAATCCGTATCTTCATGTCGATGCCGATACCTTGCCCGAAGAGCACCAGAGGGCCATCTTGCATTACGAGACCTATATGCGCGCCTATGCGCTCAACATGATCCTTTGCGACCATCCGTATGCGTTCACGGCCGTGGGTTCGTCCATGGCTTGCCGGGTCAAGGCGTATCTCAAGATAGGCGGCATTTCCCCGTTCAAGAGCGGGGAAGACTTTTATTTCCTGCAGAAACTGGCCAAGACCGGTTCGCTGATCGTGCATAGTCCTTCGGTGAGCCATCCCTCCGCGCGTTTGAGCGACCGCGTTTTCTTCGGCACGGGTCCCGCCTTGCAGAAAGGCCTGGGAAACCGTTGGGAATCCTATCCCGTTTATCCGCCGGCCTTGTTCGAACGCATGCAAAGGGCCTATGATGCCCTGCCCGGCTTGTTTCAAAGAGGCCTTCCTTCCGCCGACCTGGACTTTTGGCAAACGGCTTTCGGACCCGGCTGGTGGGCGAGCATCAGGCGCAACAGCGGCGGTCGTCAGGAGCAATTCGTACATGCCTGCAAGGAAAAGTTCGACGCCTTGCGCAGCTTGCAGTTCCTTAAGGCCCATTACAGGCAGGACGACGTTTCCGACTGGAAGAACCTGTCTCTCCTGTACCGAAAGTTGTCGGAAAGCGGCCTAGCAGACCCGAAGATGGAGGCCTTGTGCAGGAACGATGCGGTACGTTCCTTGTGCGACCTGTGCCTGCAAGACTGGAAAGACATCCGTCGGTACCTGTTCTCCTGCGAGCGGCATTTGCGGCAAGAACGTCCCCTGCTTCCGGCCTGGTAGGACTTTCCCGAAAGAGACCTTTCGTTTCATTCATCATAATTCATCAACACTTTTTAATTTTCTCAAATGAAAGAAGCAAAAACGAATCAAGGCTCCACTTTCCGTTTCAGGCGGTGGAGCCGATGTGGACATGCGGTGTTTTCTTCGTTGAAAACCCGTGTCAGCATCGGGGTTTTGTCTTTGGCTTGTTCCATCTTGAGTTTGAAAGCGCAACCTGTGCTGTTCCAAGGGATAGCCGGCACGGCTTCTTCCTGCGCCTCTTCCGAGGCGGAAGAAAGCCGGCGATCCGGCCTCTTGGCGGCGAACGTGAGCGAGGGTGCGGCCGACACGACCTTGTATGTCGTGCAGCTTGCCCAAGTGAACGTGCAGGGAGAGAAGCGGCATCCGCTTCCTCCCATGGTACAGAGGTTTTCCGCGCTGTCTTCTCAAGACATACGACAGGCGGGAGTACAGAACCTGCAAGACATCTTACGTATCCTTCCGGGCGTGGACATCCGCAGCCGGGGGCCGGAAAACGTGCAGGCCGACCTGCAATTGCGCGGCGGCACGTTCGACCAATCCGTCGTGCTCTTGGACGGCGTGGATCTTTCCGATCCGCAGACAGGTCACCATGTGCTCAATTTGCCATTGCCCATGGCGGCCATCGACCGCATAGAAGCATGGCAGGGAGCGGGTGCCTGGACTTACGGCGTGGCTCCGTTCACGGGTGCCGTCAATTTCATTCCCGTCCCGTTGGGCGGAACCTACCTCGAGCTTTCGGCATCGGGCGGCATGTACGGTTATTATCAGACCGAAGGCCATGCCCAATACAGCCGCAAGGCCTGGTCGGTGGCGGCCGATGCGGGACACAGCGCCTCAAGCGGCTATGACGCCAATACGGATTTCCGTATCACGCAGGCCTTGGTGCGGACGGGCTACAACCGGCCCGAAAGGTTCGGCACGGTCAAACTGAGCCTGGGTTTCGTGGACAAGCAGTTCGGCGCCCGGAATTTCTACGCGGCCCGTTACAAGGAGCAGTTTGAAAAGACCAAGACGTTCCTTGCCATCTTGCAGTACGGAAAGGCTTGGGGTTCGTGGCGGTTGGAAGCCCGCGCCTATTGGCGGCAGAACCACGACCGCTACGACCTTTTCCGCTATCCCGCCACCGCTCCCTCATGGTACGGCGGCCCGAACCTGCACCGTACCGACGTGGCGGGCGCGGGCGTGACGGTCGCTTATGCCTGGCGGCGCGGCGGCACCACGATGTCGGGTTTCAATTACCGCTACGAACACATTTTCAGCAACAATTTGGGAAAGCCGTTGCCAGGAACGCTTTCCCAGGCTTCGCCTGGCAAACCCGTTCCGTTTGAAAAAGGCTTTTTTTACGACAAGAGCGGGCTTCGGCAAGTGGCCAACGGTTTCATCCAGCACAACTTTCATTCCGTCGACCGGAAATGGAAATGGGCGGCGGGCTTGCTGGTGAACGGCAGTTCCGATTTCGGAACGTCCTTGTTCGGCGGGGCTTCGGCCGTTTATCGTTGGCATCCAGCTTGGGAATGGTCCTTGTTCGTGAACCATGCCTATCGTCTGCCCACGTTCACCGACCTCTATTATTCGTCTGCCACGCAAACGGGCAATGCCGACTTGAAGCCCGAACAGGCCGTGACGGTCGAAACCGACGTGCGCTGGCATAAGGACGCTTTCCGGCTCCGGGCGGGCGTGTTCTATCGCCACGGCTTCCGCATCATCAGCTGGACAAGGCTTGCGGGCGAGGAAACCTGGCAGGCGCGCAACCTGACCCGCCTGCATACTTTCGGCGCGGAGGCCACGTTCTCCTATGCGCCGGATATTCCTTACCTGCGGCGAATAAGCCTCGACTACGCTTTCCTGTTCACGGGCAAGGAGTCGGCGGGAGGTTACCGGTCGCTTTATGCCACCGACTACCTGCGCAACCGTTTGAGCTTGTCGATAGACCACGGCATCTACGGTTCGTTGGGCGCTTCCTGGGAATTCATTCTCAACGACCGGGCGGGAACCTGGCTTGACGAAGATTCCAAGGAGATACGCTACAAGCCGTATCTGCTTTGCAACTTGCGGCTTTATTGGAACCGTCCGCGATACGAGATTTTCGCCACGGCGGCCAACCTTTTCAATATGCGGTATTTCGACATAGGGAATATTCCGCAGGCCGGCATCTGGGTCAAGGCCGGTGTCAAATTGAAATGGTAGGCGGATATTCCGCCTGCCGACCTGTCTGAAACGAAAGGAACCTTTCATGAAGCCGGGTGCAGGGGCCGATCTTGGCTGAACTCTGCCGAGGCGAATGGAAGGTGGTCGGGGACCGACGCCCTGCCGGAATTTCCGGCAGGGCGTTTTTTCATCGATAAATCCTACATTTGTCTTGCCATTGACGAAAAAGAACATTGCAAACGACACCAACCCTTACGCCCCTTTTGGTCATATTAGGCCCCACGGCGAGCGGCAAGACAGCCTTGGCCGTGAACCTCGCCCGTCGTCTGGGCGGCGAGATTCTCAGCGCCGATTCCCGTCAGGTGTACCGGGGCATGGACTTGGGCACGGGAAAGGACCTGGAAGAGTATGCCGGGGTTCCCTTTCATCTCATCGACGTGGCCGAGGCGGGCGAAGAATACAACCTTTTCCGTTATCAGCAGGCTTTCGACGCGGCCTATGCCGACATTTGCCGTCGCCGCCGCGTGCCGGTGCTCTGCGGGGGCAGCGGCTTGTATCTGGCGGCGGCGTTGGGCAGGAAACGCTTCCGCCATGTGCCCGAGAACACGGCCTTGCGCGCACGCCTGCAAGACAAGGATGACGAAGAGCTGGCGCGCCTGCTTTCCTCCTACGGTCCTTTGCACAACCATACCGACACCCAGACACGTGAACGTTGTCTGCGTGCCCTCGAAATCGCCGAATTCGAACGATCGAACCCTTGTCCGGAGCGGATCTTGCCTCCTGCTACGGTATTCGGCATCCGTTTCGAGCCCGAAGCCTTGCGTTCCCGTATCAAGGCGCGTTTGGAACAACGCTTGCGCCAAGGCATGGCCGATGAGGTACGCGGTCTTCTCCAAAAAGGGATAAGCCCCGGGCAACTTACCTATTACGGTCTTGAATACAAATATCTTACTCTCTATGTGACCGGTAAAATGCCCCGCGAGCAGATGGAGCGGGAACTGTATTTCGCCATCTGCCAGTTCGCCAAACGCCAGCGCACCTGGTTCCGCAAGATGGAAAAGGAAGGTTGCGCCGTGACATGGATAGACGGAAATGCCGGCTTGGAAGAAAAGACGGAAAAGATTCTGACCTCTCTGGACAAGCGGATCCGTTAATATTTATTAACATTTATTTGTTACCTTTGACTCGCCCACGGTTCATGTGTGGAATTATATAATAAGTTTATTGATAATCAAATAAACAATATCAAGCAATATGAAAAAATTATTTTTCGTCTTGGCGGGTGCCGCTTTCGGTCTGGCATCGGCCTTCGCGCAACAAGCCACCGGAAAAACCGATCTGATCATTTCGGAATATCTGGAAGGTTCTTCCTACAACAAGGCTTTGGAACTTTACAACGGAACCGGCCAGGATGTGGACTTGTCGGCCTACAAGCTCGTGAAAGAGATCAACGGCGGCGGCAAGTTCTCGGAATTGCCCTTGAGCGGAACGTTGAAGGCAGGCGCCACTTTCGTCATTGCCAACGACCAAAGCAATTGCGCGCAGGCCATCCGTGATTTGGCCGACTTGTTGGAAAGCAACAAGATCATGAACTTCAACGGCAACGACGCCGTCATGCTCTACAAGGGAGACACCAAGATCGACGTGGTAGGTTCCGTGGACAACTGGGGAATGGACGTGACGCTTCGTCGTAAGTGCGACAAGGGTCCCAATGCCGTTTATGTTCCCGAGGAATGGGAACAGCTCGCCAAAGACGATTACAGCGATTTGGGAAAACATTGCGGGGTCGACCTGAAGGCTCCCGAAGTCGACAAGATCTTGACCAAGAGCGGCGTGAACACCTCCGTCGAAGTCTATTTCACCAAGGAAGTGACCAAGGCTTCGGCTGAAACGGCCGCCAACTATGCCATCGAAGGTTTGGCCGTGAGCGCGGCCGTCTTGGGCGAAGGCAACAAGATGGTGACGCTGACCACCGCCGCCATGACCGCCGGTACCCAATACACGCTTGTCATCAACAACGTGGAAGATGCTTCCGGCAACAAGATGGAAAACGTTTCCGTCAAATTCTCGTTCGGTTATGCGGAAGTGGCCGACCTGGCCGCTCTCAACGCCTTGCGCGCAACCTATGCCGTAGGCCAGAAATACCTCGTCAAGGGCGACTTGGTGATTACCGCCATCGTAGGCAAGAACGGAAGCAACCAGAATACCACCAACGCTTGGGTTCAAGACAAGGGCTGCGAACAGGCCATGGGCCATTCGATGATGTTGTATTATGTCAACGACCTTTTCCCCTCGACCGCCAAGGTGGGTGACGTCGTTTCGGGTCTGGTAGGTGAACTGACCGTCTATAACGACCTCATCGAAATGCAGTATTTCGATACCACGATGATTCGTTTCTCCGGTGAAACGGCCGCCGTCACGATCGACGATGTGACCATCAGCGACCTCAAAGGCGCCAACAAGCTCCAGTATCAAAACGCCATGGTCCGCATAAAGGACGTGGAGTTTGCCGATACCGGTTCCATCGTGGAAGCCAACAAGAGCTACAACATCACGGACGGAAACGGCACCATTGCCGTACGTACCAACCGTGAAGGCAGCTACCTGGGCGAAAAGTTGCCGTTGACCAAGACCACCGTCGTAGGTTATGTGGGTTATTATAACGGCAATTGCCAGATTTCCCCGCGTACCAAGGAAGACCTTCTCGGCGGCAGCGTGGCCAACGAAAACCGTCCCGCCGTCGAATACGCGATATACCCCAATCCTACCACCGGCTTGTTGAACGTGGAAGTCGAAGGCGATTTCGGCGTTTCGGTCTACAGCATGGGCGGTACCCGTCTCGTACGTCGTGAAAATCTGGCCGGCAAGGCCCAGATCGACCTTTCGGGTCTTGCCGAAGGCATGTACTTGGTGGAAATCCGTACCGCCGAAGGTATGGTTCTCTCCAAAGTGGTGGTAAGGTAAGATACTTTCCGGAAGTCGAAAAGAGGCGCGTTTGGATCCAAACGCGCCTCTTTTTGCAAACAAGACGGATACCACGAGGATTATTGCAAACGGAGTTCAAAATATCGTCAAATCATGAAAATACGAATCTTACGGGGGGGGCTTCTGTCGATAGGAATGCTTTTTTCGTTTTCTTTCTTGTCCGCGTCCGAACCCGACGGATACTATCAGGACGCTTACGGCAAGAGCGGTTTCGCGCTCAAGACCGCGCTCCACGACATCATCAAGGGGCATACGTCCCTGAGTTACGACGGCTTGTGGGGGGCTTACAAGCAAACCGACGCCAGGAACGGCAAGGTCTGGGACATGTATTCCGACTGCAACTTCAGTTTCGGCGGCGACCAATGCAGCAATTACAAGAGCGAATGCGATTGTTACAACCGCGAGCACTCTTTTCCCAAAAGCTGGTTCGATGACGCCAAGCCCATGTACACCGACCTCTTCCACCTTTATCCCACCGACGGAAAGGTGAACGGGATGCGCAGCAACAACCCTTTCGGGGAAGTGGGCAATGCCACGTATGTCAGCGGCAACGGTTCCAAATTGGGAAACAACACCACCTCGGGCTATAGCGGCAAGGTGTTCGAACCCGTGGACGAATACAAGGGAGATTTCGCCCGTTCGTATTTCTACATGGCCACCCGGTACGAGGACAAGATCGCTTCCTGGAGTTCCTGTCCTGTCTGCGCGGGTAACAACAAGGCCTCTTTCAAGCAATGGACGATCGACCTGCTGCTCAAATGGCATCGTCAGGACCCCGTCAGCCAGAAGGAAAAAGACCGTAACGATGCCGTCTACAACTACCAGCACAATCGTAATCCTTTTATCGACTATCCTCAGTTGGTGGAAAAGATCTGGGGTGACGACAAGACGGTATTCGACCCCGACGATCCCAATCCTCCCGTAGGTCCCGAAGACCCCGACACCTCGGTCGTGGTTTCCAATTACGAGATCTGGTACGAATACCATGATGCCCAAGGGAATATCGTGGAAGGCAGCGACCACATGCTCGCTGTTCAGGTTCCGCAGGCCGGACGTGCCGTGATCAAGGGCGGCGTGCTGATGGACGAGGATTTTTCCGCCGTGGACGAGGAAATCAACAGCGGTACGCCTGCCACCGTCGAGAATACGGGCGCGCGCTACGTGGAAAGCTTCGACGGGAAAGCGTACCTGTCCGGAAAATCGGCCGTCCGTCTGGGTTCAGGCAGTGCCGCGGGTTCGGTCACTTTCAAGGAAATCGACGTGGACGGCGACTTCACGGTGACCATCAGCGGAAAAGGCTGGGGCGGCACGAGCAATGAATACGAGTTCACGTTGGAGTGCCAAGGTTGCACGCAGGCTTCCCAGAAGATATCGTTCACCAAGTCCAAGGATGATTTGACAGGTACCGACCAATATGAAGACTTGGCTCCTGTCCGGCTGACCGCCAACGGGAAAGCCAGGCTTTCCATATCCGCGGCGGGCAAACCCCGTGTCATTCTCGATCGGGTGACGGTCGCCGGCAACGGCGGCGGTGTCGATCCCGGTGAACCCGGCAATCCTTCCGACACCACCGCAAACTATACGCTCAAAGTCCTTTATCCGCAAACGAAAGATACGGTCAAGACCGCTTCGGTATCGGCGCGCGTGGCCTTGCTGGACCGCCAAGGCAGGCAGTTGGGCGCTTACGACCTGCAATCGGTGGAATTGCCCGAGGAAGGCGATTACGTTTTCTGGACGTTGCTCGTCAAAGACGAGGAGGAATTGAACGAACAGCTCATGCCTTTCGTTTATTCCCGATCCGGCAGCGAACCGGAAAATCCCGGCGTGGCCGTGGAAATCCCGTCCGAAACGGACTTCGCCATCCATCCCAATCCCACATCGGGCAAGTTCGTGCTTGAAATGTCGCATGACGACAACCTGGTGGAAATATTCTCGATGAAGGGCAACGTGGTGCTGCGTCGCAGGCATGTGGGCGAACGCTTCGAAGCCTCGCTTTCCCGTTCCGGCGTCTATTTCGTGCGCGTGACCAACGTTTTCGGCGGAGCCGTGCGCCGCTTGGTGGTCAAATAGCCGTAAAAGGCCGTTTTCCGCCGCTTTGCGGACAAAAAAAGGGGAGGCAGTGGAAAACTGCCTCCCCTTTTTTTGCGTCCGTTTGGCGCGCCGTTTCAGAAATCCGTGCTGAGCGAGAAATAGAACATCGGTTTCTTGTGCACGATGCCGTTTTCCACGCCCCAGGCCAGGTCGCCGCGCAGGAAGTAACCCAGCACCTGCATGCGCAGTCCGAATCCGAAGCCGCCCACGACAGGGTTGGCGTCCTTGTCGAGCACCACGGTAAGCTTGCCGTCCTCGATGGTCTTCTTGTAGAACAGGTTGTCTTTCGACCAAGGGTTCCAGCCGCTCCAGGCGCTGCCGATGTCGCCGAACACGACCAGTTGCAGGTGTCTGAGGAATGACGATTGCACCGGACGAGGAGAAAGCACCTGTACGAAAGGAAAGCGTATTTCGCTGTTGATGACCGCGAACGTGTTTCCGTTGCGTATGTTTTGCCGGAATCCCCGCATGTTGGTGGCCAAGGTCTGGTAGGCATAGTTCTGCTTGGGATCGGTTTCCACGTCGCGGTTGAATTTCGCGCCTACCCAGCTGTCTACCCCGCCCATGTAATATACTAGCTTCTGTTGGCCGAACGAAGTGGAGAACGCGATGCGGTTGGCCCAGATCAAGGTCTTGAACAGTTTCCGGTAATCCCTGAAATCAAGGCCGAACACGAACAGGTTCTGCTTGTTGTTCAATACGCCCTGGTAATATTCCAGCCATATCTTGCCACGTGTTCCGAAATAGATGTTCTCGGTGATGAAGCGGCTGTGGTCGTACACCCATTCGGCTTTCAGTCCCACGCGCATCTCGCGCGAAGTCTTTGCCACGAGGCTCTGGTAGTCGATGGCCTGTACCACGGTACGGTCGTAACGGCCGAAGACGGTGCCGCGCAGCGAGGAAACGGGCGACAGGGGGTATTTCATGATGTAGTAGGCATCGTAGGTGTTCTGCTTGTAGGGATAGTAGGTGTTGTCGTTCAGTTTGGCCATGTGCAGCACCAACTGGTGTCCCAGCCGGCGTTCCAGGTATTCGTAGCTGAAAAGGTATTCGGTGCTCGAGAAATCGAGCGAAAACGCGAAACCGCCGATGAGGCGGTGGTTCTCCATCAGGTCGGAAATGGAAATCTGCGTGAAACCGCTCGCGGTAGGGTTGAGGTACAAGGGGGTGCGGCTTCCGGTGAACGCCTGGTAGCAAGCGTTCAGATAACTGAATCCCAACTGGGCGGTGGACGAGTTGACCGAATATTCCACTTCGTACATGTGTTGCTTGGGCGGAATCCTGGGATAGGCGGACGAGGTGTCTTCTTCCATGGAGGCTATCAGCAAGGCCATCGCCGCCGAGTCCGAAAGCGCAATCCAGCCCGTCGTGTCGGAAATACCCACGGCCCTTTGATAGGCGGCCTGCGCCTGGGCAAGGGCGGGATTCTCCGCCAGCAAGGCGGAATCGATCGGGGAGAAGGTGAGCAAGCGCATGCTGTCCGCTTGGTTCTCCGTTTCGGGATCCGTTGTCAGCATGCCGGCCCGTTTCAGCAGCCAAAGGTCGTAGGAGGTAAGGACAGGATTGTCTTGTACGGTGGCGTTCCGCAAGGAAAACGTCCGTTTCTCCCGCCGTTCCCTCAACAAGCGTGCCGCTTCGCTGTCCTTGTCCGCTTCGGCCGCCCGTGCCAGGCTGTCGAGGTAGGCGATGCGTTCCTTCCGTTTGCGCTCCTTGTTCCATAAGTCCGCCTTGAACTTGGAAGGCTTGATTTCCTTCGGGCCGCCGTTTGCCAAATCTTCCGTCCTTCCTTCAGAAAGACGATAAAGCCCTTTCTTTTCGGGTTTTCGCCGCAAGCGGGCGTATCGGCCCTGTTCGTCCGACAGGTCGAAGTATTCCAGTCCTGGATCGAAATCAGTGACGATACCGCTCTTGAACGTGTTCCGGTAATGGATGGCGGTATCGATGTGGGCGATGGTCTTTCCCAGTTGTCCCAAGGCTATGTTGGTCTGGCCGTACTTGTTGCTCGTGAAGGCTATGCGCTGTCGGTCAAGGACCCGGGGAAGCCTCAGGAGCGTGCGCGCGTCTTCGTCCGTCATGGCGAACAGGCGTTCCGAACCCTCTTTGAGGTCGTAGGCGAACAAATTGCGTCCCGGCTTGAAGGAGGGGGCGATTTCGAACTTTTCGTCTTTCTTGATGCTGTCGTCGGGGCGGTTGGAGGTAAAGACCAGCAGGTCGGTGCCTGGCACGAAAACGGGGTCGTAATCGTCATAAAGGTCGAACGTGATGCGTTTTCGCGTGCCTGCTCCCAATCGGAAAAGGTAAATGTCCGGGTATCCGTTGTTGGTCGCCCCCAAGGCGATGCTCCTGCCGTCGGGTGAAAAGGAAAAACTGTTCACCTTGTCGAACATGTCCAGGTAATAGCGCATGGTGCCGCGTTTGACAGGCTTGGGCTTGAAATTCCCTTTCTTGTCGCGTTCGATGTCATAGACGATGAGCGTCGTGCGTCCCTTTTCCTCGGTCATGATGCCCAGCCGGTCGCCCTCGGGATGAAAGCAAAGCAGCGGGAAGGAATAGTCGGGATTGTCGTTGATGGCCGCTCCGGTACGGTAAATGCAGTAGCGGCGCATGGGACGGGTGGTCTGCAGGTAAACCTTGGCTCGTCCCAGGTTGTTGGAAACGAAAGCTGATTCCTTGCCTTGCCCGTTCAACACGAAATCCTGATAGACATGGCCAGCACGGCCGGTGCGCGGCAGGACGGTCTCGTTTTTCGTGCTGTCGTGTCGCGTGCCCGCGTACAGGTTCATGTAAAAATAACGCCATTGGTCCATTACCTCCTTGAAAGAAGCGTTGAATGCCACGCTGAAAGTCTTGTTGAGCCTTTTTTCGCGTGCCACCACGCGAATGCAGCGCGCTACGGCGTCGGCACCGTAGGTCTGTTCGATGAAATACCAGAAGGAATGTCCGGCAAATTCGGCTTCTTCCCCTTCCAGGTCCCAGAAATACTTGTAGTCCTTTTGCCGTATGGAAGCGGCCATGCGTTCGTCCAATTCCTCGTCCCAGCCGCGTCCCAAGTAGGAAGCCAGCCCGCCGCTGAACCAGCGGGGCAGGTCCATCAGGTAGGAATTGCGGTATTGCATTCCCACCTTCGAGCCCGTGATGGCTTGGGCAACCAGCAATTCGGCCATTCCACGGCGTATCTGCCGTTCAAAGTCCAGATAGTCGCCTTCGAAGTAAAGGAACACCTTGTTGTCGAGAAACCGTGTGATGCCGCCCCGGTTGGCATTCGATTCGCTGACTTCGTCCAGATAGCCGATGTTGCTTTGCTTCAAGTCGGTAAGCCGGTTGAAGACGACAAAGCGAAGTCCTGCCGAAAGTTGCATTCCGGCACGTTCCTCCATTTCGTGCAAATGGTTCTGCACGTAATTGGCGGTATAAAGGGCCAAGTTCTTTCCCTGATTCGTGAAATAGACGTCGAAACCGTCGAAGCGGTAGTACATCCAGACGAATTTTTCGTATTGGACGCGCTTCCTGCCGAAACTCTGTTCACTGCCCGTATAGAACTGGGCGAACGAGAAAAACGGGAAAAACAATAAAAAAACGGCAAAAAAAGCCCTTGACCGCCCTTTCAGGTTCACGTTCGAGCTTTTCTTGCCGTTTTCCATTCAAAACAAGAAACCTACAGCTGAGGGCCGGCGGCTACCAAGCGCTTGCCTTCTTCGGTATCGGTGAAGTTTTCGAAATTCTTGATGAATTTGGCACCCAACTCGCGGGCGGCCTTGTCCCAACCGGCGGGGTCGGCCCAAAGGTTGCGCGGATTGAGGATCTTGGAATCCACGCCGTTGACCGTCTTGGGAACCTTGAGGTTGAATACCGGAATGGTTTCGGTTTCGGCCTTGTCGAGCGAACCGTCCAGGATGGCGTTGATGATGGCGCGGGTGGAAGGTATGTCGATACGCTTTCCGGTTCCATAGGCGCCGCCGATCCAACCGGTGTTCACCAGATAGGCCGTGGAACCGTGCTCTTTCATCTTCTTCACCAGTTCCCGCGCGTAGACGGTGGGATGGAGCAGCAGGAACGCCGCCCCGAAGCAAGAGGAGAACGTGGGCGTAGGTTCCTTGATGCCGCGTTCGGTGCCCGCCACCTTGGCGGTATAACCGCTGAGGAACTGGTATTGCGTCTGGTTGGGATCAAGGCGCGAAACAGGAGGCAGCACGCCGAAGGCGTCGGCGGTGAGGAAAATCACCTTGGAAGGATGGCCGCCCTTGGAAACGGGCTTTACGATGTTGTGGATATGATAGATAGGATACGAAACACGTGTGTTTTCGGTCTTGGAGGCGTCGTCGTAGTCGATTTTGCCCGTCTTGGGGTCGAAGACCACGTTTTCCAACAACGCGTCGCGCTTGATGGCGCCGAATATGTCGGGTTCGTTCTGTGCCGAAAGGTGGATGCACTTGGCGTAGCAGCCTCCTTCGAAGTTGAATACGCCTTCCTCGTCCCAGCCGTGCTCGTCGTCGCCGATAAGGGCGCGGTTCGGGTCGGTTGAAAGCGTGGTCTTTCCCGTTCCCGACAAGCCGAAGAAAATGGCCGTGTCGCCGTCTTTGCCCATGTTGGCCGAACAATGCATGGCAGCCATGCCCTTGAGCGGCAGGAAGTAGTTCATTACCGAGAAGAAACCTTTCTTCATTTCACCGCCGTACCAGGTTCCGCCTACCACGGCCCTTCTTTCATCCAGGTTGAAGGCCACATAGACTTCGCTGTTCATGCCTTCGGCCTTGTAATCGGCATAGGTGGTCTTGCAGGCGTTGAGCATCACGAAGTCGGGCTTGAAGTCCTTCAGTTCCTCTTCGGTGGGACGGATGAACATGTTCTTGGCGAAATGAGCCTGCCAGGCCACTTCCGTGACGATACGTATGCAAAGGCGGCTGTTGGGATTGGCGCCCACGTAGCCGTCCTGGACATAAAGGTTCTTGTTCGAGAGCTGCTTGCTCGAATTGTCGAAGAGTTTCTTCCACAATTCGGGGGAAATAGGCTTGTTGTCGGAACCTTTGCGGCCTTCCTGCGCCCACCATACGTTGTTTTCGGAAGCCGGATTGCGCACGATGTATTTGTCTTTGGGCGAACGACCGGTGAAGATGCCCGTATCCACCGTCATGGCTCCGGTCTCGGTAAGGTAGCAGCGGTCGAATCCTTCCAGCCCGGGAGCGGATTCATGTTTGAAAAGCTCCTCGTAAGGCAGGTTGTAGTAAATTTCCTTGGTGCCGGCGATGCCGTAGCTTTCCAAGTCTTTTAACAATTGTTGCTTTTCCATATCATTGAAGTTTTCAGTTGTCGTAATCGGACGTTACGGGTAAAGATACGATTAATCTTTTTCTTCCGCAACTGTCTTCTGTAAGTCCTTGAAACCTTTGCCCAATATCTCGTAGGCGGGCAGGATGGTCAAGAAAGCGTTGGGGTCCACCTGGTTCACCACTTCGCGCAGGGTTCCCACCTGGGTCTTGGGCAGGACGGTGTAGATGATATGTTTTTGGTCGCCCGAATACAAGCCTTTTCCTTCCAGGAACGTTCCTCCGCGGTTCATCGTGAACAAGATGGCGTCGCGCAATTCGGCCGGCTTGTCGGTGGTGATCAGGACGGCCTTTTCCGTCCGGACGCCTTCCATCACCAAGTCTACCACTTTCCCGTAAACGAAAACGGCTATCCACGAATACAGCGGCACTTCCCACGAGCCCAACGCGACAAGGCCCAGGAGCACCACGGCCGAGTCGATAAGGGTAATATTGATTCCCACGCTGTTGTGCGCGTAACGGGAAATGATCTTCGCCAACACGTCGGTACCCGCGCTGGTTCCCTTGGCCTTGAAGATGATGCTTACGCCCAAGCCGAAGATGGCGCCTCCGTAAATGGCGGCCAGCAACGTGTCGTCGCCCATCATGACGCGGTTTCCGCGCAAGGCGGTGTAAAGGTCGGTGAACGCGGCGGTGGCCAGGAAAGTGACGACGGTCTTCAATCCGTAGTGATGCCCGAGGAAACGATAGGCCGAAAGCCAGAGCGGAATGTTGAAGCACAATGCCATCGCGCCCATGGGCAAGCCGTTGGGAAAGGCCTCGAACCAGTCTTTCGAAATGGCGTTGAGCACGATGGTGATGCCGTAGACGCCGCCGGGAACGATGTTGTAGGGCGCGAAGAAAAACGAATAACAGGCCGCCACGATGGCCGAACCGAGAATGATGAGCGTGTAATCGCGGACGAGCCGCTTTTTGCTTAGATCCGCCAGCAGCACGAAAGGCCTCACGGGACGCATCTTCTTCAAGTCCGAAAAATAAGGTCCCGAATAGGATTTGATGAACTTTTTCCGTTGTTCTCCGGACAAAGGCTTGTTTGTTCCGGTCTTTTCCGGAACCGCTTCCGGGTTCTTCTCGGTTTTCACGTCGCGCCTTTTAAGTGCCTTTATTTGATGTTTTCAAAGCCTTTCCCGAAAACACCCAGGGCGTTGGTCACGCTCATGAAAGCGTCGGGGTCGATGTCTTTTATCCGTTTGGTGAGCGGCTGAAGTTCGTATTTGCGCACCACCACCAGCAACACGCTCGTTTCCCGCTTGCTGTAATAGCCTTTGGCATCCAACAGCGTGACGCCCCGGTGCTTTTCGTTGGCGATCATGTCGGCGATGGCTTCGTGCCTGGATGAATTGATAAGCAACTGCACGCTCGAGCGGCTGCCGAGCACCAGAAGGTCGATGGTGTAGGAGGTGACGCCCATCGTGACGAAACCGTACAGTACCACACGGACCGAATCCACTACCGAATGTCCGTTGAAGTAATGGAAAACGATGAACGAGGAAGAGATGATGAAGATGTCGCAGAGCAGGATGACACGTCCCGGACCCACATTGTGGTATTTGGAAACGATCAAGGCCACGATGTCGGTGCCGCCGGTGCTTCCTCCGTAGTTGAACGCCGTTCCGATGGAAAGACCGATCAGGGCGCCCCCCAGCACGGCGGAAAGGAACTTGTCGTCGATAAGGATAGGCTGTTTGATGATTCCCGTCCAAAAGGCCACGAACAGCGAAAGCCCCACGATGGCCCATATTGTCTTGAACCCGAATCCTTTGCCGAGAATCTTGATGCCGATCAGCAGTAATACCGCATTGATGACGAATGCCGAAATGGCCACCGGTATGGTCTTGCCCGTGGCGTAGAAGATAAGCGTGGAGATACCGTTGACCCCGCCGCTCACGATTTCGGAGTTGATGATGAACGCCACTAGCCCTAGCGCGTAAAGGCAAAGGCTCAAGGTAATCATGACGTAGCTCTTGGCTTCGCGGCGGAGCAACTTGGGGTCGGTAGGGATATTCTTTTTGAAATAATCGGCGATGCTGCTGAAAACTTTCATCGGAATTAGGATTGTTTAAGGCTTTTTCGAATCTTTCACTTCTTCATAGTCCACGTATTCGGAATCGGGGACGTTGTTTCCCGGCCGGCTGTCTTTCAGGTCTTGGCGCGGAGGTACGTAGTCGATGTTTACCGAACCCTCCGGGCGCGTCTGCCTTTGTTCGCGTCTTTGCCTGAAAGGCCTTGTCCACGGAAAGAATATTCCGGCCAGCAATACCCTCAAGACGAAGCCTGCCAACATCAGCAGTCCCAGGATCAGCAGAAGGAAGAACGCCATTTTTTCGTTTCGGTGAATACGTTTCTAATAAAAAAATTCTGCCCTTCCCTTGATCGGAATGAACAGAATTTTTATAAAAACAGCCATGAAGCCGTTTTACTATCTCTCATCGGAAACAGTCAAACGAGCGCGTCCCTTGGCCCTGCGAGCGGCCAAGACACGACGACCGTTGGCGGTAGACATTCTTTCACGAAATCCGTGCTTGTTGAGACGCTTGCGGCGGTGGGGTTGATAAGTACGTTTCATCTTTATCGCTTATTACAATTATACAATACTGATAATCTTGCCTTTGTCGTTTCATACCACCCGGCACGGATATATATTCCGCGACAAAAACGGAGCGCAAAGATACAAAATACAGGTAGATAAAACAAATTATGAACAATCAAGATTTGATTCTTCGAATACTTCGATGGCGCGATCCGGGGAAACGATGAGGACAAATAATGGGAATCCTCAAATAAAGACATTAGGGATTTTGCAAAAAATCGCCTGTAAGAAATTGGATACGAGAAATTTAATATTGAATGAGGGGGCGGGACGGAAATTTCGGGACAAGGAGTCCGAAGGAAATTTGTATAACTTTGATGCAGAGAAAAATAAATACTAAACCAAGGTGATCCGGGAATCCTCAAAGGACCAGATTAGGGAATCGGCCGGGGCGCCGCCGGGCAGGA
>CAJTPR010000001.1 GCA_910578275.1 uncultured Bacteroidales bacterium | reverse complement strand
GGCCTTTCGGGCAACGACTTCACCGACGCCCTGAAGGGCAAGCTGGAGGGGATCGAGGCGGGCGCCAACCGCTACGTGCACCCGGCCTATGGGCCGGCGACGGGCTATCCGGCGTCGAACCAGACGCCCGGATTCGGGAGCACGTTCAGCCTGTCGCAGCCCTCGCGGGACGGCAACGGGCATGTCTCGCTGACCACCCGGACGGTGCGGATCCCCGACACGCCGGCCAGCCGGAGCGCGGCGGGGCTGATGAGCGCCGCCGACAAGACGAAGCTGGAGGGGATCGCCGCCGGGGCGCAGGTCAATCCGGCCTACGCCACGGTAGGCGGAAGTATCAGCCAACCCGCCAACACCGAGGGGTATTACCAGACGGGTGCCTGCAACAGCGGCGCGTACAACAATTGGGTGGGCAGTTCGGATACCGTGGCGCGGGGCGACCACAAGCACGGCCTTTTCATCGCCAACGCCACCACCGCCAAGCCGGGGCTCATGTCCAAGACGGACAAGGGGAACCTCGACCTTTTTAGCGGAAGCCCCAAGGTCATCTACGCCTGCACGTTCGGGGTGAATGGTGGTGTCGTCACCAAAGGAGAAGAGAAAACCACGCCGGGCGTGTCGGTTTCGCTTGAATACAAGAATAACGATGGAAAATACGTGCAGGTGCGGACCACGCAAAGCAGGTATTCCCATATCATTCCGATTGTCACAGGACAATCCGCCGCTCCCGCCTTCTTTGACGGCAATATCGGAAATGGCTCCTTCCGGATACGGCTGCGGCACGGGACCGATGATGCCATACACATCGGCGGGGCGTCCCTTGTGCTGATCGGGATTTGATTAATTTAGTTACCTTTGTAAGATTGTAAAACTTAATGAACATGAAAACAATCAAGAATATTTTACCCTTGCTGATTCTGGCATGGGTAGCGGTTGGTTGCCAGAAAGAACCGGAAAAGGGTGGCGTGAACGAAGCGTTGTATACGCTGCAACGGGCCAACGTGCGCATGGAGATCAAGGGCCAAGGTCGGCAGCACAAGAACGTGGGCATTGTAGGCGACAGTGTTTCGGTGAGGCGCTTGGCTAGATGGGGCTATGGTCTCTTTGCCAGGATTACAGAAGGAAACAGTTATCCAGCCAACGTAGGGAGGATTTATAAAAGAAACTTGAATATAGACGAGTGGTCTTTCGGTCGCGATACGGTTGCTTGCATCTATATCTTCGATTTTACTTCCGTATTCGATTATAAGTTATATGAAACGTTCCTGGACGGTCGTCACCCGGTCGGTAGACCGGGGACGGAGGAAACTGGTTGGTTGCTGTGGTCGGAGACCCCTGTCATGGTGGGATATTACGACACAGTAAGGAACTGTTATAAAGATCCTTATATTACTGCGTTTTTCGATGGCCCGGGCTATGATCCGGATCGTCCCGATTGGGAATGGAATTGGGAAATAGATTCCCGTATCGACACCATGGGCTATATCCCGCAAAGCATGATGGAGGCCAACCAGCCTCGCTTGCAGCAGCTCTATGACGAGGGTCGTTACGGCGAGATGGTGGAGGTCATGAAGACGGGCTACACCATCTACACCTGCACGGGCGAAGAATATCGCGAGCTGGTGCGGTTGGGGCTGAATTAGTCTGATTGCCGCCCGGGCGCGTGCGGACGTGTCTGGTCGATAGATGGGCGGGCATGCCGGTAATCCGGCAGGCCCGCTTTTTTGTTCGGCAACGATTTCTCCGGCTTGGGTTTTCGTTTCGGCGGCGGTTCCGGGATGATGTGACGCCCCGCTTTCAAGGGCGAGAAGTACCGGATAGGTGGGCTTGGGGTGATTGCACCAGGCGTCGCCATCCAAGACGTTAGAGGCCGACGGAATTCCGTCGGCCTCTAACATATCCGTTCTTTACGGTACTTGCACTTTTGCTTGTATGCGGCGGCAAAACCGCCGTGAACCGATAGCGGCTATCGGCAAAAGCCCGTGGTTTTACCGCGGGTGTGTATGATTCCTCTTCCGGTCTACTTCTTGGCCGAAGTGCCCGGTGCGGAATGCACAACGTTTCCTATGTCTACCTTGAGGTAGCGCAGGAAAGTCCGGTAGCTGCAGCCGTAGATGGGATAGACGTGCTTGATCCAGACCACCTTGTGGCTGTGATCATGATAGGGTTGATAATACATCTTGTCGATGGTTTGTATGTGCAAGGCACGAAGGATATAACCTTTGCTGTGTGTATTCTTTTTCATTTTTTCTATTTTTTGAAAGACATTTTTGAAAAGTTCGTAAATTTCTTTACCTGTTTGTCTTGTCGGCCTTCGAGGCGGAAAAGACGAGTTCCGGATGTTTTGCATGGCTTTTTTTTTGATTTACAAACATCGGTGTCATTCGGGTCATTACAAAAAATAGTGTCGGGAATCGTCAATATTTTTTATCGGACGTTCTCGATTCTTTGCTTTTTTCGTGCAGGAACGGAAATGAAAGTAGGGAATTCGTGGGCGGAACGATCGGGTTCCGCGGGGTGGAAGAATGCGGCGGAGCGCTTTTAAAAGAGCGCGTTGCGCACGCGAAAGGAAACCGGCGACACGGCGTAGGAGAAACTAAGTCAAACGACGGGAAATTCGGGGAACGGGCCGTTGCCTTGTGGAAATTGGCGCAAACAAGAAGCCCTTACCGCCACACCAACGCCACGGCCGAGGCGCTGACGCCTTCTCCGCGGCCTTCGAAGCCCATGCCTTCGGTGGTCGTGGCTTTTATGGAGATTTGGTCGGGTTCGATGCCCGCGGTCTCGGCCAGTTTCCCTTGCATGGCCGGTACGTAGGCCGCCATCTTGGGTTTCTGCATGCGCACCGTGGCATCGATGTTGCCCACTCGGTAGCCCTTTGCCGCCAACAATTCCACCGTCTTGCGGAGCAGGAGCAGGCTGTCGATGCCCTTGTAGGCCGGATCGGTGTCGGGAAAGTGTTTGCCTATGTCGCCCAAGGCCAAGGCGCCTAGCAGCGCGTCGCAGACGGCATGCACCAGCACGTCGGCGTCCGAGTGCCCGTCCAGTCCGAGGTGATAAGGTATTTCCGTGCCGCCCAGGATCAATTTGCGGCCGGGAGCGAAGCGGTGGGCGTCGTAACCGTAGCCCACCCTGAAATTAGTTGTCGGCTTGTACACGTCTGGCGCGGCGGGCGGCTTGGTCGGCCCTGTTGAAGTTGAACGATACCCCCACGCGGAGCGTGTTCTTGAGCGGGTTCGCGCCCGCGATGGTGGAGGTGGGAATCAGGTAGGAGAAATCCAGTCCGATCATCTTGTAGCGCAGACCCACGCCCAACGTGAAGTATTGGCGGTCGCCCTTGTATTTGCTTTCATGGAAGTAGCCCATGCGTACGGCCACCATTTCCCGCCACCAGTATTCGGCGGCCAGGCTCCATTGTATTTCGCGCATCTCTTCCTTGAAACCGCCCGGGGCGTCGCCGAACGATTGGAAGATACCCTGCATCACGTTCACATGGTTGTCTTTTCCGCTGATGATCGTGTCGCCGGAACGCAACGGCGGCGTGGGCACGAGCAGCTTGTATGCTTCGGCGTAGAAGCCGATCGAGTTGTAGTCGTCGATGTGCCAGTTGAAACCTACGCCCAGGCGCAAGGTGGCCGGAAGGAAGTTCTTTTCCGCCTCTTCGGCCAAGTCTTGCGTGTAGCTCACCTTGTTGC
The DNA here is from genome assembly GCA_910578275.1 of uncultured Bacteroidales bacterium. Lineage (GTDB taxonomy): Bacteria > Bacteroidota > Bacteroidia > Bacteroidales > P3 > Pullibacteroides. Next base: position 389,235 of record CAJTPR010000001.1, on the reverse strand, counting down.
CGATATTGGTGATGCTCAGGCCGGCGGTCAAGGTTCCGCCCTTGTATTTCCTGCCCAGGTCGAAATCCTGGCAGTAATACAAGCCGATGTCGGCCGCCCCGGCCAGGCCGGGCTTGGTATCCATGCCGTCCACGTATTGTCCCAACGTAAGGTTGGAGTAGATGAAACGTCCGGTAACGGAGATCGAGAGCACGTCGATGAGCTTGCGCGAATAACTCACGTCGATGGCGAATTCATTGGGCTTGTAGGTGGTTCCGACATCTTGGCCGTCCCTGACGAAGGTGATCGAGCCCATCGAGAAATAGAGCAAGGAGAAGCCGATGACATTGCGTTCGTCCTTGAATTTGTAAGCACCGGAAAGATACGCCAGCGACATGTCGGGCACCAGGTTGATGAGCCAAGGGCTATACGTGAGCGAAAGCCCGAACTGGTCTTTCATGAAAGCGTATTTGGCCGCGTTGTAGTGCTGGGAATTGAGGTCGGCGGAAGTGGACACGCCTGCGTCCGCCATCCCGCCCGAACGGGCGTCGGGAGAAAGCGAAAGGAACGGCACGGCCGTGGAAATGGGATTGTTGATATTGTTTTTCCTTACGTCTTGTCCCGTGGTCGGGTCGTAGATGATCTGGGCGAAGGAGGAACCACAGAATGTGAACAAGAGTAGCAGGAAGATGATCCGCGTTTGTCTGCGCATGTCGGTGTTGATTTAAAAGTGGACAAAGATAGCATAATCCCCAAAAAAACAAAGCGGATAAATTACCGAAGCCGGAAACAGGTCCCGACAGGTTTCGGTCGCTGCTCCCGGCTTCGACGAAAGGCTTGTTTCCGTCCGGATCAACCGCACTTGGAGTACCCGCACGAAGGGCAGGTGAGGCAGCCTTCCTTGTATACGAGGCCGGCTTCGCCGCATTCGGGGCACTTGGTCTTTTCGGCGATCGTGCCGTTGGGGATGTATTTCTTCAACGCACGTACCACGCCGTTTTTCCAGGTGTTGATCTGGTCGTCGGAACCTAATTTGAGGCCGTTGATGAGGTCGATGATCTTGGGCAGGTCGGCACCTTGCCGCAAGATGCTCGAGATCAAGATGGCGTAGTTCCAGTAGGTTTCGTCGAAAGTACGCGAGAGGCCTTCCCAATGCACGCCGTAGCCGTCGCGGTCCTTGAATTCGAAGTCGTAGCGTGCGGGTGTGTTCTCGTCCTTGCGGACACGGATGATTTCACCTTTGTTGACGAAGGAGGGCAACGGGAAATCGTCGGCGCGGCCGGTAAAGATCTCGTAGGGACGGCCTTCGTACAATCCCACCACGGCAATCCATTTCTCGTAGTCGTTCTGGAAGCGTACCACGTCGGCTTTCAGGACATCGGGACGGGAAGGCGTCTTGCCGGAATTTTCCGTCTTTTCCTTTTTCTTCTTGTCGTTGGCGATCAGCACGCCCGAACGCGAGCCGTCGCGGTAGATGGTCATGCCCTTGCAGCCGCATTCCCAGGCGGTCTGGTAAATCTGGCTTACGAGTTCTTCCTTGGTCTGGCTGGGAACGTTCACGGTGACGCTGATGGAGTGGTCCACCCATTTTTGCACCGCGCCCTGCATCTTCACCTTGCTCACCCAGTCGATGTCGGTGGAAAGGGCCTTGTAGTAGGGCGATTGCGCGATAAGTTCCTGCAATTGCTCTTCGCTGTAAGCGTTGAGGTTGGACGTGTCCAGACCCGAAACCTTCATCCATTCCAGGAATTTGGGGTGAACCACGGTGTATTCCTCGAACGAATCGCCCACTTCGTCCACGAAATCCACATGGACGCCCTTTTCTCCGGGGTTGACCTTGCGGCGGCGCTTGTAGGCGAGCATGAAGGCCGGTTCGATACCGGAGGTGGTCTGGGTGCAGATGCTCACGCTGCCGGTGGGGGCGACGGTAAGCAGGGCGATATTGCGACGGCCGTATTTGGCCATGTTCTCGTAAAGTTCGGGTTCGGCTTCCCGGAGGCGATTCACGAAAGGATTTTTCGCTTCGCGCTTGGTATCGTAGATCGGGAACGCGCCCCTTTCCTTGGCCATCTCCACCGAAGAACCGTAGGCCGCCAAGGCCAGGTTCTTGTGTACTTCCACCGAGAAGTCCGTGGCCTCGTCGGTTCCGTAGCGGAGCCCGAGGGCGGCGAGCATGTCGCCTTCGGCGGTGATGCCCAAGCCGGTGCGGCGACCTTGGCGGCTGCGGTCCTTGATCTTGAGCCACAACTCGTTTTCGGTGCGTTTCACGTCTTCGGTCTCGGGGTCTTGGTTCACTTTGTCCAGGATGCGGTCGACATGTTCCAGTTCGAGGTCGATGATGTCGTCCATGAAACGTTGCGCCATGCGCACGTGTTCGCGGAAAAGCTTCATGTCGAACCGGGCTTCCTTCGTGAAAGGTTTCTCGACATAGCTGTACAGGTTCAACGCCAGCAGGCGGCAGCTGTCGTAGGGACAGAGCGGAATCTCGCCGCAAGGATTGGTCGATACCGTGCGGAACCCCAGGTCGGCATAGCAGTCGGGCAGGGATTCGCGTATGATGGTATCCCAGAAAAGCACGCCGGGTTCGGCCGATTTCCAGGCATTGTGGATGATCTTGTTCCAGATCTTGCGCGCATCCACCTTCTTGATATATTGGGGATGGTTGGAATCGATGGGATATTGCTGGATGAAAGGCGTTCCGGAAACGACCGACTGCATGAACTCGTCGGTCAGTTTCACCGATACGTTGGCTCCCGTCACCTTGCCTTCTTCCAATTTGGCGTCGATGAAACGTTCCGAATCGGGGTGCTTGATGCTGATGCTCAACATCAAGGCTCCGCGCCGTCCGTCCTGCGCCACTTCGCGCGTGGAATTGGAATAGCGTTCCATGAAAGGCACGATGCCCGTGCTGGTGAGGGCGCTGTTCTTCACGGGGCTGCCCGCGGGACGGATGTGCGAAAGGTCGTGTCCCACGCCGCCGCGCCGCTTCATGAGTTGCACCTGTTCCTCGTCTATCTTCATGATGCCGCCGTAAGAGTCGGAATTGCCCTTGTTGCCGATGACGAAGCAGTTGGAGAGCGACGAAACCTGGAACTTGTTGCCGATGCCCGCCATGGGACTGCCTTGGGGAATAAGGTAGCGGAAGTCTTTCATGAGTTCGTAGGCTTCATCTTCCGAGACGGGATTGGGATACCTGCTTTCGATACGTGCCAGTTCCCGGGCTATGCGGCGATGCATTTCGTCGGGTGTCTTTTCGTAGATGCGCCCGTCGCTGTCTTTCAAGGCGTATTTGTTCATCCAAACGGTAGCCGCCAGCGAATCACCCTTGAAATATTCGGTAGCCGCTTCCAGTATTTCCTCGTGCGAAAATTCCTGGAGGCCGGCTTGCGACGGCGTTTCCTCGGCCGACAAAGTCTGTTCCTTGCTCATATCCAAATTTGCTCTTTGTTCCTTTAATTTCCGGTAGGGGCTTTCCTGTGCCGTATTGCCGGGTCCGTTTTCCACCACCACGTCTCCGGACCTTTGCAAAAGCAATCCGTCCGATTCTTTCCCGGAGAATAAATCAGCTTGCATAAGCTATTGTCTGTTAAAGTTGTACAGTGTATTTTCCCTCGTAACCCGCATCCCCTCGCAACGACTCGGCAAAAGTAAATTTTTTCCTTTCGGGCTCCTGCCGACCGCCCTCAATGTTATAAACAATGGTTGTTTGTTACTTTTTTGATGTATTGTAAATAATATGATTACGAGAGTATTGTATGGTTGAAGACATTTATCAACAGAGTGTTGATAACTTGGGGCCGGAGTTCGGGGCATGGGCGGGAGTTTCCTCGCCTCGGGCCATGAGGCGATTTCCGGATACCGCATAAGGGGACTGTTTCGTGTCCCTCGTGCCGGGCAAGGACGCGCCGCGCATCCCGGTTGCCTTCCGGAAAGGCCCCCGCCCGCTGAAAATGCGTATATTTGCCATTTTGGCAATTGATAATCAACTTAACATAATACGACGTCATGAAAAATGTTTTTTGGAGTGCCGCCACGGGCGTGCTGTTGCTTGGTTCCTGTTGTGAAAAACAGAAGTGCGAACTGGGAAAGGACGAGATAGTGAACGGCTATGCCCGCGTGGAACTGACCACCGACCTGAGCCGCTTCAACGGGCAGGACAGGAAAATGATGGCCTTTCTGTGCGATGCCGCCGAAGTGATGGACCGGATTTATTGGAAGGAAGCCTTTCCGGGCGACAAGGATGCGTTCCTGGACGCGATAAAGGACGAGAACGTCCGCAAGTTCGCCCGGATCAACTACGGGCCTTGGGACAGGTTGGACGGCAACGTGCCTTTCGTTGACGGTTACGGGCAAAAGCCGCTGGGCGCGAACTACTATCCGGCCGACATGACCGCCGAGGAGTTCGACCGCCTGCAGGATCCGGCCAAGACTTCCTTGTACACGATGATCCGCAGGGGGGAAGACGGCGGCTTGAAAGTGATCTGGTTTCACGAATATTTCAAGGAAGAGATAACGCAGGCGGCGGCCTTGTTGGATTCGGCCGCGGCCTTGGCTTCCGACAAGGATTTCGGCAGGTATTTGCGCTTGCGCGCCGCCGCCTTGCGTTCGGACGACTACCTTGAAAGCGACATGGCCTGGATGGACGCCAAGACGTCCGACATCGACTTCGTGGTCGGGCCCATCGAGAACTATGAGGATGCCTTGTACGGTTACAAGGCCGCCCACGAATCGTTCTTGCTCGTGAAAGATCCCCGATGGAGCGCGAAGTTGGCCAAGTTCGCCGACATGCTGCCCATGTTGCAGCGCGAACTTCCGGTGGAGGAGAAATACAAGCGCGAAATGCCCGGAACCGATTCCGACCTCAATGTCTACGACGTGGTCCTTTACCGGGGCGATTGCAACGCGGGGGGGAAGACCATAGCCATCAACCTGCCCAACGACGAACGTGTCCATATTCGCAAAGGCACGCGCAAGTTGCAGCTCAAGAACGCCATGAAGGCCAAGTTCGACAAGATTCTCGTGCCTATCTCCGACATCGTCATGGATGCCGGCCAGCAGAAGATGATAGATTTCGACTGTTTCTTCGAGAACGTGACCTTCCACGAAGTGGCTCATGGCCTGGGCGTGAAGAACACCATCAACGGAAAAGGGACTTGCCGCGCGGCCCTGAAAGAAACCTACGCCGCCATAGAAGAAGCCAAGGCGGACATCATGGGGCTTTACATGGTCGACCAGTTGTATCAGAAAGGGGAAATGAGCGGTTCGGACGTGGACAAGAACTACGTCACGTTCTTTGCCGGCATTTTCCGTTCGGTACGTTTCGGCGCCGCCAGCGCGCACGGTCAGGCGAACATGCTTTGCTTCAATTTCATGAAGGAACACGGAGCCTTTACCCGCAGCCAGGACGGCCGTTACACGGTGAACCTGCCGCAGATGAAAGAGGCTGTCAAGGCCTTGATGGCTCGTATCCTGCAATGCCAGGCGGAAGGCGACTATGAAGGCGTCCGTGCATGGATAGCCGAAAAGAGCGTGATTTCCGACGAGTTGCGGCAGGATCTGGATCGTATCGCCGAGGCCGACATAGCCAAGGACATCTACTTCGTTCAGGGAAAATCGGTATTGGGTCTTTAATCCGATGGAAAAAAGGAAAATAGCGGTAATAGGCGGTGGAAGTTGGGCCACGGCCATTGCCAAGATCCTCCTGCATAATCACGAACACCTTCATTGGTGGGTACGTGAGGAGGAAATCCGGCAGGGCTTGCAGTCGGAGGGAGTCAACCCGATGTATCTTTCATCTGTCGAGTTTCCCGTATCGCGTATCACGGTAAGCACCGACATCCGGGAAATCGCCGACCAGGCGCAGACCTTGGTGTTGGTGGTTCCCGCGGTATATCTGCCGGGAGCCTTGCAGGGGCTGGAACCCGGATGTCTGCGTTCCAAGTTCTTGTGTTCGGCCACCAAGGGCATCATTCCCGAAACCAACCAGGTGGTGTGCGAGTACCTGCGCGACACTTACGCCGTCCCGGAAGGGAACATGGCCATCGTCAGCGGTCCCTCCCATGCCGAGGAGATAGCCTTGAACAGGCTTACCTACCTCACGGCAGCGGCACGCGACGCGGAACTGGCCAGGTACGTTTCGCGATGCTTTTCGTGCGAGTATGTCAACACGCGTTGCAGCGAAGACCTTTACGGTATCGAATACGCGGCGGTGCTCAAGAACGTGTACGCCCTTTCCGTGGGCATCGCCAAGGGACTCGGTTACGGCGACAATTTCGTGGCGGTGCTGGTGAGTTGCGCCGCCGAGGAAATGGGACGCTTCCTGGTGAACGTGCACGACATAGGACGGAACCTGAACTCCGCGCCCTATCTGGGCGACTTGCTGGTGACGGCCTATTCCCAGTTCAGCCGCAACCGTACGTTCGGCAACATGATCGGGCAGGGATATTCGGTACGGTCGGCCATATTGGAAATGAAGATGGTGGCTGAAGGCTACTATGCCGCCGGAAGCCTGGCCGAGGTCAAGCGCAAGTTCGGCGTGAGCATGCCTGTTTTCGAGGCGGTCCATGCCGTCTTGTACGAGGGAAAGTCGCCGCGCCTGGTGTTCAGGAAGTTGTCCGATTCGTTATAATCCGAAAGAATGATGAAAAGAATCCATTGCTTGTTCCCGCTTCTTGCCTTTGCCTGCCTGTTTCCGGTCTCGGCTCAGACCGTGGTTCCCATCGCCCGGATACAGGGAACCGCCGACAAGAGTCCTTACGACGGACAGGAAGTCCTGACGCAGGGCGTGGTCACGTTGACCTTGTACGGCGAAGGCCGGTTGAACGGTTTTTTCATGCAGGATACCGTCGCCGCCGGGGAGCCGGCTTCCACGGGAATTTTCGTGTACGGGAAAGCCGACGTGCGGGAAGGGGATTTCGTGCGCCTGAGAGCCAAGGCGGGCGAGTATCGCCAGCGCACCCAGCTTAGCGGGATCAAGGAACTGGAGGTGTTGCGTCGGAATATGCCCGTTTCTTACCTCACCGTGGATTTTCCCCGCCACTTGTCTTCGCCGGCCGATTTTGAACGCCATGAGGGTATGGCCTTGCGCATTCCGCACAAGATGTACTTGGTTTCCACCTACGATCTTTTGTCGAACGCGTCGGTGGAATTGAGTTCGAAGCGCCTGCGTTCGCCTACCGACTACAATTTGCCGGGAAGCGACGCTTATCGTGCCGTGGCCGACTCCAACCGCGTCGACAGGCTGGTTCTGGACGACGGTGGAAACACGCGTAATCCGCAAGACAATCCTTGGCTGGACGAGGATGGTACCTGCCGTACCGGCCAGGTCGTGGACAGCCTGTTGTTCGTGGTAGACCAAGTGGACGACAAATACAGGGTCTATGCCGTGCACAAGCCTGTATTTTACGGCAATGAACGGACAACCGCTCCCGATGAATCCGCCTTGGGCGACTATGAGTTGAAAGTCTGCGGCTTCAACCTGGAACGCTATTACGACAAGGATCCTTTGCAGCGGACGCGTATCGTCCATGCCTTGGCGGCCATCGATGCCGACATGTTCGGCTTGGTGGAAGTGGGCGGCGGAAAAAAGGTCATCGACAGCCTCGTTGCCGCGCTCAACCGTGCCAAGGGAGGAAACGAGTACACCTATCTGCCTTGGCAGGGCCATGAAGCCGTTTCCGACTACACGCTCAACCATATCGTCTACCGGCCGTCGAAAGTGGAGCCCTACGACCAATATTTCCTCATCAACAACGTGGGGCCCAGGAACCGCAAGCTCATACAGGCTTTCAGGGAACGGGAACATGGAAACAGTTTCATCTTCAGCATCAATCATTTCAAGGCCAAATCGGGCACCGGCACGGGGGCGGACGCCGACCGTGGCGACGGGCAGGGCGTTTTCAACAACCAGCGCCTGCAGGAGGCTTACGCGCTCAAGGACCGTCTCTCCTCGCTCAAGTTCTATTACAATACGGACAACGTCCTGATCATGGGCGACCTCAACGCCTTGTACCTGGAAGATCCCATCCGCGTATTGACGGATGCCGGCTATCGGAACCAGACGAACCGTTTCGGCGACGACTATTCGTATTGTTTCGACGGACAGGTCCAGTACCTTGACTATTCGTTGGCTTCGGCCGAGTTGGAAGAGTTCGTCACGGGGGCGGTCGTCTGGCACATCAATTCGGACGAACCCTCGTTCCTGGACTACGACCGTGACCCCGAAAGGCATACGGGTCCTTATCGCTGTTCCGACCATGAGCCTGTTATCGTGGGGTTGAAATTCAAGGACCTGGCCGGTTGTCAGTCTTTTGCCGAAGCGGGAATCAGGATCTGGCCGAACCCGGCAAGGGATTTCGTGCACCTGCGTGCGGACAGGCAAGGGATGGTGCAGGTTTTCACGCTCGGCGGCGTGGAAGCGGTCAGGATGCGGATAGGCGAGGGCGACAATACGCTTTCCTTGCAAGGTCTCGTTCCGGGACTGTATCTGTTGCGCGTGACCGACGACCGGGGCGTTTCGCGCGTGGGCAAGTTGAGCGTGGGATAGCCGCTTGCGGTTTTCGTTTCACATTCTTGCTTGAAAGATATAACTTTGCAAGTCGGATACCGGATCGGGTCTGCTTGGGTCGCGTCGAAGTTCCGCGTCCGTTGAAACGAAGAACATGAACGTAGAAATGAGGGGATTGTCACGAGTTTTCTTCATGGCTTTTCTGGCATGCCTGGTGGCGGTTCCCGTCATGGGGCAGCGTCCGGGTTACGGCTATTACGATCCCTCAAGGGAAAGATTCGGCGACAATACGCTCGGTTTCCAGCTCGTTCCCCTCGTTTTCGGGGGATATGGCCTTTCTTACAGTCGCAACGTGTTCAACCAGCGTCATTGGGTCGGCATCAGTCCGGTCTTTTACACGGCTTCCGACCGGACCACCAAACGCCTTTCGGTTCGCGAGAAGATGCTCGGCTTTTCGGTGAACGTGCATTACCGCTACAATTATTTCGAATTGCCCGACGTGGGTTTCCGGATGTTTTTCCAGGCCGGCCTGGAGTATTTCCACATGGACCTGCGGAACGTGGCCAAGGCCGAGACGTATATCGGCAAAGCGGGACTGGAACTGGCTCTCGGTTTCCGTCAGAACATAGCCAAACCGCTTTATTTCGAGTTTTTCATCGGATACGGGCAACGTTGGCTCGTCGACATGGCCGTGGACGACAAGAACGTTTCGGCTTCCGTGACGGATAGGAATACGAGGGAGCCGCGTTATGACGAAAACATCTTTGGCTACGGTCGGGCAGGATCTTCGTTGGTGATAGGTTTGAATTTGGGATTTTTATTCTAGGAGAGATGAGGTTGCGTCCAAGGATATTCGTTTGCTTTTGTGCGGTGCTTTTCCTGCTTTTGCCGGCCAAGGCGCAGAATCGTGTCCAGCGGGCGCGCGTGCTGCAAGGCATGTACGACGAGAATTTCATGCTCAGCCTGGTTCCCGTCCCGTTGGCGTTCAACGGGTTCAGGGTGGACTTCGACTGTCGTCTCCGGGACAGGCTCTGGTTGCAGTTGGGTCCGCAGTACGATTGCAAGCGGAAAGGGGCGGAAATCAAGACCGACGGCTTCTGCTTGGAGGCGAACTTGCGCTATTACGTGAAAAATTCCTCTTCGCGCGGCTTCTACGTGGCTTCGGGCTTGGGTGTGGACTACAACAGGATACAAGATCTCGAAAAGGTGGATGGAGAGGAAGTTCCCTACAAGTTGACCTCTACCCGTTTCGGCGGCCAGGTGCAGATAGGCTACTCGTTCGGACTTTGGCCGCGCGCGTTGATGGACTTGTACGTGGGGGCGGCATTCCGTCATGCGTTCAACGGGTTCAGCGACGAGCGTTCGCGCCAAATCGTCGAAAACGGGAACTTGAAACCTTGGCAATATCATTTCAGCGGCCTTTTCATGCAGGTCGGCGTCCGTATCGGGATGCAATTTGGCAGATGATGGTTTATCCCCGCCGCCGGTCGATATCGGGCAGGAAGACTTCCATGCCTTGGCGACGGTGATGAACGGCCAGGAGCCGCCCGCCGGATTCCCGCCCAGGGAAGAGCATGGTCGGGGATTTTGTATATCTTTGCTCTCCAAGAAGAAAGGAGAGAGGAACGGTTTGCGATCGGTTCGTTGCCGTGTCGTAGGGCATGTCTTGCATGATCGTAAATGTCGTTCATACGTTCCTTTCCGGATGTTTGGATTTTTGAAACCGCCTTTCCCGGAACCGTTTCCGTTGGGTAGGGTATTGTGTTTCAATGGATTGTTTACGAAATAAAAACGATAGAAATGGGTTTGGATCACAAGCTTTTTCACGGCAAGACGCTGGCCATCCTTTCGGGCGGCGGAGACACGCCTGCCATCAACTCGAGCATAGAATGCGTGCGCAACCGGGCATCCATGCTGGGCTTCAAGGTGTATGGCATCCTTCAAGGCTGGAAGGGGCTTCTCGGCGCAGGCCAGGTCGTGGATCTTACTTGTCAGCCCTACAATGGCTTCTACGGCGGTACGGCCTTGCGCTCCAGCCGTACTAATCCCTTTTCATCCAAGCCGGGGGAAGACAGGGTCGGCCAGATCCTGACAAACTTGAAACGCTACAAGATAGACGTGCTTGTCACCATCGGCGGCGACGATACCAACGGGGCGGCCAAGAAATTGTACGAGCAGGAAGGCATACCCGTGATAGGTTTTCCCAAGACCATCGACAACGACTTGCGTACCCGTACCATGCACCATTACGAAGGAAAGGAGATCGAGGCCGTGATTTGTCCCGGTTTCCCTTCGGCGGCACGCACGGTGGCCCGGCTCACGAGCATGTTGCGTACCACCACCGATTCGCATCAGCGGGTCATGGTGATGGAGGTCATGGGGCGTGACGCGGGTTGGCTTACCGCCACTTCCGTCTACGGGGGCGCCGACATGGTGCTTGTTCCCGAATGTCCGATGACGGCCGAACGCAAGGATTTCTTCTTTGAACGTGTCAAGGAAATGTTCATGCGCAGCAAGAACCGGAGCCTCATTGTCGCCGTTTCGGAAGGTATCCGTTGGCACGACGAGAAGACGGGCAAGCTGGACGTGGTCCATGCCAGCGCCGAAACCGACGAGTACGGGCACGCCCGTTTCGGAGGCGTGAGCGGCGTGGTGGCCAGCGAGATCTCGCACAGGCTGGGACTGGACGCCCGCGCGCAGATCAGCGGGTATTACGCCCGTGCGGGCGAATGCCGCGAATATGACCGCCGATTGACTTCCACGTTGGCCGACAAGGTGGTGGATCTGCTGTTGCGCAACGCCTACGGGCAGATGCCGGTGCTCAACAAGGTGGTCAGGTGCGATGAACTGGAAGAATTCAACACTTCTTCCATCGACATGGGATCCATCGGCAACATACCGCTGCCTGACGCATACTACGACAAGAACGTGTTCGGCGTCACCGACGCTTATCGCGATTTCTTGAGCCATGTGATGGAACCTATTCCCGAATTGCGCTTCGAGGGCGATTTCCCGGTAGTCGTCAGCGAATAGGGATTTTTTAACCAATGAGAGTTTAAGCGATAAAAATAAAGTTTCATGAAATCTTTCGGTTTGATTATGCTCGTGGCCGCCTTTGGAATGACTGCCACGCTTCACGCCCAGATCGGACCTGTCGATCCGCTCATGCAGACGCCTCCTGACCAGACGGGAACGCAAGACTCGGTCATCAAGGCCAGTACCATCGACGAGCAGTTGGAAAAGAAAGCCTATAACGCCGGGGTGGAATTCATGCAGGCGGGCGACTTCGAGAACGCCATGTCGAAATTCGACGAAGCCATCGGATACAAGCCCGACTATGTGGAGGCCTATGTCAACAGGGCGAACATAAAATGGCAGCAGGGCGACATCGAGTCGGCCATCGAAGACTTCCGTCAGGCCATTTCGATAGAAGCCACCGCGGATGCGTATTTCGGCCTGGGACAATGTTATTACAAGGACAACAAGCGCGACAGCGCGATGGCGAGCTACACCGAATCGCTGGCCCTCGATCCCATGCACGCGCAGGCTTCCTATTACAGGGGCGGGCTTTATTTCGAGCAAGGCGAATATGAAAAGGCGGTGTCCGACTACGACAAGGCCATCGCCGCCGATCCCCTTTACGCTTATGCCTACAACGACAGGGGAAGCGCCAAGCGGCAACTGGAAAAATACATGGAAGCTGCCGCCGATTACCAGAAGGCCTGCTCGTTGGATTCCAATTCCGTGTTCATGTACAACAACTGGGGCAGCGCCTTGCGTCATGCGGGCGAATATGACAAGGCCGTCGCGGTCTATACGAAGGCCATCGGCAAAGATTCCAGGAACCATCTGGCCTACAACCTCAGGGGGCTTGCCTATTACGAGATGGCCCAGTACGAAAGGGCCATTGCCGATTTCGACACTTGCCTGCGATTGAACGCTTCCTACGCGTATGCCTACTTGAACAGGGGATGCGCTCATTACAAGTTGTTCGAGTACGACAAGGCGGTGGCGGACGGCAACAGGGCCGTCGAGCTCATGCCGCACAATCCGGCCGCCTACCTGAACAGGGGCAATTTCCGTGAAATGGCGCGCGATGCCGAGGGGGCTTGCCAGGATTGGAGCAAGGCCGCCGAGTTGGGCAATGGCAAGGCCAAGCATTATTCCAGCATGCAATGCACCAAAATAGAAAGAAGAGAAAACCACTAAAATCGCAGATCATGAAATCCGTTTGCTTCAAATTATCCAGATGTGTTGCCGTGGTCTTGGCGGCTTTGGTGCTTGGCGGCATGTCGGTGCAGGCTGAAACGGCGGACAATCCCGTCGTGTTGCCCGACAATTTCGGCGTGCTTCCCAAGAAAGAAAAGGAAAATCCCACCAACAAGCCCCTCAAGCCGGTAAGGCGTCCGTGGGAACTTACCGAGGCGCAACTCGCTTACGGGCAAGTGGGAACGCCTTTTACGCGCGACGCCCTTTCCTCCTTGGACGGCAAGACCTACCGCACGGCCAAGAAGAATTTCAAGACTGGCTTGGATTTGTTCCGTCAGGCGCGCAGGGTGGAGGCCACGCCTTATCTTTTGCAAGCCTACGAGGTGAACCCCGACAACCTTTTGCTCAATGTCCTTCTGGGACATTGCCATACGGTTTCCACGATGACCCGTTGGAGCGCCGAGCCTTATTTGCGCAAGGCGTTGGAATTGGATTCGGGCAATTATGAGGCCCGTTACGATCTGGCTCGTTTGTATGTTTCGCGCTACAAGCTCGATTCGGCGGTGATGTTGTTCGAACAATGCCTGCGGAAGCCGGGCTTGGACACGATGGCCGTGGATCGCTGCCTGCAACGTATCAAGGAATGCCGCTACGCCCAGATACAGATGAAGAAGCCGGGACGTTTGTTCGTTGACAATCTCGGTTCCACGTTGAATTCGCCATATCCCGACTATGCGCCCTTGGTGAGTGCCGACGAGGAGATGTTCTATTTCACTTCCTTGCGTCCGGGTGCGGTGACCGAGGACGTGGACTTGTTCTCGGGACTTTCCTATGAAGACATATACTATGCCTACCGCGATTCGATCGTGGATACGATCTGGCACGTCTTCAATGCGGCCGAACCTGTCAATACCAAGGGACATGACGCCACGGCGGGCATGGCTCCCGACGAATCCACGTTCTATGTCTACCGAGGCGCCAAGCGTCAAGGTGAAATCTTCACTTCGCGTTTCGACACCTCCGGCTGGAACAAGCCCAAACGTCAGGAAGAATCCAAGGAGACAGGTACCCGTATATCGCAGGAACAATCCATTTCATTCACGTTCGACGGCCGGACCGCTTATTTCGCCAGCGACCGTGAAGGCGGCTTCGGCGGTTTCGACATTTGGGTGATGCACAGGGATTCGTCGAACGGGGCATGGAGCGAACCTGTCAACCTGGGACCGGACATCAACACCGCCAAGGATGAGATCTCCCCGTTCATCGTGGCCGACGGGAACAGCCTGTTCTTCTCCTCCAACGGACACCAGACCATGGGCGGCTTGGATGTCTTCTACGCCCGTCGGAAAGACAATGATACTTCGTGGGAGGCGCCCAGGAATCTCGGGTGGCCTGTCAATACGGTGGAAAACGATGCGTTCTACCGTCATTCGGTTACGGGCAAGACCGCCTACTACGCTTCCGAGCGCATGGGCGAAAGCGTGGGCGGTTACGACTTGTACAAGATAACCTACATGGGTGAGGAAAAAGGCGTCATCACCCAGTCGGAAGACCAACTCATAGCCTATATCACCAAGCCGGTGAGCGAGTCGGTATCCGAGGCCGCCGCCGAAATCCAGATTACGCCCATCACCTTGCTCAAAGGTTTCGTCTATGACGATTACACCAAGGATCCCCTTGGCGCCGACGTGGTGATGGTGGACAACGACCTGCAGCAGGAAATCGCCGTGTTCCGTTCCAATCCGCGCACGGGTCGTTTCATGATCCAGTTGCCGGCAGGACACAACTACGCCATTACCGTTCGTCGCGACGGCTACTTGTTCCATTCCGAGAACTTCGACATTCCTGTCGTTTCCGAATATCAGGAAGTATATAAGGAATTCCCGCTCAAGAACGTTTCGGTGGGCAGCCGCGTGGTGTTGCGCAACATCTTCTACGAATTCGACAAGGCTACGTTGCTGCCGCAGTCGTATGTGGAATTGGATCGTCTCTACAAGTTGCTCGTGGATGTTCCCACGATCAAGATTGAAATTTCGGGACATACCGACAACAAGGGTTCCGCCGCTTACAACCAAGGCTTGTCCGAACGTCGTGCCAAGTCGGTGGTCGATTACCTCATCGGCAGGGGCATAAGTCTCGACCGTCTTACATTTGTCGGTTACGGCCTGGCGCAGCCTATCGCCACCAACGATACCGAAGAGGGCCGTGCCTTGAACCGTCGTACCGAGTTCAAGATCATCGAGAACAACATGGATGAAGCGCAACAGGGCGGAAAACGTCAGTCCCGGCAGCAGATTACCGTGGAACCGTCCAATCCCGGCAATCCCGAAGGCAAACTGATGGACGAAGACGCGAACGCGCAGCCGCAGGCCGAAACTCCTGCTCCGGCGCAGGAAGAACCGGCCGCACCCGTACAGGAAGAAGCGGCGGATCCGTCCCGTTGAAGGCTTGAATAGAGAAAAGACATGACAATATCGACTGTTTACCATGCACAGGCACTCTTGAAAAAGAGCGCCTGTGCGCGTTTATTGCTCGTTGCCTTCTTGTCGTTTTCCGGCTTCCAGGCACAAGGAGAGACAGGAAAGGAAACGGAATATCGCTTGGCGGATTACCTGCAATCGGGACCTTTGGAGTTCAGCCTTCCCTTGTTCCATGCCGAGCCGGACATCAACGGGACGGCTTTCGGACGTAAATTCCTGTTCGATTATCCGTTTTTCGGGGATGAAATTCGTTCCGACGCCCGTCCGCGGGCAGGAGGCGGGTTTTCCTGGCAAGGAGTTGAACAGGCATGGCAGGTACGCGACAAGGGATTCGTGGCCGTCGTCCGGCCGTCGGATTCGAACCGTCGCCTCTGGATGTTGAATGCCTTTTACCTGCATGCGCCCGTTTTCGCCAAGGTCACGCTCAAGGTGGCGTTCGCTCCCGCATTCAAGTTGTATATGGACGGGGTCGAGGTGCTGAGCCAGGAAGCGGCGCAAGATACCGTCGTGCCGCAAGAAAAAAAGACCGTCCTTGAAATCGAGCCGGGTTACCATGTCTTCATGATGAAGGTGCTTTATGAGGGTAACGAGCCTCGGGGCCCGTTGGACTTGAGGATGACTTCCACCGAAGAAGGTCTGACGATGGGGGCGGAAATAGAGGAAAGTTACGGATTGGCGCATTACCTGAACGCGCCTTCGGTATATGCGCCCCGGCTTTCGGCCAGCGGGAAGTACTTCAAGTTGAGTTTCAACCAGGCCTTGCCCGGACAGAAGAAATATGCTTCCGTGCATCGTATCTACCGCACGGCGGACGTGGACGGGAAGGAACTTCCCTCCGCGTTCATGGAACTGGCCGGCGTATCGGGATTGGATTTCGCCGGAAAGGCCGACAAGTACGCCTATATGAAGAAAAGCGGTTCGCGTCATCAGATTTATGCGGGCTTGCTGGGTTCCGGAGCAAGGATGGTGTACGAGACGGAAGAGGACTTGCGCGGCTTTTCGTGGGATCCGCAGGGAAACTATCTTGTCTTGCATGTGGCCACTGCCGCCAAGGCGGCCAAGAACGGGTTGAAGCGGATTGTGAATCCCATGGACCAATGGCCCTATTACCGTACCCGTACTGCCTTGAGCCTTTTGGATCTGGCTTCGGGCAACCGTATACCGTTGACTTACGGATACCATTCCGCCTCGTTGATGGATATTTCGCAGGACGGGCGTTATTTGTTGTTCTCTACCGAAGACGCGGTCGATTCCATGCGCCAGTACATGCGTCAGACCGTCTATATCCTGGACTTGCGGGAAATGCGTCCGGAGAAACTCTACGATACGTATTTTCCGGGCAGCGCCAGTTTTTCGCCCGATGCTTCGCGCCTGTTGGTCACGGGTTCGGAGAAGATGTTTTCCGATCCGCGTGAACCGGGCGTCTCCGTGCCTTGCGACGACTGTCTGGTTACCAACGATTATGAAGTGAACGCTTTTCTTTTCGACATTGCCGGCAAGCAGGCCACGTTGATCACGGGCGATTTCGGTCCATCCTTGCAAGCGGCCAAATGGGAATCGACGGGGCGTCATATCTATTTTTATGCCGATGACCACGACAAGGTGAACCTCTACGCATATCGTCTGGCCGACAAGCGGTTCATTCCCGTGCCGGCGCGTACCGACGTGGTGAACGGATTCGATGTCTGCGACAATGCGTTGCTTTATACGGGCAGCAGCATCGACAAGCCTTTCCGCGCCTATCTGGTGAAAGGTGCGGCGGCCAAGGACGATTTCGTGACGGCCAAGGAAGGCCGGAACCTCTTTTGCGTGGCCGATCCGCAAGGAAAGCAGCTGGAAAACGTGACGGTCGGCAAACATCACGACTGGACGTTCCCGAACGCCGGGGGCAAGATGATCGAGGCCGTCTATTACCTGCCGCCCGATTTCGATCCCGGCAAACAATATCCTTGCATCGTCTATTACTATTCGGGAACCACGCCCACGCCGCGTGCGCTTTCCATGCGCTATCCCAAGAGCGTGTGGGCGTCGAACGGTTATGTGGTGCTGGTATTGCAACCCTCGGGAGCCATCGGCTACGACCGTGCTTTTTCGGCGGCTCATGTCAACAACTGGGGCATTACCGTGGCCGAGGAGATCATTACGGGCGTGCGTCGGTTCTGTCGTGAACACCCTTTCGTGGATTCGGCCAGGCTGGGTTGCATCGGTGCCAGTTACGGCGGTTTCATGACGCAATTGCTGGTGACGCGTACCGATCTGTTCGCCGCCGCCATCTCCCATGCGGGCATCAGTTCCATAGCTTCCTACTGGGGCGAGGGCTACTGGGGGTATCTTTACGGAGCCGGCGCCAACGCCTTTTCGTTCCCGTGGAACCGCAAGGATATTTTCGTGGACCAAAGCCCGTTGTTCAACGCCGACAAGGTGCATACGCCCTTGCTGCTCTTGCACGGTACTTCCGACATGAACGTGCCCATAGGCGAGAGCTGGCAGATGTACAAGGCATTGCGTTTGTTGGGCAGGGAAGTGGAAATGGTTACCGTGGCCGGCGAGGATCACGGCATCATGGATTATGCCAAACGGACCGACTGGGAAAAGACGATCCTGGCCTGGTTCGAGAAATACCTGAAGAATCATCCGCAATGGTGGGAAAGCTTGTATCCTGCCAGGAAAATGTAGGCGCATGAACATTTACACGAAATCGGGCGACAAGGGCAAGACATCGTTGGTCGGCGGCCGCAGGGTGGAAAAATGTGACGCCCAAGTGGACGTTTACGGCACCATCGACGAACTTAATTCCCATATCGGGTTGTTGGCGGCCTTCCCTTGTCATTCCGGGAAAGAAAGAGACTTCCTCCGGCAGGTTCAACGACAGCTTTTCAGGCTGGGCGGATTCTATTCCTTCGACTTCCTGTCCGGAAAACCTTTTTCGCTGCCGTTCTTGGAGGAATCCGACGTGAAAGGCTTGGAAGATGCCATAGACGGCATGGAGGCTTGTATGTCTCCGTTAAAAAGCTTTATTTTACCTGGCGGGACACAGGCGGCGGCCCAGGCGCATGTGGCCCGTACGGTTTGCCGTCGTTGCGAGCGGAAGATGGTCGCGTTTGCCGGCATACCGTCTTGCGAGGCGACCAGGGAGGCCGTGGCAAGGTCGTATGTCAACCGTTTGTCGGATTTCCTTTTCGTGCAAGCGCGTTACATCAATTTCAAGGAAAAAAAAGAAGAGGTCTCATATTGATCGATTCATGTCAAACCATCAAAAACCAAACAAGATGAAAAGAATCTTTTTCGTATTGATTTCCGCGATCGCCTGCACTTTCCTGTTCACCTCCTGCAATGACGCGTTCGAGGTCCGTACCATGTACCAGTACAGCGTCAGTTATAACCTTTCCAGCGTGGGCGGGGAGGCCATGTTGACTACCGTGGATTATTTCGACCAATTGCAATGGAATCAGGTTGAAACGGAAGACAATGACGCGTTGAGCGAGGCCAAGGCCGCCGAAAAGAACGACAATGACGCCCTCGAAGAGTTCGAGGAAAAGTTGGGGAAATACAACGAAGCTTCGTTGTATGCCCGTTATGCCCAATCCGGCGTGCTTTCGGTCAAGGGAAAGGTGACCTATACGTTGACCCGTCTCAAGAACGAATACCGCGACGAACTGGTGTTGCGCGTCAAGGAAATCCAAATCGACTACGACAAGCAGTAACCGGCTATCGCCGGCATGACAGGGAGGTTGTCCGTCTATTCGAAATGGCGGATGATTTCCCTGTTTTCCATTTCATCGTAGAATGACTGGAAATATCTGAAAAGAGGGGAGGTGCGGGTGCTCATGCCGTTTTCCAGAGGTAAGAGAGCCGCGCTGAACACGCAATCGGTCTCAGACAAGAGACGCAAGGTCTCGTTCGTATCCAGGAAGTCGATGCCTGCCCCGGCTATCACGATCCAATAATCCACATCCGACATCTTCGGAATCCAGACTTGTTGCCGGAAACGGTTTTCCACCAGAAAGTATTGCACCCGGTTTATTTCGTCTTCGTGACTGTAGGTCTCCAGCAGGCAGGAGGGGTTCTCAAACGGCCGGTACGGTCTTGGGTCATGCGGCGGATTCTCGATGTTGGCCAAATCCCATGACATTTTCTTGTTGAGGAAGTGGGCCAGTTTGTAGGAGGCAAGGCCGGGCGCATGGACGGCGATCGCCAGCATTTCGTCCGACCCCACCTCGAAGTCGTCCAGACTCAGCTTGAGCGAGTGCATGAACGTTCAGAAACGGTAGAATTGCGCGTTTTCCGGCTTTTCTTCACGCAGGAAATCGCCTTTGGAATTGAACAGCAGGTCGCGCACGACGGCCTTTTTCCCCTTGCCTTTCCGCATTACGGCACGGTAGGCCCTGTCTCGACCGGCCGACTGGTAATAGAGGTCTTTCATCGTGAATCCGGCGGCCAGCGTATCGACGGCGGCTTTCAGCTTGGCGGGGCAATATTCCAGGGGAATCTGCGTTTCGGTGCAGAAATGGGCGTTGTCGCGGTAGAACACCTTCTTGTGGTCGCCGTTGAGGACGTAACTGCCGATGACATACACGTTCTTCTCGGTCTCCACCTTCCGCCAGTCCACTTCCACCGTGCCGGAATTGTAGGCGCGGAAATGTTTGATGACCTGGTCGGGCGGGAGTTCGATCTTTTCCGATTTGCCTTGCGCTTGGACCTGCACGAGGGCGGCCGCGGCCAATACGACCGTAAAAAGCATCTTACGTTTCATGTCGTTGAACTTTTGATAATCCGAAAACGTTGCAAATGTACAAAACATGCGCATTATATGTACCTTCGCGTTCTGGTGTGCATGGAAAACAGATCTCGTATGAACCGTCTTGTTTTTTTGGGAACAGGAACCTCGCAGGGCGTGCCGCTCATAGGTTGCCGTTGTCCGGTATGCACCTCTTCCGACCCGAGAGACAAACGGTTGCGTACCAGCGCCCTTGTCACCACGCCGGAGGTGTCGGTGCTTTTGGATGCCGGTCCCGACTTCCGCTATCAGATGCTTCGGGCGGAGGTGCGGCGCATCGACGCCATTCTTCTTACCCACGCCCATCGCGACCATATCGCGGGCTTGGACGAGGTTCGTTCATTCAACTATTTCCAGCAGTCGGCCATACCCGTGTACGGTAACAAGCAGACCTTGGAGGGCGTGCACCGGTTCTTGCCTTACGCTTTCGGCAAGCACCGTTATCCGGGAGCGCCTCTTTTCGAAATGCATCAGGTGCAGTCAAGGGCATTCCGCATAGGCGACTTGCATGTGGTTCCCATCAAGGTGGAACATTACCAGATGGAAGTGAATGCCTATCGGATGGGGGATTTGACCTATGTCACCGATGCCAAGGCGATAGGACGCGCCTCCGTCGAAAAGATGCGCGGCAGCAGGACGCTCGTGGTGAACGCCTTGCGCAAGGAACCGCATTTGACGCATTTCAGCCTTTCGGATGCCCTTCAGTTGATCGACGAACTGAAGCCCGAACGAGCCTATATCGTCCATACCGGCCATGCCCTGGGTTATGCGCAAACGCAAGCCGGGTTGCCGGCGGGAGTATGGATGGCCTACGACGGCCTGGCCGTGGAATTTTAAGACATACGGAGAAATACATGAAGACCTATCTTGATTTGCTCAGGACGATTCTCGAAAAGGGGGTGGACAAGTCCGACCGCACCGGCACGGGAACCCGCAGTTATTTCGGCTACCAGATGCGTTTCGACCTTTCGGAAGGCTTTCCGTTGGTGACCACGAAGAAACTGCATCTGCGCTCCATCATCCACGAATTGCTCTGGATGTTGCGGGGCGATACCAATATCGGCTACCTGCACGAGCACAAGGTCACGATCTGGGACGAATGGGCCGACGAGAACGGCGACCTGGGGCCTGTGTACGGCAAGCAGTGGCGTGATTGGATAGCCCCTGACGGACGGCATATCGACCAGATAAGGAACGTGCTGGACCAGATAAGGACCAATCCCGACTCGCGCCGCCTCATCGTCACCGCATGGAATCCCGCCGACGTGGACAAGATGGCGTTGCCGCCCTGTCATACGTTCTTCCAGTTTTACGTGACGGAGGGCAGGCTTTCTTGCCAGCTCTACCAGCGCAGTGCCGACACTTTCCTGGGCGTACCTTTCAATATCGCCTCCTACGCGTTGTTGACGTCGATGATGGCGCAGGTCTGCGGCTTGGAACCGGGTTTTTTCATACACACGATAGGCGACGCGCACATATACCACAACCATTTCGACCAGGTAAGGCTGCAATTGGGACGCGAGCCGTATCCGTTGCCGGCCTTGCGGTTGAATCCGGAGGTGAAGGACCTTTTCGATTTCAAGTATCAGGACGTGGAAATCCTCGACTACCGTTGCCATCCCCTCATCAAGGGAGACGTGGCGGTGTAGCGGCTATCGTTTCTTGAAAATACGGAAAAATATCATCAGCGTGATGATGCTGGCCGAAAAGACCATGAGGTACTTGCCGCTCTTGTATTCGGGGGCGAGGGCGAGGAGCAGCACCGAGCCGATGAAAAGTCCCAGGAGCAGGATGGCCAGCACGATGCGGTTGCCGATGTTGCGCAGCGCCTTGTTCATCGCGGCGGTATCGTCCACCTTTATCTCGTGGCTGATCTTGCCTTCCTTGAGCTTGTAGAGGATTTCGTTGATTTGATTGGGCAGGCTCCGTGCCAGCCTTATGTAGTCGGAAAAGGTGTCGAATACCGAACCGGCCACGTTGCGCAGGTTGTATTGCGTGGAAACGAGCCGTTTGGCGTAAGGCAGCACCAATGGGGTGAGCGGCAGGTCGGGGTCGAGTTCGCCCGCGAAACGTTGCAGCGTGAGCAAGGCCTTGCCCAGCATGAACATGCCCGAGGGCACCCGTAACTGATGTTTGGTCAGGATGTCGAGGCAGCTTTGCATGATGCCGGCAAAGTTGATTTCTTCCACCGGCACGTTGCCCACCCGCTTCAAGAGCGAATCCAGTTCGAATTCCAGTTCGTCCATGTCGGGGTAGAACTTCTTTCCGCTCAGTGACAGCAGGGCCGTGCAAAGTCCTTTGGGATTCTTGCGCACGAAACTGATGAGGAAGTTGGCGATGAAGTTCATTTCGCGTGGACGTAGCGTGCCCACCATGCCGAAATCGATGAAACAAACCACGTCTCCCGGCAAGATGAAGATGTTGCCCGGATGCGGGTCGGCGTGGAAGAACCCTTCTTCCATGATCATCTTCAGCAAGGCGTTGGCTCCGTTCACGGCGATGGCGTGCAGGTCGTGGCCTTTCTCGCGCAGGGCGTCGATATGGTCGGGAACGATGCCGGTTATCTTTTCCATGACCAGGAGCTTGCGCGTGGTGTAAGCCGGATAGGCGAGGGGAATGTGCACGGTGGGGTCGTCTTCGAACATCTTGGCGAAACGTGTCATGTTCTCCGCCTCGTTGAAATAATCCATTTCGTTCGAAATCTGTTGCGAGAACTCGTCCACGAAACCCGAAAGGTCCATGTAAGCATATTTGGGATAGGACTTCACGAACCATTTTGCCATGAGCCGCAACAGGATGATGTCCAACTTGATGGTGTCTTCGATATGCGGCCGTTGTATCTTGACGATCACTTCCTCGCCGTTCTTGAGCCGTCCTTCGTACACTTGTCCGATGGAAGCCGAGGCGATGCATTCGGGCGAGAGCCATTCGAACACCTGCGATATCTTCTTCCCGAGTTCGTTCTCGATGAGGTTCACGGCCGTGTTGTTGTCGAACGGATCGACTTGCGATTGCAGTTTCTTGAGTTCGGTGCGGAATCGTTCGGAAAGCACGTCGGGACGGTCGGCCAGGATTTGGCCGAACTTGACGAACGTGGGCCCCAGATCCTCGATGAGCATGCGGATTTGCTCGGGAAACGAGTGCAGGTCCTTGTCGGGGTGTCTCTTGATATGGCGTTTGCCCATGCGGGTGCTCCAGAACCAGGAGGAGACGCTGTGACGGATGAGGATTCCCATGATTTGCACGAAGCGGCAAAATTCAAGGAAGCCCGTGTAAAGATTCAGGATTCTCATGCCTTTTGGTTGTTTAGGGTCCGGGCAAGTTCGTCGAGGCGTTCGATGATTTCTTCCAGCTTGGCCGCTATTTCGGTCTGATCGGCCTCTTTGGCTGCTTGTTTGCGGATGGCTTCGTTTTCCAGTTCCGCCTTGAGCACCGAAAGGCCGCTGGCCATGTGCTTTCCTGCCTTTTCACTGGTTTTCTTGTCCAGTCCCGCATATTCCTCCAACAGCGTGCTGAACTTGCAGATGAAGGATTCCCTGTCTTCAGTGGCCGCCGAAAGGGCCGTGCGTAGTAAGAAATTCAATTTTTCGTTCATGGTCTAACGGATATGACAGATTTGTTCGAGCAATTTTTCAAAGGCGGGTGAAACGCGGTCCAACCGCCGGTAGGCATCCCATGCCTTGCGGGAAAATCCCTCGGCCTTCCGCAAGGCGTATTCTTCCGCGCCCGATTGCTTGATGCGGGCGATCAATCCGTCCACTTCGGGCTTCGTTTCCGAGGCCTCTTCCGGCCGGGGAGCATTGTGGCGCTCCATCAACCGGCGCAGTCCGGCGAAGAAATCGTCCTTTTCCTTTTGTGCGGCGTTTTGCAGGTAGTAGAGGGCGGGCAGCGTGAGTTTGCCTTCCAGCAGGTCGTTGCCGTATTGCTTTCCGCTGTCCGCGTCCGGATCGAGGTCCAACAAGTCGTCCTTTATCTGGAATACCAGACCCGCGTTGCGGCCTATTTCCTGCGCCAACGCGATTTGAGAGGGTCCGGCTTGGGCGGTATAGGCGCCGCATTGGCAACAGCAGCCGAACAAGGCCGCCGTCTTGCGTTCTATGATACGGTAGTAGTTCTCTTCGGTCGCTTGCGGATTGGCCACGTATTCCAGTTGTATGAGTTCGCCCGCGCTCATCTGGCGGATGACGTCCACAAGGAAAAGCAGGAGCCGGGAATCATGGCCGTCGTAGGCTTTCAGGAAAGCGTTGGCGAGCAGGTAGTCGCCGGCCAGGACGGCGGTCTTGTTTCCGAAGAGCGACCGTATGGAGGCCTTGCCGCGTCGCATGTCGGACATGTCCACCACGTCGTCGTGTATCAAGGAGGCCATGTGTATGATTTCCACCAGCGATGCCGCCAGATAGGCCTGGTCCGCCACCTGGGGGCGGAAAAGCTTGTGGGTAAGCAAGACCAGCATGGGGCGGAGCTGCTTCCCCTTGGACTGGAAAAGCTGCCGGTTCACTTGTTCCATCTCTGGAAAGTCCCCGGCGACGAGTTCTTGGAATTTCTTATCGAAGACGGCCAATTCTTCCATGGACTGTTGCTGCTGTAAAAATCCCCAAAGTTACCGAATTTTGAAAAATCGTCCGGGTTTCAGGATTGCCTGTCTTTCATGCTCAATGCCAATGCGTAGAGTTTGATTTGCTTGAGCATGGCGGTCAGTCCGTTGGAACGGGAGGGGGAAAGGTGTTCCTTGAGTCCCATCTTGTCGAGGAAGTCCACGGGCGCGTCGACGATGTCTTGCGGGCTTTCGCCCGAAAAGACGTAAATCAGCAAGGCGGCTATCCCCTTGGTGATCACGGCATCGGAGTCGGCCTTGAAAAACACTTTCCCGTCCACGTATTCGGCCTTTATCCATACGCGCGACTGGCAACCCTTGATCAGGAACGCCTCGGTCTTGTCTCCATCGGCAAGCGCGGGGCATTCCTTTCCTTTTTCGATCAAGAGCGTATAGCGGTCCATCCATTCGGAAAGGGCGGAGAACTGTCGTACGAGCTGTTGTTGTTTTTCTGTGATGGTCATGGCTTAATATCCGTATTTTTCTTTCCAAAGTCGTTTGAGGCGATGGCGCATTTCGTTTTCCTTGGGATTGTCTCCGGGGGTGTAGAACACGCTTCCGCTGATTTTTTCGGGCAGGAATTCCTGTTCGGCGAAATTGCCGTCGAAGTCGTGCGCGTACCGGTAACCGTCTTGGTAACCCAGGTCTTTCATGAGCTTGGTCGGCGCGTTGCGCAAGTGCAGGGGCACGGGCAGGTCGCCCGTTTGCTTGACGGCCGCCAACGCCGCGTCGATGGCCGTGTAGGAGGCGTTGCTCTTGGGCGAGCAGGCCAGATAGACGGCGGTCTGACTCAATGTGATGCGGCATTCGGGATACCCTATCTTGTGTACCGTGTCGAAGCAGGCGTTGGCCAGCAGCAACGCGTTGGGATTGGCGTTGCCTATGTCCTCGGAGGCGAGTATGACCATGCGGCGGGCGATGAACTTGACGTCTTCGCCGGCGGCGAGCATCCGCGCCAGGTAATATACGGCGGCGTTGGGATCGCTGCCCCGCAAGGACTTGATAAAGGCGGAAATGATGTCGTAGTGGTTTTCGCCGTTCTTGTCGTAAGTTACCAGGTTTTGCTGTATGAGGCTCGTTACCAGCTTGTCCGTCACCGGCGGCAGCTTGCCTTCCGCCGTGTTGGCCGGGTCGGCCATGAGTTCGCCTGCCACCAGTTCGATGGCGTTGAGCAGCTTTCTTCCGTCGCCGCCTGAAACACGTTTCAAGGCACGGCTTTCCTCTATGGTCATGTCGAGGTGGTAGCGTTCCCCGATATGCTTCACGGCCCGGTCGATGAGGATGTCCAGATCTTGGGAGGAGAGCGGCTGCAGCACGTATGTCTGGCAACGTGACAAAAGCGGCGAGATGACTTCGAACGAGGGGTTCTCGGTGGTGGCTCCGATAAACGTGATGCTGCCTTTTTCCACCGCACCTAGAAGCGAGTCTTGCTGCGACTTGCTGAATCGGTGGATTTCGTCGATGAACAGGATGGGACGTTTGGACGTGCTGCCCGGTTTTGGACGTGCTGCGGCAGGTTCGAACAAGGAGGGCGGGCCTGCCAGGGCGGGAGATCTTTGCATGCGTTCGGCCTTGTCCAATACTTCGCGCACTTCCTTCACGCCCGACAATACGGCGCTGAGCGAGAAGAAAGGGCGGTCGAGATACTTGGAAATCAAGTAGGCCAGCGTGGTCTTGCCCACTCCGGGAGGGCCCCACAATATCATGGAGGGCAGGTTTCCCGAAAGGATGGCTTTTTCCAACACCGCGCCCGGCCCCATCAGATGGGTCTGCCCGATGTAGTCCTCCAGACGTCGGGGTCGTAATTGTTCGGCCAAGGGCGGGTTCATGCGGAAATCAGGAATACGGTGTTTTTCTTGTTGATGTCGATCGGCGTCTTCTTCCACTGGGCGATGCTGCGGGTAAGGATGCGCTCGTCGGGAAGGGTGATGTTGCAGGCCACGCACAGGCGCGTGTCGGGGCGACAGGTCTCCAGCAGGCTTTCCAGCATCTGCCGGCTACGGTAGGGCGTCTCGATGAAGATTTGCGTCTGCCCTGTCTTCCGCGCCTTGGATTCTATTTCGGCGATGCGTGTCCGCCGTTCTTTCGTTTCGGCGGGAAGGTAGCCCGAAAAGCAGAAATCCTGTCCGTTGAATCCGGAGGCCATCAAGGCCATGAACAAGGAGGAAGGACCGCTCAAAGGTACCACCTGCAAACCGATGCGGTGTGCCCAGTCGACGGCCATCGCGCCCGGATCGGCCACGCAGGGCAATCCGGCTTCCGAAAGCACGCCGATGTCTTGCCTGACGAACGTCCCGGGGTCGATGCCTTGTCGTTCCAACAGGCTTTCCATGTCGTTTTCCTTGGTATGCTCGTTCAACTCGACGAAAGTCACTTCCTCGAAAGGGGCGTTGAAGCCTGCCTTGCGCAAAAAACGTCTTGCCGAACGCGGGTCTTCCACGAAAAAGGCGCGCAACGGTTTTATTACCGAAAGATAATCGGCAGGCAATACCGCGCTTACGGGAGTGTCGCCAAGACAAACGGGCAGCAGGAACAAGCGGGCCGTTGCCATGGCAGGACTCAGTTTTTGATTTTTTTGTCCAGTTCTTCCACCATGCTCTTGAAGGCCTTGTCAGTCTCGATAAGGTTGGAGACCGTCTTGCAGGCGTGCAGCACCGTGGCATGGTCGCGCTTTCCGCATTGGGCTCCGATGGCGGCCAATGAGTTCTTGGTGTGTTTCTTGGCAAAGAACATGGCCAACTGCCGGGCGATGACGATTTCGCGCCGGCGGGTGTTGGAATGGATCTTGTCGACCGACAGTTCGAAATGGTCGCAGATGACTTTCTGTATGTAGTCGATGGAGATTTCCTTGGCGGAATTGTGCACGATCTGGTCAATCATCTTGCGCGCCAGTTCCATCGTGATGGTCTTCTTGTTGAGGATGGACTGTGCCAGGAGCGAATTGAGTACGCCTTCCATTTCACGCACGTTGGTGGAGATGCTGTAGGCGATGTATTCGATCACGTCCTTGGGCATTTCCACGCCGCTGGCACGGAGCTTGCGTTGCAGGATCGCGATACGGGTGTTCACGTCGGGAACCTGCAAATCGGCCGCCAGACCCCATTTGAAACGGGAGAGCAGGCGTTGCTCGATGCCTTGCAGTTCCACCGGCGGCTTGTCGGACGAAATCACCAGTTGCTTGCCGCTTTGGTGCAGGTGATTGAATATCTGGAAAAAGGCGTCTTGCGTCATGTCTTTCCCCGCCAACTTGTGGATGTCGTCGATGAGCAGCACGTCGATGAGCTGGTAGAAATGCGTGAAGTCGTTCGTCGACTTGTTCTTGCACGCGTCCACGAATTGCTGGGTGAAAAGTTCGGCCGACACGTACAGGACCGTGAGGTCGGGATAATTCATCTTGGCCTGAAGGCCGATGGCGTTCATCAGGTGGGTCTTGCCCAAGCCCGTCGCGCCGTAGAGGAACATGGGGTTGAATGCCGATTTGCCCGGATTCTCGGCGATGGCGTAGCCCGCCGCACGTGCCAGGCGGTTGCACTCGCCTTCCACGAAGTTGTCGAACGAATTGTCGGGGTTCAACTGGGAATTGACCTTTATCTTCTTGAGCCCGGGAATGATGAAAGGGTCCAGGGGCTGGTCTTTCTTCGTGACGGGAATGGGCGTGGGCTTGTTCCGGGTTTCTTTCCGGTATCCGCTTTCGGTGGTTACCGCGTATGGATGGGTGTTGTCCATTATGACGGAGTATTCCAGGCGGCCTTCGGGTCCCAGCGTGCGCTTGATGGCGGAACGGAGCAGTTCCACGTAGTGTTCTTCGAGCCATTCGTAGAAGAACGGACTGGGTACTTGTATGGTCAGCGTGTTGTTATCCAGCTTTATGGCCTTGATGGGGGAAAACCAGGTCTTGTAGTTCGCCGAATCGCCTAAGTTGTCGCGGAAGATTTTAAGGCACTCTTCCCAAATGGAGGTGTGGTTTTTTTCCATCGTGGCTGAAAGTAAAACGTTTGGATTATATTTCTGGACTGTTGATAAGTCGTTGTTCCAGGACCGGTCAACAGGTGTTTTTCCAATGCAAAGATGGGTTGAAAAAAGATAAAAAAAAAGTATGTCGGCTCTTGTTTTTTAGGAAAGAATATGTAGGAGGATTCTTGGTTTGATTAGTTTGTAGATTTGTTATGTATTGATTTTCATGTATTTGTATTTTCATAACGATGGAAGGGGTGCGCGTTTCGGACTCGGGACCGGTTTCCGGAATGTCAAAGCATCTCTTCCGGAAATTGTTGAAAGCGAAGTTCCGTATATCCGCCTCCGGAGGCGGTTCAAAGTTGTTGATAAGTTTCGGTCCGGGGTTCTGTTTTTCCGGGAACCGGCAAAATCTTTATTTTTACCCGTCCAAAGCAAAAGATCATGTACAGTCACGATACCAGGATCCGCGTATGTTACGGGGATGTGGACCAGATGGGCTTCGTTTATTATGGGAATTATTTGAAATTCTACGAAATGGCACGTGGGGAATCGATGCGGGCGTTGGGCTTGTCATATCGGGAAATGGAGGAGAGGGGCGTGATGATGCCCGTGGTCAAGGCCGAACTGAACTATAAGAAGCCCGCCCATTACGATGACGTGATTACGGTAAGGACCATCGTCGAGAAGATGCCGCAGGGCGTGCGCATGGATTTCCGTTACGAGGTCTATGACGAAAAAGGCCAACTGCTCAACCATGGGTTTTCGCAATTGGCCTTCGTCAAGAAAGACGGATTGACGCCTTGCCGTTGTCCGGAGTATCTTTCCGCGCTTCTGGAACCTTATTTCGCGTAGTTCACTGCCCGTGTCTCACGGATGACGGTGATCTTGATCTGACCCGGATAGGTCATTTCTTCCTGGATTTTCTTCGACAGGTCGAGCGAGAGCTGGCATGCCTGATCGTCGGTCACCTTGTCGGCACCCACGATGACGCGCAGTTCGCGACCGGCCTGGATGGCATACGTCTTTACCACGCCGGGGTAGGACAAGGCCAAGGATTCCAGGTTGTTGAGGCGGTTTATGTAGGCTTCCACCACTTCCCTCCTGGCGCCGGGACGGGCACCTGAGATGGCGTCGCATACCTGCACGATGGGCGAAATGAGGTTGGTCATCTCTATTTCGTCGTGGTGGGCGCCGATGGCGTTGCATACTTCAGGACTTTCCTTGTACCGTTCGGCCAGTTTCATGCCCAGGATGGCGTGCGGCAGTTCGGGTTCGTTGTCGGGTACCTTGCCTATGTCGTGCAAAAGGCCGGCGCGTTTGGCTATCTTGGGGTTCAGGCCCAGTTCGGAGGCCATCGTGGCGCAGAGGTTGGCCGTTTCGCGTGCGTGCTGCAAAAGGTTCTGGCCGTAGGACGAGCGATATTTCATCTTGCCGACGAGGCGGGTCAGTTCGTTGCTCATGTTCAAGATACCCAGGTCGATACAGGTGCGTTTGCCCGTTTCCATGATTTCCTGTTCGATCTGTTTCTGGGTCTTGGTCACCACTTCCTCGATGCGGGCGGGGTGGATACGGCCGTCGGTGACGAGTTTGTGCAGCGAAAGCCGCGCGATTTCGCGTCTTACGGGGTCGAAACCCGAAAGGATGATGGCGTCGGGCGAGTCGTCAATGATGATTTCCACGCCCGTAAGTGCTTCAAGGGCACGGATGTTACGACCTTCCCGGCCGATGATGCGACCCTTTATTTCCTCGTTTTCGAGGTTGAACACCGATACCGTGTTTTCGATGGCGTGTTCGGTGGCGGTGCGCTGGATGGTCTGGATGACGATTTTCTGGGCTTCCTTGTTGGCCGTCAGTTTGGCTTCGTTCACCACGTCCTTGATCTGGCTGAGGGCTTCCGACTTGGCTTCGTCCTTGAGCGACTCGATGAGCTGGGCCTTGGCTTCTTCGGCCGAAAGACCCGCCACCGCCTCGAGCTGCTTGACGTGCTGGGCGTGGCTCCTGTCCAGTTCCTGCTGTTTCTTTCCCACCACCTGCAACTGGTTGTTGAGGTTTTCTTTCAAGGTGGAAAGCTCGTTGTTCTTGCGTTGGAGTTCTTCGAGCTTGCGGCTGATTTCGTTTTCCCGCTGCTTGATCTTGTTTTCGTTGCGGACAAGGTTGCCGTTCCGTTCCTGTACGTTCTTGTCGTACTCGGCTTTCATCTGCAGGAACTTTTCCTTGGCTTGCAGCAATTTTTCCTTTTTCAGGATCTCGCCTTGGTTCTCAGCCTCGGAGAGTATCCTTTTTTGTCTTCTTTTCAAGACGACCGCGTTGACGGCCGCCCAAAGTCCCGCACCCAGCACGAAGGCCACGATGGCGGACAAGGCATTCCATTCCATTTCTTTTGTTTTTATTATGGTATCAGGAGCCTATTAAAAGAAAGTCGAACGTCGAAAGCAAGAAAAACCGCAGACCCTATAGAGTTAAAGAAAACTCCTTGCTCTATCATTCATGGGGCAGCCCTTTCTTTCAGGTTTCTTATGTCTCCAAAGGAGATTCCCGAAGGAATTCAAAGCCTACCTTCCCGAACCGGAACCCGTCCCCAAAGTTTAAAATGTTGAGTTTTCAAACTGTATGACGGGTCGTGCGGTTTTTCTCCCTATATGGAAAGCGTCCTGTCTATCTGTTGCAACTGTCCCGCCAATTCGCGGGCCCTGTAGCTGATTTCCTTTTCGTTCTTCAACGAGTTGAGGGTATATTGCAACGCAACCATCGCCAGCAAATCCTGATTGTCCTTGAACGCGTAGCTTTGCGCGTAGTTCCGCAAGCCTTCGTTGATTTTCCGCGCCGCCTCCCTGACAAGAGGTTCGTCGTCGGGTTTCACCATCAACTTGTATGGCCTTTCGCAAATGTTTACGGTGATGGGAATCGTGTTCATCTCAATCCGGATTCCGCGTCCAAGAGCATCAGGCATCGGTCGATTTCCCGGATCAGGCCGTCAATGACGGCCGTGGCCTTTTGCCTGTCTTGCTTCCCGTTGCCGCAGCCGAGGCTGCCGCTTACTTTTAATATGCTGTTTTTGTTTTCCAATTCTTTTACTTTGCCTTTTTGCAGGCTCAAGGATACTTCCGCCTCGTTCAACCGGCTTTTCAGTTTCTTGTTCTCGATTTCGAGCACGGACAGCCTTTCGGCCAAGTTCCGCGCCTTTTTCTCGATTCCGGAAACCAAAGTTGCCAAGTCTTCCACGTTAGAAGTGCCTTAAAATGCAAATTTACGGTTTTTGGCACGATAAAACAAACGGAGGAATCAGGAGCGGAGGCAGGGGCGGACATGGCATCAGCGGGCAATCGGAATCCCGATAGCCTGCCACCGGAACAGCA
This sequence comes from uncultured Bacteroidales bacterium, assembly GCA_910578275.1. Classification (GTDB taxonomy): domain Bacteria; phylum Bacteroidota; class Bacteroidia; order Bacteroidales; family P3; genus Pullibacteroides. The sequence goes on along the minus strand of CAJTPR010000001.1, from coordinate 357,377 downwards.
TCACCTTGTAGCTGCCGCCAGGCTGGCAACGGAAACCTTTGTCGAACACGACCTTTTCCTTGCCGATGAAAGTGGCTCGCGCCGGAGCGGAAATCGTGACGTTTCCTTTTCTCACACTCGCATCGGGATTCACCGCATTGCCCACGAAGATCTTTCGGGCCACGAATTTCTCGTCCTGCATCATACTTCGATTTTGCACATTTCCCTCCATACATGGAGTCCGGGTGGAAACACAGACATTTTCGGACCTGCAAAAGGAGGCCCCTTTGCTTATGGAGGGCAACTCGTCCTTGAACACCATTCAATAAACGTCGGATCCGGGGTCGTTTTCGCCGCAGTTGTTCGAGCCGAGACTGAACTCGCGGTTGGCGAACAGGTCGGCGATGCCCGTTATCTGCTTGAGCCGCAGCAATTCGTCGCGATCCATGCCGATGTTGCGCATGATCCACGCGTCCGACATGTTGGCCTTGGTCAGTTCGGCCACGATTTCGCTCATCAGTTCCACCTTGTGCGTGCCCCGGGCGCGGTTGTGACGGATCGTGGACGCCATGCGGTTGGAAATATCCTTGTCGATTACCGTTACCGGCAGCAGGCCTTTTTCCCGTTCATAGATCCGTTTGGAGGTCTTGAGCACCATGTACCGGTGGTATCCGTCCACCAGTTCGTAACGGTCGTTTTCCTTGTCGTGGTAGCAGACGCAGGGCATCGTGTAGCCGTCTTCCCAGATGGAAAGTTCCAGCAATTTCATTTCCGGAGGAGCCACGACGTTGGGGTTGTAGCTGTTCGCCACGATTTTCTCCACTGGCACGGCACGGATGCCGTACACGGGGCTCTTATAGTCGTTTTCCATCATTATTTTCAGGATTGTCCAGCAGGGCCTGGTATTTTTCCATGATCTTTTTCCGCCTGTGCTTTTCGAGCTTGTTGGGCGCGAAACCCATGTACTTGCAGGCGTGGTCGTTTTTCAAGATGCAGATGCAGATACGCTTGAAGGAGGGTATCTGGCTGAATTCCGGAATGGAAATATCGTCCAGATATTCCATTTTCACGGGTTTCTTTGTCGTGTGGTAGTTGCTTTTTTCTTCCACCCGTATGGGGACGCCGGCCTTTTGCAACTTGAAAATCGTGTCATCGGCAAGGCAGCCGCCCTTGTCGCGCCAGAAACGGATGCTCGTCGAAAGTTTTTCCAGGTAGTTGTCCCGGGTTTCCCGGGGAAGCGTGGAGAGGAGGAAATACATGTATTGTTCCCAAGTGTAATCCTTGGGAAGCCGTACGTTCTGCCATCCCAAGGCGGAGGTTTTCCCGTAGATGGCCGCGCAATTGGCCCCGTTCACCCGTCCCACCATCTTTCCCCACGTATAAGGATCGATGGCCTGGTAGAGGTGCAGGCTGGAAATGGCTTGCGAGATGAACGGACTTGCCACGCGCTGGCTTTCCAAGGGGACGCCGGCCATGTAAAGGAGATCGTAGAGATGATTGTACATCCAGCCGAACTTTCCGTTGGCCGTCCATACGTCGGTGGTGAGCCAGTCGTAGATGGGGTAGGCGTTGCAGATCTTTCCGCCCGGCCATTGCCGTATCCAGCGTTTTCCCAGGAAGCGGTTCTGGTTGTTGTTGATGCTCCGCCAGCGGTGGAAACTTTCCTGGGTGCGGATTCCTATGATGCAGCAGGTGCGCTTGGCTTTTTTCTTCTGATGCAGCCAGGAAGCGAAACGGGCCTGGAACTCATAGTCCCACATGTCGGTGGTGTAGAACGGGAAGTCCCGCCATGTGAGGCTGCCTTCGGGCATGTCCCTTACCCAGATGTCCTTTTTGTCATCTTCCCAGGGACGCCAGTATTGTTGGTACATCGAGGTGCAGGTCTGCACCTTGAACGGTACGCAGATGCGATAGGTCTCAACCAGGTCGGCGTTGGCTTCCAGGAAACGGTTCACGTAGTCCAATGTGTCCTGGTACTGGATTTCGTAGTCGATATGGAAGACGCCGATTTTTTTCGTGATGCCGTGCTTGCGCATGTATTCGAGGCACAAGTTGAGCAGCACGCCGCTGTCTTTCCCGCCCGAAAACGAGACGTAGAGGTTGTCGAAGTTCTCGAACAGGATTTCCAGTCGCCGTTGGGACAATTCATAGACATTCATCCGGCAAATCAGGCTTTGATGTATTCCATGATGGAATAACGTTTCAATTCCCTGATGGCTTGGAAGCCGGCGCTCTTGAATGCCGTCGCGTGCCGGGCGAGAACCACCGCGCGTATCGTCTGTTTTTCCCCGTAGCCGCGTATCACCTCCCGCATGAGACGGTTCAGCAGGGCGGCCTTGTCGCCTGCCACGTAGTAGTTGTTTATCTTGGCCGACCTGGCCGTCACTTCCACGGGGAAGAAACCGCTCGTTTGGCCTTTCCCGTCGTGGGCGACGAACCATACGTGCCTGGGGGAAGTCCAGAAAGGGTAGTTGTTGTTTTGCTTCAATACCTCACGGTCCATTGCCAATCCGGCCACCAGTTCGTAGAGACGCCGGTCGTCCCCGTTCACTTTTTCGATCTTGATCATTGCTTGTGCGGTCTTGCGGATGGACCCTACGGAGGGCCTATTCCATCAGTTTCTTGTATTTGAAACGTTTGGGTTGTACCTCGCCGAGGCGTTTCTTCTTGTTTTCCTCGTATTCGGTGTAGCCGCCCTCGAAGAAATAGACTTGTCCGTCGCCCTCGAAGGCGAGGATGTGCGTGGCAATCCGGTCGAGGAACCAGCGGTCGTGCGAAATCACCACCGCGCAGCCGGCAAAGGATTCCAGGCCTTCTTCCAGGGCGCGGAGCGTGTTCACGTCGATGTCGTTGGTGGGCTCGTCGAGCAACAGCACGTTGCCTTCACTTTTGAGGGCGAGGGCCAGGTGCATGCGGTTCCGTTCCCCGCCCGACAGGACACCGGCCTTTTTCCCTTGGTCGGCACCCCCGAAATTGAAGCGGGAGACGTACGAGCGGGAATTGATCAGGCGGCCGCCCAGGTTTATCTGCTCGTTGCCTTCCGAAATCACTTCCCATACCGTCTTTTCGGGATCTATGCTGGCGTGTTGCTGGTCCACATAGCCCAGTTTCACGGTGGAACCCACTTCGAACGTGCCTTCATCGGGTTTTTCCAGGCCCATGATCAGGCGGAAGAGCGTGGTCTTGCCCGCGCCGTTGGGGCCGATGACGCCGACGATGCCGGCCGGCGGAAGCTTGAAATTGAGGTCGTCGAACAGTACTTTGTCGCCGAATGCCTTGCGCACATGTACGGCTTCGATGACATTGTTCCCCAGCCTGGGGCCGTTGGGAATGTAGATTTCCAGGCGTTCTTCCTTCTGCTTGCTGTCCTCGTTCATCATCTTCTCGTAGGCGTTCAGACGGGCCTTGCCTTTTGCCTGACGTGCCTTGGGCGACATCCTTACCCATTCCAGCTCGCGTTCAAGGGTCTTGCGGCGGCGTGATTCGGATTTTTCCTCTTGCTCGAGCCGTTTGGTCTTCTGGTCGAGCCATGAACTGTAATTGCCTTTCCAGGGAATGCCTTCGCCCCTGTCCAGTTCGAGTATCCAACCGGCCACGTTGTCGAGGAAGTAGCGGTCGTGCGTGACGGCGATGACGGTTCCTTTGTATTGGTGCAAATGGGCTTCCAGCCATTGGATGGATTCGGCGTCCAAGTGGTTGGTGGGTTCGTCCAGCAGGAGGATGTCGGGTTCTTGCAGGAGCAGGCGGCAGAGAGCCACCCGGCGGCGTTCGCCTCCCGAAAGGTTGGCCACGGGCATGTCGGGTTCGGGGCAGTTGAGCGCATCCATGGCCCGCTCCAGCTTGGCGTCCAGTTCCCATGCGTCGTGCTGGTCGAGCAGTTCGGTCAGTTCGCCTTGGCGTTCGATGAGCTTTTGCATCTGGTCGTCGTCCATCGGTTCGGCGAACTTGTTGTTCACTTCCTCGTATTCCTTTATCAGGTCGACCACTTGTTGCACGCCTTCCTGCACCACTTCCTTCACGGTCTTGGAATTGTCCAGTTCAGGTTCCTGGGCGAGGTATCCTACCGAGTAGCCGGGCGAGAAGGCCACGTCGCCTTGGTAGTTCTTGTCCAGGCCGGCGATGATTTTCAAAAGCGTGGATTTCCCCGATCCGTTCAGGCCGATGATGCCGATCTTGGCCCCGTAGAAGAAAGAGAGCCAGATGTCCTTGAGTACTTGCTTGTTGGGCGGGTAAACCTTGCTTACCCGGTTCATCGAAAAAATGATTTTCGGTTGTTCTTCTGCTGCCATATTCCTTGATATCTTGGCTTCCGCGTGCGGAAGCGTAAAAACTTGTAAAGATAATCAAAATTCGTACTTTTACGTGTTCGGACAGCAGGCGTGGGGCATTATTGTTGCGGAAAACCAACAGTTTATGAAATATTCTTTTTGCCGGGTTCTCTTGTTTATCCTTGGTTTGACGGTGCTCCCCCTGGCCAAGGCGCAAATCCTACAAGATTTTTCAGAACGATTGGACGAAGTGAACGGCGACAGGCCGGAATCCTTGGCTTTGGCCGTAGGCGCTTGCAAGGAATTCATGGCAGACTGCACGCCGGCCGTCGCCGATTCCGCTTACGTGCTCTTGGAGGATTTCGCGGTCATGCTTACCAGGAACACCGATTTCAATCTCATTTTGCTGCAATCGGGCAACAGGGACCGCCATGCCAGGGAAAAGAAAGCCGCCGTCGATTACGAAAGGTTGCTGGATCGTCTCTATTTCTCGGTTATCCGGAAAAACGGCCTGATCATCGTCCGTCCCGACCTGTTCCGCATCCAGACGGAATTGAAGGATTACCTTTCGCCTCGTACGTATGCCTACTTCGATGCCGTCAGGCAGGACACGAACGCGGGGGGCGGCACGGAAATCCTCGACTTCTCGCCGGAAGAAATCGCCCGGAGGCTTTGCTATTGGGACGAGTTCCTTTCCGACTCCACGTTTTTCCTGTATGGGGAGGAGGCTGTCCGCCGCAGGGACGCATATCTGGAACAATTGATTTTCGGTTCAGGGAATCATCCCGTTTTCGCCGAAGACGGGCTGTTGTCCGAAGCCTACGGAAAGGCTTACCGTCTGGTGATGGAATGCGACCGGGGCAAGTCGGCATCGGTCGTGGGCGATTACATGAAATTGCTGGAGGAGAACGGCTATCGCGACGGTCCGGCGGTATGGATGTTCAAATATTAGGATGGAAGCATGACCAAGATTAACAAGGAAATCATAATCAATCGATGAAATCTGAAATAATACTGATTCTGCAACTCATAGGATCGCTCACGCTTTTCTTGTACGGCATGAAGATGATGAGCGAATCCTTACAGAAACTTGCGGGCAACAAGATGCGCAGCATCTTGGCTTCCATGACATCCAACCGGTTCAAAGGGCTTCTGACGGGGATCTTCATCACCGCTCTTATCCAAAGTTCCTCGGCGGCCACCGTCATGGTGGTGAGTTTCGTCAATGCCGGTCTTCTGGACTTGGTGGGATCCATCAGCATCGTGCTCGGCGCCAACATCGGCACGACGATTACCAGTTGGCTGGTTTCCGTGCTCGGGTTCGGAAAGTTCAGCATCAGCGACCTGGCCTTGCCTATCATAGGCATCGCGCTGCCGTTGCTGTTTTCGCAGAAACGTTCGCGCAAGAACGTGGGGGAAATGATTATCGGTTTCGGCACGCTGTTCCTGGCCTTGCGTTTCTTGCAGGAGTGCATGCCGGCCAATATACAGGAATACACGTCCGTGCGGAACTTCGTCCATGCCATCAATTCACACGGCATCCTTTCCCGCCTCATCTTCGTGCTTATCGGGGCGTTGATGACGAGCCTTTTCCAGAGTTCGAGCGCGACCATCGCCCTTACGCTGGTCATCTGTTCGAGCGGGCTGATCGGCCTGGAGGAGTCGGCGGCGATGATCATGGGCGAGAACATAGGTACCACGATTACGGCCAACCTGGCCGCCTCGGTGGCCAACGTGCAAGCCAAACGTACCGCACTGTCCCATCTGCTTATCAACGTTTTCGGGGTCACGTGGATGTTCTGCCTGTTTCCCTATTTCTTGAACATGGTCTGCGACTTGAGCGTTTTCCTGCATATCGCCGAATATAGCCCCATGTACAGCAACCAGGCCTTGTTGCAGGCGGAAATTCCTCCCTACATGCAAGATACGGTCCGCGCCGCCGTGCTCGCCTCCTTGCCGCTTACCCTTTCGTTGTTCAATACGTTGTTCAACTGCATCAATGTCTTCATACTGATATTCTTCATCAAGCCGGTGGCGCGGGTGGTGGCCTATTTGCTGCCGATCAAGGAGGGAGAGGAAGGCTTCACGTTGAAGCATATCAAGATAGGTCTTCTCTCCACGCCCGAAGCCTCGTTGTTCCAGGCGCATCAGGAAATCCTGCTTTACGGACAGAACACCTTGAAGATGTTCCAGCGCATGGAAGCTGCTTACGACTTGCCCGCCAATGAGTTCGAGAAGGCGATGGACAAGTTGCGGAAGATGGAGGACGAAAGTGACCTGGTGGAAGTGGAAATAGCCAACTACCTTACCAAGGTTTCCGAATCGCGCATGTCGACCGAAAGCACCCAGCGCATCCGTGCCATGTTCAAGATCGTTTCGGAAATAGAAAGCATCGCCGATACCACCTTGCATATCGCGGGAACCATCGACAGGCGCAACGAGCAGAAGATAAGCTTTTCTCCCGAATTGTCGGAAAAGATAAGGCGTATGTTCGCCTTGGCCGAGGAGTCGATCGCGGTGATGTGCCTTAACCTGGCCGGCGAGTACAAGGCGGTGGTATCCAAGAAGGCTTACGAGGTGGAGAACGAGATCAACGCTTATCGTACCACGTTGAAGCAGGAACACATGAAAGCCATCGAGGAGCAGCGATACAGTTATTCCACGGGCATCCTGCTCAACGACATCGTTTCCGAATGCGAGAAGGCGGGCGATTATGCCATCAACGTCACGCAGGCCATGCAGGAAATCGGCCATGAACAATAAACGAAGGGAGTCCCATGTTGCTTGACATGCTCAGGAAGGCGCGATCCTATCGGCGTTTCGACCAGGATGTGCCGGTTCCTGCGGAATTGCTGGAAGATTGGGTGGGTGCTTGCCGTTATTGCCCGTCGGGACGAAACGTGCAGGCCTTGAAATACGTCATCGTCACCGGCAAGGAGGCTTGCCGCGAAGTGTTCCCGCTTCTGGCCTGGGCGGGTTATCTCAAGGAATGGCCCGGGCCGGAGGAGGGCGAACGTCCGACCGCTTATCTCGTGCAGCTTCTGGACACGAACCTTGCCGGGGATTGCCTTTGTGACGACGGCTTGCAATTGCAGACGCTTGTACTGGCTGCCACCGAGGCGGGTTTCGGCGGTTGTATCATAAAATCGTTCAAGAACGTTGAAATGCGGCGTTTGCTGCAATTGCCCGACCATTTGCAAGTCACCTACGTGCTGGCATTGGGCAAGCCCGTGGAAAAGGTGGAGGTCGAGGAGATGAAAGAGGGTGAGATACGTTATTGGCGGACGCCCGATCATGTCCATCATGTGCCCAAGCGTCCCGTTTCAGAATTGGTTTATAGGAAAATATGAGAAAATTAGGTTCTCTGGCGTGTTGTTTGCTCTTGTCCGTGGCCGTTTGGGGGCAAGACAACATGGCCTCCCGTGAGAAATTCCAGGACAACAAGTTCGGCATATTCCTGCATTGGGGCCTTTACAGCATGACCGCTCAGGGCGAATGGTATCTGAACAGCGGTATCCGGCATGATGAATACAAGAAACTGGCTGGCGGCTTTTATCCGGCAGGATTCGATGCGGCCGAATGGGTATCGGCCATCAAGGCTTCGGGAGCCAGGTATATCTGCTTCACGACACGTCACCACGACGGGTTCTCGATGTGGAACACGGCTTTTTCGGATTATAATATCGTCCAGGCCACGCCTTTCAAGCGTGATGTCCTCAAGGAACTGGCCGAGGAGTGTCATAAGCAGGGTATCGCCTTGCATCTTTATTACTCGCATCTGGACTGGGGCAGGGAAGACTACTATCCTTTGGGACGTACGGGGCGGAACACGGGGCGGACCGGCCATGGACAATGGGCCACGTACTATGATTTCATGAACAATCAGATAAGGGAATTGCTCACCGGATACGGCCCGATCGGGGCGATGTGGTTCGACGGTTGGTGGGATCACGACCAGGACAGCGTCTTCGACTGGCAACTGCCCGGGCAATACGAGCTGATTCATGAATTGCAGCCGGCTTGTCTCATAGGCAACAATCATCATCAGGTTCCTTTCGAGGGAGAGGACATACAGATCTTTGAGCGCGACTTGCCGGGCGAGAACACGGCCGGACTTTCGGGGCAGGCCATCGCCCGCTTGCCGTTGGAGACCTGCCAGACGATGAACGGCATGTGGGGTTACAAGATCGCCGACCAAGACTATAAGGATTCCAAGACGTTGATCCACTATTTGGTACGTGCCGCAGGACGCAATGCCAACTTGTTGTTGAACATAGGCCCGCAACCCGACGGACGTTTGCCCCAGGCCGCCTTGCAGCGGCTTTCGGAAATCGGTGCGTGGATGCGGAAGTTCGGCCAGACCATCTACGGGACACGGGGGGGCGAGATGGAACCGCGCCCCTGGGGCGTCATGACAAGCAAAGGCGACATCCGTTACGTGCATGTACTCGATTATCAGGACAAGGAATTGTTTGTGCCTTTCACGGGATTTAAAGTCAAGTCGGCGCGTTTGTTTGAAAGTGGGAAGAAGGTCCGTTTCAGACAAAGTCCGGAAGGTTTGTGGATTACCTTGGGTCAGGTGCCTCAGGTTGTGGATCTGGTGGTGGAATTAATCGTGCAGTAAGGTGTTTTTCAGAAGGGAAGATTTCAGGATAGAGGTTTGCGCCAACTCGGTAAACAGTGTGTTGGCTGCCAAGGCGGCGGGTGCCGACAGGGTGGAACTGTGTGCCGGGATGCCGGAGGGAGGTACCACGCCTTCGTATGGCTGCATAGCCGAGGCCTGTGCCGTGGGAGGGATTGCCGTGCATGTGATCGTGCGTCCGCGCGGTGGAGATTTCTTGTATGATGAGGTGGAAAAGCGGGAAATGTTGAGGGATATACGTATGCTCAAGGAAATGGGCGTAAAGGGGGTGGTAGCGGGCATGTTGCGTGCCGATGGCAAGATCGATGAGGCGTTTCTGCGGCAATGTGTGCAGGAGGCCTCACCCCTGCCGTTTACATTTCACCGGGCTTTCGATCGTTGTGTCGATCCGATGGAGGCACTGACGGTCTTGGAGGCTTGCGGCGTGGCGCGCCTGCTCACTTCCGGCCAGGCGTCCGATGCCTTGCGTGGCGCGGATCTCATCGCGCGTTTGCAGCGGCAGGCCAGGCGTGTCGTCATTATGCCGGGTTGCGGCATTACTTCCGGGAATATCGCCCGGATTGCCGAGAAAACGGGTACGAGGGAGTTTCATCTCTCAGGCCGGGTGCGCCAGGAAAGCCGGATGAGTTTCCGCCATCCCGAGTTCGATCATGAGGAGCAAGTGCGCGTAGATGGCTACGCTTACGATGTCAGCAGTGTTCAAAAAATCAGTTCGGCCATCAAGGAACTGGTTTCCTTTGAATCTTGATTTTTTTCGCCGGTCGGCGGAACGGCTTTGCTTTTCTTTGGCAAGACAAAGAAAAGCAACAGTGCAACAAGGCCAAGACCGCAGCCTCCGGATAGAAGAAATAACTACAATTGCCGCACGGTTTTAAGGAGTTGTTCTCCTAAATTGATATTATATCCTTGCGAAGCGAACACCACGCGGTTGAAGGTATCGCAGATGATGAACAAAGGCAGGTTTTGCGCCTGCAAGTCCAGGTTCCTTGTCAATTCGGCCACCGCCGCTCCGTCTTGGTCTATTCCGAACGTCAATGTGGAAGGCAGGTTTCCGATAGGATGTCTTTGGTATTTGAGGTAGGCGTTCTTGTCCTTGAAGAGGCAAAGCACGGGGCGACCCCAGGCTTCCAGGTCCGTTTTTAGCCGCGCCAGGTCGTGCAGGGCATGGTTGGTAGGTTCATCGCCGGCTCCCAATACGGCCAAGACAAAGTAGCCTCGTCCGGTTTTCTGCAAGATTCCTTGCATGGCCGATTTTTCCATGTCGAAATAAGGTGTTTCGGCGTTGAACCGGCCGATGATCTTGATTTTGTCTGGATCGTCGCGCATGACCAACGGTATCTCGGCTTTCTTTCCGGCCTCCACGTTGAAGAAAGCCAGCCGGGCAAGGACTTCTCCGCCCGCCAGCCGTGTCCCGGAAACAAGCAGGTAATATCCCGTGTCGACGGTTTGCGGCTTGGCGAAGACGGAACGATAGGAAACGCTGCCGTCTTCGGGGTAGGCTTGCAGCCGGAAACCTCCGTTTTCGTGCCGTGAGAGCGTGAAGTGTCCGTAGTATTCAGGGTCTGGCAGTGCCCTGACGGCCTCGTATCCGAATTGCAGTTTGCCTTGGGCACGGACTTCGGTGGAATGTTCTTCGAAATCCACGTCGGTCCATGTGCGGTTTTCCGTCGAATATTGCGTTTTTCCCGTCACGGGGTCGATTCTGGCAGGAACGCCCGCCGTGCGCAAGACGCTCACGAAGAATATGTCGCGGCTTTTCTTGTCGGCCGCGCGAGCCTTGTAAACGCCTATGGGCGAAACGGGGCAGGCCCTCAGGCAGTATTCGTCGACGATCCGGATGCTGTCGGCCGTCCAACGGGCGAATCCGGCCGGGTCTTCCTTGACTTGTTGCAGGAACCCGGCGGAAAATACGGATTTGAAATAATCCTTGTAGGGAACCAGTTGTTCGTAGTCTGCCCTCGGGTTGAGGACGTATGAAACCAGGAAATCGTCGTTTCCGCTTGACGCGTCCTTGTCCATGCAGTCGTCCAGGACAACTGCCGGAACGTCCCTCCAGTCTTTTTCGCTCAAGGCGGAAAGCAGTTTCAGGGCTTTTTCCCTGTCGGTCGCGTTTTGCAGGAAAGTTTCGATGGTTTCACGGTTGCCGCGGCATCCTGTCAATACGGGCACGGCCTTTTCCGGAGGCAAGCCCAGTTCGGCGGCCTTGCGGGCGGCCGAGGCCTTGTCGTGGAACGTGGACGTATATATGTCGCGCAGGCTGTCTTCGACGTGCAGGCGTCTTTGGTTTTCTTCGCGCAGAGCCTCGCTCACTTCCGTTTCTTTCCTTTTGAGCGGCGGAGGCACCATGTCGAAAGTTTCGGAAAACTCGTCGCCGATGTTCTTGTCCAATGTCAAGCGCACGGTTTCGTCTTTGCCGAAGCTTATTTTCCTGAATCCGAACTTGCCGTCCTTTTCCGCCCAGGCAAGCATGTCGCCTTTGCCTGCCGTGAGCCTTGTCTTGCCGTCCTTGCCGGTGGTCTTGCCGGCCACGGGGTAGAATTCGGCGTAGTTGTACAGCCTGAATTCCACTTTCAGGCCGGGCAGGGGAGAACCTGTCTCATCTACGGCTTCCACCTCCACGGTGGCGGTTTCGGCATAGTTTCCGGTCACGTTGATTTCGGTGAACAACGGCGTTTGGGTCATCACTTCCTCCGGGCCCGTGTAGCGGCCGAAGACCTTGGTGTGCATGAGCATTCCGCGCGAAGCGGGCTTGTTGAACCAGGCCAGGTCCAATACAGGTTCGGGTTCGCAGGCTCCCAGGAAATGCCATTTCCCGTCCACATAGGCTTCTACCCAGGCATGATTGTCGTCGGTGTGCGCCCAACGTGGCGTGTACACCTGCCGTGCGGGGATGCAGACCGAACGCAATGCGGCCGTCAGAAGCGTCGATTCCTCGCCGCAGCGGCCGTAGGCGGTCTTTACGGTGGCCAAAGGAGACGAGGTACGCATGTCGGAAGGCGTGTAGACCGCCTTTTCATGGCACCAGTGGTTCACTTCCAACACGGCATCGTACAAGGAAAGGTTTTTCACCCTGTCTTTGAGTTGGTCATAGAATACCGTGCGGCTTGAATCCAGGTTCTCGTTGTTGACCCGTACAGGCAACACGAAATGACGGAATTCCCGTTCGGGAATCCGTGCGCCCCAAGGCATCTCCTCTTTGGCCTTGAACGAGGAGCGGATGTTCTGCAAGTAGAATCCGGGAGGATAATCGGCGATGTCGCCTACGGGCATATAGGCGTAGAGAAAGGCCAAGGCTTCTTTTTCCTTTGTCTCCTGTTGGTCGATGAAGTCGAAGGTCTGCCTGAAGGTTCCTTCGGGGAACAGTTTCTTCTTTGCTTCAAAATCGTTCAAAACGGTTTGTCTCTCCATGGAATCCGGAATAAAGCCTTTGGGGTGGCAGCTCGCGGAGAGGATCGCTCCCGCGAAGATCGCCGCCCGAAGCGCGTGCCTTTTCATTGAATGTGTTTTTTGCAAAGTTATTGAAAATCGGCAGGGGAAATCCGTTCGAGGGAAAAAGACCGTCGAGTTCCATGTATTCTCCGATGGTCGTGCCGTGCGTACTGTTGTTTCGTCAAACGGACACGAACGATGCCTAACTGAAATTTCCGTATTTTTGAGCCTTAAAGTCAAAGGCGTTCCATGCTGCTCAATTACATTTGGATAGGATTTTTCTTGGTGGCGTTCGTCGTGGCCGTCGCCTCGTTCGCCCTTACCGGCGACGCGACGGTGTTCAAGAACATCATAGACGCCACCTTTTCGGCGGCCAAGATGGCCGTGTTGGACATCGCCCTGCCGTTGGCCGGCGTGATGACGCTTTGGCTGGGTCTGATGAACGTGGGCGAAAAGGCGGGCGCGATACGTTTCCTTTCCAGGATAGTGGGGCCTTTTTTCAGCAAGCTTTTCCCCGAAATTCCCGCCAACCATCCCGCCACGGGGCAGTTGCTGCTCAACTTCTCGGCCAACATGCTCGGGCTTGACAACGCTGCCACTCCGCTGGGATTGAAGGCGATGGAAAGCATGCAGCAGCTCAATCGCAGGAAAGACACGGCCAGCAACGCCCAGATCATGTTCCTGGCCATCAACACTTCCGGACTTACCATCATCCCCATCGCCGTCCTGGCGCAACGGGCGATCCTGGGAGCCGCCAATCCCACCGACGTTTTCGTTCCCCTTCTCATCGCCACGTATTGTTCTACCTTGGGCGGCATCATCTACGTGGCCATCCGTCAAAGGATAAACCTGTTCAACAAGACCGTACTTGCCTGGTTGGGCGGCATTACGCTGTTCATAGGGCTTTTGATGGCCTATTGCATGTCGCTTCCGCCCGAAAGGCTTGCCAGGTTCTCCAATATCGCGGGCAACGGTATCCTGCTGCTGGTGATAACCGCTTTCATAGGCGGCGGGCTATACAAGCGGATCAACGTCTATGATGCTTTCATCGAGGGGGCCAAGGACGGGTTTTCCACTACTGTCAAGATCATACCGTACCTGATAGCCATGCTGACGGGAATCGCTGTCTTCAGGGCTTCGGGAGCCATGGGGTATCTGATCGACGGGCTTGCCTGGTGCGTGAACGCCCTCGGACTGGATACCGATTTCGTGGGCGCGTTGCCTACCGCTTTCATGAAACCCCTTAGCGGAAGCGGTGCCAAGGCCATGATGATAGAGGCCATGGGCAATTACGGCCCCGACAGTTTCGTGGGACGTCTGGCTTGCCTTTTCCAAGGTTCGGCCGACACCACGTTCTACATCATCGCGCTTTATTTCGGTTCGGTGGGCATCCGCAAGGTGCGTTATTCGGTACAGGCGGGCCTGATTGCCGACCTGATCGGCGTGGTGGCGGCGATTCTGGTGGCATACGTGTTCTTTCATTGATTCTTTATGAAATACTTCATCGTTTTCTTTCTTTGTCTTGTTCCGGTGATGTCCGCAAGGGCGCAGACCGCCATAGGTTTCGGGTCCGTGCAGGTGGTTTCGTCCAACAAGGAATACGGGAATTTGCCGGTCATGGATCTCGATGGCGGCGACTACCTGCACGTGAGTTTCGACGACTTGCAAGACCGTGACATGACATTGCGTTATCGTGTCCGCATGCTCGATGTCGACGGTTCGCCCAGTCAAATGCGTGAGATAGAGTATGTTTCGGGTATCAACAAGGTCGACATCACCGAAACGGATTATTCTTTCAACACGCGCAGCAATTATGTGCATTATTCGTTTTCCTATCCCGAGAAAGGCCGTGGCGTGAAGTTGTCGGGTTACTACCAGTTCGAGATATTCGACCCGAACGATCCGGAGGACGTGTTGTTGCACGTCCCGTTCATGGTGTGCGAGGCGGCGGTGAACATCGGCATCGAGGTGAAAGTTCCCCGTCGCGTGGAATGGCGGCGGTCGCGGCAGGAACTGGCCGTTACCGTGGACGCGTCCAAGTCGCCCGTGAGGATCGTGCAGGCCGACCGTTGCCTGAAAGTGTTCGCCCAACAGAACATGAACACGCAGACCATACGTCCTTTGCCGATGCTTTATCAGACGGGAGGCCGTTACGAGTATCGCGACCGCGACGAGATGGTCTTCGACGGGTTGAACGAATTCCGGAACATGGACATACGCCCGATAAGTTACAGCGGGCGCGGCGTGGAGCACGTGCGTTTGTCATCGGATCGTTGGAACGCGCAGACCTTGCCTCAAAAGAGCCGTGAGTACAAGCCGTATGTGAACGACGACGACATTGATGGAAACTTCGTCATCAAGGCCGAGAACATGGAAAATTCGGATTTGGAGGCCGAATACGTGAACGTGCATTTCGTGTTGCAGGTCGAAGAGGATCCGATGAGGAAATACTACGTGATCGGAAAATTCAACGACTGGCTTTGCAACGAAGAAAGCCAGATGACCTATCGTCCGGGAGAAAGGGCGTACACTTTGAGTTTGCCGTTGAAGCAAGGTTTTTACGATTACATGTTCGCCTGCCAGGTCGGGGGAGGTATTTCCATTCCCGCCGTGGAGGGCAACAATCAGGAAACGGAAAACGACTATTACGTATATGTCTTTTACCGCGAGCCGGGCGGCCGTTACGACCGTCTCCTGGGCGTGGCCAAGACCAACAGCAGGGAGAAATAGGTTATGGAGAACATCAGGCAGCGATTTACGGAATGGAAAGGTTTTGAGCCTGCGTGGATAAAACCGGTCTCGGCCAATGGCTCAGGACGCAGGTATTATCGTATCGGTTTTGGAGATCAGACCGTTCTGGGCGTTTTCAACGAGGCGGAGGCCGAAAACGAGGCGTATATCTCTTTTACGCGGCAGTTTCTGAAAGACAACCTGCCCGTTCCCCGGGTGCTGCATGTCTGTGCGGATGGAAAGACCTATTTTGTGGAAGACTTGGGCGACGTTACGCTCTTTTCACTCCTGCCGCAGCATGGGGCAGAGATGCCGTATGCAGTGCGGAATTTGTATGTGCAGGTAATAGAGAATCTCACGAAATTTCAGTCGGCCGGTTCTGAACACGGAGGGCTGGATTTTTCGCATGTCTATCCGGTGGCCGATTTTGACCATACGGCCATGATGTGGGACTTGAATTATTTCAAGTATTCGTTCCTGAAACTGGCGGGCATTGAATTTGATGAGCCGGCTTTGGAGGCCGATTTTGAGAGGATCTGTGGCTTTTTGAACACAAGGCCGCACCAATATTTCATGTACCGGGACTTTCAGTCGCGCAACGTGATGGTTCGCGGCAATACACCTTGGTTCATCGATTTTCAAGGGGGTAGGAAAGGCCCATTGGGTTATGATCTGGCCTCGCTGCTCTACGATTCCAAGGCTTCTCTCTCCGATGATTTCCGCTCGTTTCTGTTGGAAACCTATCTGGATTCGGCATCCCGCAATATAAAGGGATTTTCCAAGGAAGACTTCCGCAAGGAGTTTTACGTCTGTGTGATCCTACGGATTCTGCAAGCCATGGGGGCATACGGTTTGCGGGGTCTTTCGCAGAAAAAGGATCTGTTTCTCAAAAGCATTCCTTACGCCATCCGCAATCTGGCTAATCTTCGCCGTAACGGCCTGCCTTTCGCTTTGCCCGAGATAGAGCGCATTATCGAACGTCTGGAAAATTCGCGCTGGGCAGATTTTGAAAAGCCGTCTTCCACGGCACTGACACTTCATGTATGCAGTTTCTCGTTTAAGCAGGGATTACCTTTGGATGGAGATGAACATGGGGGCGGCTTTGTGTTCGACTGCCGTTTTCTGCCCAATCCGGGGCGTTTGGAAAAATACAAGGCACTCACGGGCCGCCATGCCGAGGTGCAGGCCTTTCTGGCGTCCTATCCCGAAGTGGATGCGTTTTTGCAGAACTGTCTTGAACTGTTGAAGCCGGCGGTGAACAATTACATCGAGCGCGGTTTTGAATCGCTTTCCATAGCCTTTGGCTGCACCGGCGGCCAGCATCGTTCGGTGTATTGTGCCGAAAAGATGAAAACCCTGCTGGATCGCAACTTTGCCGTAAATGTGGAGTTGAGGCATTGGGTGCATCCGGAATAAAAAGAAACCGAGTCTCGGAAAAATTTTGAGGATACAAAAAATATATTGATATACAGCCATTTTATTTCTTGAAATATCGACATACCTTTGGAATGTGTGGAATAACAACGGTAGTCAATGGGATATTGTACAATCTTTTTTGCTGTATGGCTTGTGACTGGACTAATTTTTCACAAACGGGAGGCTTTCTTGCGGGGGCATATCTCTATGGTTCATCTTCTTCTGTCTTGTCTTTAGTGGGAAGCACAAAAAGTGGAAGTATGCTGAATTTTCCTGCTTTTTATGATATATTGGGGCAAGGGAAGTCGATGGGTGAGTCTCTGAAAACATGGTGGATCAACGCATTTGGAAACGTGCATGATTCTTATCGGATACATTGGCATTACGGTATGTCAATTTTAGGAGACCCTTTAATCAACTTTTTTCGAATGGCAGAACAAGTCTGCTCTGATGATGTAGTTATTACAAGTAAAAATCTTACAGGAGATGCAACCCATTATTATTTTTCCGCCAACAAAAAAATAGAGGTTAAAAATGTGACAATTCCTAGTGGAAAGCATGTGATATTTAATGCACCCAATGTTGTGTTAGGAGGAGGGTTTACATGTGAAACTGGAGGATCTTTTGAGATTTTTACAGAAGGTTGTAAATAAACATATAACTAAAGCCATGAAAAAGAAT
This sequence comes from uncultured Bacteroidales bacterium, assembly GCA_910578275.1. Classification (GTDB taxonomy): domain Bacteria; phylum Bacteroidota; class Bacteroidia; order Bacteroidales; family P3; genus Pullibacteroides. The sequence continues at coordinate 340,232 of CAJTPR010000001.1, read as the reverse complement.
TTCTTGATTTTTCTGTTTTCTTTGATTTGTTCCGGCATATATGCACAGGAGAAGGTCTGTGGCGGAAAGATTGTTTATGTTCCGGAGTTTTACATACAAGGGGAAATAGGGGAAGGTGCGCCATGTGCTGTTTTTGGAATAAAAACGGATTCAATGGTTTATGTGCTTACAAACGATAGTGTTCCTCTCTTCGGAAGTGGAAATTTCGAAGCGGCGGTACAGACCTGTTCGATAGGCGACAGCGTGGAAATATCGGGGTATATCCATACGCTCATAGACGACAACACGTTGACATTTCCCGCTTTGGAAATCGAAAGTCTCAATATTTTGGCCTCTTTCTCTTCAGAAAAGATACCTGGTACCTATACCGGCACATTGGTCTCCATACCTAATCCTGCCATGGAGATTCCCGTCATGCCTAGGCTTGTTGTTGGTTTGAAGTGTGATGATAATCAATATGTTTTATCAAAGAAAGGATGGCTTGGGGATAATTATGTAGAAATGGGGGAGGTTCGCTGCGAAGTGGGCGACAGCGTGGAAATAAAGGGCGAGGTGTCCACCCATATAGATCTTTTGAATAGGATCTATTTCGAATTGGAAATTGATACGATAAGAAAAAATGAAAAGGATGTTGATTCCACGGGGAATGGCCCCCTGCATGAAATTGGCGAGGTTCGTTATGATGCTTCCTCTCACAATATTGTGATAGAATGTGATGTGAGTCCCAATATGATAGAGGTGTTCGATGCGCAGGGACGGTGCATGTTGCGGGTAACCTATCCGGGCAAAAGAGTTTCGGTGGCCCGGCTGCCGCAAGGACTGTGTATATATCGCCTGTCGGGTAACGGAATCGTTTGCTCAGGCAAGTTTGTCCGGTAGAATCTATCCACAGACACAGCATTGGGTCTATTGTGCCGAAAAGATGAAAGCCCTGCTGGAGCGGAATTTTGACGTGAACGTGGAGTTGTAACACCTGGTTCACCCCGAATGACGGGAAAGGTTCCGCCGAAATATACTGTCAAAACGAAGTGCGATTTTTAGGGCTAAATTGCCACGACAGCGTTCGTCGGTGGTTTTTGAATCACCGACGAACTTGGCTGTTTCCCTAAAATTTGAATTTCACGCCGATTTGTAATCCGTGGCTGTTGAACGACAAGTGGTCCACGCCCGTGAATCGTTGTGGCTCGGCATCCAACAACTTTTTTGCAGCTTCCTTGTCCCCCTGTTCTGATTTCAGATGCAAATCGCCCCAATCCAGTTGTACGAAATTGGATATCGAAAATTGCCATTCCGCAAAGAGGGATATCAAGGGCGAAATGTGTACATTCATGCCTATCGCGCCCAAGAATCCTGCCCGGAAAGCCCATTGTGAGCCGGAGAACGACTGCTGGAAGATTTCCCTTGAACCTTCTTGCCATGCCCCGCCTTCACCTACGGAATAAGATTGCGAAGCCCGGATATTTGCGATGGAGACCGCCAACCCGGCCTTGACATATGGATCCACCCGTCTGAATCCCGGCGAAACGACCAATTGAACGGCAATATGCCCGCTTTGGGATGAAATCCGCATGGAGTTGAGCGTATAAGAAGATTTGGAATAGTGTCCCGATGTGTCTTGTTCCAAGATATTTACGGGCAATGCAGACCATGTTTCCCTGGTAGGATAAGCCATATAACTGCCACCCAGTTCAAGTGAAAGATATTTGTTGAATTTGTAGCCGAAAGAGACTCCCACATTGAGCCCGCTTCCAAAGCTGAAGCCGTGGTCTCTCAAATTACTTCCCGACGGAAAAAGTTCATGTTTGTAAGCCCCTGTAAGATGAATGGTTCCCAATGAAAAACCATATCCCAAAGAAGCATCCACATAAAACCGTTTGAACGGGAATTCGGGAACGGGCTTCTTCGCTTTGTCGTTGCGCTTTGGGACATTGGAGCGTTTTGCATTGTCCGTGCCAAACCTGCCTGGGAGTACTTCTTGCGCGTTGGCGGAAACAAGGCATGGGAAGATTGTAAACAACCCGAAGAAAAATATGATTTGCTGATGAAATTTCATCGTATGATTAGTTTTTGATTGAATGAATCGTTATCCGATACAACTTTTCAAGAGATCCGAGTTATAGACTCTCAATTGTCCATGTACTGCAATCGAAAATGTTGCCAATATAAATACGGTAACGAAAAAGTTTCTTGTTTTCATGGTTTTATGTTTTTTGAAGGTTTGTCGATATCGGATATTTTGATGTTCAATTAAAGTAACTGCCCCAAATATACGGAAAATCGGATATGTTTGGCATGAGTCTCGTGAAACATGCAAAAAGCAGAGAGATGTTTCCATATCCGGGTTCCGCCGAAAACGGAAAAATTGTTTTACTGTGTGAAAAACACTATATTTGCAATCGGTTTTAGGGAAATGGCAGAGGCGGGTGCTGGACAGAGGGGTTACAAGACCCCTTTTTTGTTACACTTTGTTTCTGGATAAACCCCGAAAACATTCTTTTTTAAGAAAATGACAAGCAAGAAGCAAATAGAAGAACTTTTGTCGCAGGCCCTTGCCAAAAGGCCCGAAGAGGAATTGTTCGCCGTAAGCGTTTCGGTTTCGCCCAAGAACGAGATCAAGGTCTACATAGACGGAATGAAAGGCGTGGGCATCGACACTTGCGTGGAGGTGAGCCGCCATATCGAGGAGAACCTCGACCGCGACGCGGAAGATTTCGAACTTACCGTTTCCTCGGCAGGTCTGGACCAGCCTTTCCGGGTCGCGGCGCAATATGTCAAGAACATAGGCCGGGAGGTGAAGGTGGTCACGACCGACGGCCGGACATTGAAAGGAATCATCGTCGCCGCCGACGAACAGGGTTTCCGGTTAAGGGAAAACCTCAAGAAGAAGACGAGGGCTTCGGCCAAGAAGGATGCTTCTCCGTCGGAGGAGGCGGTTGAACATGAATTCGAGTACGGCCGGATCAAGGAAACGAAAATTGTAATCTCATTCAAATAACAAGACAAGACAATGGAAAATCTGAATTTGGTAGAAAGCTTTTCCGAATTTAAAGACCTGAAAAGCATTGACCGCGAAACGATGATGCGCATCTTGGAAGATGTGTTTCGGGCCATGCTGATCAAGAAATACGGTACCGACGCCAACATCGACATCATCGTCAACATCGACAAGGGCGATTTGGAAATCTGGCGCAACCGCGTGATCGTGGAAGACAGCGAACTGAAAGACCCCGTCTTGGAAATTCCCTATTCAGAAGCCATAAAGATAGAACCCGACTTCGAAGTGGGCGAAGATGTCTCGGAAGCCGTCTATATAAGCGATTTCGGTCGTCGCGAGATCTTGGCCATTCGCCAGAACCTCGTTTCCAAGATCCAGGACTACGAACACAATGTCATATACAAGCGTTACAAGGAAAGGATCGGCGAAATCATCACGGGTGAAGTCTATCAGGTCTGGAAGCGCGAGATCTTGTTGCTTGACGATGCCGGCGTGGAATTGCTTCTGCCCAAGAGCGAACAGATTCCGGCCGATTTCTACCGCAAGGGCGATACCGTCCGCGCGGTGGTTCTCAAGGTAGACGTGAAGAACAACACGCCCGTCATCGTGCTTTCACGTACTTCGCCTATTTTCCTTGAACGTCTTTTCGAACAGGAAGTGCCCGAAATCTTCGACGGACTCATCACCATCAAGCGTATCGAACGGGAACCGGGCGAGAGGGCCAAGGTGGCCGTCGAATCGTATGACGACCGCGTGGATCCGGTAGGTGCCTGCGTGGGGATGAAAGGAGCCAGGATCCACGGCATCGTGCGTGAACTGCGCAACGAGAACATCGACGTGATCAACTGGACCAACAATCCCGAGTTGTTGATCACCCGCGCCTTGAGCCCGGCCAAGATTTCCTCGATAAAGATCAACGAAGAAGACAAGACAGCCGAGGTGTACATGCGTGCCGACCAGGTTTCGTTGGCCATCGGCAAGGGCGGTTTCAATATCAAGCTGGCAGGCCGCATTTCGGGTTACGACATCGACGTGTATCGTGAAAGTACCGGCACCGAGGAGGAAGACGTGGACTTGCAGGAATTCAGCGATGAAATAGACCAGTGGATACTGGATCAATTGAGCAACATAGGTTGCGACACGGCCAAGGACGTGTTGGCCATGGACCCTCAGGAACTGGCGCATCGCACCGACCTGGAAGAAGAGACCATCGCCGAGGTAAGGCGTATTCTCCAGGCCGAATTCGAGGATTAGCCGGACGAGGGATTTTTTACGCATAGTTCAGAACATAAATCAGAAGCAGTAGAATTGATGGCAGAAGAAACAAAACCGGTGAGGCTCTCGAAAGCCGCCAAAGAAGTGAATGTTTCGGTAAGTACGATAATCGAGTTCTTGGGAAAGAAGGGACATGAAGTGGAAGCCAGTCCCAATACCAAGCTTTCGGGCGAGCAGTATATGCTTGTGCTCAAGGAGTTCCAGTCGGACAAGGTGATTTCCGAAAAGGCGCAGGGCGTGCAGTTGGAAGCCATACCCAAGAAAGTGGCGGTGGAGGCCAAGGAAACGCCCAAGGACATTGCGGAAGATGCGGCGGAGGCCGTCGAAGCCAAGGAGTTGTTCATAAAGACATCCGAAATATCCGCCGCACCGGCCAAGAAGACGGCCAAGAAAGCCAAGGAAACCAAGGCGGAGGAAACGGAATCTGAAGCCGGGCAGCCGGAAGTGAAGGAAGAGAAGCCGGCCTCCGGTCAAAAGAAGAAAGCGGAAGCCGCAAAGGAGAATCCGGCACCCGCACCGGTGGCGGAGCCCGAACCTGAATCCGTCGTGGAGCCCGAACCGGTCCAGGAACCGGAACCCGAGCGCGCGCCCGGATCGAAACCGGAATCCGCTTCCGGACCGGAACCTGTTTCCGAATCCGGAGAACCGGTACAGGAAGCGGTCAAGCCGGAAATTCCGGAATTGCCCAAGGCGGAAAGTTCAAGGCAGAAACTGGAACGATTGTTCGATTCGGGCAGCAGCCATCTGGCAGGCCCCAAGATCGTTTCGGTCATGGATGCCGACGAGTTGAACCTGGCCCGACAGGGCAAGGCCGTCAAACCCGAGAAGATAGAAAAGCCGCAGATCGTGACGCCCGAACCCGCTCCCGAACCGGAACCGGCGGCTGCCAAACCCAAGGAAGACAACTTCATCAAGACCGAATACGTCAAGATAGACGGTCCCAAGATCACCGGCCAGCGGGTGGACCTGACCCAGTTCGAGCGCAAGCCCAAGCCGGTGGCTTCCTCGAAAGACAATCCGGGCACGTTGGAGAAACGCCGCAAGCGGATCAAGAAAGACGCTCCTCCTGCGGCCGGCCAAGGCGGCGGTCGCGAAGGGCTCAAGCGGCTTTTCGGGGGCAATGACCAGCAACAAGGCGGAAATCGCCCCAACAGGAACCAGAACCGCAAGGGCGACAAACCGCGGAACAACGCACCCGCCCAACCGGTCATGGACGAGCAGGAAATCGAAAAGCAGATAAAGGAAACCTTGGCCCGTCTTTCGCCCATGGGCAAGTCGAAGACTTCCAAGCACAACCGCGAAAAGCGCCAGATGGTGCGCCAGCACATGGAAGCCGAGATGCAACAGGAAATGCAGGAAAGGCGAGTGTTGAAGGTGACCGAGTTCGTCACGGTCAACGAACTGTCTTCGATGATGAACGTCCCTGTGACGCAGATTATCGGAACCTGCATGTCGTTGGGCTTGTTCGTTTCCATCAACCAGCGTTTGAGCGCCGAACCCATTTCGTTGTTGGCCGAAGAGTATGGTTTCAAGGTGGAGTTCGTGGATGCGGAAGTGATTCACGAAATGGAAAACAAGGAGACCGAGGAAGAAGCGGGCGAGGAAGTGGAACGTACGCCTATCGTCACCGTCATGGGTCATGTCGATCACGGCAAGACCTCTTTGCTCGACTATATCAGGAAGACCAACGTGATCGCGGGGGAAGCGGGAGGCATCACGCAGCATATCGGTGCGTATGAGGTGAGCCTGGAAGACGGGCGCAGGATCACATTCCTCGATACGCCTGGTCACGAGGCTTTTACGGCCATGCGTGCCCGTGGAGCCAAGATGACCGACATCGCCATCATCGTGGTGGCCGCCGACGACAGGGTGATGCCCCAGACGGTGGAAGCCATCAACCATGCCCAGGCGGCGGGCGTTCCCATCGTCTTTGCCATCAACAAGATAGACAAGCCTGGTGCCGATGTCGAAAAGATCAAGTCGGAACTGGCGGAAATGAACCTTCTTGTGGAAGACTGGGGAGGCAAGTACCAAAGCCAGGATATTTCGGCCAAGGCCGGAACGGGCGTGGAAGCCTTGCTCGAAAAAGTGTTGCTGGAAGCCGAAATGCTCGACTTGAAGGCGCATCCCGAAAGGAAAGGAAAAGGAACCGTCATCGAATCGGCCTTGGACAAGGGACGCGGTTACGTGGCCAAGATCCTGGTGCAGGACGGTACCGTCCGTGTGGGCGACTTTATCCTGGCCGGGCCTACGTTCGGTCGCGTAAAGGCCATGTACAACGAGCGTAACCAACCCATGAAGGAAGCCGGCCCCTCGCAGCCCTTGCTGTTGTTGGGCTTGAACGGCGCGCCTCAGCCGGGCGACGTTTTCAACGTCATGGCCGACGAGAAGGAAGCCAAGGAAATCGCGGGAAAACGATTGCAGTTGCAGCGCGAACAAGGCATGCGCGCCCAAAAGCATATCACGCTCGACGACATCGGCCGTCGTATCGCCATCGGGAATTTCAAGGAACTCAATATCATCGTCAAGGGTGACGTGGACGGTTCGGTGGAAGCCTTGTCCGACTCCTTGCTCAAGCTTTCCACGCCCGAAGTACAGGTCAATGTCATCCACAAGTCGGTGGGGCAGATCACCGAAAGCGACATCATGCTTGCCGCCGCTTCGGAAGCCATCATCGTGGGCTTCCAGGTTCGTCCTTCGGTGGCGGCCCGCAAGTTGGCCGAAAACGAGAAAATCGACATCCGCCTCTATTCCATCATCTATGACGCCATCAACGAGTTGAAGGACGCCATCGAGGGCATGCTTTCGCCCGTTATCCAGGAAAGGATCGTGGCCAACCTCGAAATCCGCGAGGTGTTCAAGATCAGCAAGGTGGGTTCGATTGCCGGATGTATCGTGTTGGACGGTCGCCTGGGCCGCAATGCCAAGATCCGTATCATTCGCGACGGTATCGTGGTATATACCGGCGAATTGGGTTCGTTGCGCCGTTTCAAGGACGACGTGAAGGAAGTCGCCGTGGGCCAGGATTGCGGCTTGAACATAAAGAACTTCAACGACATCAAGGTGGGAGACATCATCGAAGGCTACGAACAAGTGGAAATCAAGCGCACGTTGTAGGCGTCGGGTCATGTACAGCCGTTTTGTCGAATATGTGGAAAAGGAGCAGCTTTTTGCCGGATGCAAGAGGCTGCTCCTTGCCGTTAGCGGCGGGGTGGATTCGGTGGTGCTGTTGCATCTGGTCTGCCGGTACGCGCGCGAGCACGGCCCTTTCGATTTGGCGGTGGCGCATTGCAATTTTCATCTCAGGGGAGAGGAATCGGAGCGTGACGAGCGTTTCGTGCGCCGTTTGGCCGGACAATACGGACTTCCCTTGTTCCTTGCGGGTTTTCAAACCGGAGAACACGCCCGTCGGCACAAGATTTCGATAGAAATGGCCGCGCGTGAACTGCGTTACGGCTTTTTCAGGAAACTGCTTTCCGACCCTGGCTTCGATGCTTGCCTGTTGGCTCATCATGCCAACGACAATGCCGAGACCTTTTTCATCAATCTTTTTCGAGGCAGCGGCTTGAGGGGATTGAAGGGCATGTTGCCCAAAAGCGGCACGAACGGCCGTTTCGTCAGGCCGCTCTTGTTCGCCTTGCGTTCCGAAATATCGGAATATGCCGTTTCGTGTCACCTGGAATTTGTGCAGGACAGTACCAACGATCAGCCCATGTGCGTCCGCAATCGTGTACGGCATGGCCTTTTGCCTGTCGTCGGGGCATATTGTCCGGATTTCGTTTCCCGGTTGAACCAGAGCATGCATTCGTTGCGCCTGGTGGACGATTTGGTGAAAGATTGGTATGAAAACGCCTGGCATCGCGTGGTGGAACGGCAGGGTATGGACGGCAGCGGCGGGGAGTTCATCGCTTCGGGCAAACTGCCGGCTTTGGATCCGCACCAGGAATTGTTCTGGGAACTTTATTTGCGGGAGAAAGCTTTTAGCCGCAAGCAAATAGCGCAGGTTTCGGTCAACCGGCAAGCGGGCACGGCCGGCAGGAAATTCCATAATGCCGACGGTACGGGCTTTTTGACACGTGAATCCGACGGATGGCGCTGGGTGCCGGACGTGCAGGCGCCGTCGGCGGAACTTGCGCCCGTATCCGAGCAGGAAAAGGTGATCCTGCACCAGAGGGCTGAATTGGATCCGGATCCGGACGTGGCCTACCTGGATTTCGGGAAATTGCGTTTTCCGTTGCACTGGCGGCACTGGCGGCCGGGTGACCGGTTTTGCCCGTTGGGCATGAAAGGATCCAGGAAGTTGAGCGATTTCTTCAAGGACTTGCATCTGGGAACCGCGCGGAAAGAAAAGGCATGGTTGCTCTGTTCGGGCGAGGACATCGTATGGGTGGCCGGGTATCGTTTGGATGACCGTTACAAGATAGATTTTTCCAAACCGGGCGAGAAGACAGCTTGGAAGATAACATTAAAAGGAAATGCAGATCGTTAAGGCCGTTTATTTCAGCGCCACCGACACGACCAAGGGCGTGGTTTGCCGTATCGCTTCACGGATTGCCACCCATTTGCGGATTGCCTGCACGGAGGTGGATTTCACGTTGCCCGCCGCCCGTCAGGAACCTTTGCTGTTCGGCCGGGACGAATTGGTGGTGATGGGAACGCCCGTTTATGCGGGAAGGGTTCCCAACGTGTTGCTCGGATATTTGCGAACGATGCAGGGCAAGGGGGCATGGGGCGTGCCGGTAGTGGTATACGGCAACCGGAATTACGATGACGCCTTGATCGAATTGCGCGACTTGATGGAAAATGCGGGCGTGCGCACGGTCGCCGCGGCAGCCTTCGTGGGCGAACATGCCTTTTCCCGTCTTTTGGGCGCAGGGCGTCCCGACGCCCGGGATTTTGCCAAGGCGGATGCGTTCGCCTCCGAGGTGGCGCGGAAGATCGGGCAGGCGGCTTGCCGGGAAGAACCTGTGGCCGTGGAGGGCGTACCTTTTCCGTACAGGGGTTATTACCGACCTCGCGACCGCCATGACAAGGCTATCGACATACTCAAGGTGAAGCCTTTGGTAAACGAAAGATGTACCGATTGCAAGCTTTGCGCCGAGGTTTGTCCCATGGGTTCGATAAGCCGCGACCATGTCCGGGAATACACGGGTATCTGCATCAAATGCGGAGCTTGTATCAAAAAATGTCCCGAGCATGCCCGCTACTATGAAGACCAAGGCTATCTCTATCATCAGCGGGAACTGGAAGAAATGTATGTCCGCAGGGCGGAACCCGTGGTGTTCTTGTAGGGTTTTCGTCCGGGATGCGTCCGGCGCGGGGCAAGGTGCGGAATCCGCAAGCAGGGAAAGCGGCCGGATGCCCTACGAAAGAAAAAGGGGAATGACTCGCAGAGTCATTCCCCTTTTGATTATGAGGTTCGCTACGTTTATTTCACCTCTTCGAACGGAACGTCGGTCACGCCCTCGCCGTTGTCGGGATTTTGCTGGCCGGCACCTGCGCCGGGGTTCGCGCCCATGCCCGGGTCGGTTCCCTGTGCGCCGGCGGCTTGTTGCTGGGCCTGGTACATCTCTTGCGAGGCGGCTTGCCAGGCTTCGTTCAACTTGGCCACGGTAGTGTCGATTCTCGCCAGATCTTTGCTTGCCAAGGCATCCTTGGTATCTTTCAAGGCTGCTTCGATGGCCGAGCGTTTTTCGGCCGGAATCTTGTCACCGTATTCCTTCAATTGCTTTTCGGTCTGGAACACCATCGCGTCGGCATTGTTCACCTTGTCGGCCTGTTCCTTGGCCTTCATGTCGGCGTCGCGGTTGGCTTCGGCTTCGGCCTTCATCTTCTTGATTTCCTCGTCGCTCAAGCCGGAAGAAGCCTCGATGCGGATTTGCTGCATCTTGCCCGTGCCCTTGTCCTTGGCCGAGACGTTGAGGATACCGTTGGCGTCGATGTCGAAAGTCACTTCGATTTGCGGCACGCCGCGCGGAGCGGCGGGAATGCCGTCCAGATGGAAGCGGCCGATGCTCTTGTTCTGGTTCGCCATCGGACGTTCGCCTTGCAGGATGTGGATTTCGACCGAAGGCTGGTTGTCGGCCGCCGTGCTGAACGTTTCGCTCTTGCGCGTGGGGATCGTGGTATTCGATTCGATCAGCTTGGTGAACACGCCGCCCAAGGTCTCGATGCCCAACGAAAGAGGCGTCACGTCGAGCAAGAGCACGTCCTTGACCTCGCCTGTCAGCACGCCCCCTTGGATGGCGGCGCCCATGGCTACCACCTCGTCGGGGTTCACGCCTTTGGAAGGCACCTTGCCGAAGTAGTTCTGCACCATTTCCTGCACTTTGGGAATACGGGTGGAACCACCTACGAGGATTACCTCGTCGATTTGGGAAGGTTGCAAGCCCGCGTCGGACATGGCTTTCTTGCAAGGTTCGATGGTACGTTGGATCAAGTCGTCGCAAATCTGTTCGAACTTGGCGCGCGACAATTGTTTTACCAAGTGCTTGGGCGTGCCGTCGATGGCGGTGATGTAAGGCAAGTTGATTTCGGCCGTGGTGGAACTCGAAAGTTCGATCTTCGCCTTTTCGGCGGCTTCCTTCAAGCGTTGCAATGCCATCGGGTCTTTGCGCAAGTCGGTGTTTTCATCCTTTTGGAATTCGTCGGCAAGCCATTCGATGATACGGTGGTCGAAGTCGTCACCTCCCAGATGGGTGTCGCCGTTGGTCGATTTCACTTCGAACACGCCGTCGCCCAATTCCAGGATCGAGATGTCGAAAGTACCGCCGCCCAAGTCGAACACGGCGATTTTCTTGTCGGTCTGCGATTTGTCCAGACCATAGGCCAAGGCTGCCGCCGTGGGTTCGTTGATGATACGTTTTACGGTAAGTCCGGCGATTTCCCCGGCTTCCTTGGTGGCTTGGCGTTGCGAGTCGCTGAAGTAGGCCGGAACGGTGATTACGGCTTCGGAAACGGTTGTTCCGAGGTAGTCTTCGGCGGTCTTCTTCATCTTTTGAAGCACGATGGCGGAAATTTCCTGCGGAGTGTAGGACCTGTCGCCTATCCTCACGCGCGGCGTGTTGTTGTCGCCTTTTTCCACCTTGTAGGGAACACGGCTTGTTTCGCCGCTCACCTGGTCGAAAGTCTCGCCCATGAAGCGCTTGATGGAGTAAACGGTGCCTTGCGGATTGGTGACAGCCTGGCGTTTGGCGGGGTCGCCCACCTTGCGTTCTCCGTTTTCCACGAAGGCGACGATGGAAGGAGTTGTCCTATGACCTTCGCTGTTAGGTATAACAACGGCTTCGCTGCCTTCCATGACAGCTACGCAGGAGTTGGTGGTTCCAAGGTCGATACCGATTATCTTTCCCATGATAGTATTGTTTTTCGTTTTTGACGGCTTTTGTATTTCAAAAGCGCGAAACATCTTCGGCAAAGGTCGTGCCATTCGCCTTGGCGTGCCAATATGGCAGATTCGGATGTTTTCGGCCAAGACAGAAAGTCAAAATATGACAAAATAGAGCAAAAAATAATGTAATTTCGCCCTATGCAGTCCCTTTCGCGTATCACCTGGATCCTTGCCCCGATGGACGGGATTACCGACCATTGCTACCGTAACGCATGGTTGCAGGTCTTCGGACCTTGTTCGCGCATGCGCAAGGCGGTAAGTCCTTTCGTGACGTTGGTGCGCGGGCAGGCGGTAAGTCCTTCCCATCTGGCCGATTTGTGGCCGCGGAACAATCGGATGGACGTGGAGCCGCAGATTCTGGGCAACGAGATCGAACTGTTCCCGTCCATGGCTTCGGCCTTGTCGGACATGGGTTACGATTCGGTGAACTGGAACCTGGGCTGTCCCATGAGCCGTGTGGCCCGCAAACGACGGGGCAGCGGCTTGTTGCCTTTTCCGGATGCCATCGACGCTTTCCTGGAAAAGGCGTTCGCCTGCACGAATCTCGCCATTTCGGTCAAGATACGCCTGGGGTATTACGGGAAGGAAGAGATATATCCGGTCATGGAGGTGCTCAACCGCTACCCGTTGCGTTACGTGGCCCTGCATCCGCGTATCGGAACGCAGTTGTATGGCGGGACAGTGGATTGGGAGAGCATAGACCAGGTGCGATCCCTCTCGCGGCATGCCTTGGTGCACAGCGGCGACATCGACGGCGTGGAAAAGGCGTTGTGGTTCGTGGGCCGGTTTCCCTATGTCTCGCAGGTGATGATAGGGCGGGGCGTGATAGCCGATCCGTTCCTGCCTTGCCTCTTGTGCGGAGCCGCATTCACGCAAAAGGAACAGGGGGAACTTTTCTCGGATTTCGTTTCCGCCTTGCTCGAGAATTACCTGCGGTCGGGAATCCCCGAAAGCACGGTCCTGCAACGTCAAAAAATGTTCTGGAGCCGTTTTTCGGGTCATTTCGTGCCTGCCGGCGCGTTCGACCGGGTGAAACGGACGGTTTCCTTGGAGCAATACAGGCAGGTTTGCAAGGATTACGGATTATTTTATTGAAATATCATGAAAACATCGGATTTCAAACTGAACTTGACAAGACCTTTGTGTGTTTTCGATTTGGAAACCACCGGATTGAGGATAGGTATCGACCGTATCGTGGAAATAGGCATCCTCAAAGCGTTTCCCGACGGACATGTCGAAGAATTCAACCGGCGCGTGAACCCGGAAATGCCCATTCCTCCCGAATCTTCTTCCGTACATCATATCTATGATGCCGACGTGGCCTTGGAACCCACGTTCAAGGCCTTGGCTCCGAAAATCGTCCAGTTCATAGGCAACAGCGACTTGGCGGGTTTCAATTCCAACAAGTTCGACGTTCCCGTCCTGGTGGAGGAATTTTTGCGCGTAGGGGTGGATTTCGACATGAAAAACAGGCGGACCATCGACGTGCAGAACATTTACCATAAGATGGAACCGCGCACGCTCGCGGCGGCGGTGAAATTGTACTTGGATGAGGAAATGAAGGACGCGCATGCGGCCTTGGCCGACACCCGTGCCACGTTCGAGGTTCTCAAGGCGCAAATCGTGCGTTACCAGGACGCGGCTTTTGTCAACAAGGACGGCTCCGTTTCGCATCCCGTCAAGAACGATATGGCCGCGTTGGCCGAATTTTCCACGCAGAACAAGAGCGCCGACCTGGCGGGATTCATCGTTTACGACAAGGATGGGGCGGAAGTGTTCGGTTTCGGCAAGCACAAGGGAAAAAAAGTGGAGGAAGTCTTCCATTGCGAACCCTCGTACTACGATTGGGTCCAGAAGGCCGACTTCCCCCTCTATACAAAGAAAGTCCTGACTGAGATCAGGCTCCGTTCATTTAAATCTTGACGAACTTCCGTTGCAGGTTTCCGTTGGCGGTCTGCAAGCGGATGATGTAGGTGCCGTTGTCGAGGTTTTCCGTGTCGACTGTATGTTCGTTCACGTCCGACACGTTGATTTTCATTATTATGCGACCCTGCAAGTCACAAATCGAAATCTGACGGATTCCGGCCGTGCAGGTGATCCGCACATGATCCTTGGCGGGATTGGGCGTGATCGAGAAATCCTGGTCGCCGGCTTGTTCGTTGGCTGTTCCTTGTTCAAAGACGGCCGTGTAGGTTTGGTTTTCCGTAACCCTGAAACTGTATTCGGGATTGGTCGATATGGTGCCGCTGGTGCCTTTGCGTCTCCAGCGAACGAACGTGTAGCCCTCGTTGGGAACGGCATTGAGCGTGCATGTGGCACCCGCACCGTACTTGCCCGCGCCGGTGATGGTACCTCCGGCAAGGGGAGCCGTGATGGTGGTTATCGTGAACAAGTCGGGCGTTACGGCCCTTATTTCCATGCGAGGCGAGAAGACCCCGTCCTTGTACACGACGGAAACCATGTAGTAGTTCTTTCCGTTGGGAGCCGGATAGTCCGCGAAACGGGGCTGCGGCGTGCAGGAATCGATGATTTTCCCGTTCCTGAAAATACGATAGCCCAATATTTCATGCGTATGGTTCGCGGGTTCGTTCCATTTGAGCCATACCGTGTCGAAATCTATTTTCTCGATGGCGAGATTCTCCACCGGCGCGTCGTACCTTGCTTCTTTCACGGCCTTGATGGCGGCTTCGGCATCGATGATGCCGGCCAGCGGCGTGAAGTGGTATCCTGTCGCGGGATGGGATGTATTTTGCAGTATGTCCTTGATTTGTGCCGGAGTGAGCGTGGAATCGGCCGAAAGCATCAACGCGCACAGGGACGCCACCAACGGCGTGGCCATGGAGGTTCCTTGCATCTCATCGTAATAGGCGTCGTTGAAATCGTCGATTTCCTTGTTCAGGCGCAGGCTTTGGTTTTTGCAGTACGTGGTGCTGAATATGCCCACGCTTTTGTTGCCGGTATTGGATTTCCCGCCGGGAGCCAGTATGTCCACCCAGTTTCCATAGTTCGAGAAGTAGGATTTCGCCTTGTTCTCGTCTACCGAACCTACGGTAAGCACATACATCGAAGAGGCGGGATCTCCCGAGTAGTCGACGTTCGAGTTGCCTGCGGCCGCCACGATGGTAATGTCTTTGTCGTAACAGGCTTTGAGTATGGCTTGGCCTACGTCGGTGCCGCCTGTCTCTCCACCCCAGGAGCAACTGATCACTTTCGCGCCGTTGGCGGCGGCCCAACGGATACCTTCATATCCTGCAATCACGAATCCTGCATATTGGGCCGTGGTGGCCGCCACTCCGAGCAGTGTCACGCCCGAAGCCAAGGAGGCGATGCCTTCGTTGTTGTCGTTCTTTGCTCCCACCACTCCGGCGCAATGGGTTCCGTGCGACCAGGTATAGGGAGGACAAGGATCCACGTTGGGATCGGGGTCGTAAAGGGTCGTGCATCGGCCATCCTGGTCATCGTATTCCGGGGATGAGTTGCCCTCCCTCATTCGGAAGGCATTGTACTGGAATTCGGAAGGTATTCCCAGATCCGCGTGCTCGCCCCATACGGCGCCGTCCACCACGGCCGCCTTGATGGACGGGATGCCCTTTTGCAGCGCCCATGCGCCCTCGGCATTGATCATTTTCAGGTACCAGAGGTATTCTATTCCGTTATAAGCCGGATAGTAAGGATCTTGCGGAACTACGGACTGGGCGGCAGGTCCGGACGAGAACAACTTGAATACGGGAACACGTTCCACCAATTCCACGCCGGGGTCGCTTTCCAACAGGCGGATCACCTTGTCGATGTTTACCGTGCTGTCGAAATGAATCTGGAAGGTGCGATCCAGGAACGAGTCGTCGAACAGGTTCAACGAACGGGCTTCGCGGTGGAATCCGTTCTGTTTCATTTTCTTTTCCGAAATCTTCAGGTTCAGGGATTCGATGGGTACCATGTCCCGCCGGAATTTCTTCGCGCTTACGGAAGAACTTTCCTTGAACTTCACATATAACGCGTTGTCCAGATACTCTTGTGCCGGCAAGGAGGCAGGATAGAGAAATCCCGCACCGAGAGCCAGAATGACAAGTTTCTTGAAAAAATTCATTGTCTTATGATGTTTTTGAAATTTTCAGACAAGCATTTCCGCGGCCTTTTTCACGCCGGCGACCAGGCGTTCCACTTCCTCGCCGGTATTATACGCGGCGAAGCTTGCGCGGACGCAACCCTGTACGCCCAGATGCTTCATGAGCGGCTGGGCGCAATGATGCCCGGTCCTTACGGCTATGCCCAGTTGGTCGAGTATCACGCCCACGTCGTAGTGGTAGGCTCCGTCCAGGTTGAACGAGACCACGCCCGAATGACCTTCGCCCTTTCCGTATATCCTCAATCCCTTTATCCGGCCGAGGCCGTCCAAGGCCATGCGGGTCAATTCCGATTCGTGTTCGCGCAAGTTGTCGAAACCTACGCCCTGCACGAAATCCAAGGCGGGTTTCAGGGCGAATCCTTCGGCGATGGCCGGAGTACCTGCTTCGAATTTGAAAGGCAAGGCGGCGAAAGTGGTCCGTTCCAGCTCCACTTCCTCTATCATTTCCCCGCCGAACTGGTATGGGGGCAGTTTTTCCAGCCATTCCCGTTTGCCGTAGAGCACGCCGATGCCGGTAGGTCCGTAAATCTTGTGCGCCGACCAGCAATAGAAGTCGCAATCCAGGTCGGCGACGTCCACCGGGCAGTGGGCGATGCCTTGTGCGCCGTCCACCAATACGGCCGCTCCGCAGGCATGGGCCATGGCCGTCATTTCCTTGACGGGATTCTCGATCCCCAGGACGTTCGAGATATGGGGAAAGGCCACCATTTTCGGGCCTTGCGACAATTTGCGTCCGAAGAGTTCCAAGTCGAAAGTGCCGTCTTCTTCCACGGGCATGATGTCGAATGTCGCCCCGCTTCGCAGGCAGGCCTGTTGCCAAGGAACGAAATTGGAATGGTGGTCGGCAATGGTAACCAGCACGCGGTCGCCCTTTTTCAGGAAATCGCGAAAACCGTTCGCCACCAGGTTGACCGCCTCGGTGGTGCCCCGGGTGAATATGATTTGTTCGTGTTGCGCCGCCCCCATGAACTTCATTACCCTCTGGCGGCTTTCTTCGAAGGCGGAGGTGGCCAGCTGGCTCAAATGGTGCACGCCCCGGTGGATGTTGCTGTTGATGTTCCTGTAATAGTCGAGCATGGCGTCCGTCACCGCGCGCGGTTTCTGCGTGGTGGCGGCGTTGTCCAGATAAACCAAGGGATTTCCGTTGATCTTCCGGTCCAGCAAAGGAAATTGTCGCCTGATGTCGTGCATGTCTGTTTCAAGTGTGCCGGACAAGACGGGGCGGGGCGCCTGCATCGTCCGGCGGGCTGCGAATATAAGAAAATATCCGATAGCCGAAAACCACGGCAATTTGCTATCTTTGCAACTTGCGCGAAGACAGGCTTTGCCTCGGCATAAGCCGACCCCGTTCGGCCTCTGGCTTCCGGCTTGCATGGTCTTGCGAAAATCCTTTCAAGATATGCGTAAGTACAAGTTTTGGAACAATCTCGTAGGATGGTCGGTATGGGCGGTCGCCACGGCGGTTTTCGTCGGTACGGCCGAAAAGGCGGCCAGTTGGTGGGATTGCGGCGAGTATATCTCGACCGCCAGCAAGCTCATGGTAGGACACCCTCCCGGAGCACCCACTTTTCAGTTGCTGGGCGGCTTGTTCGGCCTCTTGGCGTTCGGGGATCCGGCCAAGACAGGGTTCATGGTAAACGTGATGTCCGCGCTTTGCAGCAGTTTCACGATACTTTTCCTGTTCTGGTCCATTACCATGATAGGCAGGAAACTCGTCTATCGTTTCTCTTTCTCGGTCAAGAAGCAAGGTTCGCGCCGTCCCGTGTTGGCTTCCGACGCCCCTGATTACGATACATGGTCTCCGGATTGGGCGCAAAGCCTGCTTGTCTTCGCCTCGGGCGTGGTGGGCGCGTTGGCTTACACGTTCAGCGATTCGTTCTGGTTCAGCGCGGTGGAAGGCGAAGTGTATGCGATGTCCTCTTTCTTCACGGCTGTGACTTTCTGGTGCATCCTCAAGTGGGAAGCCGTGGCCGACCGGCCTCATAACCTGCGCTGGCTCGTGCTCATCGCATTCATGATAGGCCTTGCCATCGGAGTCCACCTGTTGAACTTGCTGGTGATTCCCGCCATCGTGTTCGTGGTCTATTATAAGAAATACAAGCCAACCAAAAGGCGTTTCTGGATTTCTCTTCTGATTTCGTTCCTGTTGCTCGGTCTCACGCTGTGGGGCGTCATTCCCTGGACGGTGAAACTGGCCGGCTATTTCGAGTTGTTTTTCGTCAACGGCCTGCATCTGCCGTTCAATGTCGGAAGCGCTTTCTTCTTCGTCCTGCTTGCCGCGGCCTTGGCCTACGGTCTGTGGTACGCGCACAAGAAACAGCGGGTCGTCTTGCATACGGCCTTCCTTTGCCTGGTTTTCCTGCTTATCGGCTATTCCACGTTCCTGATTCTCGTCATTCGCGCCAATGCCAACGTGCCTCTCAACCAGGGGGAGGTCAAGAACGCCATCAGCCTGCTTTCCTACCTCAACCGCGACCAATACGGCTCGGTACCTTTCCTTTACGGACAATACTACAATGCCCGGCTGACGGCCGTGGATCCGGCAAATCCCCAGTACGTGCGCGACGACAGCACGGGACGATACGAACGGGCGGGCTATTCCTCGCAGAAACTCACGTACGACCCGGCCTATTGCGGCCTTTTCCCGCGTATCCACTCCAACATGGAAAGCGGCGGTCGTCCTTGCGTGACCTATAACAAGATCTGGAGCGGCAACGACGGTACGCATCGTCCCACGTTGGGGCAGAATCTCCGCTTCTTGTGGAAGTATCAGATAGGGTGGATGTACGGTCGTTATTTCATGTGGAATTTCGTGGGACGTCAAAACGACATCATGGGTCGCGGTTTCAATCCCGACGGTTCGGTGGACGTCTTGCACGGCAACTGGATCAGCGGCATCAAGTTCATCGACCGGATGCGTCTCGGCCCGCAAGACGACCTGCCGCGCTATCTGGCCGAAAATCCCGCCCGCAACACGTTCTTCTTCCTGCCATTGATTTTGGGGTTGATAGGCTTGTTCTTCCAATACCGCTATGCGCCCAAGGATACGTTCGTGGTATTCCTCCTGTTCTTCATGACAGGCTTGGCGATCATCCTCTACTTGAACCAGCCTTCGACCGAACCTCGTGAAAGGGATTACGCCTCGGTGGGTTCGTTTTATGCTTTCGCCATCTGGATAGGCTTGGGCGTGGCGGGTATCGGACAGGCCCTGCAACGTTTCCTGAAAGGCAAGACGACGCTTGTCCGCGGCCTTTCCTACGCCGCCGTGGGCGTGGTCTGCCTGTTTGCCGTTCCCGTGTTGATGGGCCGGCAGGGCTGGGACGACCACGACCGTTCGCATCGTACTTCCGCCCGGGATTTCGGCCGCAACATGATGCTGTCCTGTCCGCCCGACGCGATTTTGGTTTCCGACGGCGACAACGACACCTATCCCATGTGGTATTGCCAGCATGTGGAAGGCATACGTCCCGACATACGTCTGGTCAACAGTATCCTTGCCAACAGTTCATGGCTCATTCAGCCGTTGTACCGCAAGGTTTATGAATCCGAACCGTTCCGTTTCAGTCTGGACGCAAGGAACTACGGCGGCGGGAAGAACGAGGGCGTGTATGTCGAGAACAAGATACCGCAACCCGTGGAACTCCGCCAATTGCTGGATTTCGTCAATTCCGACAATCCTTCCACCAAGCTCATGGACGCTTCGGGCGAAAGGATTTCCTTCTTTCCCTCTTCCTCGATCAAACTCACCATCGACAAGGAAAAGATGCTCGCCGGCGGCCTTTTCACGCCAGAACAAGTGAGCAGGATGCCCGAGTCGCTCGTATGGAAACTCAACGGCAGGAACATCAACAAGTCGCAGTTGGTGATGCTGGACATCATCGCCAACAACCTGGAAGATCGCCCTGTCTGCTTCGTGAGTCCTTACGGTCATCAGGATTATCTCCCCAGTCTGGCCCAGTCGCAGATGGAAGGCATGGTCTATCGCTTCGTGCCTTTCCGCAACGATAACCGTCACGCCCTCGATTCCCGTACCAACGGCATGAATGTGGATCGTACCTACGACTTGCTCGTGAACCGGTTCGAATGGGGGGAAATCAATACCGGCAAATCGGAGTTGGATCCCGAGACCCGTTCCTGGAGCGAACAGGCGCGTCACCAATATGCCACGTTGGCCATGGGACTTATCGCCGAACGAAAGCAGGACTCGGCGGTAAAGGCCTTGGACAAGGGCATCTTCTTTTTCCCCGACGAAGTGCTCGCGTTCAACCGCAACATGCTCATTTACGCACAGGCCTATATGCTTTGCGGCGAAAAGGAAAAGGGAGAGGACGTCTTGCGGCGCATCGCCGAGGGGTATGAACAGAACCTGCGCTACTACATGAGTTTTCCGCCCAAATACCGTCGCAGCCTGCAATCCGAAACCCAGGAAGCGGTGGACGTGCTGGGTTCGGTCAAGTATTTTGCCGACATCTACGGCTTGCAGGAAATGAGCGACCGCATGGCGACCGTTTTCCAGGCTTATAACATCCAAGCGGACTAAGATGAAGGATTACGCCAAGTGGAACAATGTCATCGGCTGGCTCGTGTGGGCCGTGGCCACGGTGGTTTACGTCTCGGCTGCCGAACGTACGGTAAGCTGGTGGGATTGCGGGGAATACATCAGCACTTCGGGCAAGCTTATGGTAGGACATCCTCCCGGGGCGCCCACGTTCCAGATATTGGGCTGCCTGGCGCAGATTTTCACTTTCGGGCACAGCCAATACGCGGCTTTCGCGGTCAACGTCATGTCGGCCTTGTGCAGCAGTTTCACCATCTTGTTCCTTTTTTGGACCATCACGATGCTGGGACGCAAGATAATCGAGGTTTCAGGCAAGGAAAAGGACGGACCGGGCGTTTTCCATCAACTCATGATCTATGCCTGCGGCGTGATAGGGGCGTTGGCCTACACGTTCAGTGACTCGTTCTGGTTCTCTTCGGCCGAAGGCGAAGTGTATGCCATGTCGTCGTTCTTCACTGCCATTTCGTTCTGGGCCATCCTCAAATGGGAAACCGTGGCGGACGAACCCCATAACCTGCGTTGGATCATCTTCATCGCTTTCCTGGTGGGGCTTGCCATCGGCGTGCATCTGCTCAACCTGCTGGTCATTCCCGCCATGGTGTTCATCATCTACTACAAGAAGTTCAAGCCGACAAGGAAAGGCTTCTGGACGTCCATCGGCCTTTCGTTCCTGTTGCTGGCGGTCATCCTTTGGGGCGTGGTGCCCTGGACGGTGAAGCTGGCCGGTTATTTCGAGATATTTTTCGTCAATTCCGTCGGTTTGCCGTTCAATTCGGGAACGATCATCTATTTCGTCCTGCTGGTGGCCGCCTTGACATGGGGTTTGCGTTCGGCCCGCAGGAAGAACCGCGTGATATTGCATACGGGCCTGCTTTGCCTGTGTTTCATGCTTGTCGGCTATTCCACGTTCTTCACGTTGGTGATCCGTTCCAACGCCCAGGTGCCTATCAACGAGAACGAACCCAAGGACGCGTTGAGCCTTCTTTCCTATCTGAACCGCGAACAGTACGGTAGCCGTCCTTTGCTCTACGGGCAATATTTCAACGCGCGACTGGTCGATGTCAGGCAGACTTCACCCCAGTATAGGAAAAACAAGGAAACGGGCAAGTACGACATCACGGGGTACGGTTCGGAATACGTCTACGACAAGGCGCATTGCGGCCTTTTTCCGCGTATGTATTCGAACCAGAGCGGCGGGGGGCGGCCCCATGTCGAATATTACCGTTTCTGGAGCGGAACCGATGCCAAGGAAGGCACGGCCAAGCCGACGGCCTTGGAAAACATGCGATTTCTGGTCCGCTACCATTTCGGGTGGATGTATTTCCGCTATTTCATGTGGAATTTCTCCGGTCGTCAGAACAACATGCAAGGATTGGGCTACAATCGCGACGGAAGCCGCGACGTGTTGCATGGCAACTGGATCAGCGGCATCAAGTTCCTGGACGCCGCACGGCTCGGTCCTCAAAGCGACCTTCCCGCATATCTGAAAGAAAACCAAGGACGCAACACGTTTTTCATGTTGCCGCTGTTGCTCGGCTTGTGCGGATTGCTTTACCATTACAGGAAACACAGGCAGGGCGCGTTCGTGGTGTTCCTGCTTTTCTTCATGACAGGCTTGGCCATTATCCTCTATCTGAACCAGCCCAGCACCGAACCGCGCGAAAGGGACTATGCCTATGCCGGTTCTTTCTATGCTTTTGCCATCTGGATAGGTTTGGGCGTCATGGCGCTTTCCTGCTGGCTTGCACGCCGGATGAACCGCAAGCTGGCCTTGGGCCTGACCAGTGTCCTGGCCTTGGTGTTCGTACCGGGCCTGATGGCGCAGCAAGGATGGGACGATCATGATCGCTCGCACCGCACGGCCGCTTACGATTTTGCCAGGAATACGCTGGAATCGTGTGAAAAAGACGGCATTCTCATCGCCAATGGCGACAATGACACGTTTCCCCTCTGGTATTGCCAGGAGATGGAGGGCATACGCACGGACGTCCGTATCGTCAACAGCGCCCTTGCCAACAGTTTCTGGCACGTCCAACCGTTGTTCCGGGCCATGTATGATGCCCGGCCTTTGGAATTCACCGTGCCTTACGAGGGTTACGGACAAGGCGAGAACGATTACGTCTACTTGGGCGACATGGACTTGGGCGGCCATATCGAGCTGACCGACCTTTTGCATGTCGTGGGCAGCAAGGATCCCGCCACCAAGCAGCGCGATCGTGACGGCAACCTCGTCTCCTTCTTCCCCACCCGCAAGGTAAAGGTCACGTTGCCCGTCCAGGAAATGATAGCCAAGGGGCAGATTACTCCCGAACAGGCGAGAACCGTTCCCGATGCGATCCGTTATACGGTAAAGGGTGGGTCTTCCGTCCTGTATCGTGCCGATTTGGCGTTCTTGGACATTTTCGGCACCAACAAGTTCGACCGTCCCGTCCATCTGCTCAGTACGGGAGCCCAGGCGGGCTTATTCCCCGTCAACGAGTTGGCTTCCTTGCAAGGCAACGTCTATCGTCTGGTGCCTTATCGCAACGCCAATCGCGCCTATGTGGGGGCGAACGGGATGGAAACCGACAAGACCTACGACTTGTTCGTCAACCGTTTCCGTTGGGGTAACCTGCAAGATCCCAAGACCGCCGTCGATCCCGAAAGCGCAGGTTACGCCAATACGATCCGTTACCAATACGTCTTGTTGGCGCGTGCCTTGAACTTTGAGGGAAAACATGATTCGGCGGTACGCGTGCTGGACAAGAGCCTTGAATTCTTCCCCGACGAAAAGGTTCCTTTCGAGGGTATGACCATCTACCAGATAGAGGAATACTTGCGTGCGGGAGCCTACGAAAAGGGCCTGGCCTTGGCTTCACGGCTCGAAGACAATTATATGGAAAGATTCCTGTACATGGCGCGCTTTCCCGCCCGTTTCGCCCGTAGCGTACGCTACGAACAAGGCGACTGCGCAGGCGTGTTGCGTGAAATGAACCGCAGGATAAAACCTTTCGCGGCGATAAACGGGAACGTGGCCGGATTCGTGGCGCGATTAGGACAAAAACTGGAAAGTCATGGAATTTGATGAAAGAATGCGGCAGGAGCCGGAACGGAAAAGGACGACGTTGTTGTCGGTATTGTGCATACTCACATTCATAGGCAGCGGTTGTTCCGCCTTGGCCTATCTTTACATGGGGATGAGTTTCGGTACCTTGCGGCACCTGGTGTTTGAAACCGATACCTACGAGGCTTATTTCAACATGATGCCGGCGATGAGGTCGTCGATGGAGGCCGTGTTCGCCTTGCCGCGCTGGTATTATTTCCTTACGGGTTTCCTTTTCGTCTTCTCCTTGGCCGGCGCCATTCTCATGTGGCGTTTGCGCCGCAAGGGCTTTCATGTCTATACCATCGCCCAATGCCTGGTCATATTGACGGGCATGCTTTTCATTCCCGCCGCGGGCGTTCCTTGGGGTTCCATCCTTTGGACGGGATTGTTCGTGGCCGGTTACGCCTCTTGCCTGAAGCACATGAAGAATTAAATCTTAACAAAGAATACAAATGACAGAGAAAATCAGAAAAATCTTGAGTGATTCGCCTGCCGCCAGATGGACGGCCTTGGTGTGTCTGGCCTTGATGATGTTTTTCGGATACATGTTCGTGGACATCCTTTCGCCCTTGCAGGACATGCTGCAACAAACCAAAGGCTGGTCTCCCCAGGCCTACGGCACCTACCAGGGAAGCGAGACGTTCCTTAACGTGTTCGTGTTCTTCCTGATATTCGCCGGTATCATATTGGACAAGATCGGCGTGCGTTATACGGCGCTTTTGTCGGGTTTCCTCATGGTCATAGGGGCGTGCGTGAAATATTACGCGGTTTCTCCCGCTTTCGCAGGAAGCGGGGCGGAAAACTTCCTCTCCGGTTTCTGGAATTTCTTCCCTTTCTACGAGGGCATGCCTGCCTCGGCCAAGATGGCCGCGTTCGGTTTCATGATTTTCGGCTGCGGCATCGAAATGGCCGGTATCATGGTATCGAAAGGCATCGTGAAGTGGTTCAGGGAAAAGGAAATGGCGCTCGCCATGGGCTTGGAAATGGCCATAGCCCGTATCGGCGTGGCCGCGGCCGTATTGATATCGCCCGTCGTGGCCAAGATGGGAGGTGTTCCCGACGTGTCGCGTTCGGTGATGCTGGGGGTTATCCTGCTGCTGGTGGGTTTCATCTGCTTCATTTCCTATTTCTTCATGGACAGGAAGCTGGAAAAGCAGATGGGCGAGAGCGGTGAAGAGCCCGAAGAGCCTTTCAAGTTCAAGGACTTGGGCATGATTTTCTCCAGCGGGGTGTTCTGGGTCGTGGCCTTTTTGTGCGTGCTCTATTATTCGGCCATCTTTCCTTTCCAGAAATACGCCATCAACATGTTGCAGTGCAATCTCGGTTTTTCGGCCGAGAACGCGGGCCTGATATTTTCGGTATTCCCTCTCGGCGCCGCCGCCATAACTCCTTTCCTCGGCAATTTCCTGGACAGGAAAGGCAAAGGAGCCACGATGCTCATATTCGGCGCCTTGCTCATGATCGTCTGCCACTTGTGCTTCGCCTTGCTTCTGCCTGCCGTCAAGGGGAGCGTCGCGGGGCCGGTTTTTGCTTTCCTGGCCATTGTCTTGCTGGGCATATCGTTTTCGCTCATGCCGGCTTCGTTGTGGCCCAGTGTTCCGAAACTGGTGGACAACCGTGTCCTTGGTTCGGCCTACGCCGTGATCTTCTGGGTGCAGAACATCGGCTTGTTCGCTTTTCCCATGTTGATAGGAAAGGTGTTGCAATCCGTCAATCCGGGCGTGGAAGATCCGTTGCAATACGACTACACCGTGCCCATGTTGATTTTTGCCGGCTTGGGCGTGGTGGCCTTGTTCCTGGGCTTGTACTTGAAAGCCATCGACAAGAAGAAAGGCTACGGCCTTGAACTTCCCAATATCAAGAAATAGTTTTTCGACCACGTGGTTTGCAAAAGGAGCCTTCCGTCGTTCGCGGACGGCTCCTTTTGTCTTCTTAAGCGTGTGAGTCGTCGATAGGAGATTCGTTGCATGAAAGAATTGAAGTGCCCCAAGTGCGGTAGCGTGTTCAGCGTGGACGAGGCCGATTATGCCTTGATCATGAACCAGGTGAAGAACGCGGAGTTCAAGGCGGAGATCGACCGCCGCATGGAAGAACTGCACAAGCAGAAACAAGCCGAGCAGGCCGCCGCCGAAGAACGTTTGAAGCAGTTGTACGTGCAACGTCTGGGTGAGAACAAGTTGAGCATGGCTCAAAAAGACAGCCGGATAGAGCAGCTCAACAAGGAAATCCAGGAAGTGGCGGCACGCACGCGCATGGAACTGGATGTGGTGCTGGCCAGGAAAGACCAGGAAATCGCCACGCTCAAGACCGCCGTCTCGCAAAGCGAGAACCGGCGCGACATGGCCTTGATGGAAGAACGGAACAAGGCCAAAGACGTCCTGCATGCCAAGGAAGCGCTCATTGCCGAATTGGAAAGCAAGGTAAGGTCGGCTTCCGACGCGGCCCGGTTGCGCGAGGGCGAGCTGAAGGAACGCTTCGAACTCCGGCTCAAGGAGAAACAGGAGCAGATAGATTTTTACAAGAACTTGAAAGCCAAGTTGTCTACCAAGATGATCGGGGAGACCTTGGAGGTGCATTGCAGTACCGAGTTCAACAAGGTGCGTGCCTCGATGTATCCCGATTCCTATTTCGAAAAAGACAACGACGCCCGGGGCGGAAGCAAGGGCGATTTCGTTTTCAGGGATTACGCGGAGGGCATGGAATATGTCTCGATCATGTTCGAGATGAAGAACGAGATGGACCAGACGGCGACCAAGCACAAGAACGAGGACTTTTTGGCCAAGTTGGACAAGGACCGTAACGAAAAAGGCTGCGAATACGCCGTATTGGTATCCTTGCTCGAACCCGAAAGCGAGTTGTACAACGAGGGCATCGTGGACGTTTCCTACCGTTATCCCAAGATGTACGTGGTAAGGCCGCAGTTCTTCATGCCCATCATCTCGCTCTTGACGCAGGCGTCCAGGAAGAGTATCGAATACAAGCGGCAACTTGCCTTCGCGCGGCAGCAGAGCGTGGACGTGACCGATTTCGAGAACCAGTTGACCGACTTCAAGGACAAGTTCGGCCGCAATTACCGTCTCGCGTCCGAGAAATTCGCAAAGGCCATCGAGGAAATCGACAAGTCGATAGACCACCTGCAAAAGATAAAAGACGCGCTGATCGGTTCGGAGAACAACTTGCGTCTGGCCAACGACAAGGTGGAGGACTTGAGCATCAAGAAACTTACGCGCGGCAATCCCACGATGAAAGCCAAATTCGACGAGGCGCGCTCTTCGGCTTCCCGAAATCCGGGCGCGGGCGACGAATAGGGGCACGAGGCTGTCGCGCGGATTACTTGCGGTCTAATCTCGAGAATTCGGAATTGTTGCTGATATATTCCGGCACGATTTCTTTGGCCAACCTGACAGACTCTTCACTCCTGCAAGCACGGGCCAGTTCTTCCAAACGGTCGTAAAGGGAAGGCAGTTCCTTGAAATCGTAGACGTTGGCATCCGCGATGCGGATTTTCGTATGTGAAGTCGGCTTGGTGTGTTCCACCGAACTGAGTATTTCCTCGTAGAGTTTCTCGCCGGGGCGCAATCCGGTGTATTCGATCTTGATGTTGTCTTCTCCGTGGCTGGAAAGCAGGATCATCTTCCTTGCCAGGTCGGCGATCTTCACGGGCGTACCCATGTCGAATACCAGTATGTCTCCGCCGTGTCCTATGTTCGAGGCTTCCAGCATCAGAAGGCAGGCTTCCTTGATCGTCATGAAATAGCGCGTTATGTCGGGATGCGTGACGGTTACCGGACCGCCTTTGTCTATTTGCGACTTGAAGAGCGGAATGACCGACCCTTGGCTTCCCAGCACGTTGCCGAAGCGTGTCGTGATGTATTGGGTGCGGCCTTGCAGCAGTCCGTCCTTGACGGCTTGGTTCAGGCTTTGCACATAGATTTCTGCCAGCCGTTTGGAGGCGCCCATGACGTTAGTGGGATTCACGGCCTTGTCGGTCGATACCATCATGAATTTCTCCACCCCGAAATCCAATGCCAGGTGGGCGATGTTGCGCGTGCCGATGGTATTGACGAAAAAGGCCTCGTTGGGATTTTCCTCCATGAGCGGAACGTGCTTGTATGCCGCCGCATGAAAAATGATTTGGGGATGATGACTGGTGAAGGCGAATTTCAGCCGGTCGACGGAGCGCACGTCGCCGATCATCGCACTCAGCTGCAAATGAGGAAAATTCTCCTGCAGTTCCAGCCGGAGATTGTGCAAGCCCGTTTCGCAGTTGTCGAACAATACCAGTTTCTTGATACGGAAAGCGGCGATTTGCCGGCAGAGTTCGCTTCCGATGGAACCGGCGGCTCCTGTCACCAATACGGTTTTCTCCTTGAGATCCTGTTCTATCAGGTCGGTGTTGATATGTATCTCGTCCCTTCCCAGGAGGTCGGCGATGTCGAGGCTTCTCAATTGCGGCGTGGAGTGCTGCCATTTGCCGATGGGCGGAATGGTGAACATCTTCAACTTTTTGGAAAGGCAGTAGGTGATGAGCCGGTTACGCTCCTTGAGGATGTCTTGTTGGCGGGTGAACAGGATGCCTTGTATTTCCTCTTTTTCCATGATTTTCCTTAGGGAGGACATCTTTTCCACCGCGAATACGGGCAGGTTGCCCACGGGGTAGGTGTCGTTCTTCGAGGAAAAGCGCAAGAAACCGGAAATGGTGTAGTTCGACTGCGTGTTGAGGTTGAGGATGTTGGTGAGGTTTATGTCGTTGTGGTCCGCACCGTAGATCAATACTTTCTGTTTCGATTTGGTAAATTCGGTGATGGTGTAGTTGTAGAAAAGCACCACGACCAGGCGGGCCGACACCAGGATGCTGAACGAGAGCAAGCCGTCCAGCAATATCACGGCCACAAGGTGGTCGGTCGGAACAAAGGTATTGTTGATGAGATAGACCGCCAGGACGAAAGCTATTTTCGTGAGCAAGGCCGCCGCGATCCGCCAGATGGATTGAAAGGAAGAATGGCGGATGATGTTCTTGTAAGTCTTGAAGACCAGGAATCCGGTTGTGCTGGCCAGCAGGCTCGAGGAGCTTATGAGCAGTATGATCTCCCGATAGACGGCTTGGTTGAAAAGGTTGCAGAGAAGCACGTACGCGCCTACGGTGCAGAAACAGGACACCAATACGTCGAAAGCGAATACGAACCACCGGTTCATATAGGGAATCTCGGCGATTTTTCCGGACAATTTGCTTTTAAAAGGACGCGACATGGTATCTTCGGCAAAACAGGTTCGCGAAGATACAATAAAAAAGCGCGTGGAGAAACCCCCACGCGCTTTTTGTCATCGATACGACGCTTAGTTTTCGTTTCGTTCGTAATCCCCGCCTTCGACAGGCAAGGTCACGGTCGCGCTGTAGCTGTCGCCTTGTTTGTCATCCCATGCGTTGTTCTGCCAGTTCTTCGAGTCCTGACGTCCGTCGGCATAGGTTCCACGACCCTTTTTCCATTGTTCGGTGGACGTTTCGCCGTAAGGAACAGGGAAAGCGAAAGTCGACAAGGGATAGTCTTCGAAATGCGTCGGGAATTTCTCGTTGTCGTCCCTCGAACCTTCACGGCTCAAACGGACGCCGTTGCGACGCAAGTCATACCAACGATGACCTTCGCAAAGGAATTCGCGGGCGTTCTCGTCCAAGATGACCTGCATCATCGTGGCGTCGGTCAGACCGTACCTGGAAATCATCTGTTGTTCGGGATCGGCATGTTTTCCTACGATCGAGTCACGGGCTCCGATGACTTTCAACAAGGCTTCGTTGGCATTGCCGAACTTGCCGGCCGCACGGGCTTCCGCCTGGATCAGGTAAATTTCGGGAACCCGGAATACGGGAACGTTGAAAACGCTGTTGTCGTTGGGATACTTCAAGCAGTAGGAAGTCACGCCTTCCGGCAATTTCTGTTTGGGGGTAAAGTACAAGGCTTTCCGTATATCTCCGCTCTTGATCAGACCCACGGCCTTGTCGCTGGGCGAGAAGCCGTAACTGCCGAAGAGGTTCTGGAGCGAGTTGGCGGAGAGGTTGTCCTGGTTCGTGTAGTTTATCGACCAGATGTCTTCCGTGGACAACGTTTCGCCATAGGCGTTGAGCAAGGCTTCGGGATTGGAAATGAGGGTTTCGTTGGCCGAACCGGGAAGATTCCTCAACGCGTTTTCGGCAGCCTCGTCAGCCTGCTGGTATTTGTGTTGAGCCAGGAAGACGCGCGCCTGTACCAGATAGGCCGCGCACAACGTGGGATAGAAACGTTCTTCGGGAGCCAAGGTGAACTTGGAACTTCCGGAAGCCTGGAAATATTCGATGGCTTCGGCGATTTCCTTTTCCATGAATTCGTAGGTGGATTCCAACGTGGACATGTTGGCCGCCTCCTCATTTCCCAACGCCCTGTCTTTCAGAAGGATCAAGCCGACCTTGACGGGGTTGGATCCGGGCATCCTGAAATTGTTGCTGAACGCGTAATCATGCTTGTCCACGTTGATGTCCACGCAGAAGTATTGCGCAAGGAAGTATTCGGCATATACCTTGATTACCAACGAGGCCGCTATGGCGCTCCTCAGATTGTTCTTCTGGGAAGAGGTCAAGGCAGTGGTATCTCCAGCCAGTTTCCTTTTGGCCGCTTCGATCGTGCGGGCCGAAGCCGCCGCGATCTGGTAGCCGGCGCCCCAAAGCGTTTCCACGTCGGGCGTGGATTGGTTGATGTTCCATTCTTCCATCTCCTTGAACGAACCGTTGCTTCCGCGGATGGACGAAACCATGTCGGTCATGATGTCGCCGATGACGGTGGCGTACTTTCCGGAGAAAGAGGAGGAATACATCATGCGCATCGTACCTACGACCGTGGAGGGAATCATGTCCACATCATTCAATACCAATTCGGTATCCAAGGCCGTGGTGGGCGTCCTGTCCAGGTATTCCTTGGAGCACGAGGACAACAGCGCTACGGGAACCAGGAGCGCGAGCGTTGCTATATGTTTTATTTTTTTCATGTCTTGTTTTGTTTAAATGTCAGTGATTCTTGCTTTGTTAAAAACCAACATTGATACCGAAGGTGTAGTTCACGGGCACCGGATAGTTGGAGGTCTGGATCGCGCTCAAACCGGACTCGGGGTCATAGCCGCGGAAGTTCTTGCTGCAAGCGGTAAACAGGTTGTCGATGCTGGCATAGAAACGCAGGCTCTTCAAGAAGATCTTCTCGCAATTCTTCTTGGAAAGCGTGTAGCCCACCACGATGGATTTGATACGGAAGTAAGAACCGTCTGTACGGCAGTAGGTGCTCAAGTTGCGGGAGTTCTTGTTGCCGCCCAGCATGATTTGCGGAACGTCGGCCTTGTCGCCGGGACGCTGCCAACGATTGTCCATTACATAGTAGGTGGTGACATTTCCCTTGTGGGTACCGTCGTTTTCCAGGTAGGTAAGGTCGTTCGACAGGATATAGTTGCCGGCGTTGTAGTTGAACTGGAAGCTGACATCCACGTTATAGAAATCGAAACGGGTCTGGAGACCTCCGTACACCTTGGGATCGCTCGTACCTACGAAACGATAGGCGGCCTGGTTGTAGTTGAACACGTACTGTCCGTCGGCGCCATACCAACGCGGACGTCCCGTGGCGGGATCGGCACCGGCCCATTCGGGCATGTACAACTGGGCCGAAGAACGACCTTCGCTCAACAAGCCGATGGTACCGTTGCGGATGTCGTGGCCGTCGGGCAATTTGAGGATCTTGTTGTCGTTGGTGGTAAGGTTGAAGCCCAACGTCCATTTGAAGTTCTTGCGGTTGATAAGCATCGCGCTCAACTGCAATTCAACGCCTTGGTTGCGCATCTTGCCCACATTGTAGGCGATGGAGCCGAAGCCGGTACCGTACGACAAGGGACGGCTGAAGATCATGTCGCGGGTAACGTCGTTATAGTAGTCCACTTCGACGGTAAGGGCGTTGAAAATCGTGAATTCCAGACCTACGTCGAACTTGTTCCTCGATTCCCATTGCAATTCGCCGTTGGCCAACTGCGAAGGAGCGAAACCGGAGATGCCGCCGTAACGGGTGGTAGCGTAGACGCCGCGCGCCTGATAATAGTCTACGTTCTGGTTGCCGGAGGTACCGTAGCTGACACGGAGCGAAAGGTTGTTCAACCAGTTCTGCGTCGTGGCCATGAACTTTTCACCCGTGATGCGGTACTTGGCGCCCACCGAGTAGAAAGTACCCCAACGGTTGTCTTCGCCGAAGCGCGAGGAACCGTCGCGACGAACGCTGGCGGATACATAGTAACGGTTGTCGTAATCGTATTCGACATTGGCGAAATAGGAAGCCAACGTGGCGTCGGAACGGACGGTGGCACCCCGGGTCTCGGTCGCGTTGCTGATTTCCATCAGGTCGGGAACCGCGTAGTCGTTACCGGCGATGAAGCCTTCGTAGGTATTGAAGCGCTGGGCTTCCTGGCCGACGAGGATATTGAAGTTGTTTTTCTTGATGGAGGGTATCCAGTTGATGGTGTTGGCGATGTTCATGTAGGCGATGCTCTGGTCATCCACCTGCATCAAACCGCCCAGAGAGCGTCCTTGGGGATTGACGACTGCCGACCATACGTTCTTTTCGCGCAACGAAACGTAGTCGATACCGATCTTGGACTGCACGTACAGGTTCTTGTAGAGTTTCACGCGCAAGTAAGGGCTGAACATGGCCTTGTACTGTTGCTGGAAAGCCTCGTCATGGTATTTGTCCTTGCGCAAGGCCACGGGGTTGTAGCCCGAGGAGAACGGGTTGGTGGACGTGTTCCATTCCTTGGTTCCGTCCGCGTTGGTGATCTTGACCGGGTCGCTGGGACGCATCATGGAAGCACCCCAGATGGGAGCGGCATAGGCCAATTCGGTAGGAATCGTGTTGATTTCGGCATACGCGCCGCTGAGGTTCACCCCGAAACTCAACCATTTGGTGGGGTTCACGTCCACGTTCAAGCGGGCGTTGTAACGGGTATAGTCGGAACCGATGACGATACCCTTGTTCTGGAAATAACCTACGGACGCGTAGTAGTTCACGGTCTTGGTTCCCCCCGAGGCGGAAATGGAGTAGTCTTGGATAATGCCGTTCCGGGTCACCTCATCCCACCAGTCCGTGTTGGCCGGATTGCCGGTGGCTTCGGTGAAATCCAATCCCCAGCCCTGGCTCTTGTACCATCTCCAGATGTTCCTTTCCGGATCTTTCAGCATACGGAGCTTGTCGTTCAGGTTGACGGCCGAATTGATCTTCAATTCTTCCAAGAACGTCTTGAAGTCGTCCAGGTCCACTTTCCGGAATTGTCTTTTTACGAAAGGAGGCGTGGCGATACCGATCTTGGCGTTCAAGTTGAAGTTCACCTTGCCTTCCTGGCCCTTCTTGGTGGTCACGACGATAACCCCGTTCGAGGCGCGTGAACCGTAGATGGAGGTGGCGCTGGCGTCCTTGAGCAACTGGATGCTCTCGATGTCTTCAGGGTTCAAGGCGGCCAGAGGGTCGGTACCTTCACCGCCCGAGTAATCGCTCATACCCATGGCGCCGGTAACGATGGGCACCCCGTCGATCACGTACAAGGGGTCGTTGCCCGAACTCAAGGAGCTCTTTCCGCGGATACGCACCGTCGTGGACGAACCAGGCTGGCCGGAAGCGGTACTTACCTGCATGCCGGGAACGCTACCTTGCAAGGAGTTGATCACGTTCGATTCGGTCTGGCGTTTGACGACTTCCTCGCCCACGGCTACGGCCGAACCCACGTTGTCCACTTTCTTGCGTACCCCGTACCCGCTACCGGAAATCTGGACTTCCTGCAACGCGATGGCTTGCGATTCCATGACCACGTTGACCACGCCGCCGGTGATAGGCACGACTTTGTCTTTCATGCCCATGGCCGAGAACTTGAGATTCTTGGCCGAAGCGGGAACGTTGGTCAGGGTATAGACCCCGTTAAGGTCGGTAGAGGTACCGATGGTGGTACCGTCGACTTGAACAGCCACCATAGGCACGCCCATGGGGTCTTCCGCGCTGGTGACCTTACCTGTTACGGTGCGCTGCCCCAAGGCCACGTCGGCCGCTCCCAAAAGGAAAAGGGACATCACAAAGAGCACTAGTTTTTTCATAAAAGAGCTGATTTGGATTGTGTATTTTAAAATCTGTTTTTATCGTTTATGTGTTGTTTTCCAGTCTTTTCCGCCCACAAGGCAAAAAACGCCCTCGTTGCGGCCCCAAGAGCGCGACGACGGCAAGAGGCAAATTTAGATAAATTTTCCTTTACGGCGAAGGTTTTTGCCTGGACGAACCGCCCCCCAACTCTTAAAAAAACTTAAAATTTGTTTAGAAGCGTCTGAATTCGTATGATTTGCGAATGTTAAGGGCGGTTGAAAAATAGTTAATAAATGTTAAAAGTTCGTGCATGCTTGTCTGTAACGAAAAAAATAGTATCTTTGCACCCACTATTGAAGGCACCGTAGCTCAACTGAATAGAGCATCTGACTACGGATCAGAAGGTTGCGGGTTTGAATCCCACCGGTGTCACTTTTCATAGTTTTAGTTTTTGGTTGCCGGTCGCCCGAAAGGGCGATCGGTTTTTTTTTACGGACAATTCGGTAATTTTGCGGATTGAAAAATCTCTAAATGACTGGTTATTATGGTAAAAATCAGTGAATCGAGGGGGAATATGCTGCATGGGGTCCTCCTTGTCGCCTTGTTCTCGTGCGCGGCTTTTTACATAGCCCGGTTCCCTTTCTTCCAAAGAATATCTTTCAGTCCGCTCATCATCGGTATATTGCTGGGCATGCTCTACGCGAACAGCTTGCGCAACCGTCTGCCTGAAACCTGGGTTCCTGGCATACAATTCAGTGCCAAGCAGTTGCTCAGGTTGGGCATCATCCTGTACGGTTTCAGGCTTACGATAGGCAACATCATGGAGGTGGGCTGGGGCGCCATCGTGGCGGATGCCGTCATCGTGACCGGGACCATCCTGCTGGGCGTCTTGTTCGGAAAATGGCTCAAGATGGACCGGGATACGGCCTTGCTTGTTTCCGTGGGCAGTTCCATTTGCGGCGCGGCAGCGGTCTTGGGCGCGGATGCCACGATCAAGCCCAAACCTTACAAGACGGCGGTGGCCGTTTCGACGGTGGTGATCTTCGGTACGTTGTCCATGTTCCTATATCCTTTCCTGTATCGCAACGGCTGGTTGGGCATGACTGCGCACGACATGGGCATCTATACCGGATCGACGTTGCACGAGGTGGCGCACGTGGTGGGCGCGGGCAATGCCATGGGGGCGGAAATCCAGGATACGGCGACGATAGTCAAGATGATCAGGGTCATGATGCTCGTGCCGGTATTGCTGGTGCTGGCCTTCACCGTCCGTCCGACGGAAGCGGAGGCCGCGGCCGGGACAAAGAGGAAAACGGCTTCCGGGCACAAGGTATCCGTTCCTTGGTTCGCGTTCATTTTCTTGCTGGTCATAGGTTTCAATTCGTTGGATCTTCTTCCGGCGGCCTGCATCGGACATATCGATTCCTTCGACACATTCCTGCTCACGATGGCCATGACGGCATTGGGCATGGAAACCGGTTTCGACAAGTTCAGGAAAGCCGGTCCTCGTCCCTTCCTTTTGGCGTTTTTGCTGTACATTTGGCTCTTTGGCGGGGGCTACGTGCTTACACGTTATTTGGCTCCTTTGATATAACACGACGGAATCATGGACAAGCAAGCGTTGAGGACCTTGGAAGAAAAGGCGGAAAAGGCGGTGGTGGAGAAAATCGCCCCTGCGCTCTTCGAGGAATGTGCCGCCGAGGTGAAATTCTATGAAATCACGGAGGAGGGCAAGGCCAAGTTGGGCTTGAAGACCACTTGCGGCAACTGCCCGCGCGCCCATGCCACGATCAAGCAGAGCGTGGACGTGGCCTTGCGGGTCATCGTGCCGGAAGTATCCGGCATAGAGCCGTTTTTCTTATAGCCGGCCGTCGGTATGCGGGAAAATACCTGCAAGTGGGTATTGCCTCCGGGGTGGAGATTGACTAATTTCGTCGCCTTAAAAATTGAAACGACATGAAAAGACTGCTTTTGACAGGATGGGCCATCGTGTCGTGCCTGCTTTGCGTTTCCTGCAAGGAAGACGACACGGAAAAGCCCGAGGGAAAGACCGTTTACGACCTGGACGTGAGCGCCTACGACCGATGGGTGTATTTCTCGTTTGAAACGGGGGTTCCCCAAAGCCTTGGACTGAAAGAAGCCGCGCCCGCGAAATGGGACATCGCCTTGCATCGCGGCGACGTGAAGACCAACGGAGGTTCGGCCTTGAAGACCGATGTGACGAAACTGTCGGAGTTGACGCAGGTTCCTTCGGGAAAATTCGTGTCCGACACGCTTACTTTCGACGTGGTCGTCGTGGAAGCGGACATGATGCAGGAAATCATGACGTACGATACCACGGAAGTGAACCTTGAGCTGGGTTCCTGGGTAAGACGCAGCGGCATGCCGCCGGTATATACGGTAGCGCCGCAGGTATATGTGGTCCGCACCAAGGACGGTAAACACGCCAAGATCAGGTTCTCGTCTTACAAGAGTGCCATGGACAAGGCCGGTCATGCCACGTTTTCCTACGAATATCCTTTTGAATAAGGTCTCTTGAAACATACGCTCTCGTTGTTTTTCCTTTTTTGTTTCGGAGCATCTTCTTGTGCGCAGGTGTTGTCGGGGCGCGTGACGGATGCGGCGGGGGAACCTTTGCCCATGGCCACCATCCAGGTGCAAGGGCAGGGGCGTGGAACCGTTTCGGCTGGCGACGGGAGTTTCCGTTACGGGTTTTCCGCCAAGGGCGTTTACAGGATAAGCCTGCGTTACATGGGATATGTGCCGCAGACCGTCGAGCTTCGGATGGACCACGACACGACGGTCGATTTCGTCCTTTTGCCCCAAGCCTCTCCTTTGGAGGAAGTGGTGGTTACCGGGACCCGTACGCCCAAGTTGCTCAAGGACGTGGCGGTGGCCACGACGGTGATTTCATCCCAGGACATACAAAAGACAGGGGCCGTCGACATCGCCGACGTGTTGCAGGACGCATTGCCCGGCATCGAGTTCGGCCGGCAGATGGACGGGCAGCCCGTGTTGAACATGCAGGGCATGGGGGGCGGTGACATATTGTTCCTTGTGGACGGGGAGCGCCTGGCGGGCGAAAGCCTCGGCAACATCGACTATGAGCGGCTCGATGCCGGCAACGTGGAGCGGGTGGAGATCGTGCGCGGGGCGGGTTCGGCGCTTTATGGTTCGAACGCCGTCGGCGGCGTGGTCAATATCATCACCAAGGAGGCGCGGCGGCCATGGTCGTTGCAGGCCAACGCGCGATATGGCTCGCACGATGAACAGAAATACGGGGCCGTGCTGGGATTCGACCGCAAGAAGTTCAACAGTCTCACGCAGGTTTCCTACAAGTCGATAGATACTTATTCGTTGAAGAACCGCGATTCGGCGGGTCTGGTTTCGCTCATATACGGAGGATGGAACGTGAATGCCGGCCAGGCTTTCCGTTACGATGTCCTGCCGAACCTGTCCGTCAAGGTCAAGGGCGGCTTCTACTACCGTGAGCGCGATTATTCGGATACCCGCAAGAACCGCTACACGGGAGGGTCGGCTTCCCTGTCGGCCGATTATCCGGTCAACGAAAAGTCGCGTCTGCGAGGCAGTTATGCGTTCGATCGTTACGGCAGGGACGACTTCTTTCCGCGGGCGGACGTATCGACGAAGGAATACAGGAACATGCAGCATACGGCGCGTGTCCAGTTCGACCATGACTTTACCGGCAGCAACACGCTCAGCGCGGGCTTGGAGTATCTGGGCGAAAGTCTCATGTCGAACCAGTTCGACACGACCCGGGAGGGAAAATACAAGACGTTCACGGCCCATACGGCCGTGGCCTATCTCCAGCACGATGTGAGTTTCCGGGAAAGATGGTACCTGGTATATGGTCTGCGCATGGACTACAACAGCCGTTTCAAGCGGCCGCACCTTTCGCCCAAGGTATCGTTGATGTACAAGATACGCCCCGTCTCGTTGCGGCTTTCCTATGCGGGCGGTTTCCGCGCCCCTTCGCTCAAGGAGATGTTTTCCGACTACGACATGGGAGACCTTGGCTGGTTCGTCGTTTACGGAAATCCCGCCTTGAAGCCCGAAAAAAGCCAAAATGTGATGCTGGGCGTGGAATATGCCCGCAAGGCGTTCAGCATTACCGCCGGCGGCTACTACTGCCATACTTCCGACAAGATAACCACCGTCTACAACAAGACCCAGGACACGGCCTTTTATCGCAACGTCAACCAGTCGCATACCGCGGGAGCCGATATGAACCTGTTCGTGAAGCTTCCTTGCGGCTTCGCCGTAAAGGCCGGTTACGCCTATGTTTTCGACCGGCAGCGGGAAAAGGGCGTGAACGTCAGTTACGCCCGTCCCCATTCCGGGGTTTTCCGCTTCGACTACCACTATGAAAGGAAATGGTACGGATTGGGCGTTTCCTTGGGCGGCCGGGTCTTTTCCGGCCTCCGTTCGGTAGCGACCACCGGACGATTGGACGAAAACGGGAACTCCGTTTACGAAAACGTGCGCTATCCCGCCTATACCATGTGGAAACTGACCCTCACCCAGAAATTCCTCGATGCCGTCACGCTCAACCTCGGTATCGACAATCTTTTCGACTATAAGCCCCGTCGTTACGACCTTGTAGCCACCACTTCCCCGGGAATCACGTTCTTTGCGGCGTTGTCGGTCGATATCGACGCTCTCTTCGACGCTTGGCGATAACGGGAATCCGTTTCTCTGCGGGATTCTTTCCCGGTCGTTTGCCGTGTCAGGTTGCCGTATCTCCGGGATTCATTCGAGGAAAGAGGCAAGCCGTGAACCACGGCTTGCCTCTTTCCTCGAAAACGCCGGTCATCGTTTCATTATCTTGGCTCGCCAGGTGTGCTTGTCCGTACGTATTTCCAGGATGTAGAATCCGGAGGGGAACCGGCGCATGTCTATGTCTTCGACTTGGCCGGTCACGCGCAGCGCTTCCCGTCCGTCGGGATACAGGATCCGGATGGCTGTCGGCCTTTCTTGCGACTTGTCTGCCTCGATGACGATTCTTTCCGTGCAGGGATTGGGGTGGATACGGATCGTCCGGGCTTGCGCGGGAACGACGGAAAGGGTGTCGGAACCGCTTGTGTCGGGAGGAAAGACGGGCTCGGGCTCCTCGATGCCGATTTGGAGCATGATGACGGCGCTGTCCTTGTACATCCCGTCGTGTTGCACGAAAACCCGGCCTTCTTTTTCCGAAAAGCGGATGAATCCTTCGCCCGCGCCGCTGTTGATGCCGTCACGGTTCTTGTCGTAGATGGCGAAGGTGTGGCAGCCGTCGGCGATGGTCAAAGGATATTCGTGCTCGCGTACCTGGCCGGCGGGCAGGTCTTGATACGGACCGCCTTCGGCAACCGTTTCGTCGCTTTGGTCTTTCAATGTCCATGTTATGTCTTGCCCGAAGCGGTCTTGCTGCAATCTTATCGTGATTTCGGGGGTTTCGGTGATGCCGTAATGCTTGAAGGCCTTGGCCGTCAACGTCTCGGTGTTCCGTTCCACGAACGTTCCTTCGTTTATCGCCACGATCCTGAAGTCGACGCGTTCTTCCTTGTTCTTGTGCAGAAGGCTTGTCGTGCCGGTTTCGAATCGTATGCTTTTTCCCGGTTCGACGGGGACGGAGGGCTCGTACACGTGTTCCGTCGTGCCGGCAAGGCTGGTGGCGGCGACGGTCAGCCGGGAAATCGGTGCGGACGACAGGAGGCTGTTTGTCACCTTGAGCGAAAAACGCACGTTCTTGTCGCAAGTGGCATGGACAAGTTGTACGGGTTCGGACAAGGCGGCGATGCAGTCGGGCAAGTTGAGGTTTTCCACTTCCGCGCGACAGACGTTCATGATTTCGTCCTTGCTTTCGGAAACGAAGGCTATGAAATGCAGGTCGTGCAAGTTCAGTCTCACGTTTCCGATTTTTTCGGGCAGTATCTTGACAAAGGTCTTTTCGACCAGTTTCCCGCCGGCAGGCACGCTCACTTCCTCTCCCCATGGTCCGGTGAGGAAATCGCGGAAGGCGTGCATGTGCATGTATTGCCCGTCGGGCGTGACTTGGGCGGGATTCGCGCCGGTGCCGTTCTGGAATCCGATGATGCTGTCTTGCAGCACCGCCACGTGGATGAAGTTGGAAGCAACGGCCGGCGTGCCGGTATAATACAATTGCACGGTTACCGAAAGTTCACGGCTTTTCCAATCCAGGCGCGCCTTGGCGGCGATGTTCACGTAAGAAGGAAACGACAATGCCTCCCTCACGCGTTCTTCCCAGAAATCGCGACGGAGGGCCGTTTCCGTTCCGGGAGGGAATATATGGCGGTTTATCGAGCCCATGGGGATGGCCGAAACGCCGGCATGTCCGATAAGCATGTCACCGTAGGCGGAACGCAGGTCCGTCTGGCCGGTTGCCGGATCGGCAAGCGCGGTTCCGTGCACGTTCATCAGGAACGCTTGCTGCGGATGGTCGGCCACGATTTTTGCCGCTATCCTGTGTCCGTCCGGGCAATTGCCGCAATGTATGGCCGTGTATTCTTCAAGCAGCACGCGTCTGGTTTGTGCTGTGTCGCTTACGAAGCGTGTTTGTGCGTTGACGGTCCCAAGGCCCCAAAGGACCATCAAGCCTGCAATCCATGTTGTTTTCATCATGTTTTTTCGGTTGAATGAATAAAAAAGGGGACTTTCCTTCGGGAAAGCCCCCTTTTTCGGTATAGGACGATGATTATCAGCGAACCATGAATTTCCGGATCGCCGTTCCCTTGTCGGTGGTGATCCGTGCCAGGTAGATGCCCGAAACCAGTCCGCTTACGTCATAGCGGTAGTTGTCGGTATCGAGGCTGTCGGCCGATTGGTGGATCAAGGATCCGTTCAGGTTGAACAGGGATACTTGCTTGATTTTCGCGGCAGGCGAGAGGATCATGATCATTTCCTTGGCCGGATTGGGCCAGACCGATAACCGGAAGTCCGCCGATTGCGTCGATTCGTTGTCGGCGTTTTCTCCGATGACGATGTCGTCGATCATGAACATGGGCGCGTCGATGGTCACGCAGCGGATGGCCACGTGAACTTCCTTGCCGTTGAACCGGCCCAGGTCGAATACGACGTTTTCCCAATTTTCGCCGGGAGCCACCAAAGGCTCGTCGCCGTCAGGATAAACGAGTTCGAAATCTTCGGATTCGGGATCGCCGCTCTTTTCGGAAACCCAGATTTCATACGTTTCCTTGAAAGCCTTGTCGAACGAACGGACCCACATCGAAAGTTGCGTGTTCTTGCCGGGCATCTTCAGTTTGGGAGAAATGAGCCAGTCGTTCCTGCTTATGTCCGCGTCGTTGATACCGAGCGAAACGCCGAAACGCTGTCCCGAATGGGGACGGCAATTGTCGTAGAACTCGTAGAAGAGCATGGACGGTTCGGTCGTTACGTGGTTGAACGCGATAAAGCCGAGGTCGGTCTCGCTGCCGGGGAAGTCCACGTAGTGGAAGGCTCCGTCGAGCACATGGCGCAGCGGCAATACGGGCGTCTTGTCCAGGCTCACCGAGGTCCATACGGGGTTCAGGCCTTCGGTGGCGAAATCGAGGCAGGATTCGAAATCCATCCGGTAAGGATCGGCGGGAATGAAAGAAACGACTTTCTTCCTTACCGTGTCGTTGTCTTGGTTCTCGTCACCGGCCAAGGAGGAAAAGGCGGTGATTTCGATCTTGCGTTCCTCGTCCTTGGCGGCAAGGTCGGCGGTGAACGCGACATCGGCCGAAGCATAGGGTTCGAGCGTTACGGACTTCGGTTCCAGGAGCATGTTGTCGACACGTACATGGACCGGAATCTCCACCGTCTCGATTCCCTTGTTGCGGACGCTCACCAAGATGGTTTCGTTGTCGGAGAAGACGCCTCCCGCCACAGGTTTGGTAATGGCGGATATTTCGGCATCCTTGGAAGTCGGCTTTCCGTCGGAACCGAACAGGGCCCGGATGACGGGGTAGCCGGCCTGGGTCATGTATTTCCAGCTGCCTTCAAGTACGTCGAGTACATGGAATCCGCCCTCGGGGTTCAAGTCCATCGCCAATTTGAAGTTTTTCGCACTTCCGGGTTCCACCGAGATGAAATAGTTGCCGGGTTCAAGCAGGAAAGCGGGCGTATTGTAAACGGCCATCCCGCCTGCCATGCCCCTGCGTTCCGTTTTTTCGTAAATGGTTTTTCCCAAGGAGACGATACCGTTGTCGACCGTTACCTGGTGGATGGCGATAATGACGTCCATGTTCTCGTCCATGGCGCCCCAGGCGCAGGAAACGGCGGTCAGCGTGTCTTTCATCACCACGGGGAAAATCAGCCCGATCTTGCCTCCGACATATCCTTGCAGGGTCTCCATGTCGGTGAAGTCGGTCAGGTGGTCGAACGCGGCCACGTCTTTCGACACGATGACGGCTGCGGGAACGGCTTGGGCCTTGCTGATGGAAGTTTCTCCTGCAAACACTTCGCCCGTGACCCTGATGGTGTCGTTCGCCTTGAATCCCGATACGGGCACGTCCAATACGAAATCTTCCTTGGCGTCGATGTC
The DNA here is from genome assembly GCA_910578275.1 of uncultured Bacteroidales bacterium. Classification (GTDB taxonomy): domain Bacteria; phylum Bacteroidota; class Bacteroidia; order Bacteroidales; family P3; genus Pullibacteroides. Next base: position 298,140 of record CAJTPR010000001.1, on the reverse strand, counting down.
CAACGAGAAAGCGCGGCGCATGGCTTCGCGTCCGTTTACCGATACGGCCAAGGCGGCGTCTTCAAGTTTTTCCAGTCCGCGGTTTTCGATGTTCACGGCGGCCTGCCATGTGGCTTCGGCCCAGTCTTGCGGCACGATGCGTGGCGAATGCAGCCTGAATCCGTTCAGGCGTGCGGCGGAAGATTCCATCTTTTCCACATGCAGGTTGCGGAACTTGAGGTTGTCTTCGTCATTGACACGTTCGGCGTAGATGCAGAACGCGTAGCGGCCGGGTTCGGCGATGTCGAACTTGATTTCCTTGATGTCGAATTCATCATGGTTCGACGATCCGACGATGGCGGAGTCGGCCATGATGACCGGCCATGTTCCCCAATCCTCGGAGGTCTTCCCCGCCCGGATCTTGTAGACGTCCACATTGTTCACGTAGATGGTGCCGGAGGGATCCTGGACGAACCTGCCGCAGATGTTCTCGTACGACAAACGGTAGGTTCCGGCGCTTTCCACCTGGAAACAAGTGGAAAAGACGGGCGTGGAGGCGTTTTTGGATGCGACCAGGGCGCCCTTTTCATCCAGCGTCCAGTCGTTTGCCTTGGCCGAGTGCATGCTTCCTGTCTCGATCCGGGTCGGGAGCGTGCTCGTTTTGCCGCGGAAAGCCGTGTACCGGCCGGTGTTGTTTGACAGCATGTCGTCGTCGGGCAGCAGGATTCCGGCCTGGACGATGGTTGTCTTTCCCTCTTCCAAGGCGAGTCTTTGCCGGAAAGTATACAGGGTGGAGGTGCCGGCGGCCAAGGTTTCATCGACCGTTTCCGTTACCGTGTCATTGTTGCCCGTGGTGTAATAGACATCATATCTTTTCACGTCATTGATACCGACGTTGGCGATGGAAAGGCTTATGGCCGATTCGTCCAGTTCGCAGGAGGGTTTGCTTTCACCCGATACTTCGACAAGTTGCAGGTCGGTAAAGGCCGAAAAGACGGCATGGGCGCCGTAAGCATCGAAAGTCACGCGGACGATGTAGGTTTTCCCTGCCATCAACGAGAGATTGTCCAGATAAAAATATTTGCCGGTGCCTTCACCGTCGTAAACGGCGCGCAAGGCGTCCTTTTCCAGCCAGGACATGTGGTAGGATTGGAAAAGGAGCATGTCATAGACGCCCGGTTCGACGACAATGGAGTCTTGCTGGTCTATATCCACGCCGGTGGCCATGTTCTCGGCGCTCAGACCGGCGGGAAGCGTCGCGTCCGCCGCCGCGTACAGGCGGGGCAGGAGGCTTTGGTCGATGGTGTAGCCTTCGATGTCGTCCTTGTAGGTGTCCACGAGCATGTGCGCCGAGTCAAGCAGGATCTGGTATTGGTTGCGATCCCTGTAAGGGACGTTCGTTCCGTCCACGACCAGGCGGATCGTGGCCTTGTCAGGGTTTGCGGGCGTGAGGTCGGTCACGGTGTAGGCGGCCGAAACCGTGTCGGAGGACACTTTGCCGTTTTCCACCACATAGGCCCGGATCGTCGTGTCTTGCGTGATGACGATCGGACCGGCATATTCCGTGTAGCGCGCGGACTTGTCCTCGCCCGTGGCATAGAAGATCTTGGCATCCGTGACGCCTTCGGCGGCCTTGATCGTCACCGTCTCGCCGCTTTCGAGGGAAGAAGCGGCGGGTGTGAAGGTCGGAGCGCCGGACTTGAGGACGTACGTGGCCGAAACCGTGTCGGAATTGGAATATCCGTCTTTTCGGGTAAACGCCCAGATGGTCTTGTTTTCCGTTATCGTAAGGATGGACACGGCTTGGTCGCCGACATTGTCGTTAAGTACATAGCCCGTTTCCGGTTTGGTCTGCCCGACGGCGATCCAAGTCTCGTTGACGGGGCGGATTCTTATTTTCGTACCCTCCAATACGGCACTCGTCCCCGGTTCGAAGAGGGGAAGGTCGGCTTTGGGTTTTTCGATGTCTCCCGCATTTTCATCCACGATGTAGGTGGCCGTGAAGACAAGATCGGGATCCAAGTCGAATTCCTCGTTCACCAAGGCTATCTTGAGTGCCGGTTCTTCCTCAGATATGATAATGGGTTGTGTGTGGTTCTTGTCGTCGGACGTTATGTTCCCGATCGCTTCGACGCTGGTGCCCGTTTTCCATTTGTAATAGCCTTCGGCATAGTCGTAATTGTCAATGGTCACGGTGATTTGGGTTCCGGGTTTCACCGTGGTTCCGCCCGGCGGATTGAACGTGACCGAGGGTTGGGCGAACCCTATGGCCGCCCATAGCAGGAATGACAAGCTTCCTGCCATGCATCTGATTGTGGATTTCTTCATGTTTTGGTTGGTTTTGATTGGTTATTGTTGATTTATCCTGTTTTCTTTCGTGATAAAGAATGTTTGTGTCCCGATAATGTCGCACTAAAATAATACAATTCCTTGAATCGGCGAAAATATTTTTTTCTCGTTCGATTTCCCGTTTCCGGATGATTCTTTTCTTTCGAGATGATTTGACGGTGAGCTTGTTGCCGTCGTCCTTGGTATGCGTAGGATGGGGCGCTCGCGCTGGCGGGACGGCCGGGACAATGTTTTTTCATGGAGGTGGGGCTCGATTGTCCTGTATCGCTTTTTTGCGTAAATTCGCTTCCGCGTTCCGCTTCCCGCCGGTTCGGGAAACGGGAACACGGAGTATCATTAAAAAATTAAAGCCATGGTGATTTCAAAAAAACTTGAAAAGGCCCTCAACGGACAGATAGCCGCCGAAATGTGGTCGGCCAACTTGTACACTTCCATGTCGTTCTTCTGTGCCAAGGAAGGCTTCGGCGGTTTCGGCAGCTGGCTCAAGAAACAGGCGGCCGAAGAAACGGAACATGCCCATATGATGGCGGACTTCCTCATTCAACGCGGAGGAACGGCCAAAGTGAGCAAGATCGACGAAGTGCCGGGAAGCTGGAAGACGTTGTCCGACATGTTCAAGGCCGTTTATGAACACGAATGTCGCGTTTCGGAGATGATCAACAAGTTGCTCGACATGGCCGTTGCCGACAAGGACAAGGCCAGCGAAGACTTTTTCTGGCAGTTCGTTCGCGAGCAAGTGGAAGAAGAAGCCACGGCGTCCGACATCGTTTCCAAGATCGAAAAGTTCGGGGAAACCGCGCTTTTCCAGCTGGACGCCAAGTTCGGTGAACGCCAGTAACCGACGACAAACAAGGACTGAAATAAAAATGCCAAGGAGGGGATCTCTCCTTGGCATTTGAAATGTAAAAGGATATGGAACGCATAGAGTATTTGAAGCAGCAGGTCCGTGAAATACAGGATTTCCCCACCCGGGGCATATTGTTCCGCGACCTTACCACGCTTTTCAAGGATCCCCGTTCCGTGGAGATGGCCACCGACTTGCTGGTGCAGCGTTATGCGGGAAAAGGCATCACCAAGGTGGTGGGGATCGAATCGAGGGGCTTTATTTTCGGAAGCATCCTGGCATACAAGCTGAATGCGGGATTCGTGCCGGTGCGCAAGAAAGGCAAGTTGCCGGCCGAGAAGCTTTCGTATTCCTATCAGCTGGAGTACGGGCAGGACAGCATAGAAATCCACAAGGACGCCTTGACGCCCAAGGACAAGGTGCTTCTTCACGACGACCTGCTGGCTACCGGCGGCACCACGGTGGCGGCGCTGGAACTTGTCAAGCAATTGGGCGTCACGGACGTGAAGATTTGCTATCTGCTTGAATTGGAGGCATTGAACGGCCGAACCAAGATCGGTCCGGACTATGAGGTGTTCTCTTTGTTGAAATATTAGGAAAGGGGCAGGCTGTCAAGTTCGGAGACCTGCCAAGGAACCAGATTCGAAATGTCTTTCCCTTTCGCCAGCCTTTGCCGTATCCCGGTGGAGGAAATATCCAGGAGCGGAAGGTTTTCCAGAAAAGTTATCTTATCGCCGGATCGTTCCGGGACAAGCAAGCGGTCTTGTCCCGGAACGGTTTTTTCCTTGCTTTGCCGCGGATAGACCAGGATCGGGTAACGGTCCAGTATTTCTTCGGATTCTTTCCATGCAGGCAAACCGTAAAGGTTGTCTTCGCCCATGAGGATCATGAAGCGGACATGGGGATACCGCCCTTGGAGGTGGCGCAGGGTGTCGATCGTATAGGAGGGTTTAGGAAGGTGCAGCTCGACATCGCAGAACTTGAGTTCGGCCAGAGGGCGGAGGGCTTGTTCCAACAGGTACGCGCGTGTTCCTTCCGGCCATAATCCGTCGTTTCGCTTGAAAGGGCTTTGCGGTGAAAGCACGAACCATACTTGGGCCCGGTAAAGGGCCGCGACGGTCCTTGCCAGCGCGATATGGCCGTTGTGCACGGGATTGAACGACCCGAAATAAAGGATGACCGTCGGCATCGGGAAACGTTTGAAGTCGTCAAATCGGCTTTTGGAGAAATTTTTCCACGAGGAGCCGTGTTTCTTCGATTGCTTTTTCCAGGTTGTCGTTCACGACGATCCGGTCGAACAAGGGAGCCGATTCCATTTCCTTTCCGGCCTTTCCCACCCGTTTCTTGAGGCTTTCCTCCGTTTCGGTGCCGCGTTTGCGCAGGCGGTTCTCGAGTTCTTCCAGCGAGGGCGGAGACACGAAGACGGCCAACGTGCGTTCGGGAAACTTGCGCTTTATGTTCAGCCCGCCTTTCACGTCCACGTCGAAGACCACGTGTCCCCCTTCGTTCCATATCCTTTCCACTTCGCTCATGAGCGTGCCGTAAAACTGGTCGGGATAGACTTCTTCCCATTCGAGGAACTTTCCTTGGTCGCGATACCGCTTGAATTCGTCCGCCGAAAGGAAATGATAGTCCTTTCCGTCTTGTTCGCCCGGACGCATGGCGCGCGAGGTGGCGGAAACCGAAAAGCGCAAGGCCGGAAACCGCTTCAGGAGTTCGTGCACGATCGTGGTCTTCCCTGAGCCGGAAGGAGCGGAAAAGATGATGAGTTTGCCGTTGTTTTCCATGTCGTTATGAAAGATTGGCCGCTTGGTCCCGATCGGTCCGGGGCACGCAGCCGAATTTCTTCCTAAGGATGTCCGAAAGTGTCAGGTACGCCAGGGATTGTTCGTTCCAAGCGTGTTTCTCCCGCAAGGGCAGTATCACGCGGTTCATATCTTCTTCGTTCGAGGCCTCGTCCAATCCTTGCAGCATGTCAGCGTATTCCTTGATGTTGCCTTTGAACAGTTCGTTGACGAAGAGGAATTTCTCGTTGATGCCGATGCACGAGCGGATGTCGCCCGAAGCGGGCTGGTAGGCGTCGTTTACCGTCTTGCCGGCCTTGAGGCGGTCGACCAGCGACTTGAGCGCGTTCTGTTCATGAGGAACCGACAGGCTTTCCGTTTCCTTGAGCTTGGTGAAGATGTCGGAACGCTGTTCCACCTGTTTCACCACTTTCTCGTCGGGCATGGCTGTGGAGGAAACCGCCACCTGCGACATGTCTTGTTCTCCTGCCTGCGCCTGTGCCATGGCGGTAAGGCTGGTCACGTAGGAGGTGGGTTCGTCGTCGGGCCGCATGATGAATTCCGACAAGTCGGGTTCGGGCATGGGTCGCGGTCCGGGTTCGGTCGTCGTCTCCGTCCTTTCTTCCGGTTCCGTCTTTTTTTCGGATTCCATGTCGGCCAAGGACGTATCCTGGATTCCGGAATCCGGCGTGGTTTCCGTTTCGGGGAGTGTCCCGGTTTCGTTTACGGGATCCGTTTGCGTCGCCGCGGCCTCGTTCCTTGTTTCCGTCCGGGGAACGATGTCCATGTCCGTTTCCGGTCCGTTTTCAAGGAAAGAAAGTTTCTTTTTGAGTTCTTCCACCGAATCTTTCATTTTCCGCACGGTATCTTCGGGGGAATCGAATTCGTTTTTTTCTATTTCGAGGACGACCTTGAGCAGGTTGTCCAGATCGGTCTTGAGGCTTTCCACTCCGCCGCGCGTGACGGCCTGGGCGGTGACCAGGTCTTCCACGGCGACCACCACGCGATCCAGTTTTTCGATGAGTTGGAATTGCAACTCCTTGTTTTTCATGGGCACGACAAATTAAAATTCCGCATCTGCAAATTAGTTGTAATTTCGCAAAGGTCCATCATGACCGAAGGCTTAGTTGTAAACACAAAAGAGTTGACAGGAAATCATGTATTTTGACGGTTCGGACTGGGTCCGTCGCCCCACGGGCGGCATCGAGGTCATTTGCGGCTCCATGTTTTCGGGCAAGACCGAAGAACTGATAAGGCGGTTGAAACGTGCCCGCTTCGCCCGGCAGAAAGTGGAGATCTTCAAGCCGGCCATCGATACGCGTTACGATGTGGTCCGCGTGGTCTCGCACGATGAGAAGGCGGTGGATTCGCTGCCGGTGCAGAGCGCGTCCGAAATCCTGTTGCATGTGAGCGATGCCGAGGTGGTGGCCATAGACGAGGCGCAGTTTTTCGACAGCGAACTGGTCGATGTCTGCGGTCGCCTGGCCGACCAGGGTATCCGCGTGATCGTGGCGGGTCTGGACATGGACTACGAAGGAAAGCCTTTCGGTCCCATGCCGGCCTTGATGGCCGTTGCCGAGTCGGTCACCAAAGTGCATGCCGTCTGCGTCCATTGCGGCAATCCCGCCCAATATTCCCATCGGTTCTCGGGCAGCAGGAACCTTGTCCAGCTCGGCGAGACGGAAGCGTATGAACCGCTTTGCAGGGCCTGCTACATCAAGGCCACGGGAAGATGAACTTCAAGTCAGGCGTTGGCGCGGAAGAGAAGACGGTAATATGAAAAAACGGGGTCCGGATATCCGGACCCCGTTTTTTCATGGGTTCTGGCGACGTGCTACCAGATATGGGCACGTTTTTCGGGAGCCAGCCACATGGGGTCGCCTTCTTGGATGCCGAACGCTTCCAGGAACGCGTCCACGTGAGGCAGCGTGCCGTTTACACGCCAGCGTCCGAGGGAGTGCACGTCGAGCATCGTGAGGCGTTTGATTTCCTCGTCGCGGATGTTGGACGCCCACAAGGTGGCGTATGAAAGGAAGAAACGTTGTTGGGGCGTGAAGCCGTCGATGTCGCCTTCGGGTTTTTCCTGCAAGGCCTTTTGCAAGGCGGCGAACGCGATGTTGAGGCCGCCGTTGTCGGCGATGTTCTCACCCAAGGTGAGCGAGCCGTTGGCCATGAGGCCGGGGAAAACCTCGATCTTGTCGAAGTGATCCACCAGCAGGCGGGCGCGTTGGTCGAAATTCACGGCGTCCTGTTCCTGCCACCAGTCGTTGAGGTTGCCTTCCTTGTCGAAGAGGCGGCCTTTGTCGTCGAAACCGTGCGTGAGTTCGTGCGCGATGACCACGCCGATGCCGCCGTAGTTGATGGCGTCGTCGCCATTGGCATAGAAGAAAGGAGGCTGAAGGATGGCTGCCGGGAAGCAGATTTCGTTGGTGGTGGGGTTGTAGTAGGCGTTCACGATCTGGGGCGTCATCTGCCACTCGTCGCGGTCGACGGGCTTGCCCAGCTTGTCGAGCATGAACTTGGTTTCAAAGGCGGAGTGACGTTTCACGTTTGCCCAGTAGCTGTCGTCCTTGATCTCAAGGTCGGCGTAGCTTCTCCATTTGTCGGGGTAGCCTACCTTTACCAGGATGGCGTCCAGTTTTTCCTGGCCTCTGGCCTTGGTCTCATCGCTCATCCATGTATTGGCGGCCATGCGTTCGCCCATGGCGAAGCGGATGTTGTCCACCAGCTTGGTGATACGCTGTTTGGCCGCGGCCGGGAAATATTTTTCCACATACAGTTTGCCTACCGCTTCGCCCAGCATGCCGTTGACGGCGCTTACGCAACGTTTCCAGCGGGGTTTCATTTCGGTCTGGCCCGACATCACCTTGCCGTAGAAGTCGAAGTTGGCCTGGTTCAGTTCGTCGCTCAGGTCGGCAGCGGCCGAATTGATGATGTTCCATTCCAGGTAGGCCTTCATGGTTTCCATGTCGGCGGCGGCATACAACTTGCCCATGCCTTTCATGAAATCCACCTGTCCGGCGGAAAGTTCGGTCACCTCGAAATCGGGGGAGATGTTTTTCAGGTAGGCGTTCCAATTGATTTCGGGAACGGTCTTCTGCAATTCGTCCACCGTCATCTTGTTGTAGCTCTTGTGCGGGTCGCGCAGGGTGACGCGGTCGTATTGGAACTTGGCCAGCGCCGTTTCGAGCGCGAGCACTTTGTCGGTCTTGGCGGCGGCTTCCTCTTGGCTGAAGCCGCAAAGGCCGAACATGCGCTTCATGTGGTCCTTGTAGGCATCCAGGATGGCTTTATGCTCTTTCGCCAAGTAATAGTCGCGGTCGGGAAGTCCGGTGCCGGCCTGGTACAATTGGAAAAGGTTCGCCTTGCTGTTGCCCGGGTCGGAGGCCACGTAGAACGCGAAGAAGGGGTTGGCCACGTTCCGGTGCATGCGGCAAAGCAGTTCGAAAGCTTCTTCCTTGTCGGAAAGGGAGGCTACGGCGGCAAGGTCTTCCTTGATGGGTTCCACGCCTTGGGCGTTGCGTTTGGCCGAGTCCATGGCGATATTGAAAAGCGTGCCGATCTGGTAGGCTTCGCCTTTGGCGCCCTTGACGTGGGCGGCGAGGTCTTCGATCAGCGTCCTGATTTGTTCCTGGTTGTCTTCGCCCAGCTTGTCGAAAGCCCCGTAGCGGGAATATTCGCCGGTAAGCGGGTGCTGTTCCATCCATCCGCCGCAGGCGTACTGGTAGAAGTTTTCCTTGGGATCGACGTTGGTGTCCAGGTTGGACAAGTCAAGGGATTGCATGTTTTCCACTTGTTTGGGTTTGCACGACATTCCCCACACCATCAGTGCGGCAAGGGGAAGCAGAAGCATTTTTTTCATGTTGTGTTATGATGTTTGTTTTTTTCAAGACGCTGCTTTCCAGCAGGCGGCGAAGCCTGCAAAGGTACGAAAAAAGCCTATAAGCGGAGCGACTTCCTCATGTCTTTTTCCGATACGAAACGAAGCGTGTCCGGACCAGGATGCCCGTTGCCGTGGAGAGTCAGTTCCACGTGGCGGCCGTCGATTTCGAGCTGTCCTTCGAGCGCGGGGTTCCTGGCCTTGAGAATGTCGAATACCATCAGGGCCTTTTCGATGCCGTCGCCGCGTTTGAAGTTCCATGCCTCGTCAGGTTGTGCCAGGCGTTTGCCCTCGTAGATCGACTGGTTCGGGAAGGTTTCGACGTATCCGGCCAGTTCTTCGGTCGAAAGGTTTTCCGACTCCTTGACGCAAACAGGGTTCCGTTCGAGGGCGGCCTTGACGAAGGGTCTCCAGTCGGTGTTTTCCATGTCGCGCCATGCGTAAAGGCTCAGGATGGCCGTCCGTTGTCCCTTCCGGGCTTGTTCGAGCAGGTAGTCCCGGATTTCCTGACGGCTTTGTCCGGGGTCGATTTCGAGTCCGGGTTCGTTCGTGAATTCCTTTTGCGCCGCATCCGGCAGGCGAGGCGTGGTTTTCAGGAAATCGCCCAGTTCCCGGATGATCTTTTGCTTGTCCACGCAATCCTGTCCTTCCAGCGTGCGGGAAAAGAATCCGGAGAGGCTTGCGAAGTTCTGGTCGGGATGTTGGGTCAGGTATTCCTCTATGTCGTTGATCAACGTGCGTCCTTTCATCGGCGAAAGCGAAAAGCATTGGCTGTCCATTTCCTCGATGAGGGCTTGGCGGCTTTCGTTGTCGAAACGGTTCTTGCTGGAACGTTGCGTGTTGAACAGGCACGAAAGCGGAATGTAGCATTCGCGTCCGTTGCGCATGTGGCGGTATTGGAAGCAATGCCAGTAGCATTCCCGGCTATAGAGGAAATTGGCGAAGCATTCGAAGTTGATCTCGGCCTCGAGGAACCTGCCGAAACTTTCCTTGAAATGGTCGAATCGTTCGGGCAGCATGCTCGCTTTCGGGTAAAAGGTGTGCACGATGCCGCTGATGTGGGAAACGATGGTGATCCGTTCGTTTTCGATGCTCCGGCGCGCCTTGGCCGACAGTTCGGTTCCGTTGTACCACATCTTCTTGGTGACGATGCGGCGGTTGTTGGTCATGAAACCGTCTTTTTCGGCGATGAAGTTTTGCGAGTGCAGGGGCGTGGCGATCATGAAGATGTTGTCGAGAGGGATACGGCCCACGATGAACAAGGCCGCCACGTAGAGGGCCGACAGCGAGACGCATTCGCCCGCCCCGCCGGCGTATCCCTCCTTGAAGCGGAAGGCGTCCATGGCTTCCGCCGTTTCGGTCTTCCAGTAGGGAATGATCTCGGTGGCGTACTTGTCGAGGCCGAAATGCCGCCTTATGTCCACGTCGTAATAATATTTGTCGCCCTCGTAGCCGAAAAGCGCGTTGGATTGCGCCAGGGCGGCGGGATCGATGAACGACTTGAAGCGGTCCAGTTCCTTTTGCTTGGTGGTGAGCCCCCAGGTCTCCAGGTCGAGGTTGAAGACATAGTGGTCCATCACGTATTGCTTGATCCGGTTTATCTTGTAGTTGAACGATTTCTTCTCGATGTCCTTGAACCATTCCTCGTCACGCCACTTCCAGATGGCGGGCGACATGATGTTGGCAAGCACCAAGGCGTACATCAGGTCGGGAAAGATGAAGATTTCCATGTCGGAAAGGCTGGCCGCGCTCGAGTACAGTTCCAGTTCCTCTTCGTTTTCGGGTGCAAAGAAAGTTTTTTCCGAGTCCATTTTAAATATAGAAACTTAGTTGAGACGATGTTTGTGCCGAGTTTTCGACTTCCAGGCAGGCGGGTACGCCCATGTACAGCGCACGGTTGAACGGGACATGCCCGGCCGGGAATCCGTAGCAGACAGGGTAGTCGTAAGGGGCCGCGTAGCCGCTTATGATTTCCCATACGTCGCGGGTATAGGGATGCGCGCCTTTCTTGATTTGTGTGAAAGTTCCCACGACAAGCCCGGCAATGCGTTCAAACCAGCCGCCTCGTTGCAGGTTCATCAACATGCGGTCTATATGGTAGTCGAATTCGTCCAGGTCTTCGATAAGCAGGATTTTTCCCGTGGGGTCTATGTCGGTGGGCGTTCCGCGGAGGCTGTACAGGATGGACAGGTTCCCTCCGATTATCGGTGCGGTGACGCTGCCGGGACGGTTCAGGCATTGGTTGCGGAAACGATGGAGCAGGCTTTCGCCGAAAAGGGCCTTCCTGAGCGAGCCCACCGACGATTCGTGGTCGGGACTTCCGCCCGGCGGATAGGTCTGCGGCATGCACGAATGCAAGGAAGCGACGCCCAGGTTCTGTTGCAGGTGCGAAAGCAGCACGGTGATGTCGCTGAATCCGGCGATCCATTTGGGATGACGTTCGAAGGCGGAAAAGTCAAGATGGTCGATGAGGCGTACCGATCCGTAGCCGCCCCGGGTGCAGATCACGGCATGGATTTCGGGATTGTCCAGCGCGGCTTGCAGGTCGGCCAAGCGTTCAGGGTCCGTTCCGGCGAAAGGCCCGAATTCCTTGAGCGCGTTCGGCCCGATTTCCACTTGCAGCCCCCAGGATTCCAACACGCTGGCGCCTCGTTCCAGGCAGGCCGCATCGATGCAGCCTGCAGGTGAAACCAAGGCGACTTTCTGCCCTTTCTCCAGAAAAGGCGGGATTTTGATGGCAGACAACATGTCTTCTCTTTATTGGATACCAAAGGTAGGAAATTTCCGTTGCTGTGGATTCAAAATCGAAGCGCAAATTTCAGATGTCGTAAAAACTTATGAATCTTGTGTATGTCGAAATTATTCCGTACCTTTACGACATATGAACTGATTGTCCACAAAAACAAAGAACCGGAAAGAAAAGAGAAAACACAGGCAAGTCGCCCGAGACCTAAGGAAAAAATCGTCAATAACCATTAAAGACAAACATCATGAAAAAGTCATTCTGCAACTTTTTTCTCATGCTTATGGCATTGTCCGGAACCTATACCGCCTCTGCCCAAAGCAAGGCCATTCAGGTAAGTTCATCTTCGGTTGAATTTTATAAGCAATTGAAATTCAGTGACAATCCGATAATATCAGTACCTGCGTACGGAATTACGATCGACTTGCCCCAATGCGATGTTCATATCAAAAACGATATAAGTAAGATTTCCGGAAGTACCACGAGGCCGAGTAATCTCTCCATTGTTCCCAATCTTGATACATACGATTATGGATACATCAGCCCCGAAAGGGCGAACTACATGGATCTGGGAAGTCCTGAGAAATATTTTCGCTTCAGTTATACGTACCAACCTTACCACAAACTGACTTCAAGACAATTTTCCGATGCACGTTACAAGGAAAACATCAAGGAGTTGGGAAATGCTTCGGAAATCATCCGTCAGCTTCATCCGGTAAGTTTTGACTTCATCCGGACCGACACCCTGGAGGATACGGCCGGTCTCAAAGACAAAGCGGGTTTTCTGGCGCAGGAAATGCTGGAAGTCCTGCCCCATTTGGTGGGGCAACTCCCCGGCACCGACCTTTATGTGGTGGACTACACTTCGGTGATTCCCTATCTGGTAAAGGCGGTTCAGGAAACGCAGGAGGAAAAGTCGGAACTGGAAGACCAGGTGTCCGAACTGCAGACGCAACTTGTATCCCTGCAAGAAATCGTGCAGCGCCTTCTGGTACAGAATGGAGCCACCCCTCCCGCACCGGACAAGGCTCCGAAAAACAGTCCCAAAAACACCGTAAGGGCCGCCAGGTTGTTCCAGAACCTCCCCAATCCGTTCTCACAAAGCACCGTTATCCGTTATGAACTTCCCCAAATGGCGGGCAATGCCTACATACAGGTTTTCGATATGGGAGGCCGCATGGTTGAGAACATCCAGCTCTCCCACACGCAGGAAATAGGGCAGGTGGAGCTCTCCGCCGGAGAACTGCTTCCGGGAGCCTACACCTACAGTCTCATTGTATCGGGTAAGGTGATTGACAGCAGACGCATGGTGGTTACCGAATAAATAGGGAGGTGAGATGAAACGAAAATATCTTCTGCTTGCGGCGCCCTTTTTATTGCCGTGGTTTTCTCCCGCTTCACCTGTCCAGATAAGGTCATCGGGTAAAAACATACAGGTTTCCTTTACGCTCGGGCAATGGCAACTTGGAACGGAAACCGTTGCCACAAGTTCAACGCAAACCACTACATTTCAAACCATAGAGATGCTGACGGATGAAGAGGAGTACGGAATATGGGCGGACGAGGGTTATCCTGAACTCCCCCAACTTACCGTTTATCTATCTGTACCTCAAACGGCCACGGCCTGCCAAGTCACGGCTGTTCCAAGTTCCGTGTCTCAACGGGCATTGACAAGAAAAATACTTCCTTACTGTGATGGGAGCGAAGACGAGTCGTTGATGTATATTCCGAATACAGCGTATTATTCAGGAAACGAAACTCCCCTGACTGCCATTTATGAAGTGTCGGAGATTTACGAGGTAATGGGACAGAAAGCGGTAGCTTTAACTATTTATCCGTTCACCTATATTCCGGCTCAAAATAAACTGTATGTGATCAACACAGCCACTTTCACATTGAATTTCGATGAAAACTCTTCATCCGTACCGCAACCGGTAGAAGCGACCGAGGCAAGGGTGTCCTATCTGAGTTCTTATTTTTCGAACTTCAATGTGCCCAAGGGTAATGTTAAAAAAGGCAATTATCTGATAATTACGACAAAAGAGTTCAAGAATGCCCTGTCGGTCTTCGCCGCCTACAAAAACACACTCGGCTACAACACCAGCATCGTAACCACCGAAGAAACGGGGAAAACCGCCAAAGAAATCAATCAGTACATAGACAACCTCCCTTCGGTGCAGCGTCCTACCTTTATCCTATTGGCAGGAGATGTAAACAGGATACCCGCCAACGAAGGAACACATTATGCGACTTCAGATGGAGACCCCTTGACCGATCAAAGTTATAGAAAGCATACTGACGAGAAAAGGGTCTATGGGGATTATTTTGTGGGAAGATGGCCTATAAGTACGGAGGCGCAAGCCGTTTCCATTATAAATCGAACCATGGCAATGGAGAAGGCGTATGCCACCGTGACACCGCAGGCTGTAACAATTAAAGGTTCTGCCGGTAATGATGAAAAAATGGGTGAAAGATTTGACAAGTGTTATGAAGCCATAAAGAAAAGGCTCGGGGACCGAGGATATACGATTTATGAACCCCATGTGACGCAAAACAATATTATACAAAACGAAAAAATTAAAATGATTATCTATGTCGGGCATGGACTAATCGGTCTTTGGGATGTTTCTCATCAAACAGGAGGTGGGGGATATTCTCCTTCCAATTTCACTTACAATATGTTCTCGCCAATATTGTGGGGTTTTTCCTGCAGTACAGGATTTTATGAAGATGGTGACAAAAAAAACAGCCGTTTCCCGACAAGTATCGTATGTGACAATGGCCCGATTTCTTACTTCGGGCCATCTATACTCATAAGGGCACAACAACTTAAATTTATCGTGCGTGGTGTCATGAGGGGCTTTAAGGATAGAGAGCAATTGGGTACAGCAATACATAGGGGTATGGACAAATACAGGAATGATGCGCATAGCAGGTTTTCCGTCAAATGGTCAAACCGGATGATGCAGGCATTCAACCTGATGGGCGATCCTTCCTTTGTCCTCGACGGGGTTTCGACCAAACCCGCCAATATTGTGTTTGATGGTGACTATACGTTGGTCAATGGAATATCCACTGTTTTCGAAGCGACCGACACCATCGAAATATCCGGCAACTTTGTTGTGAAAAATGGTGCCTCATTGACCCTTAAGGCCGGAGGTGAGGTGATATTGGGTAGCGGTTTTAAAGTAGAGGAAGGAGGTGAATTATGCATAATCGTAGAATAATCGCACTCACTATATCGGTGTTTGTGACGGGAATCCTGCTGTCATCTTGTGGGCGTCAATGTGATTCATATCCTGAAAATATGGCAAAATTTATGCCGGTGCAATATGAAGGAGGTGAATTGGTATATCTTATAGGAAAGGATACATGTGTTTTAAAGGTAGAAAAGCCATCTCTTTCCAAAGGATATAAACTGAGCCAGAGGGATATCAACCTCATGAAGTATTGCCGATCTTCAGCCACACAGTCAATTGGAAATAAAAATTCATATTTGATTGAATACGAACAGGGGTTATGTCCTGAATGTATTGTTGCTCAATACCATATAACGATTGGCTATATGGATCAAAAAGAATATGAAAGAATCCAGTTTTCTTATGATTTTGAAGACACTGTTTTTAGTAAAAGTCAAGATTATCAAATTCTCTTAGGATATATGGCGCCTACGGGGAAAACCTATTGTCCTGTATTGTTTTTTGTAGATTGGCCTACTAAAGACTCCGTCTGGATTTCCTACGATGAAGGACTTGTGCGTTATGTTCCGGCAAACGCCGATGGCACGGCATTGGGTCAGGTTTGGCAGTTGCTGTAATGCTGCTTTTATATGAAAACAAAATCATACCATGAAAACCATAAAACCATTCATCCTTCTCTTGTCAATAGCTTTGGCCCTATGGGCCTGTAGGAAAGACAACGATTTCGAGCTGAAACCGGATGACACCTTCAGCATAAAGAACGGTTGTGGTACGGTATATTACCAAAGTAACGTAGGAAAAGACTCTGCCTCTGCCGTGGATTCCATAAAAAGGCTTTATGGGCGGACATGTCCTTGGTTATGGGCTGATTCCATCCGAACCCACAGGTTAAATGTGGATTTTCCTCACGATAACCGTATGTTTTGGGCTTTGTATTTTAAGGAGAAGTATCAGCCTTCGCCTTTACCCGTTTTCACAGGCGTCGATGTTGTGGATTCAAAAGGCGACTACTACCAGTTTGAGCCATGCGATTGAAGAAAACGCGGGGCGGAGGCTTCAAATTTTGAAGCCTCCGCCTTTTTCCCTTAATAAGATCGTAAAATCATTGTATCGTGAAAATCAAAATATTTCCCTTCTTTTTTACACTTATTGCCTGTGTTTTCTTTGTAATGTGTGGGCATAAGGACAACAAGAAGTATTGCCCAGCCTATCCGAGAGAAAAGACCGACTATGCCCCCGTCTCGCAGAAAGGGAAAAAAATGCACTACCTTGTCGGAAATGATACCGTGACATTGATTGTTGGCAGTCCCGTCTTTTCGCCGAAATACTACAGTGACCCATGGCTGGAGGTCTTGTGCGAATGCGAGATGTTATTGTTTTTATATGATTCCGATAGTTCCAGCCATATAAACTACACCATAAGAGGAGCGAGCGAAGACAATTATTCTGTGTATATTGATTGGTTCAGCATTTCCTTGACACATAAAAACAAAGAGTTTAGCATTTGGTTTAGTGGACTGCAATCACTGAATCAGTGGACCTCGCCGACAGGAGAGACTTTTGAGGATGTCGCTGTGCAGACAAACGGAGAGGATTCCATCTATCTTTCAAAAAGCAAAGGATTGTTACGCTATGCTCCCGAGCCGGAAAAATCCAATGCAGAGGAATGGCTTCTGTTACCGGAGAATTAACACTGGTAATCACATATTAAAACCATACTCCTTAACGGGATTGTTTCTGCTTTCTTGTGAGAAAGAAACCGTAACAGAAAATTTTCATGGTTTCTCCTTGAAGGTTTGAGCAAATATCCGACCACTTGCCCTATCTCGTTAAAGTTAAAATAAGATAGCCATGAAAAAGTTACCTTATTTCCTTCCGATAGTAGCGGTGCTATTTGCTGTCGCATGTATACATACGGTTAGCCGATATAATGTCAGGGCATCAGACAGGCTGATGATTCCGTATCAAACAGGTGATACCGTGTATTGTATAGATGCAAAAGGTAACCGTGTCATGTTAACCGTAACGGATGAGACTTCGTGGTGGGATCATTATGATGAATACATATGGGAGGAATATCGAACCGTGCATCTGAAATCGGAAGATAGCGCTTATAAACTTGACATCCAGGTTCAGGGTTGGAATTTCGGTTATAACTCATCTAGACCCTTGTATGCTACTTTTTATTTTAATTCTGATGCTCTTTGCGGATCGAAAATCTTATACACCAGTGGGATGCGGTTTATAGGTAAAGTTTATGACAGTGTTCTGATAGGTGAACGTACTTACCATAATGTGGCATTTCGTGAGCAATCTAACATTAACGGTTTGATACAATTCTACTATAGCAAGACTTACGGAGTCTTACAAATGTTGCTTGATGAGAAACCTGTTTTCACTCTCGACACCGTAATCTTTGCCGGAGCAAGGTAGCCTTTTGAGGGTCGCCCCACGCCTTGGAAAACTAAGAAAACATGTCAGAGTCCGGTCGTTGATTGAAATCTATCATTCTGCGAGGGCGGTCGCTTCAAATTTTTGAAGCGGCCGCCCTTTCTCCTTACAAGATCGTAAAATCACTGTAATATGAAAATCAAAAACATTTCTTTATGAACGGGACTATCCTTGGTTATGGGCTGATTCCATCCGACCTCAGCGTTTAAACGTGGACTTTTCTCACGATAGCCGTCTGTTTTGGCTTTTGGAAGTTAAGGAGAAGGATCGACGTTTACCCGTTTACATAGGCTTCGATGCTGTGGATTCAAAATCGAAGCGCAAATTTCAGATGCCGTAAAAACCTATGAATCTTGTGTATGTCGGAATTATTCCGTATCTTTACGACATATGAACTGATTGTCCACAAAAACTAAAGAACCGGAAAGAAAAGAGAAAACACAGGCAAGTCGCCCGAGACCTAAGGAAAATCGTCAATAACCATTAAAGGCAAACATCATGGAAAAGTCATTCCGTAACTTTTTTCTCATGCTCATGGCATTGTCCGGAACCTATACCGCCTCTGCCCAAAGCAAGGCCATTCAAGTAAGTTCATCTTCGGTTGAATTTTATAATCAGTTGAAATTCAATGGCAATCCGATAATATCAGTACCTGCGTACGGAATCATGATCGACTTGCCCCAATGCGATGTTCATATCAAAAACGATATAAGTAAGATCTCCGGAAGTACCACGAGGCCGAGTAATCTCTCCATTGTTCCCAATCTTGATACATACGATTATGGATACATCAGCCCCGAAAGGGCGAACTACATGGATCTGGGAAGTCCTGAGAAATATTTTCGCTTCAGTTATACGTACCAACCTTACCACAAACTGACTTCAAGACAATTTTCCGATGCACGTTACAAGGAAAACATCAAGGAGTTGGGAAATGCTTCGGAAATCATCCGTCAGCTTCATCCGGTAAGTTTTGACTTCATCCGGACCGACACCCTGGAGGATACGGCCGGTCTCAAAGACAAAGCGGGTTTTCTGGCGCAGGAAATGCTGGAAGTCCTGCCCCATTTGGTGGGGCAACTCCCCGGCACCGACCTTTATGTGGTGGACTACACTTCGGTGATTCCCTATCTGGTAAAGGCGGTTCAGGAAACGCAGGAGGAAAAGTCGGAACTGGAAGACCAGGTGTCCGAACTGCAGACGCAACTTGTATCCCTGCAAGAAATCGTGCAGCGCCTTCTGGTACAGAATGGAGCCACCCCTCCCGCACCGGACAAGGCTCCGAAAAACGGTCCAAAAAACACCGTAAAGGCCGCCAGGTTGTTCCAGAACCTCCCCAATCCGTTCTCCGAAAGCACCATCATCCGCTATGAACTGCCCAAAGCGGCGGGCAACGCCTACATACAGGTTTTCGATATGGGGGGCCGCATGGTTGAGAACATCCAGCTCTCCCGCACGCAGGAGGTAGGACAGGTGGAGCTCTCCGCCGGAGAACTGCTTCCGGGCACCTACACCTATAGCCTGATAGTATCGGGCAAGGTGATTGACAGCAAACGCATGGTGGTTACTGAATAGAGATAGGGAGGGAGAGATGAAAACAAGACTCACAATTGCATTCGCCATTTTGTTTGCCATGGCCGGTCAGGCACAGAGAGTGAAGACAACAGGAGAACATTGGTTTGAGGATTTCAAAAAGACCGGCAGAGAATGGCAGGAGGAACGCAAACAACGGAACTGTGCGGACAGCATCATACAACAAGATATCACCATTTATGATACAAGCACAAACTATGACAGAAAATGGTGGGCCTTGCGCCGCCTGGGGGAGGTTTCCTGTGCCAAGACGCAGGATTTCCTGTTGCAGGCAGCCCTCGCCGACACCTCGTTGGAGTTCAGGATGCTGGCTCTGCAATATCTGGTATGGGTCGATGCCCGGAATGCGATTCCGGCATTGTTGGAACGCGCCAAGGAAAACCTTTCCGACGAGGAAAAACTGCGGATCGGAAGGACAATAATACTGTTGGAGGATGAGAGAGCAGTTCCTATTGTAAACGAAATATGTTACCGTTCCATAGATCCTAAAATCTGCAAAGAATGTATTTCTAACATCTACGATTATACCCCACGAAAAGAAGCCATAAGGTACTATTCATTTCGTTTGAAAAATGCGAAAAATGAAAGAGAGCAAATGGCAGCAGCTAATAGTCTTGCGATGAAAGACTGTTATGGGAAAGCCATTCCTGTACTACGAAAGCTTGTGCGCTCCGAAGATCCGTTCATAAGAACCCGCGCCGCCTGGGGGTTGGGATTTATTGACAAGAAAGCCAGCCAATCCCTTTTGCAGGAATTATCGGCAGACACGGGGAATAAAGAACTTGTAAAGGAGGTCAAGACGGCTTACGAACGCATCAGCGACCATCGATCTTTAAGATTTGACCGCAAGAAAGTCCGTTCTAAAACAAGGAAACAATTGGAGGCGGAAACCACTGAAGATGTCTCAATGCAGATTTCTGTTGCCGGGCAAAATGCCGTTAATTTTGATCATACGGCTGCGGCTGCCTATGCCAAAAAATGGTGTGATGGTTTTAATATACGACCAAACGGGCCTTACTATGATTATACTGAATATGGTGGAGATTGTGCCGCATTCGTCTCCCAATGCCTTATCGCCGGTGGATTAGATTTGTCGAAAGGTGCGGATGGAAAGGGCCTTGGTGTGAAAGACGACCATGTCATATCTAGTGTGGATTATCTTGTCCGACACCTTCGTGACATACAGAAATTTCAATACAAAGAGCTTCCTGAAAGTGAGGCCGAACCTGATTTTGTAAAGGAGGGGGATCCTGTGTTTTTTTATGTACCGTCACAAGGTGTCAGACACTCCCTTCTATGCATACGAGACCTAAGCGAAAACACCTACGCATGTCACTCTTCCAGCAATAATTGCCAATCTTACAGACAAAACTGGATTTATGAATATCAGAAATTGAACAGCCACTTCTTTCATATCGGAGAGACGGTCTATCCGGAACATTGTTCCAATTGCGTTCATGATGTGGATAAGGGAGAAATAGATATGGATTGCGGAGGGCCCTGTAAACCTTGCGGGAATGCCCCCAAAACCATGAGTATCGATAACAGTGTGTTGGCGAATCAGAATTGGTATGTCGCCTCTGAACAAATATCTACAGAAGGGGAGGTTACGTTTAAAAACAGAGAAGTCCCCTATGAGTTGATTGCCGGAGAAGCAGTAGTTTTGAATGAGGGTTTTTCTTTGGAATCAGATGCCAACTTTTCTATCCAAATAGATTCCGATCCTACAAATTTTGTTCGAGAGTTCTCGCATATCTGCCAAAATTTTACCAATATTATTACGCCTAATGGAGATGGAGATAACGATGTTTGGAATATAATTTTAGTTGGATACATTAAATTAGAAGTAATTATAGAAAATGTAAAAGGTACAGAAATGTATTATAATACAAAAGCTATAAATTCTGATGGGAAAATCACCATATGGGATGGTCGTCAAAATGGCAAAAGAGTTCCCAGTGGTCCATATTTTTGGTATATGAGACTGAAAGACTATAAATGGAAGGAACACGATTTCAGTGGTTCTTTAACTGTTTTATATAATGATTAATATCTTTATCAAAATGAATAACAGAAAAAATCACTATTATCAGTGTGAATGCAGCGGAAAATGGGAAGAGCCTGTTCAGATAAAGAATACTGCTCCCGTAAAAGCCTGCGATGTCTTTTTTTGGCAACCACCGGCAAACCCTCGTTATAGAAGGATTGGAGGAAAAGGGCATTCAACTCGAGTTGTACGATATTCCGGGCAAGCGGGTATTGGCTATGGAGGTGGATGGCTTCCCGATAGACGTTTCCGGGCTTTCAACGTGAGGATTCCTGTACCGTTTGCAGAAAGGCGGCAAGGTGCTGCAAACGGGCAAGATCGTAAAAGCATGGTAGGCTCGGCGGGCTTGTTTGCTGTTTTGTCAAAAAATACTATCTTTGCAGCCCCTTCGGGGTGAAGACGGTCGCGGTTCGCGCCGTCCTGCCCGTGATGTTGCCCAGATGGCGGAATTGGTAGACGCGCTACTTTGAGGGGGTAGTGTCGGTTTCGACGTGCAAGTTCGAGTCTTGTTCTGGGCACTGGAAGCATTTGTTTCAGACACGTGCCGCCCAAATGGCGGAATTGGTAGACGCGCTAGTTTCAGGGACTAGTTTCAGCGATGAAGTGCAGGTTCGAGTCCTGTTTTGGGCACACCAATAAATCGCAAGTGATTAATTCTCAATCACTTGCGATTTTTAGTTTCACTCCGTGTCAACGCGGTGTCAACCAGCCTCCGCGCAATGCCGCAACTTTATCAAGATAATCGTAGTTGACGTGAGTTGAATCATTCCCAAATAAATTCTTTAACTTTTATTAACCCACCGCGATACTTCACTTTCTAATCTCGGGGACTAGGGTCGTTGACATACGCCCCGGCTGCTGCGTCGATGTGACGTGGCGGTCGGGGCTGTTGTCATTTGAGAAATTCTATGATGATGAGGTACGGGGCGAGGTAAAATCTCAAAAAAAATATCGGACATTTGATTTTTAACATTTGGAGTGTTTTCAAGGTTAAGTGTTCTGATTATTAAGCAGCATTTCTTTTGAGGATGTCGGACAACGCCGGACGAATTGCAGACAAGTGTCTAATTGTTAGATTTTTAAGTGAACAATTTCACAAGTAGCATCGTTGTTTGGATATACCGACAACCAATCTGTGGCCCGATTGTTCACGGTCGAGCATCAGAAATAAAAAATGTTGGGAAATGTTGGGTAAAATATGGGAAATGTTGGGAAACCGGCATTTTTCAGAAAACCAACTTCTTCGACGATATGTTTGTCGAGTATATCCGCAGTTATCGGGATAATATAATCTCGGTCTGCATGGTCAGTCTGCTGTATCCGGAGACAGCGCGAGGACAGACCTCCTTACAGTACCCGCGCAGGGTAAAGCGCCAGCCTTCTTCCTTTGGCAAAGAAGAAGCCGTAAATTTTGTTCCCAGTAATGCTTGAGGCTTCGGGAGAGCCAAAGAGCCCACGGAATGTACATCGTTTTTATGGCCATTTCCCATTTCCGATTTTGATATTGTCATTCGCCTTGGCCGCGTACGTGTCGAGTGTGTCATTGCCATACTTATGTCAAATCGGGAGACCACTGAATCCATGTCATTTTTTGACGAAAGGTGTGGGATGACCAAATCCGCCATCGCTCCATGCCTTCCATCCTCCGGCGGAACAAGAACTAATATGACCAATATCGCTGAACTCGTCAAGAGCGGGGTTACAGGTCTTGCCCTGAATGTTCAAATCGAAGACCTTGTGGAATATTCCGAACATATCATCAATCAAGCCATCGAGCGGTTGCTCCCTTCGATGGTTAAGGAGTCGCAGGAGAATCTCCTGTCTAAAGCCGAGGTGCTGGAGAAATTCGCAATCTGTCCCGCCACTCTGTGGAACTGGCAGAAGAAAAAGTATCTCGAAGCGGTGAAAATCGGTCGCAAAATCTATTACCGACAGACCGATGTCGAAGGTCTCATCATCCAGCGAGGTTTAAAATGATGGATGCAAACGAACTTGACCGACTTTGGCAGGCTTCGCAAATCAGAGTAACCGATGAGATTGCCGTGGTTCCTGAAGTTCTCTTTTGCAACGGCTCCGTTATAGGTACTCTCGGCAACTTCTCAGCCTCGACAGGAAAAGCCAAGAGCAAAAAGACATTCAACGTGAGCGCCATCGTAGCGGCGGCACTGATGAATGGAGAGGTGCTGAGATATGTAGCTGAATTTCCTGACAACAAGCGGACTGTCCTCTACTTCGACACCGAGCAAAGTCCATATCACTGCCAGAAGGTGATACGCCGAGCATTGCAGCTCGCCGGTTTGCCGCTCGACCGCCATCCCAATAATCTTATCTTTGCCCAGTTACGGGCGCATGTCCCGGATATGCGATTGGAGATTATAGACAGGGCGATAGCCACCACACCGAATGTCGGACTGGTAATCATAGACGGAGTGCGAGACCTGATGTTTGACATCAACAACGCCACCGAATCATCAAGGCTCATAAACAAGCTGATGGAATGGACGGACAAGTATCGTATACACATTCATACCGTCCTGCATCTCAACAAGAGCGATGACAACGTGCGCGGCCATGTCGGTACTGAACTGAACAACAAAGCCGAGACAGTATTGCAGGTTTCCAAAAGCTCGACTGACGATGAAGTTACCGAAGTTTCGGCATCGTGCATCAGGGCAATGGATTTCGCGCCTTTCGCTTTCAGGGTCAATGACTACGGTCTGCCGGAGATTGCCGAGAACCACACATTCTGCAAAGCCTCCAAGCAGCAGGTGTTCTCTTACAACGAACTGTCGCCCGACCAACACCGAGAGGCTCTTGAACTCGCTTTCGCCGATGGAGCCATCAAGGGATGCCAGAACTGCGAGGACAAAATCAAGGCGGCATACGCATCATGCGGCTATCCGTATGGCGACGGAAAGGTCACCAAACTGAAGACTTTTCTGATGAACAAGCGGATGATTGTAAAGGAGAACGGAGCCTACCAGTTTAACCGCGACTTCTACTACTAATTGAGTTTAGTTCGGTACGGTGTGTATATATGTGAGCTGAACCTAAACTACCACCCCTAAACATTTTTACCACTATGTTCAAAGAGATAAAAACTATCCCTTTAGCCACCTTCATGTCCCGACTCGGACATGAGCCGGTCAGACGGTGTGGAGACAAACTCTGGTATAAGTCGCCGTTGAGACAGGAGTATACGCCATCGTTCAAGGTGGAGATCACGCTCAACTGCTGGTATGACTTCGGTGTAGGCAGAGGCGGCAACATCATAGACCTTGCAGCCGAGATGTATCAGTCAACCGACCTGCGCTATCTCATGCGTTGTATCGCCGACAGATGCCCGGTGCCATCGGTGCAGACAGTCGCTTCCTCTTTTGCTCCGCGACACTCTACCCCGAGTTTTGAGAACATCCGAGTTGTGCCGTTGGAGAGCCACGCACTTGTCGCTTACCTTCAAGAGCGTGGCATACCACCGGAGATTTCAAAGGCGCACTGTCAACAGATTCATTACTGTTGCCGTGGCAAGCGGTACTATGCCGTTGCCTTTGCCAACGAATCCGGCGGCCAAGAGATACGCAACCGATATTTCAAAGGCTGCATATCTCCGAAAGACATATCCATACGGCGCATACGCGATGGCCCGTCAGCGGAGTGTGCCGTGTTTGAAGGGTTCATTGACTACATGTCAGCACTGACACTCGGAATCATCGGAGCGGATGCAATCATTCTCAACTCTGTCAGCAATGTCAACAAAGCAATCCCCCACCTGCGGGATTACATCGCCATCCGCTGCTATCTTGACAACGACGTTGCGGGTAATACGGCACTGGCTCAGTTGACAGAGCAACTCGGAATAAAGGTAATTGACCGCTCCACACTCTACTCAGGTTGCAACGACCTGAATGAGTATCTAACAACAAAAAATACAAACAATCCAAATTTACAGCTATGAGTACGAAAAAGAATTTTACAGAAACTCAGTCATCCGAAATGACTGACAACATCTTCAACAACGGTGTTGAAGCCAACAGCGACACCGCTGTCAACAATGCGGATACCGCAACCACCGAGAGCAATACAACAGTTGCTCTACCGTCAGCAGCCGAGCCGAAGCAACAGCGAGTCGGCATCAAACAGCGCAAGATGGAGTACGAGGAATACAAGTCAGCATACCTCTCTCCGAAGATACTTGAACAGCGAAAGCAGACAAGCATCAGCAAGGAACTATACAACCGTATCGCGTTGATGGTTCGTCGTCTCGGCGGCATCGACACCACCATCTCCGGCTTCATCGACTCGGTGCTTCTCCGCCACATGGACGACTACGCCGCCGACCACGAAATCTGGCGCAAACTCTGATTGCTTGATTGCAACTATCTAAAAATGATTATTCACGACCACTAAAAACAGGCTTTAGTTTCACGCAGCATGAAACTATCGTCATTGCTCGGTTGGGGTTGGAGCGAGTTTATGTTTTCGTATTACAAGTAATCCGAAAACGACTCGCCCAACCGCTCCCGATGGTCACAGACTTCTAAACACACTGCTATTATGAGAAGATACAATTCCCGACCTTCCAAAGGTCGACCCAAACTACCCGCCGAGGAACGAAAGTCAATCGTTGTTCCGGTGAAATACGACCTCGACAAATATGAGATAATGATGAACAAGGCAATTGTTGCTGGATTGAACCGTTCGGAATATATCCGTCAGGCATCAATCCATTGTACGGTGACGGAGCGTCTAAAACCCAAAGACGTAAAGGCGATTAGAGATCTCCAGGGCATAGCCGAGAATCTCAATCGCATCGCCAAATTCTGTTCATCTATTCTAAACAGAGGTTCAACAAATGAGAACCTTGTCCAACTTTTTCGGGACATGTACGAATGCCGGGACTTTATTTTGTCGCTTATCAAAACCTATCGTAATACTCCCGACAGCGTATGATGGGCAAGATAAGCAACGGCGGAAGTGCCGGAGGTTGCATTGATTATGTCACCCGAAAGAAGAAGGACAAACCGGATGGTTCGCCCTGTGATGAATGGAAAATCATCGACTCTAAAGATGTATTTCTGTCAGGTGGGCGAGCGGAAATCACCGCCTCTTTACAGGATAACATATCTATGAATCCGAATGTCAAAGACCCGGTCGGACACATTTCTCTCAACTTTCACGCCTTGGATAAGGACAAGGTGACAGAGGAAATGATGGTTGAAATCGCTGGAAAATATATGGAGAGAATGGACATAAAAGGCACTCCTTATATATTGGTCAGACATTTCGACAAGGATTATCCGCACTGCCATTTGGTGTATAGCCGCATCAATAATTTCGGTGATACTATCTCCGACAGTAATGATTATAGCCGCAATAAAGACGCTTGTCGTTCCTTGACTGAGGAGTATGGGCTGCATATTTCCGAAGGTAAGCAGCATACGAATGTGGACCAACTTCGTGGTGTCGAGAAAATCAGATATGAGATTTTCAATGCAGTAAATGATGCATGGGAAGATCGTAGCATCTGCGATTTTGACAAATTCAAGGCTAAACTCAAAGCGTCAGGTGTCGGTATAGAATACAAATACAGGCGTGGCACCAATGAGGTGCAAGGCCTGTGGTACACCCGAAAAGGGAAACGGTTTTCTGCATCGAAGATTGACCGGCGTTTCAGTTACAGTAATATTCGAAAGCATCTTTCAGAGAATCGACCATTGCATCCCGACTCAAAATGGATGTATGCCGACGGCTCTATTGTCCCGATAACCAATTTCCGAGGAGTGAAATTTTCGGGACAGCAGATTAATGACTACGTTGCCGGTAAAGCAATCCGTGTCGATGGATGTAAGGGAGAATACTCTACCGTCTATTTGAAATTCGTACCGGAAGTCAAAGTCCCCAAAGTATTTTCATCAAATCCAGACGAGCCTAAGCAGTCTGCGACTTCTTCCTTTGCCTCATCGCTCAGTCATACTCAGCAACCGCCTGCCCCCGATGATGGAGGCTGTTCAGTATCCGGAGGCGATGCCGAGACATTCCCTGAGTTCAAGGCAAGACATCCGGAGCTTACTCCTAAGCAAGCCCTCGACGCATGGCGCGCCAAACGCCGAGGCAAGCACCTCAACGGAGGCTTCCATATGTGACATTAATCCCAATTCAATGCCATCGACAGCCAACGCAGTTGCCGATGGCACTTTCTTATACCTTCCATCAGCTTCTACTTGACAGAAAATGTTGAGGAAATTTGGTTGCATCAAAAATAATTATTAATTTTGTCATAAATTGACAAATCAAAATTTGACAACAATGTATTTCGCACAGAAATTAAAGTCGTTGAGAGAAGAGAATCACTATCTACAAAGACAGATAGCGGCACTGCTCGACATAGATACACCTATGTATAGCCGCATTGAGCGAGGAGAAAGATTTGCAAAAGAAGAGCATATACCCATATTGGCCAAATACTACAATATAGATGAAAGCGAATTACGACAATTATGGTTAGCAGACAAAGTATATGATGTAATCGCTGGTGAGTCATCAGCAAATGATGTTTTATCTATTGTTTCAGAAAGTATAGCTGAATATGGAAAAGAAAATAAAAGTTGCTGATCTGGTATCAAGATTTCGACAAGATTTTGACTATTACAAATCAGAACGATATAACGAAACCTTATTACGGAGCGATTTCCTCGACCCTCTGTTTGAATTGTTGGGTTGGGATATTAAAAACGTTCAGGGTAAGAGCACTAATGAGAGGGAGGTTCTTTTGGAAGAACCCTTAAAAGCTAATGCCCATACTAATACTAAGAAACCAGATTACACTTTTAGACTGTTTTCAGAAAGAAAATTCTTTTTGGAAGCCAAGAAACCGCATGTCAAAATTGAGGTGGAAGATGGTCCAGCCAGACAAGTGCGCAGATATGGTTATACTGCAGGACTTAATATTTCTGTGCTTTCTAATTTTGAGTATTTGTACATCTACGATACAACCATACCTGTAAATGGTGACGATAGTAGAAAAAAGTGTCTCATCAAGAGCTATCATTATACTGAATATGCGGAAAAATTTGATGAGATTTCTTCCTTGCTGAGTCAGGACAGTGTATATAATGGTGATTTTGATAAGAACTGGGCGCATATTGAACGCAATATCGATTACAAGCCAATAGATAAGTTATTTCTTGAGCAGATAAATAATTGGAGACTTGCGTTAGCGAATGAAATACATCGAGAGAGTCCAAAGATGCCGCTCGACCAATTATCGGACATCGTGCAAAGCTATATTAATAAACTCCTATTTCTACGTGTATGTGAGGATCGCAACATTGAGACTTATCAAGAATTACTGTATATTGCAGAAAAAGGAGATGCTACTGAATTAGTATCTTTATTCCATAAGGCCGACCTAAAGTATAATTCCGGTCTCTTTGATGAGTTTCTGGCACCACAATTAATCGGCAATATATCTTCGACTTTCTGGGATATTGTAAGGCAGTTGTATTATCCTGAAACTCCATATTCTTTTGCCGTTTTGTCATCAGATATTCTTGGTCGGATTTATGAAATATTCCTCTCTAAACGGATTGCAGATGTCGATGGTTCGTTGGTGCTAGTTGATAAGCCGGAAAATGTCGATAGAGACGTTGTTACCACACCGACATATATAATCCAAGAGATACTTAGGCGTGCCGTACTCCCTAGAGCCGTAGGTAAAAATCTGGGCCAACTATGCGAGATGAAATTTGCTGATATCGCATGCGGTTCTGGTGCATTTTTACTGGAACTATTCCAATTATTGTGTGACGTTACATTGGATTACTATATTCATAATAATCCGGAAGAACTCTGCCGCACTGGTATAGACGGTTTTCGTTTGCCCTACTCTATGAAGGTTAAAATACTTACTAACTGTATTTTTGGAGTAGATAAAGATTACAATGCGACAGAAGCGACTAAGTTTGGGCTATTGCTTAAGGTGCTGGAGGATGAGAATGTAAACTCTTTATCCGGTCATAAGCCGATATTGCCAAGTTTATCTCAAAATATATTTTTCGGGAACAGCCTTTTGGGGCCTGATGATGTAAAAAACACAAACCTCAGAGAGTCTATTAACACGTACGATTTCGGAGAATTGAAATTTGATGTCGTTATTGGGAATCCTCCATATATGTCATCGGAGGATATGAAGAATCTTACTCCATTAGAGCATCCATTATATCCGTCAAAATACAATTCGGCCTATAAACAGTATGACAAGTACTTCCTGTTTATAGAACGTGGGCTTCAACTCTTAAAAGATGATGGAGCTCTTGGGTATATCATACCTAGCAAATTCATGAAAGTAGGTGCAGCTCTTAAACTGAGAGACTTAATTGCCATAAATCATCATCTCGCAGAACTCATCTCCTTTGGTGCAAACCAAGTATTCAATGGCAAAACCACATATACGTGTCTGCTGATTTTAACCAAGGAAAACAATCCCAACTTCAAGTATGAAGAAGTTCGTGATCTTTCTCTTTGGAGAACCAGACTTGACGTTAATGACATAACTGAACGCTCATCAGATTATATCAGTTCTGATACATGGGCATTATTACCAATGGAATTCGACCAACTTTTTGAAAAGATTCAAAGAGATGGCTATACCTTGTCAGATGCAGTTGGAAGCGATAATATCTTTAACGGTATTCAGACAAGTGCTAATAAGACCTATATTTTTCAGCCTATCGCCGAGACTGCAACCACTTATTCATTTTTGAGAGGTAACTCCACATGGGAAATAGAAAAGAGTCTTACCAAGCCTTATTTTAAGACTGTCAAGGATGGTCTGAGTTCCTATAATTCATTCAGACCGAATGCTCGTGTAATTTTCCCCTATATTAAAGACGGCAATGGGAAGTTGCAGATAGTATCACTGGAGGAATTGGCTGAAAAATATCCTTTAGGATATTCCTACATAATGGCTTTTAAGCACGAACTGGACAGAAAGACTCGTGACATTAAGCCCACCCCGGACAATGACAATGAATGGCATAGATACGGAAGGCATCAGAGTCTTGAAGCATGCGAACTGCCATGCAAACTAATTGTAGGAGTGCTCTCTCAAGGAGAAAAGTATGCCGTAGATATTTATGGCACTTTGGTTTCATCTGGAGGGACCGCAGGATATTGTATTATCAGTTTGCCGGAGAACTCTCCATACTCAATTTATTACCTCCAAGCACTACTCACATCAAGACCTCTTGAATGGGTCTCATCTTTGTATGGTGAGATATTTCGGGGTGGTTTCATTGCAAGAGGTACTAAAGTCCTCAAGCAATTACCTTTTAGGTCAATTGATTTTACCAATCCGGTTGATAAACAATTGCATGATGACATATCTGCTCTACAACAAGAACTTATCTCAATTGGGGATAGAATTGTCAATGCCGGGAACAACAACCGAATCCTTACACCCTTGAAAAGAAATTTCTCCATTAAGAAGAATGAAATGGAGGTTCTTATTCAAAAGCTCTTCTGTCTGACAGAGGAAGAATATTATCAAATACCCAAAATATCAGAGATATATGCAACTATTTGAAAATGCAACCGAGCAGAAATTGAGAGGGGGATATTATACACCTCCGCAGATAGCCGCATTCCTGTTACAATGGGGAATGTCAGGCTTGACGCATCCTGATATTTTGGAACCCAGTTGTGGAGATGGTGTATTCTTTGAGCAGATGCAAAATCTCAATATGGATTTTACATCATTTCTTGGCATAGAATTAGATGAGGAAGAGGCTAATAAGGCATTGGCGATTGATCTTCCTGACGCAAAGATTCAAAATCGTGATTTTCATGAATTTTGCTTGACGACAAATCAACGTTTTGATCTTGTGGTTGGGAATCCTCCGTTTATTCGTTACCAATATTATGACCAATCGCTGCAATCTTTAGCTGCTGATATTTTTAAGAAGGCTAAATTGAAGTACTCAAAATTGACAAATGCTTGGGTAACCTTCATAGTAGGTAGCTCTTTATTGTTGAAGGAGCGAGGAAAAATTGCTTTTGTTGTGCCAGCAGATATACTACAAGTATCCTATGCCAAGCAACTTAGAAATTATCTTATCAAGACCTTTAACCAAGTGAATATCATTTCATTTGAGCAGCTTGTATTTGATGACATTCAACAAGAAGTGGTTTTGCTGCTTTGTGAAAAAGATGGAAGTGGAAGACATAATATTGACCATGTTGATGTCAAGGATATTCCAGCTTTACAATTCCTGCTTAATGGAGGACTGCATTTCAACACAAAAACAGTCAATAAGGATTCCGATAAGTGGTCATATTATTTTCTATCAGAAGAGGAAATCTCTTTCATTGAGAATTTGTCATCAAATGCGGAACACCATATTGGAGACTATGCTTCTGTAGAAGTCGGCATTACGACAGGTGCCAATCAGTATTTTACAGTACCGAAATCGATTGTTGATTTCTATGGATTAGATGATTTTGCAAAACCCATGGTCGGAAGAAGCGTGCAAGTGTCAAGTCTTGATTTCACAACGCACGACTGGCAGAAAAATGTGAATAAAGGTAGTCGTGCACACTTACTTGTGTTTAGATCAAAAGAGGAAATTGCTAATCATGACGGCGCAAAAGAATATATAGCCTCCGGCGAGGCAGATGGGATTAATAAAGGATACAAGACCAGCATCCGCGATGACTGGTTTGTAATCCCTTCGGTTAAACTCTCAGACGCTCTGTTCCTACGAAGAAATCATCTATTCCCTCGTCTTGTATTAAACAGTGCTCAAGCTTATACTACAGATACAATGCATCGTGTATTCTTTAAGCTAGGCACTAATCACAAGGCATTTGTAGCGAGCTACTATAATTCACTCTCTTTTGCTCATGCCGAAATAGTAGGCAGGAACTTTGGAGGTGGCGTATTAGAACTGATGCCCAGCGAGGTAGAGTCCATATATCTGCCTTATAATGAAGACAATGATATGATTTTTGATGAGATAGATGCAATGCTTCGTAAAGGAGAATCTATTGACAAAATTCTTGATTTTACAGACAAAAAAATACTCATTGAGAAATACGGTTATTCGTCAGAAGAAGTTAAATTAGGGCGTACCATCTGGGAAAAATTGTCTTCCAGAAGACTAAAGAAAGGGAGAACTAACATATGAGAATACAATCAGTTCATATCCGGAATTTCCGTAAATTAAAGAATTGCCATATAGACTTTGGAGAAAGAGAGACGGTATTTGTTGGTGCTAATAACAGTGGAAAAACTTCTGCCATTAGTGCTATTGTTTGGTTCCTTAAAAATACTGAAAAATTCACACTTAAGGAATTTACAGCCACTAATTGGGCATTAATTGATGCAATAGGCGAAAAGTGGTTGGAAAATGACACTGTTGATGAGGCATTATTAGACTCTCATAAATGGGATGACATTGTGCCATCAATGGATGTTTGGATACAAGTGAACGATGGAGAACAGTATCGTGTAAACCACCTGATACCTTCACTTAGCACATGGGACGGTAAAGTAGTAGGAGTACGTGGACAATATGTACCCAAGGATGTTACAACGTTATACACCGATTACAAAAAAGCCAAGATAAAAGCTAATTTTTTAGAGTCAACTGAGGAGTACGCGAAAGCGTACTCTCCGGAATTATATCCAAGAAATTTATGTGATTTCTTAGGGAAAGGGGCAAATCTTAGAAAATACTTTGATGTTAAATATTATATCATAGACTATGCCCTTGATCCAGATGATGAAGAAAGAGTTCAGAGTACTCCCGATGATGAACTTGGATTCAATCCATTAGATAAGCTAATCAGAGTTGATACGATTCTAGCATCACGCGATTTTTCTGATCCAGAAGGACAAACTGACAATGATATTGATACGTTATCACGGCAGTTCCAACAATACTATAAAAGCAGATGTCTCGAAGAAGATGATTTAACTTCGGATGACCTGGTTCTTATTGGAGGTATAACAAAGGCCAATGAGACATATGACGAAAAACTAAGAAGGACTTTTAAGGATCCTGTTGGTGAATTGAAGAATATCAATTATCCTGGATTTCAAAATCCAATGATAAGAATAAGTAGCAAGATTCAGATAGAAGAAGCCATCAAGCATGATTCAGCAGTCCAATTTGCCATACACGGACTGGAAGGTCTTACACTTCCCGAAAAATATAATGGTCTAGGATATAGAAATCTTATCTCGATTTATCTAAAACTTATAGATTTTCGAGATCGATGGTTAAGAGAATTAAGCGAAGATGAGAAAATTGAGCCAATTCATGTGGTATTTGTAGAGGAACCTGAGGCGCATCTTCACGCTCAGGCTCAACAAGTATTTGTAAAAAAGGCTTTTGAAGCCCTATGCAACAATAAACTCATTGAGGATAATCCTTGGCTATGTACACAACTTGTATTAAGCACCCATTCAAATCATGTTGTAAACGAACTTGATTTAAACTGTATGCGTTATTTCAGACGAGTTATGGATGCTGACGATAAACTTCCTATTTCAAAAGTAGTTAATCTTTCAAGTACATTTGGGCCCGATAAGGAAACGCAACAATTTGTAACACGATATATTCGTCTGACTCATTACGATATATTCTTCTCTGATGCGACAATATTAGTTGAAGGTCCCGCTGAAAAAATACTTGTACCTGGATTCCTATCGAAAGTTGGAATGGACTCGCATTATATTTCAGTCATAGAGGTGAATGGGCGACATGCCCATAGGTTCCGAAAACTTATTGAACGACTTGGAATCGCGACTCTAATTGTGACTGATATAGATGCGACTGAAACAAAAATGGGAGTCGATGGGAAAGAGACCCATCCGGCTGTAATTACAGCTAAAGGGAGTGGATATAACACAGGAAATCCTTCAATATTAGATTGGCTTCCAGAAAAGGAGCAGATTGACGATTTGTTAGTGCTTGATGATAAAGAGAAATTGATCAATAATGTAAGGATTGCCTACCAAACTCCAGTGAAGGTCAAGTGGAATAAAGATGATGATACCGAAACAGAAATATGTCCTTATACGTTTGAGGACGCATTGATCTTTACGAACCTTGAATTATTCCGTACAGAAGGACTCAAAAAAATGGGAACAATTACTACCGTAGCAAATCTACTGAAGAATAGTAATTCCGCTAAAGAACTTCAAGAAAAAATATTTAAGAAGTTGGAAATTAAAGGAGGTTTCTCAAAAGCTGACTTTGCCATTTCTCTGCTATATAACGACAAATTAATTGACAATCTAATCCCTCCAAAGTATATCCAGGAAGGACTTGATTGGATAAAGGCTTATTTGGATTCTAAAGAGAACAAAAATGGGAAATAGTATCGATACGCAAGTAGATGAAATGCTAGAGAAATGTATTTTTTCAACTCCTCGCAAAAGCTTCTTTCTTTTTGCTGGGGCTGGCTCTGGAAAGACGTTCTCTTTAGTTCTATTACTGAGAAAAATTCGCGATCGCATTGGAAAAGATTTGTTATTACAGGGCAAAAATGTAGCAGTCATTACATATACTAATGCCGCGACCGATGAAATAATAAATCGTTTGGATTACAGTTCGATTTTCCGCATCTCAACGATTCACAGTTTTGTTTGGGATGTTATCAAACATTATCAAACGGATATTAGATCTTTATATTGTCAACATCTCAGTGAAGAAATGACAACTTTAAGGAAGAAGTTAAATGACACAAAAAACAAGATGACTAAAACATATCTATCTAATAAAGAAAAACTTAATGACCTAAATGAACGATTCGAAAAAGCAAAGACCATTGAGCGTTTTATATATAATCCCAATGGAAGTAATCCAGAATATAATGCATTAAAACACGCAGAAGTTATTAAAATCTCTGCCCAGATGATTAAGGACATACCATTGTTACAAAGAATCATTGCCCAAAAATATCCGATTCTTCTGATTGACGAAAGCCAAGATACAAAAAAGGAACTAGTCGATGCTTTCTTTGAAATTCAAAAAAACTTCGCTAGTATTTTCACATTGGGTTTACTTGGTGATCAGAAGCAACGCATCTATACTGATGGCAAGGAAAATATCGAAAGCATAATTCCTGCCGGATGGGAAAAACCAATTAAAAGAATGAACTATCGCAGTGGTCGACGAATAATTCGTTTGGCCAACAGTATTGGCAAGGATATAGATGTTCATGCTGAACAGAATCCACGAGAAGATGCTAATGATGGCTATGTAAGGCTATTTATCGTCAAACAACGTGATGACCAAAACAAAGATGAGGTGGAGAAAAATATTAGACATATCATGTTCGAGCAAACAAATGATGAAAAATGGGTCGGAGAAGACACCGATGTCAAGTCTCTAACTCTGGAACATATGATGGCTGTTCGAAGATTAGGATTTGCTGAATTTTTTGCACCATTTAGCAAAGTCTCAAAATACCAGATGACCTTTCTTCAAGGTACTGTACCTGAATTAGAATTTTTTACTAAAGAAGTTCTTCCCATAGTAAAATCAATAAATGACGGGGGACGACAAGCCTTAGAAATATTGAAAGAATACTCACCACTATTGAGCAGACAGAATAAGGACAAGCCATACGAACTCTATTTAAGATGTAGAGATGCAGCTACACGCTTGACAGATTTTGTAAATGGAAATAAAACCATACGAGTAGTTACAGAAGAAATCATAAAATCTCAATTGTTAAAAGTGCCGGATGTTGTCAAGCAAGCGTATACACTGAAATTATCCGAGTTAGATGAAACCGTAGCAGAGGACATTCGCGCTTGGGTAGAAGTAATGGATTTGCCAATTTCTATGATACATAAATATGATGATTATGTAAATCAGAAGTCACAATTCGATACACACCAAGGCGTTAAAGGTCTTGAATTTGATCGTGTAATGGTTATTATTGATGATTCTGAGGCAAAGGGTTTTCTATTTAGTTATGACAAACTTTTTGGAGTAAAAGGTTTATCAGATGCAGACAAAAGGAATTTAATGGAAGGTAAAGAAACTTCTATCGAACGTACTCAAAGATTGTTTTATGTCACATGTACTAGGGCAAAGAATGCACTAGCAGTCGTGATGTATACATATGCCCCTGAAAATGTGAAGAAAGAGGCTATTGATAAGGGATGGTTTGATGAAAACGAAATCATAAACATATAACATAAGGTTAGTTCAGTTCGGGCACTATATATGCCCGATGAACTAAACCGATGTATAGGGGCTGAGGAAAAGAAAAATCAGTCGAGGAGGTTGACAAGTTCTTTCTTCATGTCCTCATCAATGTCTCGGTAGCGGGCGAAGGCTTTGCTGCCTTCCTTGTGGCCGCTGAGTGAGCCGACGAGATTAGGGTCTTTGACTTTCTTGTAGAGGTTCCCGATGAAGGTGCGTCGTGCCAAGTGGCTGCTGGCTATTTCATTCAGCGGACGTTTCTCTTCTGCCCCGGTTGTAGGATTGAGAACGGTGACTATGCGATTGACTCCGCAGGTCGTGAATATCTTTTTGATGGCCACGTTATATTTCTGCGAACTGATGAAGGGAAACAGTTTGCCGTTCAAGTCATCGCGTCCGGCATACTTGGCAACGAGGGCTTGGGCTCTTGCATTTAGAGGCACTCTGACAACCTGCGGACGTTCGCCCTTTGTCTTCTGAGGCATATACTCGATGGCTCCATTGATGATACTTGCCGGAGTCATTGCCATGAGGTCAGACACGCGGCATCCGATGAGGCACTGAAAGATGAAAATATCGCGTTGTGCCTCTAATGACGGATTCGCAGAAAGGTCGTAGTCTGCAATCCTGTCGCGTTCTTCAAGAGTAATGTAATAGGGGGTGCCATACACTTCGGTTGTCTTGCCGTTGTATTTTGCAAACGGGTCATTGGTTGTCAACTCTTGGTCTCGGCACCAGCGATAGAAAGCCCGCATCAGACCAAACAAACCGATGATGGTATTGTCGCCTTTGGGTTGGGGCTTCGGTTTCTTTCTCGTTGTATGTGTGTCTGCCGGAACAGCCTTATATATTTCCGGATATTTCTCGTGGATTTCATGCTCTGAGCGCAGGAACTTCTCGAAACTGTTGACATCATCGACTGTAAAATCATCAAGTTTGATTTTATAGCGGCCGCGACCGTTTGCGCGGACATACAGCTCATATCGCATTAATGCGCGTTTCAGGACTCGCAGATGCTTGATGCGCCATTCCGAAATATTTTTCTTTTCGATGTAATCCTCAAATATGTCGAAGAAATTTGGATTACGCGGTTGCCGTTTCTGCTTTTCCGGTTTTGGATGCAGAAACAAATCATACTGAGCAACAACGAAATCCTTTGTCAGCGTGTCTGACGGCGTTTTCTCGCAGAGATTGATAAGAAATCGTTCAATGTCGATAAGCCTGTCCTCTATCGCGCGAATCTCGGCACGTGCCGTCGGGTCTTTGGGTAAAGAGAATATCCCCTTGTCAAAGCGCGAGGGATCCATCCAAAGTCCAGTCTTCAGGCGGACTACAAGATTACGCGATACGGAAAGACGCAGCAGAAGCTCCGCCTTCCCCATAGGGTTGGTACCCTTCGTGATATTACGAGTGAGTGTTGCCATAGGAGAGTGATTTAAATTCTAAACGCGAAGTTAGTCAATCCGGTTGACATACACAATAGTTTTCGTGTCAACGCCGTGTCAACCAAGATTGATTTTAACTGAATCAAGACAAATTCTCCGAAAAATTCAAAATCATCTAAATTGAGTTATAATCGTTAATATCAGCGGAATAATCCAAAATTATGAATTTACTTAAAATCTATCTCAGACTAATTAAATCCAATATTCGTGTTCCTGTTCTGGGCACGGAGCGAGGCCGGAGACTCATTGAGTCCCGGCCTCGTTTTTTTATGCCCACAAGCTCGGAAACTTGCCATTGACAAGACTTTTTCCGACCTTGGCGGCCGGAAATCCCGAAAGTACGATTCCGTGTTTTCCCCATGCCGATGAACGAATGAACAAGCAAACCCTGATGACGGCCGCCTTGGCGGCGATGCTTGCCGGAGGAACGGTCCGGGGGCAGATGGCGCGACAAGACAGCCTGATGCGCGAACAGGCCGACGCTTTTTTGCGGGCGATGCCCGCCGGCTTGCAATGCCGCCAGGCCTCGGCCGTGGCCAAAGCCATGGCGGGCGACTGTTCGGACTTGGAGGCAGTGCGGTCGTCCCGCGACCGTTTTCCGGAGATTTCGCCTGAGGTCAGGGTGAGAGACCTTTCATCGGACCTGCGGCTGTACGAGCCGGCGGGTGCGGACGGTCGCCGGCTGCCATTGCTCATCTATTTCCATGGCGGCGGCTGGACTTTCGGCAGCATCAACAGTTGCGGCCGTTTCTGCGACGCCATGGCCGCCACGGGCGGAATGAAAGTGTTGGCGGTGAATTACAGGCTTGCGCCGGAATACCCTTATCCTTACGGTTACCTTGATTGCGTGGCATCCGTCAAGTACGCGTTTTCCCATGCGCGGGAGCTGGGCATAGATACCTGTCAGGTTTCCCTTGGCGGCGACAGTTCGGGCGGCAACCTCGCCATCGCCACGGCGCTCGATTCCGCCTGTACCGGGAAGATCGTCTCCTTGGTGCTTTTTTATCCCGTCACGAAAGCCTTTGCCGATCATTCCCCGTCTTGGAAGGCGTTCGGGAAAGGATACGGGCTCGACGCGACGCTCATGGAACGCTTCAACCAGGCCTATGCGCCCCGGATACCTTCGGGAATACCGCAAATCGACGTGGGGCTGCTCCCGGCCTGCGAGCTGGAACGTCTTCCGCGCACGTTGTTCGTGGCCGCGGGGCGCGACATATTGCGCGACCAAGGGGAGGAGTTCTGCCAAAGGCTTGCTGCGGGCAAGATACTTCGGGCGGAGTTTCCGGAGGCCGTTCATCTTTTCATCACCGTCCCGGGGCAGGAAGCGGCATTCCGGATGTCGGTGGACATGGCTTCCCGCTTTCTTGTCGAAGGCGAGTCATGTGATTGAAATCCTTTCCATTGCCCGAATTGGGAAAAATGGGTTATTTTTGCAATCAGGCAGTTTTTTGTCTAATTGGATTTGGTAGAAAATCAACGAGATGAAGTTTGACGGAATATCCGGGAGAATATTCTGGACATTTGTGACGGCATGGATGCTCGGCGGAGCCTTGTCGGCACAAGGGGCGTATCGCTTGTCGGAATTTGTTTCGGAGGAAGAGTTCAAGCATGAAGTGGACCTTTCGGCCGGTCCGGCCATTCCGTCGGGCAATATGCGCACGTCCTTGCCGGCCGGTTCCGGTTTCGGGGAGAATGTGCCGCAGGGGGCGAACTTCGGCGGCGGAGCCAAGGTCGCCTATCGTTTCTACCCCTTGCGCCAGTTGTATCTGGGCGTGACGCTTTACGGCCAGTGGTACGGCTATGAATACAAGTATTTCGACCTTTCTTCCGCCGACAGGGTAGAACATTCGGGCTGGGATGCCTACGGGGGGACGCTCGAAATCGGAACGCGCCTTCCGACAGGCGTCTACGGCCTTTATTTCACGGCGCGTATCCAGGCGGGTTACGCGTTGCTTTGTTCGCCCAGGGTCAGTGCCATTTATTCCACGCCTACGGCGGGCGACATCGAACGTCCCATACTGGTCCGTTCGTACAAGCACGGGCTGTATCTGGGGGGCGGCGTGGGCGTGCAGTACCGTTTCCGCAGGCATTGGATCTGCCACCTCGGATTGGATTACGCTTATATGCCTACGGGCAAGTTCGGGGCGGACGCGCCTTCCCGCGGTCTTGTCTCCACCGACGATTTGAACTTCAAGTTGTCGGCGTTCGTGGTATGCGCCGGAGTTTCATACGCATTCTAAGAAAGACCTTATGAAAAGATCGAGAATCATAATCGCAGTTTTCCTTTCGATGTTCTTGGCGATGCCTTGCGCGTTCGCGGGCGTCGAGAAACTGAAGAGGGCCGAATTCGAACTCCATGTGGGGCCGGCCTTTCCTTTGGGCAATTTCGGGAAGAAGGCTTTTTCCGGGTATTCCGGCGGCGGCGACGCCTACCGCCTGCAATATCACGGCGCCCGGGTCGGAGTGAGCTACGGACTTGCGTTCCAATATTACGCGCACTCGCGCTGGGGCGTGCTGATCATGTTCAACGGGCATTCCAACAAAGTGAAGGCGAATCCTTTCTCCACCTATCTTCCGAAGTCTTCATGGGAAACGTCCAGCAAGGGCAAATGGTCGGAATTCATGGCCATGGCGGGTTTGACGTTCCGTTGCAGCCTGCTCGACCGTCTGGTGTTTTCGGCCAGGGCATATATGGGCTATGCACACTTGGTCGCGCCGTTTTACAGTTCCGAACTCCAAAGGAACAAGAGCACGTACACCTATCGTCTCAAATCCTCCTCCGATGCCAACTTCGGCTACGGGGCGGGCGTGGGGCTGAAATTCCTCGTCTCGCGCGGCTTCCATCTGGACCTGCGTTGCGATTACATGGGTGCGGTTCCGTTTTATTTCAGGCGCGTCAAAAGCACGGTGTTGATGGAGAATCCCGCCCTTTCCGCCCAAGAACCCATGGAAGTGGAAAGCAGTCGGAACACGTTCCATGAGAACTTCAACATGTTGAACCTGGTTTTCGGTTTTACGGTGGCATTCTGATGGCGCGCGCGAAAAACAAAAAAGACTTGTATGCCGACGTGCTGGCATGGTTCTCGAAGAACATGCCGTCCGTGCAGAGCGAACTGGTATTTGAAAATCCCTATCAATTGCTGGTGGCGGTCATACTCTCCGCCCAATGTACCGACAAGCGCGTCAACATGGTCACTCCCGCGCTTTTCGCCCGTTTTCCCGATCCGACGAGCATGAGCCGTACGGACGAGGCGGAGATCTTGTCGTATATCAAGTCGGTATCCTATCCCAACAGCAAGGCGGCGCATTTGTCGGGCATGGCCAGGATGCTGGTGGAGGATTTCGGCGGCCGTGTTCCCGAAAAGATGGAAGATTTGCTCCGATTGCCCGGCGTGGGGCGCAAGACCGCCAACGTGATGCGGGCGGTGGCGTTCGACAAGCCGGCCATGGCCGTAGATACGCATGTGTTCAGGGTTTCGGCGCGTCTGGGTTTGACCAAGGATTCCAAGACGCCCGCGGAGACCGAACGGCAACTGGTGGCGAACATTCCCGCCGGACTGCTGGGGACGGCGCATCACTGGCTGCTCCTGCACGGCCGTTACGTCTGCCTGTCGCGCAAGCCCAAGTGCCAGGAATGCGGCTTGTCGTTTTGTTGCGAATATTACAAGAAGAAATGAGATATTACATCATATCGGGAGAGGCTTCGGGCGACTTGCACGGGGCCAATCTGATAAGGAGCCTCCGGCAGGAGGATCCCGGCGCGGAGTTCCGTTGCTGGGGCGGCGACCTGATGCAGGCCGAGGGCGCGGAACTGGTGAAGCACTACCGTGACCTGGCGTTCATGGGCTTTGCCGAGGTGGTGGCGCACCTGGGGCGGATCCTGCGCAATTTCAGGCTTTGCCGGAAAGACATGGACGCCTATGCTCCCGATGTGGTCATCTTGATAGATTATCCGGGGTTCAACATGCCCATGATGCGTCATGCCTACAAGAAAGGATACAAGGTGGTGTATTATATCGCGCCCCAGATATGGGCATGGCGGACGGGACGTATCAGGAAACTCAAGAAATACACGCACCAGATATATACCTTGCTGCCGTTCGAAAGGAAGTTCTACGAGAAGTACGATGCCACGGCTCTTTTCGAAGGAAACCCCTTGGCCGACGCCATCGCGGCCTACCGGCCGGACAAGGCCTTTATCGAGCAGTACGGGGCGGGAGCGGACGAACGACCGCTCGTGGTTATCCTGCCTGGCAGCAGGAAGCAGGAGATAAGGCGGATTTTCCCCTTGATGCTGCAAGTGGCCGCCAAGATGCCGCAATATCGTTACGTGGTGGCGGGAACCAGGAACCTGCCGCGCGAGACATACGACTTCCACATGCGGGATTACCCGCAGATAGGGCTGGTTTTCGACCATACCTACGACTTGTTCACGATGGCGCATGCGGGCATGATAAAATCGGGAACGTCCACGTTGGAGG
The DNA here is from genome assembly GCA_910578275.1 of uncultured Bacteroidales bacterium. Classification (GTDB taxonomy): domain Bacteria; phylum Bacteroidota; class Bacteroidia; order Bacteroidales; family P3; genus Pullibacteroides. The sequence continues at coordinate 256,123 of CAJTPR010000001.1, read as the reverse complement.
CTGCCTTGTTTTCGGTACCGCAGGTGGTCTGTTACCGTACTTCGGGCATGACCTATGCCATCGGGCGTCTGTTGGTCAACCGGCAGGTCCGTTTCATTTCGTTGGTGAACCTGATCATGGATCGTCCCGTGGTATGCGAACTCCTTCAGGGGGATTTTACGGAAAAAAGGCTTTCGGAAGAGTTCGGGAAGATTGCAGCCATGACACCCGAAAGAAAAAAAATGCTGGCCGATTATTCTGAATTACAAGAAATAATGAATGTCGGAGGCGTGTCCGGAAGAGTGGCGGCTTCGATAAGATCATTGTTTTCGACTTATACTATATAGAGACATGGAAAAATTGACTTTCATTCGACGTATGATTCCGTTTTTTCCGGCAATACGGGCCGGCAAGCCAAGGACAGGCCTGTTTGCCGCCATGTTTTCCGTCTTGTTCCTGTTGCCCGTGTCTACGCGCGCTACGGATCTTTCGATCCGTATCTTGTCGGACGCGGCTCATGCGCACGTGCTGTTCACGGCGGAACTGGGGCAATACCTGGTTTATGACGGCGACCACCGGCCCATCATGGAACTTGCCCAAGGTTCGGCCTTGTCGGTGGCCATAAAGGACGGCCAGATAGAGCTGAAGAAAGGGGAGGAACTCGTAGGGGTCTTTTACAACCTCATCTTCGAGGGCAAAGGACTCAAGGCCATTTTCAGCTTGCAGGCAGGAAACAAGCCGGCCGGCCAGAAGCGTTTTTTCGACGATCATCTGGATGTGAGCGTCGACAAGACGAAACTGTTCTTCATCAATCATGTGGACTTGGAGAACTATGTGGCGGGCGTGGTACAGTCGGAGGTGCGGGGCATCAGCGACCAGACCGATTTCTACAAGGTCCAGGCGATCATCTCGCGCACGTACGCGATGGGAAACCTGCGTCGTCATAACGAGGAAGGTTTCGACCTTTGCGACAACGTGCATTGTCAGGTGTACAAGTGCCGCAACAACACGCCTATCGTCCTTACCGCCACCGTGCAGAGCGCGGGCGAGGTCATCGTGGACGGAAAGGATCATCTCATCACGGCATCGTTCTTCTCCAATTCGGGCGGACAGACGGCCAATTCGGAAGATGTCTGGAATTCGCCCGTGAGTTACCTGCGTTCGGTTGTCGACACTTTTTCGCTCGGAATGAAGAACGCCACATGGGAAAAGGTCATGCCCAAGTCTGAATGGCTGTCGTTCCTTGCCAAGACCTATCATTATGACATTCATGACGAAGTGATGAAAGACAGTGCCTTGCACTTTGAACAACCGGAAAGGAAAGTGAACTTCGCGGGAGGAATCCCGCTCAAGAATATCCGTCGCGATTTGCAGTTGCGGTCTACCTTTTTCTCCGTATCCGTGAAAGGGAACGACGTCATCCTTTCCGGACGCGGTTACGGCCACGGCGTGGGACTTAGCCAGGAGGGCGTGGTAAGGATGATCGACTTGGGGTACTCGGTGCCGGAAGCCATCGGGCACTATTATACGGGAGTGACCATCAAGCTCTTGGAAGAACTGCCCGCCGGAAAACTGGGCGATTGAGAGGCCCGGACGAGATACCGGCCCTTTATTTTTTCCTTTTCAGTTACGTCGCAGGCCTGCTTTTGTCGGAAGCGGGCCTGTTTCTTTTGCCCTTGGCTGTCTTGACGTTTTGCAGGAAAAAGGCATTGAAAGGTATCGGGTGGTGTGCGGTGGTGCTGTTTCTGGGGGCATTCGCCGCCGTTCTGCGGGAGCCGGGGCATGATCCGGACCATTACCTGAACGCGGGACTGGACAAATACCTGTTTTTCGAGATTTGCGACGAACCGGAGGAAAGGAACAAGACTTTCCGGGCGCAGGGCCGCATGCTTGGCACGGGCGACGATACGCTTTGGCGGCGCCGGAACGGGCTGGTCAGGTTGTATTTCAGGAAAGATTCGTCGATGACCTTGCCTCGTTGCGGCGACCATGTCGTGGCTCTTGCCGACGTGAGGCCGATAGAGGGTTTTACGGGCAAGGACGGCAAGTATTTCGATTACGCGGCCTTTATGGCGAAAAGACGGGTCTACGGACAGGTTTTCCTGGATCGGGAAAACTTCCGCGTCGAAGCCTCGCGGCCTTCGCCCGTTGTCAGGATAAGGCGCGGGGCATCGCGGTTGCGGGGAGACTTGCGGCGGTTCTGGGAACAATGCGGCCTGCGTCCCGACGAGCTGGCGGTAGCCAAGGCGCTTGTCTTGGGCGAACGAGGCGACGATTCCGTGGAAGAAGCCTACCGGAAGTCGGGGGTCATTCATGTGCTGGCGGTGTCGGGCATGCATCTGAGCATTTTCTCCTGTCTTTTGGCAAGCGCCTTGGCGTTTTTGGGACGTAAGTCCTGGCAACGGTGGCTGAGGTTCTCGATCGTCTTGTCTTTCGTCTGGGCTTATGCGTTGTTGACAGGCTTGTCGCCTTCTGCATGCAGGGCGGCTTGCATGTTCTCTTTCGTCGGCTTGGGCGATTGCCTGGGTAGGAAAGGCAGGAGCGTGCGTTCATTGGCGGTTTCGGCCTTGTTCCTCTTGCTGGTGGATCCCGGTTTGTTGCACGATGCGGGATTCTTGTTGTCGTATGCCGCCGTGGCGGGATTGATTTTCTTGTCGCCCGTGTTGGGAAAGATATGGAAGCCTTCGGGAAGGATTCCACGTTTTTTCAGGAATCTGGCGGTGGCTTCCGTTTCGGCGCAGTTGGCCACCTTGCCTGCCGGCTTGTTTCTTTTCGGCATGTTTCCCACGTATTTCCTGATAGGGAACTGCCTTGTCGCGCCTTTGGTCAATATCGCCCTTCCGTTCGGTATCGCGGTCACGGCCCTTTCGTTCGTATGGAAAGCCGCCGCCGTGTTCCTGGCCGGCGTTTTCGGCCTGTTGGTGCGTTGCATGAACCGAATGGCGATGATTATCCGGGACTGGCCGTCGGCGATGGTCGACCTTTCCATCACGCTCGTGGCGGCCGTTTCGCTCTATGGCGCGATAGCCTGTCTTTGGCGGGCGTTCTCGCGTGGTTCGGCGGTGAGCCTGCGCATGGCGATGATATTGTTGTTGGTATCTTGTTGGACGGCTTGATCGCCTGCGGGAAGCCGCCAGGCAGGGCACTCATGCGAAAAAGGCCGGTCTTCTTCAAGAAGACCGGCCTTTTGGCGAACATGCGCCGTATTCGTCAGTTGGTTTCCAGGATGCGGAAGAGTTCGTCCAAGTCGGGGGTGAGGATGATCTCGGTACGGCGGTTCCTGGCGCGGTTCTCAGGCGTGTCGTTGCTGGCAAGCGGCACGAATTCGCTACGACCGCAAGCCATGATGTTGGCGGGATTGATACCTTTGTTTTCCAAGATGATGCGTACAATCGAGGTGGCGCGTTTGACGCTCAGGTCCCAATTGTCCTTCACCTCGCCCTTGCCGCGCAAAGGCACATCGTCGGTGTGGCCTTCCACCATCACGTGGATGGAAGCGTCCTTGGCCATGACGTTGGCGATTTCGTAAAGGGCTTCGCGGCCGCGGGGATTCACCGTCCAGCTGCCGGACGAAAACAATAACTTTTCGTCCATCGAGACATAGACCTTGCCGTTTTTGGTGTGAATGGAAAGCCCCTTGTCTTCAAAGCCCGTGAGCGCCTCGGTCACTTTTTCCTTGAGCAGGTGGAGTTGCCGGTCTTTCTTGTCGAGGATGCCTTGCAAGTCGGCCATGCGTTTGGCTTGTTCGTTGAGTTGGGCGGCCTGTTCATTGAGTTGTTGTTCTTTCTGGCTCAGTTCCTGTGCCAAGGCGTCCTTGCCCGAAACGGTGCTCTTGTACTTGTCGTCGATCTGGTCGTAGTTCTTTTGCAGTTCGGTCAGGTCGGCGGTGGCCAGCAGGTAGTTGCGCTGCAAGGTGTCGATTTGGGTGTTGGCCGTGTTGAGGTCGTTCTTCAGTCTTTCGTTCAAGGCTGAGCATTCCACGAGGTTTTCATTGCATTCCTGTCCGCTTTTTTCCAAGCGGGCGTTGGCGGAGGCGCATTGCTCCTGTTTTTCCAGCAGTTCGTTGTATTTCTTGGAAGAAACACATGAAAAACAGATGACGGAAAAACTTGCCACGAGCGCGACGGCAAGAAGGTTCGAACGTTTTTTCATATATCTATGTTTTTTGTTGGTTCTTGATGGTTTTTCGTTTTCCCGGGCAGGGAACGGTCAGGCTTGTATTCCTTGTTTCCGGTTTTGGCGATGTATCGGCGCGTCATCGGCTTTTTTCCTGCCCTGGATCGTCCGGTTGCCGGAAAACATCGTCTTTCAGCATGGAATGTCAAGGTCGATGCCGGCAGGGCAGTGGTCGGAATGAACCACTTGGGGGAGGATGAACGCGTCCTTGAGCTTGGCCGAAAGGGCTTGGCTCAACATCAGGTAGTCGATGCGCCAGCCGAGGTTCTTGCCGCGTGCTCCGGCGCGGAAACTCCACCATGTGTATTGGTCTTTGAGGCCGGGGTGCAGGTGACGGAACGCGTCGACGAAGCCCGTTTCCAGGAAGCGGCTCATCCATTGGCGTTCTTCCGGAAGGAAGCCCGAATGGGTGGCGTTGCGCACGGGATCGTGTATGTCGATGGCTTCGTGGCAGATGTTGTAGTCTCCCGCCAGCACCAGATACGGTCTTTCCTTTTGCAGTTCCAGCACATACCGCTGGAAATCTTCCAGCCATTTCATCTTGAACGCTTGGCGTTCTTCGCCCGAAGTGCCGGAAGGATGATATACGCTCACTACGCTCAACGGACCGAAGTCCGCCCGCAGGAAACGCCCCTCGGCATCGTATTCCTCCATGCCCATGCCGGCCTGCACACGGTCGGGTGTCTTTCTGGTGAGTATGGCCGTGCCGCTGTAACCTTTCTTCCGTGCCGAGAAACAATGGGTTTCATAGCCGGCCGCCGCGATTTCGAGAACCGGTATCTGGTCGGGTTGCGCCTTGGTTTCCTGCAGGCATACCATGTCGGCCTGGCAGTTGGCGAGCCAGTCGATGAAGCCCTTGCTTGCCGCCGAACGGATTCCGTTCACGTTGTAAGTGATGATTTTGATAGGCACGTCCGAACGTGTTTAAACTTCGCGAATGTACGAAAAAGAAAAAAACATCGGAATCCGTTCCCTCCCGATGGTTTCGGTAAAAAACGTCACTTGTTGCCTTTTGTTTTTTAATGAATTGAATTTCACTTATATAAATATATATTGGATGTGTTTCCTCTTGCCTTTCGGACAAGTTCGGCGGCGAGGCGGGTCGTATCGCGTTCCGTTTCCGCTACATTCGCACGGTCCTAATTGCCTTTATGCTATGCGGGGAAGATGGTTTGAAATGATAGTCAGATTTTTGGCGGGAATGTTCCTCGTGATTGTTCCGTCGGGGACGTTGGCACGTACGGATACCGCGCAGGCCGACGACTTGTTGGGGACGTATGTGTTTTTCAAGCATCGCGACCAACTTTCGGCGCATCTTAATTTCTACAAGGCCGACGACGGGACCTACCAGGCCCGTATCGTATGGCTCGACCAGCCTGACGACGATTTGGGGAAACCCAAGACGGACGTGAACAATCCCAAGCGTGAATTGAGGCATATTCCGCTCACGCACGTGGTGGTAATCCGGGATTTGCGTTACGACGCGAAGAAAGACGAGTGGGAGGGCGGTCGCATCTACGACCCTACCACGGGAAAGACTTATCATTGTTTCATACGCTTTGAAGACGAGAACACGTTGCGGGTGAAGGCCTATGTGGGCATCATCGGGTTCCGCTTCGTCGGAAGGAGCTTCTATTGGACGCGTTTGGCATGACGGCGCAAGACTACATGGCCAAATTCGGCCATTCTTTCCGCATATACAATCATTGCACCGACAAAAACGGTATTTTGCGCGTGAAGACCCTGTGCGATTTGCTCAACGACGTGGCTGAAATGCATACGATCATCCAGCATGCCGACGTGGCCACGCTCAACAAGGGCGGGCATACCTGGATGTTGCGACGCATGCACTTGTGCATGCCCGATATGCCTTCCCAGGGGCGGAACGTATGCGTGGAAACGTGGAATCCGGAGGTAGACGGCCTGCTGGTACCGCGTTTGTACAAGGTAAGCGACGAGAAAGACGGTCTTTTGCGCGCTTTCGCCTATACCGACTGGATGATGGTGAACCTGCACACGATGCGTCCCGATCGTCCGACCGAGGCGATGAAAGCCATCAGCGGGCTTTGCTCCGAACAATTGCCGCCGGCTTCGCCTTTGTTGGGGCCGATGGAACGCAAGACGGGCTTCCGGCCCGATGCGACATGGTCGGATCCGTTCCCGTGCAGGGCCGTTTATTCCGACATAGATTTCAACGGTCATCTGACACAGAGTTCCTACATACAACGCATGATAGACGCGCATGGGGCGGCCTTTCTCGACACGCGCCGCATCAAGGAGATGGAAGTGGTCTATGCGCGGGAAATAAAGCCCGATGCCGGATTTCTCGTGCGTTTCAAGCAGGAAGGGGCGAGCGTTTCGTATGTCGTGACGGATAGTTGCCAGACGTCCTTGCATGCTTGGGCGCGTGCCGTATGGGCGTAAACGGCGCGGATCGGACTTGCGGCGGTTTTCCATTCCGGACGTTCCCTTTTCTCATGACTGCCGAAAGACAAGACCTTTGACCTCCCGATCATGTGCCGGCTTTGTCCGGACAACGGCCTTTTGCCTGCGAACCATGCGGCGGCTTCGTTCCGAGACCGCTATTTCTTTTTCTTGCGTACGGAAAAGCCGAAGTGGCCGAGATAGTCTCCGGTTCCGAAATAATGACCGTGTTCGTAAACCAGCAATCCTGCCCTTTCCAGGTCGAATTTGCCCGTTTCCGCATCCATGTATCGTTTGTCGGCAAGCACGTTCACGATGTCGGCTACAAAAGCGTGGTGCGAACCCATGGGCAGGCATTGGCGCACCTTGCATTCGAGCGTGAGCGGCGATTCCGCCAGCACGGGAGCCTTCACCTTGATGCCGGGCAGGGCGTTCAAGCCGCATTCCTTGAACTTGTCGAAGTCTTTGCCCGATTTCACGCCGCACCAGTCGGTGGCTTTGGCCAAGGCGGCGGTAGTGATGTTTATCGTGAATTCGCCGTATTTCCCGACAAGGCCGTAGGAATGCCGTTCGGGGCGCAAGGCCACGTAGCATACGGGCGGTTCGGAACTCAATATGCCCGTCCAGGCCACGGTGACCAGGTTGTAGTCTTCGGGGCTCGCCCCGCAACCTACCAGCACGGCGGGCAGGGGATAGAGCATCGTGCCGGGGTTGAAGCATTGCTTGGTCTTTAAGGTTTCCTTCATGTTCCGGGAGGTTTTACGAGGCTGCAAACTTACGTCATTTTTGTATTTTTGCCCGTCTTGAGGCAGCCTATGAAACTTTGCATAGCCGAAAAACCGAGCGTGGGGCGCGAGATCGCCCGGGTGATTGGTGCCACCGTGGCCAGGAACGGCTACATGGAGGGCAACGGTTATTGGGTATCCTGGACTTTCGGCCATCTTTGCACCTTGTTCGAACCGCACGACTACACGCCGCAATGGAAGCAGTGGCGCATGGAACTCTTGCCCATGATTCCCGCCACGTTCAAGCTCAAGCTCATTCCCGAAAAGGGCAGCATGAACCAGTTCGAGATACTGAGCGGTCTTATGGCGCGTTGCGAGGAAGTGATCAACTGCGGTGACGCGGGGCAGGAGGGGGAAGTCATCCAACGCTGGGTGATGCAGAAAGCCGGCTGCAAGGCTCCCGTGAAGCGGCTTTGGATCTCATCGCTCACGGAACAAGCCATCAAGGAGGGCTTCGCCCGTCTGTATCCCGCTTCGGATTTCGACAATCTCTATGCGGCCGGTTCGGTGAGGGCCATCGGCGACTGGCTGTTGGGCATGAACGCCAGCCGCGCCTATACGCTCAAGTTCGGCGTTCCGGGCCAGGTCATTTCGATAGGCCGTGTCCAGACACCTACGTTGGCCTTGCTGGTGGAACGTCAGAAGGCCATCGAGAACTTCAAGCCCGAAAAGTTCTGGGAACTGAAAACCCGCTACAGGGGCGGGACATTCCTGAGCACCAAGGGGCGCATGGCCACCGAGGAGGCGGCAGGCAAGCTATGCCGGAGCGTGGCGGGGCAAGACTTGGAAATCACCAAGGTGGAAAAGAAAAAAGCCAAGGAGCATCCGCCCAAGTTGTTCGACTTGACGCTTTTGCAGGTGGAAAGCAACAAGAAGTTCGGGTTTTCGGCCGAGCAGACGTTGCAGGTCATCCAAAGCCTGTACGAAAAGAAGCTTGCCACCTATCCGCGCGTGGATACCAATTTCCTGCCCGACGACATTTACGCCAAGTCGCCTGGCATATTGCGCGGGCTCGTCCCTTATGCGGCGTTGACCGCGCCGTTGTTGACGCGGAAACTGCGCAAGAGCGCCAAGGTCTTCAACGACAAGAAGATTACCGACCACCATGCCATCATACCTACGGGCGAGTTCGCGGCCGCGGCTTCGCTTTCGCATGAGGAAAAGCAGGTTTTCGACATGGTCATCCGTCGTTTCATCGCCGTTTTCTATCCCGATTGCGAATATGCCAACACGACGGTTTCGGCGCGGGTGGATTTGAGCGCTTCGGGTGAAAAGGACGTGGATTTCAAGGCCACGGGCAAGGTGGTCGTCGATCCGGGATGGCGCGAGGTGTTTCCCTCCAAGGGTCAGGCCGAGGAAGACGAGAAGGAGGAGAAAGAGGAAACCATGCTGCCCGACTACAAGGTGGGCGAGCGGGGAGCGCACGAGCCCCGGATCGTGCAGAAGCAGACCCAACCGCCCAAGTACATGAGCGAGGGCGACTTGCTCAAGGCCATGGAAACGGCGGGCAAGATGGTGGAAGACGAGGAACTGCGCGACCTGATGAAGGCCAACGGCATCGGCAGGCCTTCCACGCGGGCGGCCATCATCGAAACGCTGATAAAGCGACGTTACGTCCATAAGGAAAAGAAACGCATCCTGCCCACGCCGATGGGCGTGAAACTCATCGAGACGATTCCCAACAAGCTGCTCAAGTCGGCCGAGTTGACCGGGCAATGGGAAAAGAAATTGCGCGACATTTCGGACGGAAAATTCGCTCCGGCCGAATTCATGAGCCAGCTCAAGGTGATGGTGGGCGAGGTGGTGCAGGAAGTGCGCATGACTCCGCGCAAGGTCTTGGACGAAAGCCAGGCCGGGGAGATTGTCAAGTAGTTCCGGAATCTGTTGATAAGTTGTTGAGCGAAATCGGCCGCGGCTTCCACAGGGATACGACATGTTTCGTACCTTCGCACGTCATGCCCTTATGCTATGCAGGGTTTATTGGAATGTTCATAATCAGAAACATAATAAAGAAATGGATTTTACGGCGAAGTTGATTCAGATTAACGAACCTGTCACGGGAGAAGGCAAGAACGGCCAGTGGAAGAGACAGGAATTTATTTTCGAGACGGAAAGCCAGTATCCGCGCAAGATTTGCGTTTCGGTATGGGGCGACCGTGGTATTACGGATCCGTCCATCATGCAGGTGGGCAACGTGCTCAACGTGGCGTTCGACTTGGAAAGCCGCGAATACAACGGTCGTTGGTATACGGATGTCCGTCCTTGGAAAATCAGTCTTCCCGGTGCCGCGCCTCAAGGCGGTTTCCAGCCCTCTCCCATGGCGGCTCCTGCTTCGGCGGCGGCTTCGGCCTCTACTCCCGTGGCTCCCGAATTTCCTGCCGCGCCTGCCGGTGCCGGCGATGTGGACGACTTGCCTTTCTAGACCCGTTTTCCGTGCCGGGGGATTTCCGGGAAACGGGAATCCTCCGGACATGGGGATCAATTCGATGGCGGCATGTCGGTCATACGTATCGACGTGCCGTCTTCTTGACATGACGAGGGCTGAATCCGGGAGCGTCCTATGCTTTCTTATTCCTCGAACAAGAAAATATCCTCGTTGTCTTTTTTCATCAGGTAGTTTTCCCGTCCGTAGGTTTCCACGAAGTCGAGGTCGGACTTGAACTTGCGGATCGCCTCTTCGTTCCTTTCGATTTCTTTCTGGTAAAACGATTTGAGGCGTCTCAGTTCACGCAGTTCGCGATGGGTGCGGATTTGATCGGGTATGGTATTGGACGAAAGGAAGAACGCCCAGAGCAGGAACAAGAGCGCGACCAGGACATAATTGCGGTAGGCACTTTTCCAGAAACGGGAAAACGTGGCGGAGACGATTCCTTGTAATTCACCGAAGTCCATTGTCTAATCCCGTTTTGAAACGAACTTGAGGATTTCGTCCGCATATTGCCTGTCGTTGCTCAGACGTGGAACCTTGTGCTGTCCACCCAGTTTCCCCTTGATTTTCAGCCATTCATAGAAAGTGCCTTCGGGTAACGTGACGATTTCGGGCATTTTCAGGATCATGTCGTTGTAGCGTTTTGCCCCGTAATCGCTGTTGAGTTCCTTTAGCTTCTGATCCAGGAGCGCGGCAAATCCGTCCATGTCGGCAGGCGGCCGTTTGAATTCCATGAGCCATTGGTGGCGGGCGCAGTTGTCGGCATCCAGGAAAACGGGGGCGACGGTATATTCGCTGATTTCGGATTCCGTCCGCGAACAGGCGAAATCCAAGGCCCGGTCGGCGTTTTCGACAATCAGTTCTTCTCCGAAGGTGTTGATGAAATGCCGGGTGCGTCCGCTGATCTTGAACGTGTAGGGTTTTACGGAAGTGAAGACGATCGTGTCGCCGATCAGGTATCGCCATAAGCCGGCGTTGGTGGTAATGACCAATGCGTATTGTTTTCCGGGCACGACTTCCGCCAAGGTCGACGTGGCGGCGTCTTTCCTGCCGATGTCTTCCACGGGCAGGAATTCATAGTACACGCCGTAGTCGAGCATGAGCAACATGTCGCCCGGCTGGTTGTATTGTATGCCGAAAAAGCCTTCCGAGGCGTTGTATGTTTCCCAAAAACGGCAATTTTCCCCCAGCAGGGCTTTCAGCGGACGGGCATAGGGCACGAAACTTACCCCGCCATGCACGAAGAGTTCGAAATTCGGCCAGACTTCCGACAAATTCCTTTTTCCCGACACTTCCAGGACCTTTTCGAGCAACAGCATGACCCAGGAAGGCACGCCGAGTATGCTCCTCACGTCTTGTTTGGCCGTCTCTTGAGCCATGAGCCGCAACTTGCTTTCCCATTCGTCCATCAAGGCGATCCGTTTTCCCGGAGCGCGCCGCCATTCCGCCCAGAAGGGCAATTGCCGGGTGATGATGGCCGAAACGTCTCCGCAGCAGACGCGCGGATTTTCTTTCCATGGATGCAGGCTGCCGCCCATCGAGATGTTCTTTCCAGCGAAAAGCCCGCTGCCGGGATTTTCGCGCATATACAGGGCGAACAAGTCCCGGCCGCCCTTGTAGTGGCATTTGCGGAGCGCCTGGCTGCTTACCGGGATGTACTTGCTTTGCGCGTTGGTGGTTCCCGAGGATTTGGAATAGAACCTTGTCTTTCCCGGCCAGAGCAGGTTTTCCTCACCTCGCATCATCCTTTCGATGTAAGGCTGCAGTTCCTCATAGGAAGCGACGGGAACGTTTTTCCGGAAATCGTCGTCGGAGCCGATCTTGGCGAAGCCGAACTTTCGTCCGTATTCGGTATGCTTTCCTTTATCCAGCAAGGCCGACAATTGCCCGCGTTGAATCTCCGCCCCGTGTGCGGAAAAAGCGTCGATCTCCCGTAGGCGGTTCCGCATAAGGCGCAAATAAAGAGAATCGATAAGGGACATCGGTTTTTATTTTGGGGCGATACGTATCAGATAGACGGTGATGAACCCGTATATGACAATGGGAAGGAATGCCGCCGCCCATACGGGCATGGCGCCCGAAGTGGCGAAGACCTTCGACATTTGCATGAAAAGGATGAACGTGAAGGCGAGTGCTATGCCGACGGCAAGGTTCTTTCCGATGCCGCGGCGGGTCTTGTTCGACGAAAGCGACAATCCCATCAAGGTAAGGATCACGGCCGAGAGCGGATGCAGGAAACGTTGCAGGCGTTCGTAGCGGTAATAGACCACCAGGCTGCTTCCCCGCAGTTTTTCCTTTTCTATGAGGTGGTTCAGCTCCTTGAAGTTCTGTTCGTCCACTTTCACGTAGTCGGCGGCGAAATCCAACGGACGTATGTCCATTTCCATTTCTTTCCGATAGCCCGTTTCCACTTGTTCGCCGTTTTCGTCCAGGATGCGGTTCACGTAATCGGTCAACCGCCAGGTCTGCTTGGCGGAATCGAAGCGGATATTGCGCGCGCTCAGTTTTTCGAGGAGCCGGTTGCCTTCGATCCTTTCACGTGTGAAACGGTAGCCTATGTCGGAATGGTTGTCGAAATTTTCCACATAGTAGTACGTGTTGCTGTCGAACTGGATATGGATGTTCGTGTTGGAGTTCAGGTAAGGCTTCTTGACATAGGCGCGTTCGAACGCGATACGCTCCTTGTTTACTTCCGGTATCACGAAATTGGCAAGCACCATGTTGAGGGACCCGATGAGCAGGGCGCAGACGATATAGGGAACCATGAGCCGGTAGTAGCTGATGCCGGAACTCAATATGGGGACTACCTCCGTGTTTTGCGCCATGCGCGAGGTAAAGAATATGACGGCGATGAAGATGAACAGCGAACTGAACATGTTGACGAAATACGGAATGAAATTCACGTAATAGTCGAATATGATTTCCTTCACGGGCGCGTCCTTTTCCAGGAAACTGTCCAGTTTCTCGGATATGTCGAAAACTACCACGATGATGATGATCAGTCCGATGGAAGCGAAAAAGGAGCCCAGGAACTTCTTGATGATATACCAATCTATTTTATGCATCTGGTCGGTCGGTTATAGTCCGAGGCTGCGGTTGCCCCGATTTCTGCCAAAGGCAAGCACTATTTGCAAAGGTAGGTATAAAATCGCATACAAGGGCAGGCATATCCAAAGCAGGCCGGCTTGCAACGTCTTGGCGGCGCGTTGCATGAAGATGCCTTGCAACGTGAACTTGATCAGGACGATGGAGGCGAACACGACGAACCACACGGGGATGGCGGGATAGCCGCCTTGCAGGAGCTTGTGGCAGAAATACGCGATTCCGCAGGCCAGGAACAGGTAGAACGCCGGGACAAGGGCGCGGTATGCCTTGACGGCGCGTCGGGCGGCGGTCGGTTCGCTCTCGAGCGTGTTGAGGTACTGGCGTTCGAATGTCAGCACGGATTTCAAGCCGGCCTTGCCCGTATAGCGCACTTGCGCTTCGGGTGCCAGTTGCACGTTCACTTCCTCGCTTTTGCTGACGCGCGGGCGTAGACGGTCGAACATTCCCGTGTTGAGGGCGTAGATGTCGGAATAACCTTGGTGTTCCAGGAAAAACGCCTTCCTGTAGGCGATCAGCGCGCGATGCCCTGCGAAAGGTTTGCCCTTGAGGGCGAAGCCGATGTACTGCATGGCGGTTTCCGCGATGCGGTAGTTCAGGAACGAGCAAAGGCCGCCTTTCCTTTCGTTGTGGACGGGATGGCCTACGACCACGTTCGTCTTGGGGCCGAACGCGGCTTGCATATGGTCGATGCAATGTTCGCAGGTGGGACGGAAACGCGGGTCGGAGATGATGACGTATTCGTTCAAGGCGGATTTCACGCCGATGGAAAGGGAAAATTTCTGTTCGTTGAAAAAGTTGATGTTCTGGTTCGCGTTGATCAGCTTCAACTTGTCGTAACGTCGGGCGAATTCGCCAAGCAAACCGGAAACGTCCTCGTCGGCAGTGTCGTACACCACGATGACCTCGAAGTCGGGGTATTTCTGCTCCAGCCAGAACGTGAGGTTCTTTTTAAGCGTCTCGTATTGGTTCTTGCCCGAAAAGACGACGGAAACGGGTTTCTTTTCGCCCTGCGGGACGGGGCCGGCATAAGAGGCTATCCTGGCGTAGGTGCGTGCATGGAAAGAAATCAACGCGACCGCCGTTACCAGCAAGCCTGCCGAAAGCAGCCACTCCCAAGCATCCGGTTGGTAGTAAAGATCCATAGCCCGCAAAGGTACACGAAAGTTTTGAATGTCGACGGCGGCCCGCATCCGCCCTCGTGTTCCCGTCCAAGTCTGTTTTCTGTGCTATCTTTGCCGCGATTTCACGAAAAGAGATACCATGCAGTTCGAGCTTTTGGCAAAGGATACCCGCAGCAAGGCGCGTGCGGGCGAGATAACGACCGATCACGGCAAGATACAGACCCCCATCTTCATGCCCGTGGGCACGGTCGGTTCGGTAAAGGCGGTCCAGGCATCCGATCTGGCAAGCGACGTGAAGGCGCAGATCATTCTCGGCAATACCTACCATCTTTATCTGAGGCCGGGGCTTGACGTGCTTGAAAAGGCTGGCGGGATACAGAAGTTCAATTCATGGAACAAGCCCATGCTTACCGACAGCGGCGGCTTCCAGGTATATTCGCTTTCGGGAACGCGCAAGATAAACGCCGAGGAAGGCGTGGAGTTCCGTTCGCACATAGACGGATCCAGGCATCTTTTCACGCCCGAGAGGGTCATGGACATAGAACGCCGCATCGGAGCCGACATCATGATGGCTTTCGACGAATGCACGCCCTATCCGTGCGAATACGGCTATGCGAGGAAATCGATGGAAATGACGCATGCGTGGCTGGACCGTTGCGTGAGACGCTTCACGCAGACCGAGCCGTTGTACGGTTACAGCCAGGCTTTGTTTCCCATAGTCCAGGGTAGCGTCTTTGCCGATTTGCGCAAGGTGTCGGCCCAGAAGGCGGCCTCGGTGGAAGTGGCGGGCGGTTGCGCCATCGGCGGACTTTCGGTGGGCGAACCCAAGGAAATCATGTACGAGCTGACGGAACTGGTCTGCGACATACTTCCTGCCGTCAAGCCGCGTTACCTGATGGGGGTCGGCACGCCCGAAAACATCCTGGAGGGCATCGCCCAAGGCGTGGACATGTTCGATTGCGTCATGCCCACCCGTAACGGGAGAAACGCCATGCTCTTTACCAAGAACGGCATCATCAACATGAAGAACAAGAAATGGGCGGACGACTTTTCGCCCATAGAGGAAGACGGTGCCAGTTACGTGGACACGCTTTATACCAAGGCCTACCTGCGGCATCTTTTCCATGCCCAGGAACATCTGGCGGCCATGATCGCCAGCCTGCACAACCTGGCATTCTACCTTTGGCTGGTCGGCGAGGCCAGGAAGCACATCATGGCCGGCGACTACGCGAGTTGGAAAAACGGCATGGTCGGCCGGGTGATGCAACGTCTATGACGTCCAGTCGGATTCTATCTCGACCAGGAGATTGTCGCGGCACACGTCGGCAAAGACGGCCGTACAGGCGCAACTTGCAGGGCAGGCGGCCTTGAAGACGGCCACGGCTTTTTCGGGATCCATCCCGCTTTTTATATAGAGGCGCGCGCGGCGGCAGGTTTCTTCCGGCGCGTTGCCCGTCAATTCCTCGATGAACCGCAGCGTGTTGCGGGTCTGCCTTTCAATATCGTCCAGGTCGACGGTCTCTTCGCCTTGGATGGAGGCGGTTCCCGAAATCATGGCGACACTGTGGCCGGAATCCTTCAGGCGGCGTCCTCGTTCGAACAGCGGCGCGTTCTTGACAGGCAGTACGTCGCTTTCCCCCACCAGGACTTTTTCCTGATACCGGTAGGCATCCTTTTGCACCGGACTTTTCATGGGCAGGTTGCGGCAGCCGGAGGCTTCGTCGATCCTTATCGCCACCAGGTCGATACATACGCCTTCGTTGTCCATGCCGATGCCGGTGGCGGCGGGAAACTGGCTCCTGTCGTGTTTCCTTTGGTAGTAGATGGCGCGTATGTCGTTGAAATGTTGGTAGTTCTGAATCGTCTTCCCGTTCACGGACTTTTCTTCCAGGATATTCCCCACGTAGTTCCATTGGCGGAAAATGTCATCGAACGAGAAATGCAAGCCATCAAGCAGCCTTGACAAGCTTTCAAAGGCTTCCTCCGGGGAACCGGCCACGATGCCCGAAGTCCAAAGTTCGGTGATGCCGTCTTTCCCGATCACCACGTGGGGCAGGTTTCCGGCCGTCAGGAAGCGGCAGCAATCTTTTTCCTGTTCCCGCACGCTCCATGTCTCGGCGAGCAAGGGGCTTCGGTCCGCGGGAGGCTGGGTCACGACGGTCAAGGCGGGGACCTCGCCTTCGAAATCCCGCTTCAGGATCCGTGTGAATTCCGCTTGCAGCCGCTTGGGACCTTTGTCCGTGTTTTTCCTTGTGGCGACATGGACCTTGACGGGCGTCAGCCCGTTTTCCCTCAATCCTGCCAAAAAGGCGAGGAGTCCTTCGGCGGCTTGTTCGAAAGTCATGTCCGCCTTGCAGGAATATGCGTGATATTGTTTCTGTACCATGATCGTAAGCGACGGCTAAGATACGAAAATACTCATCTGTTCCTTGCGAAGGATTCGTCCGGGGAGGCGAGGGGCGACGTGTCTTCCTTTCCGTATGCGGGCCATGGCGGAACCGGCCCCGGCTCCTGTTGATAATTTGTGGCCGCGGGCATTACGGGAATAGTCGCTTTGACGTAAATTAGCAGGTCAATTGAAATCCGATGAAAAGCATTTGCCAGATATACAAGATCGGCCACGGACCGTCCAGCAGCCATACCATGGGCCCCATGCGTGCCGCCCGCATATTCCACAACCGTTATCCCGACGCGGCGCGTTACCGTGTGAGCCTTTACGGCAGCCTCGCCGCCACGGGCAAGGGACACCTTACCAACGAGACGCTGATGCTCGAGTTGGGCGAGGACAGGCTTGAAATCGTCGAATATCCGGAGATTTTCCTGCCCGAACATCCCAACGGGATCATCTTCCAGGCTTTCGATGCCGGTGGCGCGTCGTCGGGCGAATGGACGGTGTTCAGCATCGGCGGCGGCGACATACGCGAAAAGGGCGCGGAGGAGATATACCTGGAAGACGGCAGTTTGTATTCCAACGAGGAAATCTACGATCTGGCGAACATGGCCGAGGTGCTGCGATGGTGCAAGCAAAACGGCCGCACGCTCTGGGAATACGTGGACCTGCATGAGAAGCCGGGATATATGGATTACCTGGCCAACGTGTGGGAATGCATGAAGGAAAGCGTGGAAAACGGCCTCAACAGGGAAGGGATGCTGCCCGGCGGATTGCATTTGCAGCGCAAGGCGTCCCAATACAACATCAAGGCGCAGGGCTACGACCGGTCATTGCGCAACCGCGGGCTCATCTTCAGTTACGCCTTGGCGGTGGCCGAGGAAAACG
This sequence comes from uncultured Bacteroidales bacterium, assembly GCA_910578275.1. Taxonomy (GTDB): domain Bacteria; phylum Bacteroidota; class Bacteroidia; order Bacteroidales; family P3; genus Pullibacteroides. Next base: position 238,828 of record CAJTPR010000001.1, on the reverse strand, counting down.
CCGGCGGGGGAAGCATCGTCACCGCCCCTACGTGCGGTTCGGCGGGCGTGTTGCCGGCCGTGCTCTACCATTGCTACCGGAACTACAATATCAACGAGCATCGTATCCTCAGGGGGTTGGCCACGGCAGGCTTGATCGCCAACATCGTCAAGCGCAACGCATCCATTTCCGGCGCGGAAGTGGGCTGCCAGGGCGAGATAGGCGTAGCCTGTTCCATGGCGTCGGCGGCGGCCAACCAGATTTTCGGCGGCACCATCTATCAAATCGAATATGCGGCTGAAATGGGACTGGAACATCATCTGGGACTTACTTGCGACCCCATGTGCGGCCTGGTGCAGATTCCCTGCATAGAACGATGCGCCTTCGCCGCGGCGCGGGCGTTCGACACGAACGTTTTCGCCACCCTTTCCGACGGCCGTCACCGCGTGAGCTTCGACGAGGTGGTGAAAGTGATGAAGCAGACCGGCCACGACTTGCCCAACCTCTACAAGGAAACGAGCATGGGCGGCCTGGCCTTGATGAACCCCGAGGAAGATTGAGCATGGACGGAGATTTCGACCTTTTGCCCGAGGCGCTTTCCGGATATGCCTGTGCCCATACCACGCCTGCGGATCCTTTTTTGCAGGCCTTGGAGCGCGATACGTATGTGAACGTGCTTTGTCCGCGCATGATTTCGGGTTCCTATCAGGGAAAATTGCTCGAGATGCTTTGCCGGATGATACGCCCCTTGCGCGTGCTGGAAGTGGGCACGTACACGGGATATTCGGCCCTTTGCATGGCCAAGGCCTTGCCCGAGGGCGGCCGGATAACGACGATAGAGCACAACCTGGAACTGGAAGAACGTCTGGTACGCACGTTCGCCCGGGCGCAGGCGACCCCGAAGATAGAGCTGCTGATGGGTGAAGCCGCCCGTATCCTGCCTGACTTGCCCGGAGAGACGTTCGATTTCGTTTTTCTGGATGCCGACAAGGTGAATTACGAGCGTTATTATCCGCTGCTGAAAGGACTTTTGAAGCCCGGCGGCTGGTTGCTGGTGGACAATGTGCTGTGGAACGGCAAGGTGTATGACGCGTCTTGCCACGACAAGGATACGCTTTCGGTCCGCGCGCTCAACCGCTCCATACATGAAGACCCGGAGGTGGAAAACCTGCTTTTGCCCGTGCGCGACGGCTTGATGCTGGTACGGAAGAAAAACTGACGGAAATGAAAAAAGACGACGGAACGATCACCGGGACGCCCGATTTGTCAGGTGTCTTGGATTTCTTGAAGGCCTTGTCGGCAAACAACGACAGGGATTGGTTCAACGCCCGGAAGGACGAGTACTTGCAGGCCAAGGCCAAGGTGGAAGCCTTTACCGCATGGCTTGTGGCAGGCATGTTGAAGTTCGACAAGGAACTGGCCCTGGTCGATCCCAGGAAGTGCATGTACCGTATCTATCGTGACATACGTTTCTCGAACGACAAGCGTCCTTACAAGGATTTCATGGGCATCTTCATTTCCAAGGAGGGACGGCATGGCGCTTGTTCGGGATATTACATCCATTTGCAGCCGGGCCGAAGTTGGTACGGCGCGGGTGTCTACGGCCTGCCCCCCGAGAAACAGAAAAAGGTCCGGGACGGAATCTATTTCCAGTCGGAAACATTGAAGAAGATACTGTCCTCGACCGCCATGAAAAGGGTTTACGGCGGCAAGATGGACGAGAGCGCCCGCATGAAGGTGGCGCCCAAGGGCTATGCCAAGGATTTTCCCGACATGGATTTGCTCAAGTACCGTTATTATTTCGTGTCCGCGCAGGCTTCCGACAAGCAGGTGTCTTCTGCCGGTTTCGCCCGGAAGGTCCTGGATGATTTGGAAGCGGCTTGGCCTTTTAACGAATTTTTAAACGAAGCCCTTGATTTTTAACAGGGCGTTAAGACGTTTTAACAAACGAAAGGTGTAATTTTGACCCTGGAAACAATTAGAAAAACATACGCGATATGGCAAAAAAAGAGGAAAAAGAGGAGGCGACGCCTTCCGTGAACAATGAGAAACTGAAGGCTCTCCAGCTCACGCTCGACAAGATCGAGAAATCCTACGGAAAGGGTGCGGTGATGAAGTTGGGTGACAATCCGGCCATCGAGAACATAGAAGTCATTTCGACCGGCTCCATAGGTGTGGACAACGCGTTGGGCGTGGGCGGTTTTCCCAAGGGGAGAATCGTCGAGATTTACGGGCCGGAGTCTTCGGGAAAGACCACGTTGGCGATCCATGCCATCGCGGAATCGCAGAAAAAGGGAGGCATCGCGGCTTTCATCGATGCCGAACATGCTTTCGATCCCGCTTATGCCCAGAAGTTGGGCGTGAATACCAACGACCTGCTCGTGGCGCAGCCCGACAACGGCGAACAGGCCTTGGAAATCGCCGACAACCTGATCCGTTCGGGTGCCATCGACATCATCGTCATCGACTCCGTGGCGGCCCTTACGCCCCGTAGCGAGATCGAAGGCGAGATGGGCGATTCCAAGATGGGCTTGCACGCCCGGCTCATGTCGCAGGCCTTGCGCAAGCTCACTTCGACGATCAGCAAGACGGGTTGCTGCTGCGTGTTCATCAACCAGTTGCGGGAAAAGATAGGCGTGATGTTCGGCAATCCGGAGACGACCACAGGCGGCAACGCCCTCAAGTTCTATGCTTCGGTCCGTCTGGATATACGTCGTATCTCGCAAATCAAGGAAGGTGACAACGTGATAGGCAACCGGGTAAAGGTCAAGGTGGTGAAGAACAAGGTGTCGCCTCCTTTCCGCCAGGCGGAATTCGACCTGCTCTACGGGCAAGGAATTTCCAAGGTAGGCGAGATCATCGACTTGGGCGTGGACTTGTCGGTGCTCAAGAAAAGCGGTTCATGGTTCAGTTACAACGATACCAAGTTGGGACAGGGCCGCGATGCGGTGAAGCAGATATTGGCCGATAATCCCGAATTGAGCGAAGAATTGGAAAGCAAGGTCCGTGCCGCGCTCAAGGCGAAGGAAAACGGCGGGGTGGCGGAAGCCCCTGAAGAATAGCGTCGGTCGAAAGACGAACAAGATGTGGAAGTTGCTGTTGCCCGCCCTTGTCATCGTGGCCTTTTGCGTCGCGGGACTGGGCATAAGGATCTTGCTTAAGAAAAACGGGGAGTTTTCCCATCGTTGCGCCGCTAGGGAGGCCGGAGGCGAGTTGGGATCGTGCCATTCCTGTTCCGACACCGGACGGCATGAAGACTGTCCCAATTACCAGTTGCATCATGGAAATACGGCCACGCGTCTGGCACAGGCCGTGAACATGGCGGACGAAAAGGAAATTTGATGATGAAAGACGTTTCCGGAAAAAAGAAGAAGGCCGAAACGAAGAGATCGGCGAAAATATGCCTGGTATGCGCGCGGCGGGCGGAACTGAAAGGTTTGACAGCTGAAGAAACCGCCTATGCGCTCGGACAGGCGGAGAATGACGCGGCTTATTGCGTCCTGCCTTATCCGCAATGCAGGGTATTGGCCTTTTATCCGCAAAAGACCGAAAACAGGGCGGAACGACTGGAAAAGGTACGCCGTACGGCTTCCGACATCCTTTTGTTCCTGCGCAAGGAGAAAATATACGCGGTGGATGTGGACGGCGACGGCTGGCGCGAGGCGGAAGAGGTGACGGCTTTCATGGAAGGACTTTATTTGTCTTCTTACGTTTTTGACGAGTTCAAGTCGGAAAAGTCGCCGAGGTTCGTGTTTTCGTTCAAGTCGGATCATGTGGACGAGAAGGACCTGGCAAGGATGGAAATCTTGTGCGAGGAAGTGAACCGATGCAAATACCTCGTGGATCTCCCGTTTCCGTCATTGAACGCCGAAGCGTTGGCAAAATGGGCCCGGAAGGATGCCGCGGGCATAGGACTGAAGGTGAAATGCTGGACGAAAGCCGAACTGGCGGATTCGGGCATGGGCGGATTGCTGGGTGTTAACCAGGGCAGCGTGGACGCGCCTTCGTTCACCCGGATGGAATACAGGCCTGCCAGGCCCGTGAACAAGAAGCCTGTCGTGCTGGTGGGAAAAGGGGTGGTCTTCGACGCGGGCGGCATGAACATCAAGACCGGCAATTACATGGAAGACATGAAGACCGACATGGCGGGAGCCGCCTTGGCGATGGGTATCGTGCGCTGCGTGGCCAGGCTGAACCTGCCGTTGCATGTGATAGCCCTGTTGCCTGCCACCGACAACCGCCTCAACGGCAATGCCTTGGTCTGCGGCGATGTCATCACCATGTACGACGGCACCACGGTCGAGATCACGAATACCGATGCCGAAGGCCGTCTCTTGCTGGCCGATGCCGTGGCATACGCCCGGAAGAACCTCGCCCCTTCGTTGGTAGTGAGCATGGCCACCTTGACGGGAGCGGCCTCGCGTGCCTTGGGCAGCGAGGGTATCGCCGCCATGCAGCAGGATGCCGACGAATATGTTCCTTGTTTGACGGCGGCGGGTGAACACACGCACGAGCGCCTTTGTTTTTTCCCGATGTGGAAAGAATACGAAAAGGAATTGGAATCGGCCGTGGCCGACCTGAAAAACTGCGGCAACGGTGCGGCGGGCATGATCACGGCGGCCAAGTTCGTGGCTCGTTTCACCGATACGCCTTTCTTGCATTTGGACGTGGCGGGCGTGGAGTTCCTGCACAAGCGCGACGGTTATCGCGGACCGGGCGCGACGGGATACGGCATCCGTTTGATGGTACGTTTCCTCGAAGCCTGCCTGCAAGAGAAAAAGGTTTGTTTTTCTTGAATTTTGAATGGAATCGCGAAATCAGGCAATGACTCTCATGGAAAAGAAAACGACAAAGATGGAAAAGCCCAAGAACAGAAGCATAGGCCGGCCTGTGTTGAAAGGGGAAACGCCCGCTCCCAAGGCGGCGGAACGTCCGGAAACGGTATCCGAAAATGATTCCGTGTCTCTCGAGACGCCCCAACCCGAAATCCAGGCGCGGCGGTCCGTGGAAAGTCCGCGGCTTCGTGTGGGCATCACGCCCGGCGACGGCGGGCCTTTGCATTACGGGGCCTTGGCACGGCTGTTTTCAGACGGCGGCGTGTTCGAAAGCGTCCTGCCTTTCGTTTACGGTTCGTCGAGCCTCTTGGCGCAGGCGGCCGAGAAAGCGGGTCTGGGCGACATGAACGTGGCGGCGATCAATCAGATACAAGACATAAAAGGCAAGCGCGCGCAGGTGCTGGAACCGCGTGCCGAGGGGGAAGACGGAGACGTCGACGCCTATGCCGCCTTGCAAGCGGGCATAAGGCACCTTGCGCAAGGACAGTTGCGCGTGTTGGTTTCATTGCCGCTTACCGACGAGGAAGTGCGGGAAAGGCATGCCGACTTCAAGAACCAGGCCGTCGCGGTGGCGGAGATATTCTCCGGCAGTCCGTTCCGTTTGCTCCTTGCCCGTTCGATGCGATTGAGCTTCCTTACCACCACCGCCAAGCAGGACACGGCGGGTTATCTTAGCCCGCAAAGGGTCGAACAGCGTATCAAGGCGATCTATGACGTGCTGCGTTCCGATTTTTCCATTACCACGCCGCGCATAGCCGTATTGAGCGCCGCCATGCAGGGCCGTCCTGCACAGACGGACACGGAGGTCTTGAAGCCGGTGGTCGATCGTCTGTTGGAAGGCGGAATGCCGGTATTCGGGCCCTATGCGGCACAAGACTTTTTCACCAAGCCCGACCATGAAGCCTTCGACGCGGTACTTTGCATGTACAAGGAGCAGGCCGAGATGGCTTTCGACATCTTGCCCAAGGAAGATTGTTGCTATTATACGGCCGGATTGCCGATCGTGCATGTGGAACCCGTTTTCGGAAACGGTGATACGGAATCGGCGTTCCGTGCGGTTTTCCGCGCGCTCTGCACGGGAGTCGATCTCGATGCGGCCCGTCAGCAGAACATGAAGTTGACCGAAAATCCGTTGGGCTATCACGCGGCATCCTATCGTCGCGACAGCCGTGAGGAAAATTAAGAGCTTAACTGACGACCGATGAAAATTGCCAGTCTGTCCGTTCGTGAAATCGTGGAAGCCGTAGGCGGCGTTTGCACTCCTTGCCTGCCGGCGGACGAAATCGGCGTGGATAGCATCCTTACCGACAGCCGTAGTGCCGGACGAGGCCAGGGCGGCATGTTCGTGGCCATGGTCACGCGAAAGGGAAACGGACACGATTATGTAGGGGATATGTACGGGAACGGCGTACGCTGTTTCCTGGTGAGCGAAATCAGGCCCGGATACGCATCCCTGTCCGACGCCTTTTTCATTCAGGTTCCCGATACCTTGGCCGCCTTGCAGGCCTTGGCCGCCTTGCATCGGCGGAAATTCGACATTCCCGTTTTCGCCGTCACGGGCAGCAACGGCAAGACGGTGGTCAAGGAATGGCTGTCGTACATGCTGGGGTTCTTCAAGCAGGTGGTCCGAAGCCCGCAGAGCTACAATTCGCAGATAGGCGTTCCTTTGTCGTTGTTGCAGATGTGTCAGGAACACGAGGTGGCGGTTTTCGAGGCGGGCGTGTCGAAGCTGGATGAAATGCAGGCCTTGGGCGACATGATCCGTCCCACGTTCGGCATCTTCACCAACATAGGTTCCGCCCATGATGCGGGTTTTCCCGACATGCAGGCCAAGATTGCCGAAAAGACGTTGCTTTTCAGACATGCGGAAACCTTGCTTTGGTGCGCCGATCATACGGCCATAGGCGAACAGATAGAAAGGCAGGTCGCTTGCGGTGTACTGCCTGGAGGAATCCGCAGGGCCACTTGGTCTCTCCATCCGGGAACGGAGGCCGACTTGCGGGTGGTCGAACTGGACAGGGGGCGGTCAAGCACGCGGATAAGGGCCAGTTACAAGAAAGAAGAACTGGTCGTGGAGATACCTTTCACCGACAGGGCTTCCGTGGAGAATGCCATCCATTGCTGGCTTGCCATGTTGCTTTCGGGTTACGACAACCTTCAAATCGCGCCGCTCATGGCGCATCTGCCTATCGTGGAAATGCGCATGGAGATGAAAGAGGGGATGGGCAACGGCTTCGTGGTGAACGATGTATATAATTCCGACTTCGGCTCTTTTTGCGTGGCCGTCGATTTTCTTTGCCAGAATGCGGGCGGTCGTCCCAAATGCGTGATACTTTCGGATATACTGCAATCCGGACGTTCGGAGGAAGATCTGTACGGAGAAGTGGCCGAGGTGCTTTCCACGATGAAGATCGACGAAATGGCGGGCATAGGGCCGGCGATGCAACGTCAGAAGGCTTGCTTTGCGGGAATCGATGCACGTTTTTACGATGATACGGATTCGTTCCTGGCCGGTTTCTCGCCCGAGAACTATTACGGGAAGGCGGTCTTGCTCAAGGGCGCGCGCGTGTTCGGCCTGGAGAAGATAGCCTCGCGCCTGCAACGCCAAGTCCATCAGACGGTCATGGAAGTGAACTTGACAGCCTTGGTGCATAATCTCGATTTCTTCAGGAGCCTTGTCAAGCCCCGGACCAAGCTGATGGTCATGGGCAAGGCCTTTTCCTACGGCAGCGGCAGCCACGAAATCGCGGGCACGTTGGTATATAATCATGTGGATTACGTCACGGTGGCTTATCCCGACGAGGCGGTGGCCTTGCGCAACAACGGAATCAACTTGCCCGTCATGTGCATGAATCCCGAGGAAGAGGGCATGGAAACCGTGTTGCGTTACGGCATAGAACCGGTCATTTACAATTTCCGTACGTTCGATACCTTGCGCCGGTGCATGGACCGGTCGGGACGTCATGAAGAACAATGCGTCAAGATACACGTGGGATTGGACACGGGCATGCATCGCATGGGATTCGAGCAAGCCGATCTGGAAGCCTTGTTGTCGGCCTTGAAATCCGAACCGCGTTGCAGGTTGCAGTCGGTCTTCACGCATCTGGCCACTGCCGACATGCCGGACATGGATGAATATACCAAAGCCCAGCTGGCGCGATATTCCGACTGGAGCGAACGCATCATTTCGGCTTTTCCTTACAAGGTGTTGCGGCATTGTCTCAATACGGCGGGCATCTTCCGTTTCCCGGAATACCAGTTCGACATGGTGCGCCTCGGCATAGGTCTCTACGGAGTGGGAACGGACGAAAAGATGCAGTCCTGCCTGGAGACGGTAAGCACGCTCAAGACGGTGATTTCGCAAGTAAGGACCATTCCCGCGGGCGACGCGGTGGGTTACGGACGGCGTTTCGTGGCACGGCGGGAAACCAGGGTGGGGGTCATCGGAATCGGTTACGCGGACGGGTTGAACCGGCATCTGGGCAACGGTGTCGGAAAGGTCTGGGTGAAAGGCCGCCTGGTACCCATTATCGGAAGCATCTGCATGGACATGTGCATGATAGACCTTACCGATACCGATGCCCGGGAAAAAGACGAAGTGGTCGTATTCGGCAAGGAAAACCCCATATCCGACATGGCCGAGGCATTGGGAACCATTCCTTACGAAATACTCACGGGCGTTTCACAGCGTGTGAAACGGGTGTATTACAGGGAATGAGGTTATGTTGAAGTTTGGAATCCGCAAGATATGAATACGTTTGGAATGATTTTGCGATTGAGTGCTTTCGGGGAATCGCACGGTGCGGCCTTGGGCGGCGTGCTGGACGGGTTTCCGGCGGGTGTTCCCGTCGATACGGACTTGTTGCGCGCCGACTTGAGGAACCGTCGTCCGGGACAGGCCCTGACAGGCAGCGGACGACAGGAACAAGACGACATAGAGATACTTTCGGGGGTCTTTCAGGGAAAAAGCCTGGGTACGCCTATCGGTTTCATCATACGCAACCAAGACGCCCGCGGCGCCGACTACGCCGGACTGGAACATCTTTTCCGTCCCGGACATGCCGACGACACGTACCGGCACAAATACGGTATCCGGGACTGGCGGGGGGGCGGCCGGGCTTCGGCGCGTGAAACGGCGGTCCGTGTGGCGGGCGGCGCGTTTGCCAAGATGTTGCTTGGTATGCAGCAGGTGAAAGTACATGCCTATACGCAAAGCATAGGTCCGGTATCCATACCCGGTTCCGTCCGAGTGGATGCGGAGCAGGCCCGGCGGTTCGTGAGCCGTTGTCCGCATCAGGATACCGACGAGGCGATGCAGCAACTGCTCGGAAAGATGCGGGAACGTCAGGACAGCATAGGCGGAACGGTGGCTTGCGAGGTTACCGGCTTGCCCGCAGGCTGGGGCGAACCTGTTTACGACAAGTTGAGCGCGCGTCTTGCCTATGCCATGATGGGCATCAATGCCAGCCGAGGGTTCGAGATAGGTCAGGGGTTTGCGGCTTCCCGCATGGAGGGAAGCGAGCATAACGACCGATGGCGTGCCGACGGCACGACGGAACAGAATCTCTGCGGGGGCGTGCGCGGGGGCATATCCACGGGAGAACCTTTATATTTCCGCGTGGCTTTCAAGCCGATACCCTCCATCGGACAGGAACAGCGGCTTTTGGGCGAAGACGGGGCCCTGCACGAAATGAAGATAGGCGGCAGGCATGACGTCTGTTGCGTTCCGCGCGCGGTGGCGGTGGTGGAGGCGATGGCCGCCTTATGCCTGGCCGACTTCATGTTGCTGGCAAGGAGCAGCAAGGCATGAACCGACGAATCGGCCTTTCGGGGCCTATGAAAAACATGTCAAATAAGACGATATGGAAGTTTACAAATTCGGCGGCGCTTCGGTAAAGAATGCCGATGCCGTGAAAAACGTGGCTGAAATACTCAATAGCCAGGTGACAGGACCTACTTGCGTCGTGGTCTCGGCCATGGGAAAGACGACCAATGCCCTGGAGGCGATCCTTGATGCTTTCTACTATAAGCAGGATAACAAGGATGCGGTCTTGAAGGACTTGATGGCCAAGCATATCCAGATCCTGCATGAATTGTTTGCCGATACCTCGCGACCGGTTTACGGCAAGGTCCGGCAACTGTTCGGCGAACTTTACGGCAAGTTGACGCGCATCGCCGACATGGAATACGACCGTGCCTACGACCAGGTGGTATCTTACGGTGAACGTCTTTCCACCTGCATCGTTTCTTCCTATCTCACGGAGGCGGGCATATATAACACGGAACTGGATGCCGGTAAATTGTTGCTTACCGACGGTCGTTTCCGCGAAGGAAAGATCGTATGGGAACCCACCCGGGAACGTATCCGTCGGGCGATGGCGGAAAGCATGGACGAACAAACCCGTATCGTCGTGACCCAAGGGTTCATCGCCTGCGATGAAAACGGCGATACGGTGACGTTGGGCAGGGAAGGCTCCGATTATTCGGCGGCGGTGTTCGCCTATTGCCTGGATGCCCGCCAGATCACGATCTGGAAAGACGTGCCCGGAGTCTTGAACGCGGATCCCAAGTATTTCCCGCATACCGAGAAACTCGATTACATTTCCTATCTCGATGCCACCGAATTGGCCTATTATGGTGCCAGCATCATCCATCCCAAGACGATAAAGCCTTTGCAGAACAAGCATATACCGCTTCATGTCCGTTCGTTCATGGACGTGGACGCGTCCGGTACCTGGGTGGGGCTCGACAACGTGAGGAACAGCGACATTCCATCATACATCTTCAAGAAGAACCAGACCTTGCTTTCGATTTATCCGAAGGATTTTTCGTTCGTGGACGAACACAACCTTTCCGGGATATTCGACTGTTTCGTGAAGTACGGGATGAAAGTCAATATCATGCAGAATTCGGCCTTGAGCTTTTCCGTCTGCGTGGATGGCGACAAAGGCGATTTGCCGGCGCTCATCGAAGCACTTTCGCGCGACTACGACTGCCGATACAACGGCGACCTGATGCTGGTCACCATCCGCCATTACACGCAGGAAGTCATAGACCGTATCGTGGGCGAGCGCCAGGTCATGCTTGAACAGCGCAGCCGTCATGCGGCGCAACTGGTGCTCAAACCATAGCGGAGCGGCCGCATGAAGAAAAAGAGGCTTTTCTTTATCTCGGTCACGATGACCATGTCCCTCTTGGGATTGCTGTCGGTACAGTTCTATTGGACGAAGCGCATATTTTCCATAGGGGAGGATTTCGTGGCCACTTCGGCCCATGCGGCGATGAACGAGGTGGTGAAAGCCTTGGACAAGGGCATTTCCTCGGCGCAATGGCTGCGGGTCCGGAATTTGCAGAGACTGGATGCCGAATTGGATTCGGTGGATGCCCGCGTGGCGGCGCTTCGTTACGAATATCCGCGGATAGTCAATGAAAAATGCGGCCTGGTATGGGATGCCGACGGCAGTTATTCGCTGGTGGGAGAGCGGATAAGGCGCATGGAATGGAAAGATACGATAAACGGCGTGGTGTCGGCCGGCAGTTTCATCCAGGCCGATCATGGGCTTGCCGGTGTGTCGGACGACGGATTGGCGAAACGGATCGGCGAAGAATACCTTGCCTTGCGGAGGACACGTGACGACTTGCTCTATGCCAGGCGTGTGTTGCATGACATGTTGCGCGTTTCATTCAGCCAGGCGCCGGAAAGGGAAGTGGGGACGCGGCTTTCGCCCAAGATGGTGGATTCGGTGCTGGGGGCGGCCTTGGCGGCACAGAACCTGAATCTCGTTTACGAATGGGGCGTTTACAGCAGTTACAGTTCGAAGCTCCTTTTGCAAAAAACCGGCAAATACGGCATCGAATTGTTGCAAAGTCCTTTGGCATACAGGCTTTTCCCTAATCAACCCACCGATTATCCGACCTATATCCTGCTTTATTTTCCCAACAGCCGTTCGTTCATCTTCTCGCAGATGTGGTATTTGGCGACGGCTTCGCTCGTTTTATTCATATTATTGATATACAGTTTTGTATATACCGTCGTATCCATTTGGAAGCAGAAGAGGCTGGCGGAGATGAAAAGCGATTTCATCAACCACGTCACCCATGAGATAAAGACGCCGGTAAGCACGATAGCCTTGGTCTGCGAGTCGTTGGACGATCCCGACATGCATTACGACAGGGAGGGCTTGCAGGAACTTTTACGGATTATCCGTCACGAAAACCAGCGCTTGCAATCGCTCAGCGGCCAGATCATTCAGATTTCCAAGATGGAAAAAGGGGATTATTTCCTGGCCAAGACGGAATTTCCGCTGCATAAGGCCATCGAGGAGGCGGTCAACAACACGGGATTCCAGGTGATGCACAAGAACGGACGCATCGTCACGCGCCTGGAAGCGGAAAACGACCTGGTGACGGGCGACAGGACCCATATCGTCCATATCATATCCAACCTCATCGACAACGCCAACAAGTATTGCGTCCAGAAGCCGCTTATCGAAATATCCACCTGCAACGAACCGGGCGGGATACGGATAGACGTGAAAGACAACGGTATAGGAATCGCCAAGGCCAATCAGAAGAAGATTTTCGACAAACTTTACAGGGTCCCTACCGGCAACCTGCACGACGTGAAAGGCTTCGGCCTGGGGTTGAGTTATGTGGCCTCCATCATGAAGCAGCATGGCGGCAGGGTATGGATGGAGAGTGAACCGAAAGCCGGGTCGGTGTTCCATTTGTTCTTCGTGCAGGAAAAAAAATTACCTTTGTAGTTTGTTGAATCGCGTGAATCAGGCCCGTTTCCCGAAGCGGTCTTTCCGTGGACGGCCCGTTTCCGCCAAATCGAATACAGAAATGAAGACAGCTTATGTTTTTCCCGGTCAGGGAGCGCAATTTTCCGGTATGGGCAAGGACCTGTACGAAAAGTTTCCGCAAGCAAAGGAAATGTTTGAAAAGGCCAACGATATCCTCGGTTTCAGGATCACCGACATCATGTTCGCCGGCAGCGACGAGGAACTGAAGCAGACCAAGGTCACGCAACCGGCCGTCTTCTTGCATTCGGTGATATGGGCCGCTTGTCTGCCCGGTTTCAAGCCCGACATGGTGGCCGGACATTCCTTGGGCGAGTTTTCGGCCTTGGTCGCCAACAAGGCCTTGGCTTTCGAAGACGCGTTGGTGCTGGTTTCCAAGCGGGCCAACGCCATGCAGAAGGCTTGCGAGATGAATCCTTCCACGATGGCGGCCATATTGGGACTTGCCGACGAAAAGGTGGAGGAAATATGCGCCGGCGTCACCTCCGAAGTGGTCGTTCCGGCCAATTACAACAATCCCGGCCAGTTGGTCATTTCGGGTAGCATGAAGGGCATAGAGGAAGCCTGCGAGAAGTGCAAGGCCGCCGGAGCCAAACGGGCCCTGCCGCTCAAGGTGGGAGGCGCCTTCCATTCCCCGCTCATGGAACCGGCGCGCGTGGAACTTTCCGCCGCCATCCAGTCCACGGCTTTCCATATGCCGCTCTGTCCCGTTTATCAGGACGTGGATGCCAAGCCCTATGTCGATCCCGAAAAGATAAAGCAGAACCTCATATCGCAACTTACTTCACCCGTGCGTTGGACGCAAATCGTGCAGAACATGCATGCCGACGGCGCCACCCGTTTCATCGAGGTGGGGCCGGGCAAGACCTTGCAGGGCATGATAGCCAAGATCGCCCAAGGCGTCGAGGTGCAAGGAGCGGAATAGGGAGAAGGAATGATTTTCGTTTTCGGGGTGGAACCGGTTTCGTTTCATCCCGAAATTCATTATAAGGAAAAATGACAAAGAAAGTCCTGAACGCCGATGAATTGCGAGCCGAGATCAAGCGGCTCGTCAAGGAGTACTACGATGTGCGGTTCGGTACCGCTCCCGGACCGGAACAAGGAAAGATCCGACAGGTGAGATATGCAGGGAGAGTGTTCGACCAGGACGAAATCGTGAACCTGGTGGATTCATCCTTGGATTTCTGGCTCACCGAAGGACGTTATGCCAAGGCGTTCACGACGGCTTTCAAGGATTATCTCGGTGTGCGGCACGCCTTTGCCGTCAATTCGGGATCTTCTGCCAACCTGTTGGCCCTGACCGCGCTTACCAGTCGTCTGTTGGGCCCCAAGCGTCTCAAGAAAGGCAACGAGGTCATCACGGTGGCGGCAGGTTTTCCCACCACCGTCAACCCGATCATTCAAAACGGCCTGATTCCGGTCTTCGTGGACGTGGAGCCGGGCAACTACAACATGCTCGTGGAGCAGGCCCGCCGGGCCATCACGGCCGATACGCGCGCCATCATGCTGGCCCATACGTTGGGCAACCCGTTCCGCATCGACGAAATCATGAAGCTGGCCGAGGAATACGACCTATGGGTGGTTGAAGACTGTTGCGACGCGCTGGGTTCCACCTACAAGGACAAGAAAACGGGCACGTTCGGCCATGTCTCCACTTTCTCGTTCTATCCGGCACACCATATCACCACCGGAGAGGGCGGCATGGTCTGCACCGACGACCCGCTCATCGCCAAGGCCGTACGGTCTTTCCGCGACTGGGGACGGGATTGCTCGTGCGAGGGCGGGCAGAACGACCGTTGCGGTTGCCGCTTCACCAAACAATACGGCGAACTTCCGGCGGGTTACGACCACAAGTACGTCTATTCCCATATCGGCTACAATCTCAAGATGACCGACATGCAGGCGGCCATCGGCTGCGCCCAGATGGAGAAATTGCCCCGTTTCATCGAAAGGCGCAAGGAGAATTTCCGATTGTGGGAAAAGGGTTTCAAGGCTTTCGGGAAATACTTCCTGCTGCCCGTGGCCGAACCCGATTCCGATCCGGCCTGGTTCGCCTATCCGGTGACGGTGAAGGAAGACGCGGGATTCACCCGTACCGAACTGACCGGCTACCTGAGCCGCAACGGCGTGGAGACGCGCAACCTCTTTGCCGGCAACATGGTGAAGCAGCCCGCATACCTGCAGGTGGAAAAACGTATCGTGGGCAATCTGGAAAACACGGACGTGATCATGGAAAGGACCTTTTTCCTGGGAACCTACCCGGGGCTTGCAAGCGACCAGATAGTTTATTCGCTGGAATGCATCCGTGCCTTCCTGAAAGAAAAAGGCCTGGAATAGGCTTTCATCGAGGAATCAACACGAAAAGACATGAAGACAGTTCTTTTGGCGGGCGGTTTCGGCACACGGCTTTCGGAAGAAACCGAAATCAGGCCCAAACCCATGTTGGAAATAGGCGGAAAGCCTATCCTTTGGCATATCATGAAAATCTATTCGCACTACGGATTCAACGATTTTATCGTATGTTGCGGATACAAGGCCTATATGATCAAGCAGTATTTTGTCGACTATTACCTGCATCAGGCCGACCTTACGGTGGATTTGAGCGACAACAGCCTCCAAATACATCATTCCCATGCCGAACCGTGGAAAATCACGCTTGTGGATACGGGGCTGAACACGATGACGGGCGGCCGCCTCAAGCGTGTCAAGGATTACCTGGCTCCGGACGAGCCTTTCCTCATGACCTATGGCGACGGCGTGGCCGACATCCATGTGGATGAATTGTTGGACTTCCACCGTGCACAGCGGAAATTGGCGACCGTGACGGTCGTGCAGCCGTCAGGCCGTTTCGGTGCCATCACGTTCAACGCGCAGGATGAGGTCAAGGTCTTTTCATTTCAAGAGAAACCCAAGGGCGACAGCAGTTGGATAAACGGCGGCTTTTTCGTGCTCGAACCCAAGGTGCTCGACTATATCGACGGCGACGGCACGATTTGGGAACGCAAGCCGTTGGAGACGTTGGCGTCCGAGGGCGAACTGGTGGCCTATCGCCACGACGGCTTCTGGCGTCCGATGGATACCCAGCGCGAGAAACGCGAGTTGGAGGAGATGTGGGAGAGTGGCAACGCGCCGTGGAAGGTTTGGTAAAGAAGGCGGACGGCGGCGATCTGTTTCGTTGCCGGTTGCCCGTCCACGTAGCCGGTACGTTCCTTCATGCCGGCACTTTCCGCCCTGCCTCTTATCCGCCTTGCGTCTTTTTCCGCGGATTTCGGGACAAGGAAAATGGACTGGAATAATAAGCATGTATGAAAAACGATATGTTTGGCAATTTCTACAAGGGTAAGCGGGTGCTTGTGACCGGACATACGGGTTTCAAGGGCAGCTGGCTCTCGATATGGCTGTGTGGGCTGGGTGCTGAAGTCATAGGCGTTTCGCTCGATCCGCAGACCGGACGCGACAATTACGTGCTTTCCGGCGTAGGCGGCCGCATCGCGGCCGACGAACGGGTCGACATACGCGACGGGGATCGGGTGAAAGCCATTTTCAAGCAATACCGTCCCCAAATCGTGTTTCATCTGGCAGCCCAGCCTTTGGTCAGGCTTTCTTACGAGATGCCGGTAGAGACCTACGCGACCAACGTCATGGGCACGGTCAACGTGTTGGAAGCCGTGCGCGTGACGCCGGAGGTGAAAGTCGCCGTCATGATAACGACCGACAAATGCTATGAGAACAAGGAGCAGATATGGGCGTATCGCGAGAATGAACCGATGGGCGGCTATGATCCTTACAGCAGCAGCAAGGGCGCGGCCGAAATCGCCATCGCCAGCTGGCGGCGCAGTTTCTTCAACCCTGCTCGATATGAAAAACACGGCAAGAGCGTGGCCAGCGTCCGCGCCGGCAATGTCATAGGTGGCGGCGACTGGGCGCGGGATCGCATCATTCCCGACTGCATCCGCGCCTTGGAGGCCGGCAAGCCGATCGGCATCCGCAGTCCCAAGGCCGTACGGCCTTGGCAGCACGTGTTGGAGCCTTTGGGCGGTTATTTGCTGTTGGCCAAGAAAATGTGGGAAGAACCGACGCTTTATTGCGAGGGTTGGAATTTCGGTCCGGAGGTTTCCGGCGCGGTGCCGGTATGGGACGTGGCCCAAGCCGTCGTGAAGGCCTACGGCCGCGGCGCGTTGCAAGACCTTTCCGACCCGGACGCCCCGCACGAGGCGCAGTTGCTCATGCTCGACATCAGCAAGGCGCGTTATCGGTTGGGGTGGCGTCCCTGCCTCGATATGCCGCGGACCGTCGCGCTGACGGTAGACTGGTATAAACGTTGCCATACCGAAGATGTCTACGCGCTGTGCGCGGAACAGATCCGGTCATACGGCGTTTTGGCCGATAAAATGCTCGAATAAGCATGAAAAAGGTTCTGCTTACCGGCGGCAGCGGTTTCATAGGTCGTAATGTTCGGGAGAGTTTCCTGACCGGACGCTATCAATTGATATGCCCATCCCATAAGGAACTGGACTTGTCCGATACCGATAGTACGGATGCCTGGTTTTCACGGCACCGTTTCGATGCCGTGATACATGCGGCCGTGAAGCCGGCGCACAGGAACGCGCCGGACTTGAACGATATCTTTTATACGAACAACCGGATTTTCTTCAATCTGGTACGGCATGCCGACCGTTGCGGCCGTATCCTCAATATAGGTTCGGGAGCGATTTACGACATGCGGCATTACGTGCCGATGATGAAGGAGGAATATGCCGGCACGCATGTCCCTGCCGACGAACACGGCTACAACAAATATGTCTGCGGCAAGTATATGGAAGTTTGCCGGGAGGACATCGTGGATTTGCGGATTTTCGGCATTTTCGGCAAATACGAGGACTATGCGATACGGTTTATTTCAAACGCCATCTGCAAGACGTTGTTCGATTTGCCCGTCACGTTAAGACAGGACAGGCGGTTCAGTTACCTGTACGCGCCCGACCTGATGCCGATATTGGCGTGGTTCATCGAACATGAGCCCCGTTACAGGGCCTATAACATTACGCCCGACGAGACGGCGTCTTTGGCCGGTCTGGCGCGTATGGTCGTGGCCTTGTCCGGCAAGGAGTCGCCGGTAAACATCGCGGCGTCCGGCGAGGGGCTTCCGTATACGGGCGACAATGCCCGGCTGCGTGCCGAAATGGGCGATAGCCTGCGGTTTACACCCATGACGGAGGCCGTGCGGCAATTGTACGGCTGGTATGCGTCCGTCAAATCCGAATTGGACAGGAATTGTTTGTTATACGATAAATGAGAACGAGTGATTATATTTTCAAGAGGCTGAAAGAAGTCTATGGCGTCGAGCGCGTGTTCATGATTACGGGCGGCGGCGCGATGCACCTCAACGATGCCGTGTATCAGAGCGGTTTGGCTTATACTTGTTGCCACCATGAGCAGGCTTGCGCGATAGCGGCCGAAGGCTACGTCCGGGCGGGGAAACGTTTGGGCGTGGTCAATATCACGACGGGACCGGGCGGCTTGAACACGCTGACGGGCGTCATGGGGCAGTGGACGGATTCGGTGCCCGTGTTGTATATCTCCGGGCAGGTCAAGCAATCGACCACGATATCAGCGTGTCCGGATTTGCCGCTGCGGCAGTTGGGCGACCAGGAGGTGGATATCATATCGGTGGTGAAGCCGTTGACGAAATACGCGCGGCAAATCCGCAGGGCGGAAGACGTGAAGCGGATTCTGGACGAGGCGGTGCTGACCGCCCTGTCAGGCCGCCCCGGTCCGGTATGGATAGACGTGCCGATGGACATTCAGGGCGCGGAAATAGACGAAAGCGCCTTGACCGCT
The DNA here is from genome assembly GCA_910578275.1 of uncultured Bacteroidales bacterium. Taxonomy (GTDB): domain Bacteria; phylum Bacteroidota; class Bacteroidia; order Bacteroidales; family P3; genus Pullibacteroides. The sequence goes on along the minus strand of CAJTPR010000001.1, from coordinate 220,371 downwards.
TTGCCGGCGGAAACCACGGCGGCCTTGCAGGCCAGAAAACGGCCATCGGCGGAACAGATACGGAAATGCGTCGAGTTGTTGCGGCAGGCCGAACGGCCGGTGCTCATCGCCGGTAACGGAATACGGCTCGCCGGCGCGCAAACGTCATTGCGGACGTTTTTGCAAAAGATGCCCATGCCTGTCCTGGGTACGTTCAACGGCATGGATTTGATCGAAGAAGATCATCCGTGTTTCGTCGGCCGTATCGGTACGTTAGGGAGTCGTGCCGGTAATTTTGCATTGCAGAACGCCGACCTGGTGTTCAGTGTCGGATCGCGCAACAATATCCGTCAGACCGGATACAATTACGAATATTTCGCGCGGGGCGGCCAATTGGTCTGTGTGGACGTGGATGCCGCCGAGTTTCAGAAACCGACGGTCAAACCTTGTTTGGGCATAGAGGCGGATGCGGGCGCGTTTCTCGAGGCGTTGTCGGCCGTCCTGCCACACAAGGATTATGCGGGTTGGTTGGATTGGGCCAAGGTTCGTCAGGCCAAATATCCGGTGGTATTGCCCGGTTATGCGGCGGCCGGTCCGGTCAATCCGTATTATTTCGTGGATCGTCTCAGCGTGTCGTTGCCGTCGGAAGCGGTGGTGGCGACGGCCAATGGCACTGCCTGCGTGGTCGGTTTTCAAGCCGTCAAGGTCAAAAAGGGTCAACGCTATTTTTGGAATTCCGGCTGTGCGGCCATGGGGTATGATTTGCCGGCTGCCGTGGGGGCGGCCTTGGCTTGCCCTGAAAAGACGATTGTCTGTCTGAGCGGGGACGGCAGTCTGATGATGAATCTGCAGGAGTTGGGCACGGTGGTGGCCAACCGGCTTGATTTGAAGCTCGTCATTCTCAATAACGGGGGATATGTCTCTATCCGTCAAACCCAAAACAATTTCTTTTCTGGCCGCCATATCGGAATTGACGAAGGATCGGGCCTTATGTTCCCGAATTTCGTTAAATTGGCGGAATCTTTCGGCTTCAAGGCCTTTCGGATAGAAAGGAACGAAGAAGTGGAAGCCGGCATACGGCGTATGCTGGCCGAAGCGGGGCCTGTGGTTTGCGAAGTCGTGTTGCCGGAAGATTATATTTTCCAGCCCAAAACTTCTTCGGAACGCAGGGCGGACGGCCGTATGGTTTCCAAACCGCTGGAAGACCTTTACCCGTTTCTTCCGCGGGAGGAGTTTGAAAACAACATGATCATAGCACCCCTTAAAGAAAAATAACATGAATGCATTGGAACAACGTATGGTGGATGCCTTGAAAGATCTCAAGGAAAACCATTGTGTGGTAGGCGTAAAGGCGGAGTTCGAGGCCGAAGGCACGCGCATGGAGGAGGCGTTGCGCTTGAAGGAAGTCGTGACCAAGGCCGGACTGGACCTGACGATCAAGATCGGGGGTTGCGAAGCCATACGGGACATGTATGATGCGCGTTCCATAGGTGTGACGCGGATTGTGGCGCCGATGATAGAAACACCGTATGCGTTGAAGAAATATTTGGCGGCCACCCACATGGTTTATCCGGAAGATGAATGGCAGAACGTCGATTTCTTGATAAATGTGGAAACCGTTACCGGCTATCGGAATTTTTCGGAAATGATGGCCTTGCCGGGTGTGGAACAGTTGAAGGGCATTGTTCTCGGACGTGTGGACATGACCGGATCGATGGGCCTGACGCGGGAGGATATAAATTCCGAACCGGTGTTCGAAATAGCCAAAGACCTGTGCGTATGTGCCAAGCGGTACGGCAAGGAATGCGTCATAGGCGGCGGGGTCTCGGCTGCGTCCATCGATTTCTTCAAACGTCTTCCGCAAGGCGTGTTGGACCGTTATGAAACGCGTAAAGTCTTGTTCCAATTGCCTGGAGCCATAGGCAAGGATTCGGACAAAGGCATTCTGAAAGCCGTCGGTTTCGAGCTGATGTGGCTCAAGAACAAGCAGGCTTTCTACGGATCCATTTATCAGGAAGACGTGCTGCGTATCGATATGTTGCAGAAACGTTACGATAAATTGATAGAAGAAGCAGGTGGACAATACAAGTAAGGCGGCCTTGCAGGCGCGCTTGTTCGGCCTGCAGCATTTTTTCTTCGATTTGGACGGTACGCTGGCCGACTCCAAGGCGGATGTCCTGGGCAGTATCGAACAGGCTTACGCGCATCTGGGTTGGACCTACGACGCTTCAAAACTCCGCATAGGACCGCTTTTGCCCGACATCATCGCGACGATTTCGCCTCAGCTCGACGCCGTGCAACGGCAGACCGTGGCGCAGACGTTCCGCGCGTTCTACGCGGCCGGGAAATATGGCCGGACCGTGCTCTTTCCGGGCGTCCGGGCGTTTCTGGACAAGCTCGCCTCGCAGGGAAAGACGCTCTATGTGGCGACGAACAAGCCGCAGAAACCCACTTACGAGGTGTTGGAGACCTTGGGCATCAAGGATATGTTCCTTTATATCGGTACGCCGGATTTCGAGGGCGGGCACCTGCCCAAGGCAGAGGTGCTCAAGGCCGTGGTGCGGATGTTCGACATCGATCCCGCACGGGCCGTCATGTGCGGCGACACGTTGCCCGATATGGAGGCCGGCCGTTGCGCGGGCATGCGTACCTTGGCGTTTACGGGCGGTTACGGCGGCGAGGATTTCGGCGCGGAGAGCCGGGCCGACTTCGTCATGGACGCTTACGAAGACTTGCTTTAAAATGTGGGCTTACACGGAAAAACGATGAAAAAAATATCCATCATCACGGCCTGTTACAATGAAGAAGAGAACGTGGCGGTTCTCTGCGGGCGGATTCGTGCGGTGATGAAGACCTTGCCGCAGTACGAGTACGAGCATATCTTTATCGACAACGCTTCCAAGGACGGGACGGTGGCCTGCATCCGCAAGGAGATAGAGGCCGACAAGCATATCCGTTGCATCGTCAACGCGCGGAATTTCGGGCACATCCGATCTCCTTTCCATGGATTGAGGCAATGCCACGGCGATGCGGTCATTTCGATGTGTTCCGATTTGCAAGACCCGCCCGAAACCATTCCGCAACTGGTGGCCAAGTGGGAAGAAGGATACAAGGTGGTCATCGGCGTGAAGAACCAAAGCAAGGAAAACAAGCTGATGTTCGCCGTCCGCAAGTGTTTTTACAACCTCATGGCCAAGATGTCGGACGTGGAACAGGTGAAGCAATTCACGGGCTTCGGACTTTACGACCGGCGTTTCGTGGATGTCTTGCGCGGCATCGACGATCCTTATCCCTATTTCCGGGGCTTGGTTTCCGAACTGGGGTTCGACATGGCCACGGTGGAGTTCGTGCAGCCTCGGCGGGAACACGGAAAGACCAAGAACAATTTCTATACGCTCTACGACATGGCCATGCTCGGTTTTGTCAACTATTCCAAGGTTCCGTTGCGTCTTGCGTGTTTCCTGGGTTTCGGCGTGGCGGTGTTGAGTGCCTTGGTGGCTTTGTTCTATCTTGTCTACAAGCTTGTTTTCTGGCATTCGTTTTCGGCCGGACAGGCGCCTCTGGTCATCGGCCTTTTCTTTTTTTCGGCGGTGCAGCTCATCTTCATCGGCATCGTGGGCGAATACGTGGGGGCGGTACATACACAGGTGCGCAAACGCCCGCTGGTCATCGAGAAGGAACGCATCAACTTCGATTGATTTCCGCCGATTTGCGGGAAGCGACCGCCTTCAAGGGGCGAGCGTCCGTCCGTTTATTCGTACAGCGTAATGATCCGGCATGTCTCCTTGTATGGCGCGAGGCGTTCGTACAATTGCGGCTGTGCCACGTAAGAGGCTATCAGGACAGTGTCTATGCTCCCGTCTTGAAGGTCTTTCGGGTCGAACGCCTGAACGGGCGCCCCTTCGATACGGAAGGCGTGTTTCCGTATGTCCGAATCGTAGAATTTGACGATGTTTTTCTTTCGCAAGGCGGTATTTGCCAAAAGCATGGAGGCATGATGCCCGGTGCCCCACACGGCCAGTTTGCGGCTGTCGATGCGGTTTATGATTCTTGCTATCCGTCGTAATTCTTTTTCTGAAAAACGATCGTATTCCTTCAAGAGTTTCTCGACGGGATTGACATGCCGGCGTGCCGGCAGATTCGGCCTCGTTCCCCAGAGCGTGGAGAGGGAAGGAAACCCGGCAACGGTCCGGCTGCCGGCCTCGATGTTTATTTCCGCATCGATGAGATGGTATCCTGCGGCCCGCATCAGGTTCTCGAGACTTTCCAATGTGAAGTAGTTCACATGTTCTTCGCAAAACATGCCGTAGGGTTCATTGATGAATTTGATGTCGAATGTGGGAACCTCGATGAAGAAGTATTCCGGTGCGGCGACCTTCACGCATTGCCGGATGAAGCGGCAGGGATTGACGATATGTTCCAGCGTATGGGAAAGGAATACCATGTCGAATGCCTCTTTGGGGGAATCGGCCTGTTGCCGGCAATACTCCTGGAAGACGCCGCAAAACATCTCCACATCGTAATTCTTCTTTGCGCTTTGGCAATTGAACGGGCTTGGCTCGATGCCGAATGTCTTTTTGCCCTCATAGAGGCTGAGGTTGTAGCCGCTGGAGGCGCCGATTTCCAGAATGGACGAAAAGCATGCGATGTTTTCTTCTATGAAGTGCTTTTGTCTTGCGCAACGTTTCCTGTATTCTTCGGAAACATCGAATATATAGGATCCGGCGTCGAATTCGTATTTGGAAAGGTTCTTGTACCGATTCTCCAATTGTCTTTCGGAAAACGGGTTTCCCGTGACGATCAACTTGCAATGCGGGCACATCTTGATGTGTTGCACGTAATTTTCCGCCATGCCGATGATGTGCCGGAACTTGAGTTTTTTTACGTTGACGAGTCTTGCCGAGCAGATGTCGCAGCGAGTTATCATGGTGTGGTCGATTATGAATTATCCTATCCGCTAATATAATAATAAAAACCGGAAGTATGGAAAGAAGGAAGGTTTCATCGGCTCCAAGCAGGCTTCCGGATTGTTTATATTTTTGATATTGAAAATATTGTGGTTGCATGACTTGGGCGGTATATGCTCCGGACGGGAGCGGGCGATGGAAGCATCGGACCGGTCGGCACGGGGAGGGCTGAGGTTCTTGCCGTTCCGCAAGGTTCCCTTTTTCTGCCGATTTCCCTAAAATCCGTATCTTTATCCCTTTCAACCTAAACTGAGGAATGATGAAGGGTAGATTACTTTTTGGCGGCTTGTGCGCCGTTTCGTCGGCGTTTTGCCATGTGGCGAACGCCCAGATGGCGGAGATTCCTCCGCAAAACCACGCGATTGCCTACGTCAGCAGCCAGACGGCGGCCGACACGGCCGCAAAGGCTTTCGATGGAGACACGTCCACTTGGTGGGCCGTGAACACTTCACAGCTTGCTCCGTTGCCGGCCGTCCTGATATTGGATCTGGGCGAAGAACACAAGGTTTGCGGCGTACGCTACCTCTGCAACCCGCAGAACGACGGCGACAAATTGAAAGGATATGCCGTTCATGTCACGAAAGATTCTTCCGATTGGGGCGAACCGCAGGCGCAGGGAGAGATTTTCTGGAACGCCGATTCGGATGTCGCTCCCAAGGACCTGCTTTTCGGTGCCGTGACGGGGCGTTTCGTGAAAATCACGTATCTGAAGAATTCCAACACATGGAACCAGGCTGTCCAGACGGCCGAATTGCGGGTCTTGGCCGACGAATCGGCCGTTCCCGGACGCAAGAACCAGCTCCTGCGCTTCGACAAGCTTCCCGTGCTTGTTTCTTCGCAGGATACCGTGTACCTGGACGCTTCCGCCTCCTCGGGTTTGCCCGTGGCCTTTTCGGTGATTTCGGGAGCGGGTTCCGTCATCGAACGGAACGACAGCTGTTTCCTGGTTTCGGACGGAACCGAGGGAATGACGGTGCTGGAGGCCTTGCAGGCGGGCGATGGCGAATATTATCCGGTACGTCACGTCTTCGGCGTGCAGATACAGAATCCCATGCTTTACGGCGTACGCCTGTACACGCCTCTCGTGGAATCGGAGATCATCGCGATGCCTTCCGACACGCTGGTTTATCCGCTTCAGGCGCGTGCCGAGATAGGATCGGCTTTCAACAAGATCACGGGCATGAGCGTGGAAGTGGACGGCAAGATGCTGGAGGCGCGTTATGACGAGGCCTCGAACACGCTTCGTGCCGATTTCGTGCCCGGCCGTTATGGCCGGTTCACGGTAAAGTTCCATGCCGAGGCGGGCAACGGGCGCGATACCACGGTGACACGCCTTATCGAGGTGGACAGCATAGAAGCGTCGCGTACTGTCCGTGCGTTCGACCATATGTTGATCAATTTTCCCGAACCGGGCCGCACCAACGGCGGGGTGTTCGTTTTTCCGCAGCATGTGGGCAGCTACCAGCGCATCATTGCCAAGTTGGACATGAAATGTCCTCCGATAGAAGGCGGTTGCGACGATTGGGACCGTGTGGCATGGGTGGAAATGCAGACCCCCGACGGCCAATGGCGCGAGATCATCCGCTATACCACCGCATACGGCGTTCCTTGCCATCATCAGCTGGACGTGAGCGATTTTTCGTCTTGGCTGCAGGGCGAGGTTCCCATGCGCATGTTCATCGACACGTGGGGCTCGGGCGGTTATGACGTCACGTTGGACTTCCAGTTCGTCAAGGGCATGCCGCAATATCTTTACAGCGGCCTGATACCGCTTTGGAACGGTAATTTTCCGTTCGGGGATCCGGCGAACCTGCAACCGATGGACACGTTGGATGTGGAAGTGCCCTCCGATGCGGCGGCCTTGAGTCTGAAAGTGGTCACGACCGGACACGGATGGGGCGGAAACAATACGAGCAATGCCGCCGAGTTCTACAAGGCCGAGCATCATATCTATGTCAACGGCACGGCCTATGAGCATACGCCGTGGATGAAATGCAAGCCTAATCCCGACACCTGCCTCAACCAACGCGGCACTTGGACGTATAACAGGGCGGGTTGGTGTCCCGGGGCGATCGCCCCGGGCTATCACTACAATCTTACGGGGCATCTGGACCAATCCCGGTTGGACATGCGTTTCATCTTCGAGCCGGATTACGTGGACCATTGCCATCCGCACAACCCCGATTGCGTGAGCGGCAAGACCTGTACCGATTGCAACGACACGTACAATCCGCAATATTACATCGCCTCCTATCTGGTCACGTTCTACGACCAGATGTACGATTCCTTGCCGCAGGTGGCCAATGAACAGGTGGCGGGCAGGGAGGAACTGCGTTTCAGCCTTTATCCCAATCCGGCTTCCGGTCGTTTCTTCGTGCAGACCTACGGCCAGACGGGTCGCGGCAGCCTGCAGATAGTCGATATGAACGGGACGGTGGTGCGCAACAGGGTATTCGGCAGCGGGGAGGAGTTGAACGCCATGGCGATCGGAACGGACGATTTGCCGGCAGGTGTCTACATGGTTTGCATCCGCACCTTGCATGGCAATGGTATAAAAAAACTGATAGTCAGATAATTATCATGCAACAAGAAAAGGCTCCACGGTTGAGCATCGTGGTGGCGATCGCGCGGAATCGTGCCATCGGAAAGGAAAACAAGTTGTTGTGGCATTTGTCGGACGACCTCAAACGATTCAAGGCCCTTACTTCCGGCCATACCATCGTGATGGGTCGGAAGACCTACGAGTCGCTTCCCAAACGACCGCTTCCTGACCGTTATCATATCGTATTGACTACTTCCGTGCGCAAGGAGGAAGAAAACGTGCGTCCGGTGGCTTCCTTGCAGGAGGCATTGGCGGCATTGCCCGGAAACGAAGAGGCTTTCGTCATCGGCGGCGGACAGATTTACCGTATGTTCCTGCCGTATTGCCAGAAGGCGTATGTGACCGAGATCCGTGCCGATTTCGAGGCCGACACTTTTTTCCCGGAACTTTCTCCGGAAGAATGGATGGTCGGGGAGGCTGGCGATTGGCGGCGGGATTCCGCCACGGGGCTCGACTACCGCTATGTGACATATGTGAGAAAACAAGAAAAGACGACGGAGCGAGTATGAACGCGATCGAGGAAAACGATTTCCGTAGGGAAGGCGAGGTCCGGGAAAGGACCTTGTATCCGTTGAAGTTCATTCCGATCTTCAAGCAGAAAGTATGGGGCGGGACGGCTATCAAGGAAGTGTTGGGACTGGATTACGGAAAGATGGAAAAATGCGGCGAGGCGTGGATGCTTTCGGGTTTGGAAGGCGAGGAATCGGTGGTGGCGAACGGCTTTCTGGAAGGCAACACCTTGGTAGACTTGGTGGAAGTATATATGGGCGATTTGGTGGGGGAAGACGTCTATCGTCGTTTCGGCTTGCAGTTTCCCTTGCTTTTCAAATGGATAGACGCCACGGCGGATTTGTCGGTGCAGGTTCATCCCGACGATGAACTGGCCATGGAGCGGGAAGGCTGCCTGGGCAAGGATGAAATGTGGTTTGTCCGCCAGGCCGAGGCGGGATCGTGCGTCGTGTGCGGCTTCAAGCCGGGCGTGAACCAGATGAGATACCTCAAGGCGCTCAAGGAGGATAGGATAGGAGACGTGCTTCGTCAGGAAGAAGCCTTTGAGGGCGACGTTTTCCATGTTCCCGCCGGTACGGTGCATGCGCTCCGTGCCGGAATCCTGTTGGCCGAGATACAGCAAAGCAGCGACATCACGTATCGTATCTACGACTGGAACCGTACGGGCTTGGACGGCAAGCCGCGGCAGCTGCACGTGGAACAAGCCTTGAAGGCCTTGGATTTCGGCGACGGGCCGCAGGGCAGGAAGAACGGCGGGGAAGCGGGAAAGACGCGTTACGGACGTGTCCTGAACACGACCAATCCCATGCTCGACACGCCGCATTTCCAAGTGAACTACCTGCCCTTGAACCAAGGCGTGGAAAAAGACTTTACGGGCATGGACTCGTTTGTGGTTTATCTTTGCAGCGCGGGCGGCGGCGTACTCAAGGCCGACGGGAAGGCGGTGGAGATAAGGCAGGGCGAACTGGTGCTGGTGCCAGCCTGCTGCGACATCGTCGACCTCTTTCCCGACACTTGCGGCATGGAATTGTTGGAAACGTACATTGCCGGATAACAGGCGAAAAACATAAGGATCATGAATGTTGACTTGACATTGGTTTTCTTGGGGCTTTTGGTGTTTTCGGCGCACTTGTTCGCCTCCATCTACAATCGGAAGAAGATTCCGGACGTGTTGCTGCTTATCGTCATCGGGCTTTTGCTGGGACCGGTCTTCAACCTGATAAACGTGGACAGCCTCGGCATGGGAGGGCCGGTCTTCGTGGCCGTCACGCTGGTGGTCATTCTGTTCGAGGGCGGAACCTCGCTTTCGATCAAAGTGATGCGTTCTTCATGGAAAAGCACGATGACGTTGACGCTCTGTTGCTTTTTCCTGTCGCTGATCATCGTTTCCGTCGTCGGGCTATGTTTCGGCATGGGATGGCTGGATGCGATGTTGCTGGGCGCGATTCTGGGCGGTACCTCGTCGGCGGTGGTGATTCCCTTGGTGCGCATATTGGACATGGGAGAAGAGGCGCGCACGGTGCTGGTACTGGAATCGGCGGCCACCGACGTGCTTTGTATCGTGTTCACGTTGGCTTTCGTCCATGCCGAGACGATGGGCAGCCTGCAGGTAGGCAGCGTCATAGGGAATATCCTCTCCTCCTTCGTCCTGGCCGGCTTGCTGGGCTTCGCCGGTGCGTTGGTATGGTCGCGCATCATCACGCAGATACGCAAGCTGCAAAACTCCATTTTCACCACGCCGGCATTCGTCTTTGTCATCTACGGGGTGGCCAACATGTTGGGTTACAGCGGTGCCATTGCTTCTTTGGTGTTCGGCATCACGATGGCCAACATCGACACGATCAAGAACAGGATACTGCTTAAGGTCATGGGAGGGCCGGGACATCAGCTCAACAAGACCGAAATGATTTTCTTCGGGGAAATCGTATTCTTGTTGAAGACGTTTTTCTTCGTGTATATCGGCATTTCCATCCGTTTCAGCGATTGGCAGTCGATTTTTGCCGGTTTGATCATCACCTTGTCCCTGTTTGCCGGACGGTTGGTCGTGGCACGTTTCTGCTCTCCCAAGAAAGCCGGCATCTTCGACAAGACCGTCATCTCGATGATGATACCCAAGGGACTTGCCGCCGCAGTACTGGCGGGTTTGCCCTTGGCCGCGGGTCTGCCTTTCGGCGAGTTCATCCAGAACGTCACCTATACGGTGATATTCTTCTCCATCTTGCTGGTTTCGGTCATGATCCTCTTGGCCGAGAAATCAGCCGTCGTGCGACGTTTCTTCGAACTGATCCTTGGCGGCAGGAAAAGGGACGGCAGCATATACATGCACGACATGGCGCGCAACGGCGACAAGACCGACGACGAGGACGTATTCGACAGGACCCCCTACGCCTATTTGAAGAAACGAGGGGAGCGGGAAGGAGCCGCCCGTGAAGAGGAGGACGCTTCCGGGAAATAGCCTTATCTGAAAAGTTTGAATATGTCGTTGGCGAACACCCAGATGATGAGGGCGAAAAGGATGCCCATGCCTATCATCTGCGCCGTCTCCAATACTTTGTCGCTTACTTTGCGCCTCGTTGTCAACTCGTAAAGCGTAAAGAGAAAATGTCCGCCGTCCAATCCGGGAACGGGAAGGATGTTCATGAATGCCAGCACCAGCGAGAGCATGCCGGTGATGTACCAGAACCGGGGCCAGTTCCATGTCGCCCCGTAGATGGTGGCGATGCCGATGGGTCCCGAGACGCTTTCGCTCGCCTTTTCTTCTCCGTTGAAGATTTTTCCAAGCCCCCGTATGTTGGTCCGGAGCAGGTCGAAGGCGTCGAGCGTACCGTATTTCAAGGCGTTTGAGACCGTATAGGACCTGGACGGGATGGAGGTGCGCGCCAGTATGCCGACCATGCCGTTTCCGTTTACGGTCACCTCGAAGCCGAGCGTGTCGCCTTGACGGACGGCCAGCACGGGTACGGTAAGATTCTTGCATGCGGCCACGGTTTCCTTGAATGCGCCGAATGTCGGTACGGGAAGGTCGTTGACACGGATGATGCGGTCTCCGCTCCGGATTCCGGCTTCATGCGCCGGATAGCCGGGAACGGCCGTGTCGACGATCAAGGGATGATTGGAAAAATCCAGGAACGGAAGCCTCGTCGAGTCGGCGGCCAGTTGCTTGTAGGTATTCGACGGAATCTCGATTTCCAGCGTCTTGCCGTCGCGGAGCACCTTGATTTTTCCACCCAGGAGAATGCTGTTCGGAAAGGCGTCGTAAAAGCGTTCGGGAACTTTCTTCTTGGTTCCCAGTATCTTGTCGCCGGTACGGAATCCGATTTGGCGGGCGGGTGCATAGGCGTAGATGCCGTTCTTGTTGACCTCTTCCGTAGGGATGAAGCCCTTGGCGTCGTGGAGCAGGATGCCGGTAAAGATGAAGATGCCCGTGAGCAGGTTCATGATGACGCCGGCGGAAACGACGATGAGCCGTTGCCATGCGGGCTTGCTGCGATATTCCCAAGGTTGCGGGGCCTTTTTGAGGTTTTCCTTGTCCATCGATTCGTCCACCATGCCCGCGATCTTGCAGTAGCCGCCCAAGGGAAGCCAGCCGATGCCGTATTCGGTCTCTCCGATTTTGAAATGGAACAGCCGGAATCCGCCGGCATCGAAAAACAGGTAGAACTTGTCCACACGTATGCCGAACATGCGGGCGGCCACGAAGTGCCCCAGTTCGTGTACGAAAACCAATATAGAGAGGCCCAGGAGCAATTGTCCGGCCATGATTAGCGCGTTCATCCCTTATGTTTTTAACCGGACAAAAATACACAATTGTCGTACATCGATTTTCGTCAACAATATAAAGACTGTATGGTTCATAACTGTTTGAAAATGTGTGAAAATATACATATCTTTGTAATGTGGGTAGGAAAATTTCATGATAAAAAGAGGAAGTGAATATATTTCTTGAGTCTTTCCCTTTGTTCATGCTGGCAAAATCCATTAAAAAGAAGATATTCCTCCTCTTTGTCTGGATATGGGGAATATCTTCTTTTGGGATATTAGATGGTTCCGCTGTTGCCCAACGGGTTTATGAATATCCGCTTTTTCAAGGGCGAAGAGACAGTGTTTTTTTGCGTTTCGAGGATACTTTGCATGTTTCGGCGGAGGGTGGTTTCCATTACCTTTATCGTTGGGAGGTAGATGGAAAAAAACGGGCGAGGAAAGAGATTTCAATATATTTTTTACAGGGCGGCGTAAAACCAGGGCAACAGGACAACGCTTTTCCACGGCTCTTTCATGGCCGGGAACGCACTATTACGAGATGGAGCAACTACGCGGATCCACTTTGTTTAGTGATGCGATAGATACCGTTTATCTGGAATATTTCCCTGAATATGAATCCGACAGCGCTGCCGTTTGGCTTTGGGTGGTGGAGGGAGATACCCTTGCCGAATCCGGAGCGCGAATCAAGTTGACAGCCAGGAACGAATGGTTAGGAACAGCCATCAGGGTATTTTGTTTATTCCGGCAGGGGAATGGCGAAAGCGGAAACAGTTCCATAAATGTGCGTTTTCAAGGAGAAACCGGTATGGCGATGCGTATTATCGACGGAGACGGCGGCCATTCCTATAGGATGAATATGTTTCATTCGGGAATCGACCGCATTTATGCACACGGCGATGATACCGTCTTTCTTGATGCCGCCTTGGATCCTTTGATATATCCCGAGGATTCCGGATACCGTATCGACAAATATTCATGGTTTTCCGTTACCTGCGATGTCGGGGAATTGGATAGGGACTCTTTGTCGCAGCTTGTCTTTTTCCGGGGCACACGACATAGGGAACACATCGGCGCGCAAAGAGAGGTTTCTTGCCATACGCAGCCTGAACCTTTACGGCAAAGTAAAGACTTGTATATTTATTGGGATATTGATCCCGATGCCGATATGGAAACCGACAGCGTGTGGATTTTCTTTCCGCAGTACCCTTATGCCAACCTGGGCGGAACGGTGGATATATGTTTGGACTACGGCGATTCGTTGCCTGCCCTGCAAGACACGCTGCAGGTGTTTAACCTCGCGCCTGGCAACCGGGAATTGGCGTATGTGGTTTATGCTTGGTTCAACGGCCTCAAGGATGCCTCCGGAAAAGATTCGATAGTGGGTACGGACTCCGTTTTTTACTATACTTTCGGCATGATGGACAGTGTGAGTCCTTGGCTTTATACGGGTTGCCTCATGACCCGGGTTACGGCAGATTCGCTATGGCAGGACACCTGTCAATGCCATGTGGCTTGTGAAAATTGCTACAGTTACGATACGGTGCGGATTACGTTACGGTTGAACCCTTATGACAATGGGGAACGTAACCTGTTTCTTCCCTACGATACCCTGTTGTGTGCCCATATGGACTTGAAGTTGCAAATTCCCGACAGCCAATACCGGGGCTGGTGGTTGGATGCCGACGGCGTGGTGTTGCCATACGGGAGCGACACTTCGGTATACGTCTTTCACGGAGACTCTTTGGGTCTTGGAGCCGATACGCGGGAACCGGTTCGTTATTATCTTGCATACATACATCCGCATTGTCCGTCTTGGACAGGATATGATACGATAGATATTGTTGATTTAGTGAAACCGAAGGTGGAATTTGCGGTACATGATACGTTGATATGCCGGAACGAACCTGTCGATATCGAGGCTTGGCATAATCGGGTATATTCTCCCGCCTATGGGTTCTCATGGGTGGGAAAGCCGAATTCGACGGGGACGGGCGAATCCGGATGTGGCGATACGTCGGCCTGCACGATAGCTGATGGCGGTCTCTATACGATTCGCTTCTATATGAAAGAACCTTACAATATCTGCGGCTATGACACGGCTTCCGACACGATGAATGTCCTTTGGGTGGATCCGGTCCTGACCGGTTTCTTGTTGCCCGGCGACACGGGATTCTGTCCTGAACTTTCTGTAACCTTGGATGTGCGGAATCCTTTTGAGGCCACACGTTACGAGTGGAGGAGCGGCGCGGTGGACGATCCGGACAGTTACATGGATCCGGATTCCGTTATTTCTGTTGAACCGAGACTTACTTTCAAGGAAGAGGGGATTTTTAATGTTTCTCTGATAGACAGCATGGATTGCCGCCATGTGGCGGAGGTGAGCATTGTTGAACTGGATTGCGCTCCGGCCGTGGAAATTCCCAATGTATTTACGCCCAATGGCGATGGCGTCAATGATGTATGGCGGTTTAAAGCCTTGGAGAAATGCAGGGATGTGCAGATATTGGTGGTGAACAGACGGGGAACACGGGTGCTCAAGGAGAATGTCAAGGACGTACAGGACTTCAGCTGGAACGGTTGCCTGCATAACGGCTCGACGCCATTGCCGGATGGGCCGTATTTCTATATGGTATCGTACAAGGATTTATACGGCAAGTGCAAGGAGCAGAGCGGAAGCGTTACCATTTTGGGAACGGGAAGATAAGATAAGGCAAGGCGGGTGATACGTGCTTACATCATGTGGCGGGAAGCAAAACGGCGGCTTTCGCGGTCGCTTTCCTCCAATGTTTCCAAATCCGTATTCTTGGAGAAAGGCACGTTGTCCATGGTTTTCTCGACAAGGTCGGCAATCGAAAGGAACGATACGCGCTTGCTTAGGAAAGCCTGCACCGCAACCTCGTTGGCCGCGTTCATGATGCAGGGCATGTTGCCGCCCTGTTCAATGGCGCGGTAGGCCAAGGAGGGGCAACGGAAAGTGTCTGTATCAGGTTTTTCAAAATGGAGCGTGCCGATTTGAGCCAGACTCAACCGGGGCGTGTCTAAATCCAGGCGTTCCGGCCAGGAAAGGGCATACTGTATGGGCAGTTTCATATCGGGCATGCCCAATTGCGCCTTTACCGAGCCGTCTTTGAACGCTACCAGCGAATGGACGATGCTTTCGGGATGGATTACAATCTCAATATCGGAAGGCTTTACGCCAAAGAGCCAGCGGGCCTCGATCATCTCCAGGCCCTTGTTCATGAGCGTGGCCGAATCGATGGAGATTTTCTTTCCCATCTGCCAGGTGGGATGTTTCAGTGCCTGCTCCGGCTTCACATCTTGAAGTTCCGCGGCTTTCTTGCCTCGGAAAGGGCCACCGGAACCGGTAAGCAGTATTTTTTCAATGCCTTTTCCGTATTCACCGGCCAGACATTGAAAAATGGCCGAATGTTCGGAGTCGATGGGCGTAATCGTAACCTTGTTCTCCGCCGCCTTGCGGCACACCAGTTCGCCGCCGGCCACCAGCGTCTCCTTGTTTGCCAAAGCGATTTTCTTGCCGGCCTCGATGGCACGCAGGGTCGGCCTAAGTCCGGCCGAACCTAAGAGCGCGGTAACGACCGTGTCCACTGTATGGCTCTGCACTACATCGTTCAAGGATGAGAATCCGGCAAAGACCTTGATGTCGGTTTGCCAGAGAGCCTCCTTCACCTTGTCGTAGTGTGTCTCGTTGCCGATTACCACCATGTTCGGCTTGAATTCCAGCGCCTGGCTTATCAGCAGGTCGGCTTGGTTGTTCGCACTGAGAACTTCCACGCGGAAGCGGTCGGGATGGGCCCGCACCACGTCTAAGGTCTGTGTGCCGATAGAACCGGTGGATCCCAGCAGGGCTATGCGCTCGGGCATCATAGGATCAAGTGTTTTTCGGGATCCACGGGTGTCCCGTTATACCATAGTTCGAAGTGCAGGTGGACCACTTCCCCGTTCAACGAAGACTGTCCGGCGATGCCGATGGCTTCGCCCGCCCGCACGAATTCGCCCGTGCGCTTGAAGAGCGCGGCGGCGGCCGCATAGATGGAAATCAGCTTGCCGTCATGTTCCACCAGCATGATGTGCCCGCGTTCGGGACTCCAGCAGGTGAGGATCACGGTGCCGTCCAGCACGGATTTTATGACGCTGTTGGGTTCCACCTCGAGGTCGATGCCGTAATGGCGGGTCTGGTGGTCGAACTTTTGGTAGATGGAACCTTCGGTGGGCTTGTAGAACAGGATGTTGTCCGCGAAACTGGCGCTTTGCGGGTCGTTGCCGCTTATTTGGGTGGAATGCGGGTCGAGCGTGTATTTGTCGGAATTTTCGATTTCGATCCGAAGCAGGGAGTCGGCCATGCTCCTGTGGTAGCTTATGTTGCTGTAGTCCCGAAGCGAATCGCGGATTATCTTGCTGTCGTCCATGGGAATGTTTCCGGTGAGCACGGCGTTGAGCGTGCGCAGCATGAGCGTCTGCGACTCCATGCGCATCTGCAACGAGTCCACGCGCATGCGGTCGCGTATGCTTTGTTCCACCAAGTCCTTTTTCACGTAGCCGGGAATGAAGCGACGCACGGGCGTGAAAACGACGATGAATACGGTGAATGCCACCAAGACGATGCTGCACAGGGAAACGATGGTCCACAAGTTGAGCCTGGAAAGCCGGAACGAGATCTTTTCATGGAAGTTCTCGTCGGTTATCGAAAAGCGGTACTTGTGCCGTACGTTGGTGAAGGCATGTTTCCAAATTTTCCTCAGGTTGTGATTGGCGCTTTTCAAGTCTTGCAAGTGTTAAGCCTGACCAACAAAGATACTGAAAGTCGAGAGCAGAAGCAAACGATAGTTTGGTTCTGCCGGGCCGGAGTATCTTCGGCGTCAGCAAGAGATACGGCAAAAAATGACAAAATGCCCGTTTTGACCGTCGTGGTTTCGGCGGTTCGGGATCTGAAAGACATGAAGACGAAAAAGTCGTAAAACGATGAGCCGTGCCGGCTGATTCGGGAAATTTTCGTATATTGTCAATCTGATTCACACGAAGTTCAACAAAAACGAAAAAACGGAAAGAAACGGAAGAAGCGCGCCAGCAGAAAAACAAAAACTGTTTAGCATGAAAAGGATTTCTTTTGTGACGATTTTTTTCTTCGTCCTCGGTGTATCGTATGTATTTGCCCGGAATCCGTCCATTCGAGTCAATTTCAAGCAACTCACGTTTTAATGAGGAAGGGGGACATGAAAATTAGATTTGCCATATACCTTATTTGTTTCCTTTCGATTCTTGCTCATGCCCAAAAAACAAAAACACCCGGTCAACAATGGTTCGAGAGCTTCAGGCGGCAAGGAAAGGAATGGCAAGAGGAACGCAAGAAACGGGATTGTGTTGACAGTATCATTCAAAAAGACATCGCTGTCTATGATACCACAACGGACTATCATCGGAAATGGCGGGCATTACGCAGGTTGGGGGAAGTTTCCTGTGGAAAGACGCAGGATTTCCTATTGCAGACGGCTATTTCCGACACTTCTATGGAGTTCAGGATGTTGGCGCTTCGATATTTAGTGTGGGTCGATGCAAAGAATGCCATTCCTGCTTTGTTGGAGCGTGTTCATGAAGATATTTCCGACGAAGAAAAACTACGTATCGGAAGAACGATAATGCTTCTGGAGGACGAAAGAGCCGTTCCTGTCATAAACGAAGTATGCTATCGGTCGGAAGATCCGAAGATTTTGAATGAATGTTTGTCAAATTGCTATGACGATGTTCCACGAAAAGAATCTATCCGGTATTATACCTTTCGATTGAGGAATGCCAAGGACGAACGAGAACAGGTGAATGCTGCTTGTTGCTTGGCGATGAAACGGACTTCCCGCCGGTCTGTATCTCATCGAAATCGATGCGGGGAATGGCCGTTTGACCCGCCTCAAATGGCTGGTCTCGGAACGGTAGCCGACGGCTTCTCCCCAAGTCCCGGATCGTCCGCCTTTGGCAAGGTTTGACGGTTCGGGACATTTCTCGTGCCTCTTGAGATTGTCGGCAGACCGATGGTTTTGTTTCCGATGGGGGATTTTTTATACTTTTGCCCCGGACCTATGCGATTCGTAAACCCCGCTTGCCTGTATTTCCTTTTTGCCGCGCTGATTCCCGTGTTGGTGCATCTTTTCGACTGGCAACGCTACAAGAAGGTCTATTTTTCGAATGTGCGCCTCTTGCAGGAAATAGACGCCAGGAACAGACGCCAGGCACGCCTGAGGGAATACGCGGTATTGGCCTCGCGCGTGTTGACGGTGGCTTGTCTCGTTTTCGCGTTCGCCAGGCCTTATCTGCCTGAAGATTCCGGCACGATGCCGGTCGGCGGCCGGACGAGCGTCAGCCTCTATCTGGACAATTCCTTTTCGATGCAGGCCCCCGCCGGCCGTTCCGTATTGCTCGACAAGGCCAAGGAACAAGCGGAACGTATCTTGCAGGCCTTTCCGCCTGATGCGCGCGTGCAGTTGCTCACCAACGAATTCAAGGGCGAAGACCAGGCATTTTCCAGTCCCGGCGAGATCTTGGACAAATTGAGGCAGGTAGACTTTTGTCCGGCCACCCGTTCCCTGTCGGAGGTCGTGGCACGTCAACAGGCGCTTTTCGAGCAAGCGGGCGTTCCTGCCGTATCGAGGCTTTTTTACTACGTTTCCGATTGCCAGGAAACCGGTTTCGATTGGACGGGAGCCCCGGACTCCGCGGCACGGTACGTGTTCGTACCCGTGAAAGGAGAGGAACATGCCAATGTCAGCCTGGATTCGCTTTCCTTGGACATGCCCGTACTTCAGGCGGGACGGGAAACGCCTTTGCGGGTTTTCTTGCGGAACCGTTCGAGCAAGGAACGGTTGCAGTTGCCCTTGCGGCTGTTCGTACAAGGACGGCAGGCGGGTGCATGGCCGGTAGACCTGGCACCGGGGCAGAAGAAGGAAGTGGTGCTTCCCTTGTTTCTCGGAACCGGCGGAAACCTGCAAGGGTTCGTGGAAATTCCCGATTATCCGGTGCGCTTCGACGATCGCTTGTATTTCAGTTTGCGGGTGGCTCCCAAGATCACGGTGATACATCTTTTCGAGGAAAATCCCTCCCGGGCCGTTTCCCGGGTTTTCGCGCATGATTCGGCTTTCGACTATCGCCGCGTGCCGCTGGGAAGCCTCGATTACGGCAGTCTGGGAACGGCCGACCTGATTGTCGCCGATGCCTTGCGGCAATGGCCCTCGGCACTCGTGAGCGAGACGGGGCGGTTCGTCCGGGCGGGCGGCAGCCTGTTCCTGATTCCTTGCGCCCCGTCCGCGGACGGGGCGGCGTTCATTCCGAACGAACGGATTTGCCGCGACTTGACGGGTGCCGCCTTGGCACCGTTCGTCGTGGAGGACCGGCCCGTGAAACGCCTTGACGTCGAACACCCTGTTTTCTCGTTGGCGTTCTCTTCGGCGGGCAGGAACGCGGATTTGCCTTTTACGCGGGGACATTATCCGTTGCCGTCCTCGATGGATGTTCCTTGTCGCGACCTGATGGGATTCAGCCGGGAAACCGCCGTGCGGGATGCCGGTTTCCTGCAGGTGTGCCAGGTGGACAAAGGGCTGCTTTATTTGCTCGCCTCCCCCTTGGAAGGGGAATATACCGATTTCCAGCGGCATTACACGTTCGTGGTGGCCTTGCTCGACATGGCCTTGTACCACGGCGGTTCGGGCGGACTCTACCACGAAACGGGTGAAAAGAAGTTGTATTTTCCTTCGGCCTTGTTCCTGGGCAAGCCGGAGGGCGCGCTTTGCCATCTGCTCTCGGTCGACCGTCCCGGTTTCGACCTGATTCCCTCCCTGCGCAGGGTGGGGTCGGAAACGGTGCTTTTCCTGCACGACGCCTTGCTCGAGGCGGGCAACTACGTCCTTTCCGACGGACAGTCGGACGGCATTCCCGTATCTTTCAATTACGATCGCGCCGAATCGGGCCGGGAATGCATGGACGAGGCCGCCTTGCGGGATCGTCTGCGAGCCTTGCGCATGAGAAACGGATTTGTCATGAACCCCGACAGGATCGACCTTTCCAAGAGCGTGGAACGCATGGAAAGAGGAAGGGAATTGTGGAAAGTTTTCCTTATTTTCGCGTTGGCTTTTGCCCTTTTTGAAACCGTTCTGTTACGCGTCAAAAAAAAGTAATCGATGTCTGAGCTCAAAGAAGATGGGGAAGCCGGGCGGATAGTGTCCATTCCTGGCTTGTTCAAGAATTGGTTTTTGGATTACGCCTCGTATGTCATCCTGGAAAGGGCCGTGCCCGAACTGGCCGACGGCCTGAAGCCCGTGCAGCGGCGTATTCTCCATTCCATGCGCGAACTGGACGACGGCAGGTACAACAAGGTTGCCAACGTGGTGGGCAACACGATGAAGTATCATCCCCACGGCGACGCTTCCATCGGCGACGCGTTGGTCCAGCTGGGGCAGAAGGACCTTCTTGTCGATTGCCAGGGAAACTGGGGCAATATCCTTACCGGCGACTCGGCCGCCGCTCCCCGTTACATCGAGGCGCGCCTGTCGAAATTCGCGCTCGAGGTGGCTTTCAACGCCAAGACCACCGAATGGAAACCCTCCTACGATGGCAGGAACCGCGAACCGGTGGCTTTGCCGGTGAAATTCCCCTTGTTGCTTTTCCAAGGCGTGGAGGGCATCGCGGTGGGATTGGCCTGCAAGGTCTTGCCGCATAATTTCAACGAGCTCGTCGACGCTTCGATCAAGGTGCTGCGCGGTTCGGATTTCGAGCTTTATCCCGATTTCCCGACGGGCGGGAGCATGGATGTGGCAAACTACAACGACGGCTTGCGTGGCGGAAAGGTGCGGGTTCGCGCCAAGATAGGCCAGATGGACAAGAAGACGCTGGTCATCCAGGAGATACCTTACGGATGCACCACCACCTCGCTTATCGAGAGCATACTGAAGGCGGGCGAAAGGGGCAAGATAAAGATCCGCAAGGTGGAGGACAATACGGCCGAAAAGGTGGAAATCCTGGTGCATCTGCAGCCGGGCGTGTCTCCCGATACCACCATCGACGCCTTGTATGCCTTTACCGACTGCGAAGTGTCGATTTCGCCCAACGCCTGCGTGATTTCCGAACAGCGGCCGTGTTTCCTGGGCGTAAGGGAAATGTTGCGCATTTCCACCGAAAAGACCATGCAGTTGCTCGCAAAGGAACTGGAAATCCGTCTTGCCGAACTGCAAGAGGAATGGTACGGCACTTCGCTCGAGAAGATATTCTTCGAAGAGCGTTTCTATCGCCTGCTCGAAAAAGACAGCCGCAAATGGGAGGAGCAGCTCAAGGCCATCGAAAGCGCGTTCAAGCCGTTTGAAAAGCCGCTGGGGCGCAAGGTCTCCCAAGAAGACGTGGCGCGTCTGGTGGAGAAGCCGGTACGTAAGATCTCCAAGTTCGACATCAAGAAAGCCGATGAAAAGATAGCGGAAATAGAGGGTGAGATGGCGCAGGTGAAGGAAAACCTGGCACATATCGTGGATTACACCGTGGCCTATTTCCAGAATATCAAGAAAAAATACGGCCAAGGCCGCGAGCGCAAGACGGAAATCCGCAACTTCGAGAACATCCAGGCCAACATGGTGGCGGCCACCAACGAGAAACTTTACGTGAATCGTGCCGAAGGTTTCGTGGGGACGGGCCTGAAGAAAGACGAGTACGTGTGCGAGTGTTCCGATATAGACGACATCATCGTGTTCCGTCGCAACGGCATCTTCAAGGTGGTCAAGGCGGGCGAAAAGATATTCGTGGGCGAAGACATCATCCATGTGGGCGTTTTCAAGCGCAACGATGAACGAACGATCTACAACATGGTTTATGCCGACGGCAAGGACGGCGTGGCCTATGCCAAACGTTTTGCCGTGGGAGGCATCACGCGCGACAAGGACTACGACCTGACCAAGGGTACCAAGGGTTCCCAGGTGCTCTATTTCACGGCCAATCCCAACGGGGAGGCCGAGACGGTACGCGTTCAACTGCGGTTCAAGCCCAAGTTGAAGAAACTGTCTTTCGATTTCGACTTCAAGGATCTGGCAGTGAAGGGACGCGGGAGCATGGGAAATATCCTTTCGCGCAACGCCGTAAAACGTATCGACCTCAAGGATGCGGGCGTTTCCACGCTCGGGGCGCGCAAGATCTGGTACGACGAGACGGTGAAGCGCCTCAACGTGGAGGAACGCGGAAAGTATCTGGGTGAATTCAAGGGCGGTGACCGTATCCTCACCTTGATGGAAGCCGGTGCCTGGCGTCTGACGAGTTTCGATCTGGGCAATCATTTCGAAGAAGACATGTTCTTGATAGCCAAGCATTACCCGCAAAGGGTGGTCACGGCCGTCTATCGTGAGAACCATTCGGGTTTCTGGTATATAAAACGCTTTTTGGTGGAAGACGGCGACAAGCGGCAAAGTTTCGTGGAAGAAGAAAACAGTCGTTTCGTGAGCTTGAGCCTGGACGCGTTCCCGCGGCTGAAAGTGGTTTTCGATGCCAAGGCGAACAAGAAGGAAATCGAAGACCTGCTGGTGGATCCGGTGGAATTCATCGCCGTGAAAGGATTCAAGGCCAAGGGGAAAAGGCTTTCAAACCATGCGATAAGGAAGGTGGAGTGGCTGGAGCCCGTGCAGCCCGATCCCGACTATGAAAGCCTGGCCGGGGCGGCATCTTCCGACGTGGCCTCCGGCCAGGACATGCCCGTGCAAGGCGACGGACAGACCGATGACGACGGGCAATTGAATCTCTTTTAGTCTTGATTCAGGATCAAAGGTGCAACCGGTGTCGCTGCGACGGATAAGGGAAGAGTACCGGCGGACGTTGTCCGTGATTCACGACGGCCGGGAAGCGGACGCGCTGTTTTATTGGACGGCGGAAGAAATCCTGCGGAAGGAACGCCGTCAACTGACCGAATGCCTGGATGAACCGTTGGACGATACGGCCGCGCGTCTTTTCGAATCCGTCCTTTCGCGTCTAAGGCAAGGCGAACCTGTCCAATACGTCTTCGGGAAGGCTTATTTCCTCGACTTGGAACTGGAGGTGGATCCTTCGGTGCTGATTCCGCGCGGGGAAACGGAAGAGTTGGCATTGTGGGCGGAAGATACTTTGCGCCTCGTGCCGCGGCCGGTCATTCTCGACCTTTGCACGGGTAGCGGCGCGATAGCCGTCGCCTTGGCGAAAAAACGCCCTGAATCGGAAGTGTTCGCCTGCGACATTTCCTTGCCTGCCTTGCGAACGGCAAGCCGGAACAACGCCAAGTGCGGCACGGACGTCCGTTTTTTCCGTCAGGACATACTCGAAGAGCCGCTTCCCGGATCCGTCGGGAACCGGTCTTTCGACCTGGTCGTCTCCAATCCCCCGTATGTCCGTCCTTCGGAAAAGGCGCTGATGCACGACAACGTGCTGCGTCATGAACCGCATCCGGCCTTGTTCGTGCCGGAAGACGACCCGTTGAGGTTCTATCGTTTCGTGGCCCGGATCGCCATGGACGTCTTGCGCACAGGCGGATGCGTGATGGCGGAAATCAACGAGGCTTTTCCCGGGGAATGCAAGGCCTTGTTCGAACAAACGGGCTTTGCGGACGTAAGCGTGCGGGAAGACCTTCATGGAAGGCCCCGGATGTTGCGGGGCTTCAAAATCGCGTCAAAAAACGTATCTTCGCGGGATTATTCAGCACAAGAAAGATGATAGGGATCGTAGATAGCGGCGCCACCAAGACCGAATGGTGTTTCCTGAACGAGTCGGGAGAGGAGAAGCGGGTGTTTACCGGCGGCCTCAACCCGTATCTTGTCGACGAGGAGGGCATAAGGCTGTGCCTCGAAAAGGACTTGTATCCCTTTATCGACAACCATCGTGTGAAGTACGTTTTCTTTTACGGCTCGGGTTGCGCCGACAATGCCAAGAAAGGCGTCTTGCAGACGGCCTTGGAAGAATTCTTTCCCAAGGCGGACGTGAGCCTGGACAGCGACCTGGCCGGTGCGGCATTGGCCTTGTGCGGCAAGCGCCCCGGCATGGTGGCCATCCTGGGCACGGGCACGAGCACTTGCTTCTACGACGGCGAACATGTATCGACGAAGGTCCCTTCCTTGGGCTTTATCTTGGGCGACGAGGGCAGCGGGGCGCGCATAGGCGCTCATTTCCTTTCCGATTACCTGCGGGGCGCCATGCCGCAGGAATTGCGCGACAAGTTCGCTCCCTTGTGTCCTTATCCCGTCCACGAGGTCATCGACAAGGTCTATCACGGTCCGTCCGTCTCGCGTTTTCTGGGCGAGATGGCGGTCTTTTCGGACGGAAGGACTTCGCATCCGTATGTCCGTCAAGTGCTCATGACGCAATTTCTCGCCTTTTTCCGGACCCAGGTGCTTCCCTACGGCCAGACGGCGGAGCGTTATCCGTTGAACATGGTGGGTTCCGTCGCTTATTTCTCGCAGGAAATCCTGCGCGAGGCGGCCAAGGAATGCGGCCTGGAACTGGGCAAGGTGCTCAAGTCGCCCATGGACGGCCTGGTAGCGCATTACAAGCCGTTGATAGGCGGCCTGTTGCGCGAACGCACGTTCGAGGCGGACGATTTCAGTTAGCATATTGACGAAAGATGAAGAAGATATTGATGCCTTTGGCCATGGGCTTGATGATGGCCGGATTTCATAACCTGAATGCGATGAATGTAAAAGACACGGCCAGTTATCTGGTAGGATTCTCGATGGGGCGGAATATGCAGGATATTCCCTACCGGTTCGATGTGGAAAGTTTCCTGCAAGGCGTGCGGACCGCGCTCGAAAAGCAGCCGAGCGGTTATTCGCAAGCCGAAATACAACGTATTTTGGGCGAATGGCAGCAGGGGTTGCAGCGGCAGGCTTCCGAAACGTCGATGGAAAACAAGGTCAAGGGCAAGCAGTTCCTGGCCGAGAACCTCAAGAACGACAAGGAAGTGCGCCAGACGGCGAGCGGCTTGCAGTACAAGGAAACGGTGAAAGGCAAGGGCGCTTCGCCCAAGGCTACCGACGAGGTGCTCGTGCACTATACGGGCAAGTTGCTCGACGGCACCGTATTCGATTCTTCGGTGGAACGCGGCGAGCCGGTTTCCTTCCCGCTCAACGGCGTGATTGCCGGTTGGACGGAAGGCCTGCAACTCATGAAGGAAGGCGGCAAGGCCGTTTTCTACATTCCTTCCGACCTGGCATACGGCGATGGGGGGAACGGCCCCATTCCCGGTGGTTCGACGTTGATCTTCGAAGTGGAACTGATCCGGGTCAATCCTCGGAAATAAGTGTGCCTTGTGACCGGCAAAAGCGCATATCGGCGGTTTGACGCACGGATATGCGCTTTTTCCCGTATATTTGTGACTTCCGGGTTTCAAGCGGCCGGACGGCGGTTTGGAATGCGGGTTTAAAACCTCAAGACGCAGAGCATCATGATGCATATAGCCATAGCCGGCAACATTGGTTCGGGCAAAACCACCCTTACCGGCCTGCTCTCAAAACATTATCGTTGGAAGCCTCTTTACGAGGAAGTGGACGACAATCCGTATCTGGACAGTTTCTATGAGGACATGCGGCGATGGTCGTTCAATTTGCAGATATTCTTTCTCAATCGACGTTTCCGCCAAGTGATCGACATACGCAAGAAAGGCAAGAACGTGATTCAGGACCGCACGATTTACGAAGACGCCTACATCTTCGCGCCCAACCTGCACGCGATGGGGCTCATGACCACGCGCGACTATGAAAACTATGTCTCCTTGTTCGAACTCATGCAGAGTTTCCTGCAACCGCCCGACTTGCTGGTTTACCTCAAGGCCGACGTCTCGACCTTGGTGAAGCAGATCCAGCAACGGGGCAGGGAATACGAAAGCGGGATACGTCTGGATTATCTCAACAGCCTCAACGAACGCTACGAATCATGGATCGAGCACTACAAGCAAGGAAAGTTGCTGGTGGTGGACGTGAACGAACTGGACTTCAGGAACAAGCCCGAAGACCTGGGTTCGATCATTGACAGGGTGGACGCGCAGGTGAACGGACTTTTTTGATTTTGGAAAATAGAAAAATAACCGCCTTAAAACCACAATAAAATGAATGTTGTTGAATATTTGAGGAGATTTTTGAACGAACAACCCTTGCAGGAAGCCGCCGTGCCCGGCCTGGGTGTTTTCTATATCGGTGAACAGGACGGCAAGAACAAGATCCTGTTCAAGGAAACGATGCCTACCGACAAGGCTTTCCTGAACTTTTTCGCGTTCGAGGAGAATCTGGGCGAAGAAGAAGCCCGGGCGGAAATCGAAAAATGGGTACGCAAGGTCACCTCGGAACTGAAAGCGAACGGAAACGTGCAGATAGCGAAGGTAGGATCTTTCGAGATCACGGGAGGGAAAGTGGTTTTCACGCCCGCACCCGAGGAGATGTCCGTGCCCGACCAGCATTTCGGCTTGGAATCTCCCGCCAATCCTGTTCCTGCCGCCTCGTCGCCTACGCCCTCGCCGGCGCCCGTTCCCGTCCCGATGCCTCCGGTCAATACGGAAAGACCGCGACCCAACAGCCAGCGCAGACCGCTCAATCCGCCGGTAAAGAGGCCGCAGCCCGCAGCCCAGCCCACTTCTTCGGGAAAGGAAATCCTGTTGGGCGACCGTAGGAAGCCTCTCGCCGGCAAGCCGCGCAAACAGGAAAACGCTTTTTATTCGCAATGGTGGTTCCTTTTGGTTTGCCTGGTCGTGGTGTCGGCGTTCGTGTTGTTCGGCATCAGGCCGGTACGTGAGAAGATATGTTCGGCCTTCAAGCCCAAGACGACGGAAATGAGGATGGCCGAAGAGGGCCAGGCGGCATTGGCGGCCTTGGAAGAAGGGATCGACAAGTTGATCAACGACGAGGATGACATGCCCCTTGCCACCGAAGAGGCCGAGCCTGTACGGAAAGAGGAAGACGTGAACGCGGAAGTGGCACGCCAGGTGAAGGCGGGGCAGGAAGCCAAGAAACGGCAGGAAGTCCAGGCCAAGCAGGCGCAGCCGGCTAAACCGGTACCGGCCAAACCGGCGGCCAAGCCCGCCCCGAAACCCCAGCCGGCAGCCAAGGCGCAGCAGCCTGCCAAGTCCCGGCCGGAAGCCAAGCAGGTGCCCGTGCAAAAGGCCGGCATACAGAAACCGGTACCCGGAAAATACTACCTTATCGTGGGCGGTTTCGCGGTGGAAGACAATGCCCGCAAGAAAAGCAAGGCTCTGCGCGCCGACGGTTATGGCGCCACGATCTTGTACATGGAAGCCAAGAACATGTATTACGTGAGCGTAAGGACTTGTTCGAGCAAGGACGAAGCCTTGAAGGAAAGGGCCGCTTTCCGGAACAAGAATGTGGATTGTTGGATTTTTGCAAACTGATTCGGTTTGGGGAAGAACAAATTAGCCAAATTTGAAGAAAATTTGGGCTTCAAGAACCTTTTCCAGTTTCCGGCGACCATAGCGCCTTGGCAGGCTCCGTTGCGTGGAAATTGGAAAGAGGGGTATTACGGGAACGGAAACCCCTTGGTGCTGGAAATAGGCTGCGGCA
This sequence comes from uncultured Bacteroidales bacterium, assembly GCA_910578275.1. GTDB lineage: Bacteria > Bacteroidota > Bacteroidia > Bacteroidales > P3 > Pullibacteroides. Next base: position 192,994 of record CAJTPR010000001.1, on the reverse strand, counting down.
AGGGCGATTATACGGTAGGCCTTGCCAAATTGCATCCCGAAAGGAATTTTGCCGGGCTGGACATCAAGGGCGCCCGTCTTTGGCGGGGATGCAAGACGGCCGTCGAAGAAAACATGCCCAACGTGGCCTTTGTCCGTACCCGCGCCGAGTTCATAGACAGGGTATTCGCGCCTGGCGAGGTTTCCGAAATCTGGATAACCTTTCCCGATCCGCAACCTTCCAAACCCAACAAGCGTCTTTGTTCTCCGGCCTTTTTGGAACGTTACCGCAAGATTTTTCCGCAAGGGCAAGGTATCGTGCACCTGAAGACCGATGATACCGACCTGTACGAGTATTGCTTGAACGAGGTGGTGCTGCCCGCCGGCTACGAGATACGTTTCAACACGGCCGACCTGTATGCCTCGGAACGCGACATGGGAGAGGCTTCCCAGGTACGGACAACCTATGAGAAACGCTGGCTTGCCGAGGGCCGGAAAATCAAGTATCTCTGTTTTAAACTCACGTGATTCCGATGCGTGGGTCCGCTCTTAAGATAGGCTGGTTCTTCGTCCTGGCGTGGATGTCGCTTGCCGCCGCCTACGGACAGGAACCTGTTTCGGGCGAAAATCCCGTGAGTGTCCTTACGCCGCAACAGCGGCGCGATTCCATCCGTCGGGCGAAATTGGCCGGTTTGGCCAAGAACAGGGGCGAAACCGTCTATTTCTACGATATTCCGATGCAGAGCGGCTTGCCCGTGTTCGATACCATGCGTTATTCATTGGACGGATTCCAGGTCTACGATGAAGCTTACAGGCATCGCGATTTCCGCGCGAACAGGGGCAATTTCGGGATGCCCGACCAATTGCTGGAATATGTTCCGCATCGCGTTTCGGGTTTTTCCTTGCGGACGAATCCGTTTTCTTCCTGGTACTACACGCCGGAGAACACGCCGTTCTACCAGTCGAAGAATCCTTATACCACCTTGTATTTCGTGAACAATTTCGGCAAGGACCTCAATTATTTCAAGGCCACCTATCACCAGAACATGGCGCGAGGTCTGAACCTCGGGGTGGATTTCAGGGTATATGACGTTTACGGCAATTACATCAACAGCCGCAGCAACCAATACAATGTACGCTTTTCGGGCAATTACATCACCCGCGATTCCAAGTACCGCATCGTTTTCGGTTATATCCACAACGTGGCGGCGGTGGGCGAGAACGGCGGTCTCAAATACGATTCGCTCTTTACGCGCAACAGCATCAACAACCGTTTGCGGATGCCTGTCAATATGGAGTCGGCCGACAACAGGTGGCGGGAAAACAGGTACTTTTTCAAGCAATCGTATCATTTCTACAAGACGGGCAAGGATTCCATCGCCGAAAACAACCGCAGTTACGGCTATCTGACCCACGAGTTCGACGTGGAAGACATGTACATGCGCTATCGCGACAAGACCACGGCGGCCGATGGTTTCTACGACGACTTTCTCCTTTCGCCCCGGGAAAGTTCCGACAAGACGAACCTGATGAAGATGACCAACCGCGTGTATTACAGTAGTTCTGACATGGAATACGTTCCTTTCGGCTATCGATTCAAGTTCGCCGCGGGTATGAAGAACGAGTATGTGCGCTGGCATGACCGGATGCGACGGGAAGAATGGGTGCAGTGGTTTCCGTTCGCCCGGGTGCAGGTGGATTTCGCCGACCGTTTCGTGCTGGATGCCTACATGGATTTCGGGTTGAGCGCCTACAACATGTTCGACGTGGCCAGCTGGGTGAAGTTCAAGTACCTTTTCAGGAACGACCGTGAACGTACGTTGTCCAAGCGCGACGGACTGCAACTGCAGTTGGGCTGGAACCTTTTCATGCCCGATTGGATTTACAGTTATCACCTTTCCAACCACCATTATTGGGATCATACGTCGAACCGGGGAGAGGGCCGGGGCCGGCATCAGAGCAGGGAATGCTACCTGCAACTCGATTTTTCGTACAAAGGCTGGTGGGCGCGGGCCAAAGGGGGATTGCTGGACGATTACGTGTTTTTCGACAAGGACGGGCCGCGGACGGCCGACGAGAGTTTCTTCATCGTCAACGTGGTGGCGGGCAAGAACGCGCATATCGGCAAGTACGTGGGCTTGGACAACATGCTCATGTTTTCCTATGCCTCCAAGGACTACCTGCACCTTCCCCTGTTCGGCTTGCAGGAAAGCGTCTACGGCATCATACCCATCAAGGACATAGCCCAGATACAGATCGGGCTGGAATTCGTCTATAACACGAGCTATTACGCGGATGCCTACGACCCGTCCCTGGCGAGCTATTACTGGCAGGACGAGGTGAAGACGGGCAATTTCTTCTTCATGAACGTGTTCTTGAATTTCCAGGTGAAACGTGCCAATTTCTTTGTCAAGGGCATCAACATCGCCGAAGGGCTTTTCAAGCGGAACTATATCCAGACCCCGCATTATCCCTTGTTGGACCGTTGTTTCCGTTTCGGTATTTCCTGGCGTTTCTTCGATTAGTACGGCGTTTTTCCGGAAAGTTGATAAATCCCGTTCCGGCTACTTGTAAAAGAGCGTCGCGAAGCCTATCTTTGTATGTTATTGTGAATTTATAATTTATTAGAAATGAGCGAATTGGAAAACAACGAGATGGAAAGCGCCCGGATGTCGCAGGGTGAGTACACCGCGCAGAACATCCAGGTGCTGGAAGGCTTGGAGGCGGTTCGTAAACGTCCTGCCATGTATATCGGCGACGTGAACGTGCGGGGTTTGCACCATTTGGTGTACGAAGTGGTGGACAACTCCATCGACGAGGCCTTGGCCGGTTACTGCACGCATGTGGAAGTGACCATTCATGAAGACAATTCGATATCGGTACGCGACAACGGACGCGGCATTCCCACCGACATGCACCCCAAGGAAAAGAAAAGCGCGTTGGAGGTGGTCATGACCGTGTTGCATGCCGGGGGCAAGTTCGACAAGGGCACATACAAGGTTTCGGGAGGTTTGCACGGCGTGGGGGTTTCCTGCGTGAACGCGCTTTCGGACCATTTGCAGGTGGATGTTTTCCGCGACGGGAAGCATTTCGTACAGGAATATTCGAAAGGCAGGCCGTTGTACGCGGTCAAAGTGGCGGGCGAAGGCATCCAGGACAGGGGCACGTTGGTGACTTTCCATCCCGATGCCGAAATCTTTTCCGTGACCGTTTACGACTACAATGTCTTGGCGGCCCGTTTGCGCGAACTGGCGTTCTTGAACAAAGGCCTGCGCCTGAGCCTGACCGACCGCCGCGAAAAGGCGGACGACGGAAGTTTCAAGACGGACAGTTTCTATTCCGCTGAAGGCTTGAAGGATTTCATCTCCTACCTGGATGCCACCCGCACGGTGCTGATGCCCGACCCGATCTACATCGAGGGCGAGAAGAACGGCATTCCCGTGGAACTTTCGATGGAATACAACGACGGGTTTTCCGAAAACCTGCATTCCTACGTAAACAACATCAATACCATAGAGGGCGGAACCCATCTTACCGGTTTCCGTCTGGGGCTTACCAAGACCTTGGGCGACTATGCGCGCAAGTCGGGCATGCTCGACAAGCTCGACAAGCAGAAGATAGAAATCAAGGGTGACGACTTCCGTGAAGGCCTTACGGCGGTGATTTCGGTCAAAGTGGCCGAACCGCAGTTCGAGGGACAGACCAAGACCAAGCTGGGCAACAGCGAGGTTTCGGCTGTGGTATCGCAGCTGGTGAGCGAAAAACTGGCTTATTTCCTGGAAGAACACCCCAAGGAAGCCAAGATGATCGTCGAAAAGGTGGTGCTGGCCGCCACGGCCCGCCATGCCGCGCGCAAGGCCCGTGAACTGGTTCAACGCAAGAGCGTTTTTTCGGGCGGGAGCCTGCCGGGAAAACTGGCCGACTGTTCGGAACGCAATCCCGAAGTTTGCGAGTTGTTCCTCGTCGAAGGGGATTCGGCCGGCGGAACGGCCAAACAGGGACGTGACCGCAAGATACAGGCCATCCTGCCTTTGCGAGGCAAGATCCTCAATGTGGAAAAAGCCATGCAGCACAAGGTTTTCGAAAGCGAGGAAATCAAGAACATCTATACCGCCTTGGGCGTTTCGTTGGGTACGGAAGAAGACAGCAAGGCGCTTAACATGGAAAAACTCCGCTACCACAAGATCATCATCATGACCGATGCCGACGTGGACGGAAGCCATATCACGACGCTTATCCTCACGTTCTTTTTCCGCCATATGCGCGAAATGATAGAACGCGGCTACGTCTATATCGCCACGCCTCCGTTGTTCATGGTGAAGAAAGGCAAGGTGGAACGCTATTGCTGGACGGACGAGGAACGTGCCGCCTTGGTGGAAGAACTGAGCGAAGGGGGACGGATCAAGAACGTGGCGGTGCAGCGTTACAAAGGTTTGGGTGAAATGAACGACCACCAATTGTGGAACACGACGATGAACCCGGCCACGCGTACCTTGCGTCAGGTGACGATCGAAAACGCCACGGAGGCCGACCGCGTGTTTTCCATGCTCATGGGCGACGATGTGGAACCGCGCCGCGACTTCATACAACAGAATGCCAGATACGCCAATATCGACGCGTAAGGGCCTGGATTGTTTCGATCGGGTAAGGAGCGCTCCGGTTATTGCCGGGGCGCTCTTTTTTTTCAAGGGGGATTCCGCGCGCATGTCCTGGCAAGGGGCCGGACTTTTCCCGCCGGATCGTAGGAATGGCCGATGAAGGTTCCCTTCTTCCTCTGGCCTTGCTGCCGATATCCGGTTTTCACCCCGTGAGCTTCATAAAAAAAACGCACCCCGAAAGTCTTTTGTCCGGCTTTCGGGGTGCGGATTGATGCGTCCGGGGCTTTCCCGTCGTGGTGCCCGGCTTAGAAGCAATTCTCGTACAACAGTTCGGGGTAGAACGTGTTTATGTCGCTGCGGGTGGAATCGTCCAGGCTGAGGGTGAAGAACTTGTCGTTGATATAGTAGTCGGAACGGGTCTTGTAGGCTCCCACGCTGTGGTTGTAGCCGGGCGTGGAATCGGTGGCCACCACGTCGAAGGTCTCGTCGGTGTAATAGACCCCGTCCAGACGGAGCTTGCGGTGCTTGTCGTCCAGCAGGTAGCTGCCCTTGACATATTCGTTATACCAGTAACGGTCCGGGTCGCGATAGGAGGAGTCGTGCCAGGAAGCGATGACGAGCCGGAATTCGCCGCCTTTCTTGAAATCGCCCGAATCGACCTTCTGCGCGCATTCGATCGTGAGTCGGTGTTGCGAATGCGAAAGATGCTTGATCGTGTCGAGCGAGGTGGAATCCGCCATGGGGTCGTATTTGGCAAAGTCCTTTTCTTGCCAGATGCCATAGATGTCCATCGGATCGCCTTCGTGCTTGCAGGCGGCAAGCGTCAGGCCGAAAGCCGCGCCGGCCAGTACGGCGACCTTGAAAATACGGAACAGGGAACGAGTTTTCATCATTGCAAAATATTCTGCCGCAGGGGCTGCGTTCAAGCCGCGAAGTTACGTGTAACAACAGAAAAAAACAATATCTTTACGTGCTTGTTCGAATTTGTAAACGATAGAAGATACATGATATGAATATTTTAATCCTTGGTTCGGGAGGAAGGGAAAGCGCCTTGGCCTACAAGTTGAAGCAAAGTCCGCAGACGGACAAGTTGTATGTGGCGCCGGGCAATGCGGGAACGGGACTTTGGGCCGAGAACGTGGCGATCGACCCGATGAATTTCGCGCAAGTGAAGGATTTCATCATAGGGCATGACGTGAAGATGCTCGTGGTGGGGCCGGAAGAACCCTTGGTGCAAGGCATTCACGACTATTTCCTTGCCGACGCCGGTTTCCGCGACCTGATCGTCGTCGGGCCGTGCCGCGAGGGAGCGAAACTGGAAGGCAGCAAGCAGTTCGCCAAGGACTTCATGCGCCGGGCGGGCATTCCTACGGCGGCCTATGCCGCTTTTTCCCATGGCGAACTGGCGCAGGCCAAGGCGTTCCTCAGGACGCTCAAGCCTCCGTACGTGCTCAAGGCCGACGGCCTGGCGGCCGGCAAGGGCGTATTGATAGAACCCGACCTTGGCCGGGCGGAGAAAGCGTTGGACGAGATGCTGGAAGGGCGCAAGTTCGGCGCGGCCTCCGACAAGGTGGTCATAGAGGAGTTCCTCGACGGAATCGAACTTTCGGTTTTCGTGCTTACCGACGGCACGCACTACAAGATATTGCCCGAGGCCAAGGACTACAAGAAGGCTGGAGAGGGCGACACGGGATTGAACACGGGCGGCATGGGTTCCGTCTCGCCGGTGGCGTTCGCCGACGCGCCGTTCATGAAAAAGGTGGAGGAACGCATCGTCAAGCCGACGCTGGAACGGCTCAAGGCCGAGCGGATTCCTTATTCGGGTTTCCTGTTCATCGGTTTGATGAACGTGGCGGGAGATCCCTACGTGATCGAATACAACGTGCGTCTGGGAGATCCTGAAACGGAGGCGGTCCTGCCGCGCATACGAAGCGACTTGGCCGAGTTGTTCACGGCCATGCACCGGAACCGCCTGGACGAGGTGGAATTGGAAGTGGGCAAGGAACAGGCCTTGTGCGTCATGCTCGTTTCGGGAGGCTATCCGGAATCGTACAAGAAAGGATTCGAATTGAACGGGACGGAAAACGTGTCGCCAGGAACCTTGATGTTCCATGCGGGAACGGCCATGGACGAGGCAGGAAGGCCGTGTACCGCGGGCGGCCGTGTCTTGGCGGTCACCACCTTGGCTCCCGACTTGGAATCGGCCATGAGGAAGACCTACTCGGAAATCGGAAAAATCGGTTTCGAGGGAATGTATTACCGCAAAGATATAGGGAAAGACCTATGCAGATAGATTACAATGAAACCGTGCTGGAAAACGGCCTCAAAGTGCAGGTCCATACCGACCGGAACACGGCCATGGTGGCGTTCAACCTTATCTACGACGTCGGCTCCAAGGACGAGGATCCCGAAAAGACGGGTTTCGCCCACCTTTTCGAACACTTGATGTTCAGCGGTTCGCGCCACGTGAAAGACTTCGACGCGGAACTGGACAAAGTGGGCGCGGCCAACAACGCCTTTACCAACAACGATTTCACAAACTATTATATCACGATCCTGCCCGATGCGCTGGAAACGGCCTTTCGCGTGGAAAGCGACCGCATGCGGTACTTGACCATCACGCGGAAAAAACTCGACGTGCAAAAGGGCGTGGTGGTCGAGGAATTCAAGGAACGGTGCCTGAACCAGCCTTACGGCGACGCGGACCTGCTTATCCGTCCGCTTTGTTATCAGACGCATCCCTACGCATGGTCCACGATCGGCAAGAAACCCGAACACATAGAAAGCGTCACGTTGGACGACGTGAGGCGTTTCTACGAAACATACTACAAGCCCGACAACGCCATCCTGACCGTGGCCGGGCCGGTGGAGCCCGAGGCGGTCTTTGAGATGGCGCGACGTTGGTTCGGTTCCATACCCGGGGGGCATCGTGTCCCGCGCCGTTTGCCCGTGGAGGAGCCTCAGACCGCGGCACGCCGCAGCGAGGTGGAACGGAAAGTCCCGACGGACGTGTTGTACAAGGCTTTTCATATCGACAGGCGCATGAGTCCCGATTTCTATGTGTTCGACTTGGTTTCCGATATACTTTCCAACGGCGAGTCTTCCCGTTTCTACACCTCGCTGGTCAAGGAACGGAAGCTTTTCACGAGCGTGAACGCCTACGTTTCGGGCGACATCGAGCCGGGCATGTTCCTGGTTTCGGGCTTCCTGGAAAAAGGCGTCTCTTTTGAAAAGGCCGAGGCGGCGGTGAACGAGGAAATCGACCGCATGGCCACCGAAGAGGTTCCGGAGGAAGAATTGCGGAAAGTGAAGAACAAGTTGGAAACGGCCCTGCTTTTTTCCAACATGAAAGCCTTGGACAAGGCGATGAACCTCGGTTATTTCGAACTGATGGGTTCGGCGGCCTTGTTGAACGAGGAAGACAGGAAATACAGGGAGGTACGGGCCGATGAGGTGCGGCAGGCCGTCTCGCGTTGCCTTTGCGGGTCGAACTGCAGCACGATCTATTACAAGGCCGTCAAATAAACCGGAGGGACGATGAAATTCGATTATTCAAGACTGGAACCCGAAACACGTTCTCTTGCCAACGGCATTCCCGTTTACGGGTTCCCCGATGCCAGTTTGGATCTGGTCCGCCTGGAGTTCATCTTCGAGGCAGGCGCTTATTTCCAGCAGAAGCCTTTGCAGGCAGCGGCCTGTTGTTCGCTCATAGGGGCCGGCACGCGGAACTTTCCGGCGCGGGTCATTTCCGAGAAACTGGATTATTATGGAGCTTACGTTGAACGTTATCCCGACAAGGACCAGGCCAGCGTGGTATTCTATTGCATGTCGCGTTATCTGGAAAACGTGATTCCCCTTTGCGTGGAGGCGGTGCGCCGTTCGGTTTTCCCGGAGGAGGAACTGGAGACGTACGTGCGCAAGCAGCATCAGAAGTTCCTGGTGGACAGGCAGAAGGTTTCGGAAGTTTCAAGGCGGGAATTCTATTCGTTGGTGTTCGGCTCCCATCCTTACGGGCGGGCGGTGGAGGAAACGGACTTCCAAGCCTTGCGGCGCGAGGACCTGCAAGACTTTTACAAACGTTTCTATGTGGCTGAAAACTGCAAGATCGTGTTGGCCGGCGGTTATTCGTCCAGGCATCTGGCCATGCTGGAAGAGGGTTTCGGCGGCAAGGACTGGTCGGGCGAACGTTCCGACGGCCGCCTGGGCGTCTTCTCGTTGGCGGACTTGCCCGCGGAAAGGCGTGCCGACAAGCCGATGGAAGGCGCCTTGCAGGCATCGGTGCGTATCGGAATGCCGCTTTGTCCGGTAAGTTCGCCCGATTTCGCCGCTTTCAAGGTGGTCGACTACGTGCTGGGCGGTTATTTCGGTTCCCGCCTCATGCGCAACATCCGCGAGGACAAGGGCTACACCTACGGGATTTCTTCGTATGTCATTCCCTTGCGGCAAGTTCCCGTCTGGATGATCAGTTCGGAGGTGAAAGCCGACTGTACGGGTAAGGTGCTTTCCGAAATCGAGAGGGAAATAGCCAAGTTGCAGAAGAAACCTGTTCCCGATGCCGAGTTGGAACGGGTAAGGCAGGCCTATATGGGCGATTTCGTGCGCGAGCTGGACGGGACTTTCGACCTTGCCGAACGTATGAAGTTCTTCATACTTTGCGGAATCGGAGCCGATTTCTATCGCAGGAACGAGGAGGTGTTGTTTTCCATCACCCCGGAGGAGATCCGCCGGACGGCCTGCCGTTTCCTCGACCCGGCCGCTTTCCGCATCGTCACCGTCGGAGCCGGGAACCGGTAGTCCGGAGACGTTTTTTTAGCCGATAAAGATATATCTTTGCGCTGTTTCCCAATCAAAGAAAGGAATTGCATAACATGAAGTCGAGAATATTCTTGTTGGCGGGGATGCTGCTTGCGGGCCTCATGAAGGTTTCGGCGCAGGGTCTTCCCGCCGTATTGGAGCGGATCGAATATCCTGCCATGGTCGATACGTTGCTGGTCCGTCGCATGGAGCACCGGATCACAAGGCCGGACGAGGGCTACCGCATCCTGATTTTCTCGCAGAGCGGAAACCGTTCCAAGAACGCGGCCATCGAGGCCAAGTCGGCGTTCGACCTGATTTATCCCGAATGCACGAGTTACATCTTGTTCGAGGAACCTTATTTCAAGGTGAAGGCCGGAAATTTCACGAACCGCATGGAAGCGGGCTTCTTCCTCAAAAGCATAAAGGCCGACTACCCCTATGCCTTCATCGTGAAAGACGTGCTGGACGTGAAGACTTACTTGGAACTTTGAGCAGGAGACGGGGAAAGGAAGTTGGCCAACCGGGACTCGAACCCAGAATGACAGAACCAAAATCTGTTGTGTTACCATTACACCATTGGCCAATCGGTAACGGAGCGCAAAAGTATGTTTTTTTTTCGTAATCGCAATGTTTTTCGGGGCGGCGAGACGGAAGGGGAATGTGTAAGAGATTGTAAAAGAATGTATATGAAAAAAATAAACTGGAAAAAAGTATTGCCGCATGTTTGGGCGATACTGATTTTTTTGGTGCTGAGCGTGGCCTATTTCGCGCCCGTGGTATTGGGCGACAAGACGATGGGGCAGGGTGACGTGCATAGTTGGAGCGGCACGCAGAAGGAAAACGCGGATTGCCTTGCGCAAACGGGAGAGTCCACGCATTGGAGCAACATGCTTTTCGGAGGCATGCCCAATATGGGATCGGAAGGATACAACGTGTACGAAAGGTTCTTTCCGAAAGTGGTCATGGGCGGGCTTCCGGCACTCGATGCGGGCATACTTTTCTTCTACATGCTCGGCTTCTATATCCTCATGTGCGTGTTGGGATGCCGTTCATGGCTGGCCGTCATCGGTTCGGTCGCCTATGCCTTTTCCACCTACAACCTGCTGATCATCGACGCCGGACATGCCAACAAATGCTGGGCGATGGCCTGCATGGCTCCCGTCATCGCGGGGGTCATACGCTGTTTCCAGGGAAAGTATGTTTCCGGTGCATTGATAACGTTGATATTTACGGGATTGCATATCATGTACGCCCATCAGCAGATAACGTTCTACCTGATGATCATGCTCCTGTTCGTGGCCGTTGCCTATGCCGTGCAGGCATTTGGTCAAAAGCAGATGAAAAGATATTGGAAAGGCGGCTTGGTAGCCTTGGCCATGGCGGCGGTTTCGGTGTTGCCGTCCTTGGGCGGCTGGCTTGTCACCTACGATTATAGCAAGGACACGATGCGTGGCGGGGCGGTGCTCAAGCAAAACGCGGCGGGAGAGAAGGAAGGATCGGGCCTGGACATCGATTACGCTTTCCAATGGAGTTACGGCAAGATGGAGAGTTTCACGATGCTCGTTCCGGGCATCTACGGAGGGAGCAGTCATTATCATTTGACGCCTGATTCGGAAACCTACAAGATCACGGGCGGCCGGCAACAGATGGCTCCTTTGTATTGGGGCGACCAGCCTTTTACCTCGGGTCCCGTCTACGTGGGAGCGGTGATATGTCTCTTGTTCATATTGGGGCTTTTTGTCGTCAAAGGGCCGGAAAAATGGTGGTTGCTGGCGGCGACCGTCTTGTCGCTCATGCTGGCTTGGGGACGAAATCTTTCCTGGTTCAACGATTTTCTTTTCTATCATCTGCCGTTGTACAACCGTTTCAGGACCCCCTCCATGGCATTGGTGATGGCCGAACTGGCGATGTCGGCCTTGGCGGTGTCGGCCCTCAGGAATATCCTGGAAAATGCCGACAAAAAGGAAAGGCGCGTGAAGGACCTGGGCTATGCTTTCGGCATCACGGCGGGCATCTGCCTGTTCTTCGCCTTGTTCGGCAAGAGCATGTTCGGTTTCGTTTCGCCCTCCGATGCCGCGTATCCCGACTGGTTGCAGAAAACCTTGATCGACGACCGTGCGAGCTTGCTGGTTTCCACCGCCATGCGTTCTTTCGCCTTTGTCTTGCTGGCGGCGGCCATCCTATGGCTCTATATGAAAAAGAATCTCAAGGCCGGTTGGGTCACGGCGCTTTTGGCCGTTCTCGTCCTGACGGACCTTTGGACATTGGATCGCCGTTACGTGGGCGAACAGAACTTTGTGCCGGCACGTTCGGCCAGGACGGTGCTTCCCACGGCCATCGACAACATGATCCTGGCAGACCCCGATCCCGACTATCGCGTGTTCAACGTCACGGTCAACACGTTCAACGACGCGTCCACTTCCAATTTCCATAAGTCCGTGGGCGGTTACAGTCCGATCAAGATGCGCCGCTATCAGGACATCATCGACTATCATCTCAGCCAACGGATCAACGTGAAGGTGCTGAACATGCTCAACACCAAGTATTTCATAGCTCCGGACGCCAACGGGCAGCCGATGGTCCAGCGCAATGTCGCGGCCTTGGGGCATGCGTGGTTCGTGGACAGTATCCGTTGGGTGGACAGTCCCGACGAGGAAATAACGGCCTTGTACGATTTCGACCCGGCCAGGACGGCGGTCATCGACAAGGAGTGGAAAGGAAAGGTCGGACTGGAAACCGTTTCCGCGCCGGAAGGGGAGGGCGACCGGATTCGTCTCGTCGAATACTATCCCAACCGCATTACCTACGAATACGATGCTTCCGCCACGCGGCCGGCCGTGTTCTCCGAAGTCTATTACAAGACTTGGAAAGCCTACGTGGACGGGCAGGAAGTTCCCTTGTACCGGGTCGACTACATCTTGCGCGGCCTTACGTTGCCCGAGGGCAAGCATGTGGTCCAGCTCCGATGCAAGAACCCGCTTATCGTTCGCAGCAAGATACTCACCAATACGGGTTCGGCGATCAACGTGCTTTTGATATTGGCCTTGATCGGCATGATGGCGCGCAAGGCCTTCAAGGACTGTCGTGCGGAATCCGGATCGAATCCTCAGAAGAAATAGGCGAATGGACTTGAAATATTCCATCATCATTCCGGTTTACAACCGTCCGGAGGAGATGGCCGAGATGCTGGAAAGCCTCTCGGCGCAAAAGGAGAAGAATTTCGAGGTGGTCGTGGTGGAAGACGGTTCCAGCCGGCCATGCAAGGACGAGACGGACCGGTATGCCGGAGTCTTGGAAATCCGGTATATCGCCAAACCGAACACGGGGCGGAGCGATACGCGCAACGTGGGAATGAAGCATGCCGGCGGTGACTATTTCCTGTTTTTCGATTCCGACTGCATCCTTCCGCCTGAATACGTCTCCACGTTGAACCGTTGCCTGGAAAAAGACTACGTGGATTGTTTCGGCGGTCCCGACCGTGCCCTGCCTACGTTCACGGACATGCAGAAGGCCGTGAATTTCGCCATGACCTCGTTTCTGACCACGGGCGGAATCAGGGGAAGCGGCAAGGTTTGCATGGAAAAGTTTCATCCCCGTTCCTTCAACATGGGCTTTTCACGCCAAGTGTACGAGCGGGTAGGCGGGTTCGCCGACATGTTCGGCGAAGACATCGATTTGAGTATCCGTATCCGCCAGGCGGGTTCCAAGGTCGTCTTGCTGCCCGAGGTTTCGGTATATCACAAGCGCCGGGTGAATCTCAAGAAGTTTTTCCGCCAGGTCTATAATTTCGGGCAGGCGCGCATTTTCCTTTACAAGTTGCATCCCGGATCGTTGAAGGCGGTGCATGCCTTGCCTGCCCTTTTCGTCTTGGGCGAAGCGGCCTTGATCCTGCTGGCCGTTTTCCATAGGCCCGGCTGGTTGCTTTTCCTGGCGTTTTACGCCGTGATGCTTTTCCTGGCTTCGGCCGTGAAGAACAGGAACCTCAAGATCGCACTCCTTTCGGTGGTGACGGGTTTCGTCCAACTGAACGGTTACGGTTCAGGCTTCATCAAGGCGTTCTGGAACAAGGTGATCCTGAAGAAAGACTTGGAGAAAGGAGAGAAACTGCGTCGTTCCTACAACAAGTAGGGTGGCCGGGCGGAATTACATCCAGTGCCGTTTCTTGGCAAAGTAGATGAAGAATATGGAGAAGACGACCATCAAGGCCACGATGCACCAGAAAATGTAGGAACGGTCCATGAGCGGCAGTTCCACATTCATTCCGTACACGCCCGTGATGAACGTCAGAGGAAGGAAGATGGTGGATATGAGCGTCATGATCTTCATCACTTCGTTGATGCGGTTGGTCTGCATCGAATCGAAGGTCTTCGACAGGCCTTCGATCAGTTCGCCGTTGTCTTCCACCATGTCCCACATTTTCTGGTAGTAGTCCACGATATTGCCCCAATAGTCTTCCATGAAGTCGCTGTTTTCGGAAAAGCCCTTGATGGCACCCGATTCGATTTTCTGGAAGAGGCGCAACTGCGGCTTGAAGATGGTGTTGAGCAGGATGATGTTGCGTCGCGTGATGGATAGCCTTTCGATCGTGAGGTCCGCGCGTTTGTTGAACAATTCCCGGTTGATGCTTTCGATATGCGCGCCCACGCGGAGCAAAAGCGAGTAGGAATCGACCAAAAGCCGGTTCAGTATCGTGTAAAGCAAGGCGTCCGAACTGAACTGGCTGAAGTCTTCCGTCAGTTTTTCGGGCTGCTTTTCCGCCAGTTCGAAGATGTTCTTGAGAATCCATTGCGAGCGGGTGAGCGTGATGATATAGGTCTTGCCCCAGAATATCTTCACTTCGCGTGTCCGCAAGGTGTCGCCTTTCTTGTTGAAGCTCGGAAAATGGAGGATGAGGAAGTTGTAGTCGTCGTAGATGTCCACCTTGGGACGTTGCGCCATGCTGCGGCAGTCTTCGATGTCCAAGGGGTGAAAATGAAATTCTTCTTCCAGGAACGTCAAATCCTCCTCGTTGGGATTCTGTATGTAGTGCCAGTTCAAGGCACCGAGTTCAAGGCTTTCCATCATGGCCACCCCCTTGTTTCAGATTGAAAAAACGACTACATGCCGGTATCGGATTTGTTTTGCCGTTCCCTTGCGCCGATGGCGCGCGGGGGCAGATGCGCAAAGGTATGAAAAAAACATTTACTATCTTCGCGATTCCAAAACCAGCACGATGGAAATAAAGTTAGACAGCATAAAAGACGCCATTGAGGATTTCAAGGCCGGCAAGTTCTTGATCGTGGTCGACGATCAGGATCGTGAAAACGAAGGCGATTTGATCATCGCCGCCGAAAAGGTGACGCCCGAAAAGATCAATTTCATGCTGAAGCATGCCCGTGGCGTGCTTTGCGCGCCCATAACGCTTTCACGCTGCAAGGAGCTTGATTTGCCGCATCAGGTGGAAAACAATACTTCGGTGCTGGGAACGCCTTTCACCGTCACCATCGACAAGCTGGCGGGCTGCACCACGGGGGTTTCCGCTTCCGACCGCGCGGCCACGATCCTGGCCTTGGCCGATCCCGACGCGAAACCCGAGGATTTCGGCCGCCCCGGACATATCAACCCGCTTTACGCGCAGGATCCGGGCGTATTGCGTCGTGCCGGACATACCGAGGCCTGCGTGGATCTGGCGCGCATGGCGGGATTGTATCCTGCCGCCGCCCTCATGGAAATCATGAGCGAAGACGGCACGATGGCCCGCTTGCCCGAATTGCGCCGTTTTGCAGACAAATATGAAATAAAGCTTGTTTCCATCGCCGACCTGATCGCCTATCGGATACAGACCGAAAGCCTGGTCAAGGAAGAAGTGGTGGTGAACCTGCCCACGCATCACGGCATGTTCCGCTTGCACGCCTTTACCGAAAACGAAAGCGGCATGCTGCATCTGGCCTTGGTGAAAGGCGAATGGAAAGAGGACGAGCCCATCCTGGTGCGTGTCCATTCCTGCTGCCTGACGGGCGACGTGCTTTCTTCCTGCCGTTGCGACTGCGGCGAACAATTGCACGATGCCATGGAAATGGTGGAAAAGGCAGGCAAGGGCATTGTCTTGTACATGAACCAGGAAGGCCGCGGCATAGGCTTGCTCAACAAGCTCAAGGCCTACAAGTTGCAGGACGAGGGAAAGGACACGGTGGAAGCCAACGTCTTGCTGGGATTCAAGCCCGACGAACGCGACTACGGCATCGGCGCCCAGATCTTGCGCGACCTGCACGCGCGCAAGGTACGCCTCATCACCAATAATCCCGCCAAGCGCGTGGGATTGGAAAGTTACGGCATAGAAATCGTGGAAACGGTGCCCATCATCGAGCAACCCAACCCATACGACGAGGCCTACTTGCGTACCAAGCAGGACAAGATGGGGCACAAGCTGCAATTCTAGTTTCGTCGCGTCGGCCGGTTCCCGTGGCGGCGCGCCCGGGAGGGGGAAGTGTCCGTCCTACCTCATGTCGTTGACCTGTACGTCGGGAAACTTTTCCCGGTCGAACACGAAGTCGGAAGATTTTGCCGGCACGTTTTCCTTGTAAGAGAAATTATCGTAGATGAACCGCCGGTTCTGCGGCAGGTAGACTTCTATCTTGTGGAACTTATGGTCGTTGTCGTTCAGGTAGAGGCGGATTTTCGCCACTTCCGAACGGTGACGGGGCGTGAGGTCGATGATATGCCGTGCGCTGCCGTCCATGCTCTGTTGACGGATATATTTGGCGCGGTAGGACTTGCCGTGGTTCTTGACGAGCGAAACGGGGTTGAGGTCGGGCAAGGTCTCGTCGCAGGCGTAGATCGCCACTTCCTTGTTGGCCATCGTATAGACCCACAGGTCGGTGCCGTTGCAATAAAATTCGTCGGAGCCCATGACCAGGCGGTATTTCGAGCCTTGTACCAGCAGCGAACTGCGTTGGCAGCCTGACGGTGTCGGATGATTGTTCTCTTCCGTGCAGGCATCGAAGCGTATGTCGAGGCTTTTGCAGGCCTCGAGCCATTTGCGCGTCTTTTCCATGTGGGCGTGGGCTACGGGGTCGTTGGCGCCTTCGGCGGTCTTGACGGTGGTTTGCGGACTTGCTTGGGCGTATGCTCCCGTTCTTACGGCCGGAACTGCAAAGACGAGACAGGTCAAGATCAGGAAACGGATATTCTTCATGACAGGACAAGCATTATTATAGATTGAGGGACTGGAGCAATCTTTCCAGCGCCTCGGGGTCTTTTATCTTCACTTCACGGGTCTTGCGGCCGTCGAACGCGCCCACGATGCCGGCGGTTTCGAGCTGGTCCATGATGCGTCCGGCGCGGTTGTAACCCAATTTGAACTTTCGTTGCAGCATGGACGTGGAACCCTGCTGCGTGCCGACTACCAGTTCGGCGGCTTCCCTGAACATGTTGTCCCATTCACCCGCCTCGATGTCGGCCTTGCCCTCGCCGCCGTTCTCGTCAGGGCAGTCGGGCAACAGGTAGGCGTCAGGGTAGGCGCGTTGGCTGCCGATGAATTCGGTGATCCTTTCAATCTCGGGTGTGTCGATGAAAGGACATTGCAGGCGCGTGAGACCTTCGCCCATCGAGACGAGCATGTCGCCCCGGCCTATGAGCTGGTCGGCGCCGCCTGCGTCCAGGATCGTGCGCGAATCGATTTTCTGGCTCACCTTGAATGCGATGCGAGCCGGGAAATTGGCTTTGATAAGACCGGTGATGATGTTGACCGAAGGGCGTTGGGTGGCTATGACCAGATGTATGCCGACGGCACGCGCCAGCTGGGCCAGGCGCGCGATGGGCTGTTCCACTTCGCGTCCGGCGGTCATGATGAGGTCGGCGAATTCGTCGATGACCAAGACCACGTAGGGCAGGAATCGATGCTTGTTTTCGCCTTTTCCGTCGACGGCCTGGTCGATGACGATGCGTCTTTCTATGATTTTCTTGTTGTATTCCTTGAGGTTCTTCGCCCCCGCGTCCTTGAGCAGGTCGTAGCGGTTGTCCATTTCGATGCAGAGCGAATTGAGCGTGCGCACCACCTTGCGCGTGTCGGTGATGATGGCCTCCTCGCTGTCGGGAAGTTTGGCCAGATAGTGGCGTTCTATCTTGTTATAGAGGCTCAGTTCCACTTTCTTGGGGTCGACCATGACGAATTTCAGTTCGGCAGGGTGCTTGGAATAGAGCAGGGAGGCGACGATGGCGTTCAAACCCACCGACTTGCCTTGTCCGGTGGCGCCGGCCACGAGCAAGTGGGGCATCTTGGCCAGGTCGGCCACGAATTCCTCGTTGGCGATGGTCTTGCCAAGGGCGACGGGCAGGGCGAAGTCCTTGTTCCTGAATTTCTGGCAGGTGAGCATGTCGCGCATGGGAACCACCTGTTTCTTGCTGTTGGGAACTTCGATGCCGATGGTGCCTTTGCCGGGAATGGGCGCGATGATGCGGATGCCGAGCGCGGAGAGGCTCAGCGCGATGTCGTCTTCCAGGTTCTTTATCTTGCTGATGCGGATGCCCGGAGCCGGCACGATCTCGTACAATGTCACCGTGGGGCCGATCGTGGCGGAAATGTTGCTGATGCTGATGCCGTAGTTTTGCAGCGTGTCGACGATGCGCGTCTTGTTGCTTTGCAGTTCCTCCTTCATGTCCTGCAGTTTCTGCGACTGGTCGCCGAAGTCTTCCAGCAGGTCGATGGATGGAAATTGGAATCCGGACAGTTCCAGCCGGGGATCGAAAGGCGTGTCGATGCCGAAATGCTGCACGGGAGGCAACGTGACGGCGGGCTTGTTTTCGGGTTGGCTGCGCGTGTCGATGATTTTCATTTCGCCCTCTTCCTCGTTTTCTTCCGTCAGGGCGGGGGCGGGTCCGGCAGCGGGTTCTTCCGCCGGAATCGGGTCGGCATGAACCGGTTCCGGTTCCGACGTACAAGGCGTTTGCGTAAGGTCAGGTGTCCGGGCCTCGGACGGCGTCCGGCCGGATATGTCGGAGGAGGGATCCCCGGGCGTTTCGTCCGCATTGTCCTTGAGGCGCGTGGACAAGGTCATGCCCGCCCAATAGTCGTCTTCATCGGGAGGCAGGGGCGGCTGTGCGGACGTCTGCGGTGTCAGGGAAACGACGGGCGGCGGGAACGCAGGTGCGATGTTTGCCGTATCCTTGCGCTTTTTCTTGAAGGTGAGATCGATTTTCTTGAAATTATAATTCAGTATCAGATAGCAGATCAATGTGAACGCCAACAGGAATCCGAGCCCCAGGGCGCCTGCCAGGCCGCGCAGGTATCGGCTGGCGTAAAGGCCGGCGTTGCCTCCGAAGACGTAAAAACGCCCGTTTCCGCAAATCCATCCGAGCAAGACGGAAATCCACAGCAGGGCGAAAGCCGAACGGAACGCGATCTTTATCCAGCCGTATTTCCTCAGGTTGAGCAATTGCAGGCCGCCCATGAAGAGCAGGACGGGAAAGATGAACGAGGCGATGCCGAAGCCTTGATTGACGAAAACGGCGGCCATGTAGGCACCCAGGCGTCCGCCGGAATTGCGTACCGTCCAGTCGTTGGCAGTCCAAAGACTTCCCGAGCGCATCTGTTGTACCACGTCGTAGTCTACCCACCAATAGAGGAAATGGGAAAAGAAGGCCAAGGCGAAGAACACGCCGGCGAAAACGCAAAGGAAGCCCGCCATGCGGCGTGTCTTTTGTGCGGGAAGCACCGAGAGGACATGCTTCCATCTGTCCGCCAGCGTCCGGGTGGTATCCGGAGCAGGTTCGGAGCGGAGGTCTTCCTGCAGGTCCTCCTCCCGGGGAGATTCCTCCATGGGAAAGTCTTCTTGCACGGGGACCGGTTCGGGTCCGGCTTCCGGCAAAGGAATACGTCTTCTGTTCTTGGACATGGGTTCTGGCGGGCGGTCATACGACCGCTTCTGCAAAACTTCAAAGTTAATGTAAAATTGCCGCTTCTGCAAGACAGGCTTTCCATGAGGAGGCAGGGGAAGGCGTTGGGGCAATGTCCGTATGCTGGTCGCGGCCTGCGTTTTGAAAGTGACGGATGATCCCCATGTCCTGAGACTTGGAGGCCGGTCTGCCTTGCAGCCCTTCGGGGATTTCAATCCGTCGTGCCTTTGAAAAGCGTCGGGTATGAGGATCATGGCTTGCTGCATGGCCGCGGAACGGTCGTAGGGATGCGATTATGTTCCTGCTTGCCTTTATTCCCTTGGCCTTTTGTATATTTGCTCTCCCGATTTTGGGAGGGTGTTTAATTAAGGGAAATCTTGCTGTATTCGATTTGGCACACCATCGCGGAGGCGTTCTTGGCGGGCATGACGTTGAGTTTCTTGTTCGGCCCGGCATTCTTTACCCTTTTGCAGACCAGTCTGGAGAAGGGTTTCAAGTCCGCGTTTTGGATCGCCTGCGGCATTTTCCTTTGCGACAGCCTGTTGGTATTGGTCTCGTTTTTGGGGGCTTCCCGCTTGTTCGCCGATCCGTCGGCCGGCAAGTTCATCGGCATCGTGGGTGGTTCGGTCTTGATACTGATGGGTATCTACACGTTCCGGAAAAAGGCCGTGATAAGGAAAAGCGTGGACAAGACGGACGGCATGAAGCTTTCGTCCCCGGGGATGTATTTCCTCAAGGGTTTTTTCATGAACATGGCCAATCCGGGAACCTGGATCTTCTGGTTCGTGACCGTGGGCACGATCACGGCGCAATATACCACCGAGAGCGGGGAGGTGGTCGGATACAGGGTGTTCGTGTTCTTCCTGATAACGCTTTGCACGATTTTCAGTATGGATATACTCAAGTCGTTTGTGGCCAACAAGATCAAGAAAGTGGTGAATGAACGGACGATCAAGGTGGTGAACAAGGTGGTAGGTGTCGTCCTGGTCCTTTTCGGCCTGTACCTGCTGCTGAGCAGTTTCTTTCCGCTCAACATCGATTCGGTCACGGGCGCGTTGCGGCTCAATTAGGGAATTGGAGAAAACATGATCAAACCTTGTTCCGGAAGAAACGGACATGGGAAACAAGTAAAAACAAAATAAAAATGGAAAAAGTAAAATGCCTTATCATCGGATCCGGTCCTGCCGGATTTACCGCCGCCATCTACGCGGCCCGCGCCGACCTTAACCCCGTCTTGTACGAGGGAATGCAGCCTGGCGGCCAGCTTACGATCACTACCGAAGTGGAAAACTTTCCCGGCTATCCCGAAGGCAGGAAAGGTCCTGACTTGATGCAGGACTTGCGCCGGCAGGCCATGCGTTTCCATACCGATATTCGTCCGGGCATGATCGCCAAGGTGGATTTCTCGCAACGTCCGTTCAAGGTGACCGCCGACGACGGCAAGGAAATCCTGGCCAATACCGTGATCGTGGCCACCGGCGCCACGGCCAACTGGCTGGGACTGGATTCCGAAAAGAAATACAACGGACAAGGCGTTTCGGCCTGCGCCACTTGCGACGGGTTCTTCTACAAGAACCAGGACGTTGCCGTGGTGGGCGGCGGTGACACGGCTTGCGAGGAAGCCTGCTATCTTGCCGGTTTGTGCAGCAAGGTCTACATGATCGTGCGTCGCGACGTTCTCCGTGCCAGCAAGGCCATGCAGGAGCGCGTGTTGAGCAATCCCAAGATCGAAGTGCTGTGGCATCACGTGACCAAGGAAATCGTGGGCGACGAAGACGGCGTGAACGGGGCGATTCTCACCCATGTGAAGACGGGCGAGGAAAAGAAGATCGACGTCACGGGCTTTTTCGTGGCCATCGGCCATACCCCCAATACCACCTTGGTGAAAGGCCAGCTTGAACTGCACGAGACGGGGCATATCAAGACCGAACCCGGTACGACGCGGACTTCCGTGGAAGGCGTCTTTGCCGCCGGCGACGTGCAGGACCTGCATTTCCGTCAGGCGATCACTTCCGCCGGTACGGGCTGCATGGCCGCCATCGAAGCCGAACGTTTCTTGGCCGATCATAACGAAAAATAGGAGATCCTGCCATGAAAACATTTGCCGTGGTGCTTTCCGGTTGCGGTGTCTATGACGGCAGCGAGATCGGGGAAGCCATGATGACGCTCTTGGCCATCGAGGAAGCCGGTTGCGCCTACGTGATGTTCGCGCCCGACAAGCCGCAGCTCCGGGTAATGAACCATCTGGACGGGACCGGGATGTCCGAGACCCGCAACGTCTTGACCGAATCCGCCCGCATCGCGCGCGGAAACGTGAAGCCCTTGGTTCAATACGATCCCGGGCAATTCGACGGCCTGGTGTTTCCGGGTGGTTTCGGCGCGGCCACGAACCTTTGCGACTTTGCCGTCAAGGGCGCGGACATGACCGTGGATGCGCAAGTGGCGGATGCGGTAGCCGCCACCCGCAAGGCGGGCAAGCCGCTTGCGGCCATGTGCATAGCGCCTGTTATCCTCGGCAAGCTCATCGAGGGCGTCAAGGTCACCGTAGGACATGACAAGGATACCGACGAGGCGTTGCGCCGGATGGGTGCCGAGCCTCAGGACGTGTTCGGCCCCGAAGTGGTCCATGACGCGCGGAACAATGTCTTTACCACGCCTTGCTACATGTTGCCCGACGCCACGTTGGCCACCGTGGCCGCATGCTGCCGCAAGTTGGTGGCGGAGATGCTCAAATAGCTGATTTTTACTAAATCGAAACGGCTATATGGTCGTTTCAATGTTCCTGTTCGCCCGGCAACCGGAAGCGTTTCTCGCGCTTGTATCGGTTGCCGGGCAACGTTTTTATGACGCCTGCCATTTCCAGTTGCAGCAGAAGGGGCAGGAGTTCGGCGATGCTCAAGCCCGAGAGATATTGCAATTGGTCGGTACTCGCTTCTTCCTGTCGTCGGAAGATTTCCGTCAAGGGGCGTTGGGCCTCGGTGGGGGCGTAGGCCGGGAGGGGTGCGAGGGCGTCGAACAGGCCGCCTTGCTTGCCTTGTGCGTCAGGCTTGCGTCGCAGTCCCAATTCCCGCCGGATGTCTTGTGCCGATTGCAACAATACGGCCTTGCCCGTCTTGATGAGGAAATTGCCGCCTTCGGAAAATTCCTGTCCGTTGGGATGAGGTATGGCAAAGACGCCGCGCTGGTAGCTGTCGGCGGCATAGACGGTGTGCATCGCGCCGCCTTTCATCGACGATTCGGCGATGACGGTGACGTTCGAAAGTCCGGCGATGATGCGGTTGCGACGTGGAAAAAGGCCGCTCTTGATGGGCGTTCCAAGCGGCATTTCGCTCAGGACGGTGCCGCCGTTTTCCACGATTTCCCGCGCCAGGCCGAGGTTCCTTGACGGATATACCTGTTCCAGGCCGTGTGCCAGTACCGCCCATGTAGGCAGCCGGCATGCGAGGCTGGAGGCATGCGCCCGGGTGTCTATGCCCAGGGCCAGCCCGCTGACGATGCAGACCTTGTCGTGACGTAGTCCTTCCACCAATGCTTCCGTCTGCCCTTTGCCGTAAAGACTTGCCCTGCGCGTGCCCACGATGGCCACGCCGAAAGGAGCGGGGAACGGGAAAGAGCCTTTGTAGTACAAGACCGTGGGCGCGTCGGCGCAGCAGGCAAGGGAAGCGGGAAAGCCGGGATGGTTCCGGCAAATGATTCCTATCTTGTGCCTTTGACACAGGTCGATTTCCTTTTTCGCACGTTCGAGGGCTTTTTGCTTCATCCTGGGCCATTCTTCGGCCAAGCGGGCGTTCATTCCCGCTTCCCGGCAATCCCGGCCGCTTGTATCGAACAATCTTTGCGTCGTGCCGAAATGGGAGGCCAGCGTATTGGCCGTGCGTGCGCCTATGCCTTTGAGGAACGATAATGCTACGTCGTGGATCATGCTTGCGTTTGTAAGGACGCGAAAGTAGGACGGCGTTTTCGTAAAAAACAGGAATTTAAGTTAAAAAGAGTTAAAGGGACGGAGAATGTCCTTTTAAGTCCGGCATCAGTCCGGTTCCATGCCTATGCGCGCCGTGTGGCGGCATGATTCCGTGGCAAGCATAGGGATGTGGCGATATGCAAGATGAATTATTCCAGGAACGCCCGGTGGCTGCGGGGCAGGCTGTCGGTCCAGGTGTGTTTCTCGTAGAAGGCGCGGTTGTTGAAAAGCCACAGGATTTCGGTGCGGATGTTCTTCTTGAGGCGGGGAACGGCCGAGAAGCCGTCCGTGCAGATGATGAGTCCGTCGTAGTCCCCGTCTTGGCAAACATAGTCCATCACGGGCTGATAGTCGGTTCCCGAACGTCCCAGGACGGTGATTTCCCGCCGGGCCCGCTTGAGCGGTAAGGGGTCGCCCTTGATCGCCGAATCGAACTGGATCACGTCGATCTTCTCGATTCCGTATTTGAAGAAACGGTTCACCAGCCCGAAGAACTTGCGCAGGGTTTCCGTAGGCACCGAGCCGCTCACGTCCACCGCCACCAACAGGCGCGTGGAGAAATAATGCCGGCTGCCCATGTATTCGAAGCCGTAGCGGCGGTTGGGACGCATCCGGGTAAGTTTACGCCTGGTGCTGAGCAACGAACTCCTGAAACGGTCCAGCAACTGGCTGCAACCGGCCTGGACGAGCGTCGAAGCCAGGATCTTCTCTTTCATCCGGCCGCTCAGGCTTCCCCAGCAGCGGCTTTCTTCGGCGATTTCGACGAGGCGGTTCACCTCCTCCTGCATAAGCTGGTCTTCTTCCCAAAGGTCGGCGGCCTGTCGTGCCTGTTCCTGCGCCTCGTCGGCCGTTTCGGAGGCATTTCCGCCCTCTTTGGCCGATTCTTCGCCCATGTCGGCTTCTTTCTCGCACAGGGGGAGCAGGCAGCGGTAGTATTCCTCGAACGCGGCCGCGTAGCCGGGAAAGGCGACGCGGGGAAAGTCGTCGCGGCAAAAAATCCTCACTTTGGGTTGCGCGTCGTCTTGCAGCACCAGGTCGCTCGCCCAGTAGCAGGCTTCCTTTCGTACCGGTCTGGGTTGGCGTTGGTAGGGATGCTTGAGCAGGATTCGTATCATTTCCAGGCGCAGATGTTCCTCGAGCTGTCTCTGGTCGAGCGTGGCCACTCGTTCGGGATTGTATTCGATGCGTCCTTTTCCGCTACGGAGCACAGGCAAGACAGGAGCCTTTCCGATGGGCAAGGCTTGCAGCCGGTGGCTGCAATAGACCGAGAACAACAGCGGTTCGGTAAGGAACCATTGTTCGGCGACGGCCTGGAAACGTTCCTCCATTACAAGGAAAGTATGAATCGGTTGACGGCCTGCCAGACATCGGGAGCCTGCTGCATCATGAGCAGGTTGGCATGGGCGTAACGCACGTTTTCGATCAGGTTGCAGAACTGTGCCATCGCTTCCCGGTAGCCTTTGTTCATCATCCACTCGACGTAGGCCAGAAGGTTCCGGCGCATGGTGGGCGAAAATTCCTCGTCGGGCAGGCGGTCGAGATAACGGAAAATGCTTTCGTTCAAGACGGAAAGTTCCGTCAGGCGATAGTGCGAGGCTTGTTCCTGCACGGCCGGGAAGTCTTGCAGGACCTCCTTGGCTCCGAGCACCCTTTTTTCGGAAAAGCTTTCGAAGAAGCGTGCCGCCGCCTTGGCACCCACCACGCCCGCCACGATCTTCTTGGCCGTGTCGTCTTCCGTGCCGATCCGTTCCATCAAGGCCGAAACCCGCTCCCAGGCACGGCGGTCGGGCGTCTTTTCGAGTCCTGCGTCGAGCGTGCGCAGCATGTCGCCGTCCAGATATTCCTGGTTGTTCTCGATGAAGGCGATGACACGACCGTCCAGTCCCTTTGCTTGCGCCCAGTCGAGCCATTCGGCCACGGTGGGCTTGAAATGGTAGATGTTGAAACGCGACACGAGGGCGGGGTCGAGGTCGGTGAGCTGGTATTCGTCGCCTTCGTTCACGGCCGAGACGATACGGCTTCCTTGCGGAAGTTCCCGTCCGGCCAGCTTGCGGTTCAAGGCCAGGTCCATGATGGTTTGCAGGATTTCGGGACGGGCACGGTTCAATTCGTCCAAGAACAGGACGATCGGTTTGCCGTCCAACGGAAACCAATAGGGCGGCATGAATTCGGTCTTGCCTGTTTTTTCATTCTTGTTCGGGATGCCGATCAGGTCGCCGGGGTCGCTCATTTGTCCCAGGAAAAGCGAAATTACCTGCTGTCCCTTTGATTGGAAATGATTTTCGAGTATTTGCGATTTGCCGATGCCGTGCTTGCCCACCAGCATGATGTTCTGCCATGCGGGCGTCGAGGAAAGCAATGCTTCGAGTTCCTTCGTGTTTATGCTGATTGCCATGATGGGTGAAAATTACTTGTTGGGGCTGTTTTCTGTCGTGAAACCTTTGTCGTTCCAGAAATCCGTGTCGGAAAGGTTGGCTTGCAGCGGGCTTCGGGCCAACAAGCTCTCGAAATGCCCTATGGCGGGAAGTATCTTGTCCAGGCATTCCTGGAAAGAGTCGTAGGGCAGCGGGATTTCCAAGGTCTTTCCTGCCTTGAGCCGCACGTAAAGCAGGGCTTGGCCGGGTTCGGTCTTGAGGTAGGTGTGATAGGCGCTGTCCTTGAATAGCTGCGGCAAGACGAGGTGTATGTTGGCCAAGGCGAGCTTCCTTATCTTCTGTCGCTTGGCTTCTTCCTTGGCCGAATCGCGGAATACCTGCAGGAGTTTGTCGAGGGCTTCCTTGTAGCGCGGAAAATGGCGCACATAGGCTTCGAGCATGTCCGTTACCGAAGCCGGTTCGGCACCGGTGAGCAGTACCGGTTCGCGGGCGTCCTGGATACTCATTTCCATCGACTGGATGCCGTCGTTCCGTACCACGGTGATGTCTCCCGGTTGGCAAAGGCTCAGGCGCAGCGTGGGACAACTGCTTCCGAAAAAACTGCGCGTGAGGGTCTTTTCGACCTGGTTCCGCTCCCAGCCTGCCTGCAACAAGGCATCGTACAACTCGTCGATGGTGAAGGCGGGCGCGCCATAGCGCAGCATGTTCTTGAGCAAGGCCACTTTCTGTGTCCAGAAGTCGGCCCGGATTTCTTCTTCGGTCTTCATGGGGCAAGGCGGCGCGGCGGCGTGATCAGAAATCCAGTTCGTCGCCGTTGAACTGGAAAGGCAGCAGGCGTTCGATGCCGTCGAAAACGGCTATCTTGCCCGAACTGCCGCGCAGTATGAGACGGATGGGCTGTTTGAACTTGTGCTCGTATTCCAGTATGGATTGCCGGCAGGCTCCGCAAGGTGCCACGGGATGATCGATGGGCTTGGAGGCGATGGCGGTGATGGCGAGCGCCTCGATGGGCTGGTCGGGATAGTTGGCCGCCGCCGAAAAGACGGCTACCCGTTCGGCGCAGAGACCGGAAGGGTAGGCGGCGTTTTCCTGATTGCTTCCGCAAACCACCGTGCCGTTCCTGAGCCTCAATGCCGCTCCTACCTTGAAATGCGAGTAGGGCGCGTAAGCGGTCCCGGCCATTTCCGCGGCCTTTTCCAGCAGTTCCTTGTCGGCTACGGGCAAGTCTTGCTCGTCGTATTCGACGTAAGGGATTTTCAGTTCTTTTTCCATGATTCGGTAGTTTATCGCCTGTTCTTGAAAAAATCGGAGAGGAGTACGGAACATTCCTCTTGCAGGATGCCGCCCTCCACGGCGGTCTTGGGATGAAAGAGGTTCACGCCCGTCGTGCCGTATCCGCGCTTGGGGTCGGACGCCCCGTAAACCACGCGGCTTATCTGGGACCAATACAAGGCTCCGGCGCACATCACGCAGGGCTCGAGCGTCACATAGAGCGTGCATCCGCTCAGGTATTTGCCGCCGATGGCGTTACAGGCGGCGGTAATGGCTTGCATTTCGGCATGGGCGGTGGCGTCGACAAGTTTTTCGGTATAGTTGCAGGCTCTGGCCAATATCCTGTCTCTCCAGACGACGACCGCTCCCACGGGCACTTCGCCTTGTTCAAAGGCCTTGCGGGCCTCGTTCAAGGCCTGGCGCATGAAAAACTCGTCTTGCCGTCTGTCGTTTTCTGCCATAAATCGGGAAAATGCCCGTAAAGTTATTAAAATTTCAGATTTCGTCTTCAGGGGCGTTTCCTTTTCATCAGGTACGGCCCTGCGGAACGAACCGTCGAGCGGAGGGGCGTTCCCGTAGGCGCATTCCCCGTTCCGATCGCATTCGCCAGGCCGGGAGTGCCGTTTGCCGAGCCCGGAAAAGCCGTAAATTTGCAAGCATGAAATCCGTTTTGACCCGTATCGTTTGTTGTTTGTCGTTTTTTGCATTCCTGATGCCGCTTTTCGCCCAGCGCGGCAATCCGTTGGGCAAGGATACCGAAGGCTTCCGTGGCGGCTTGGCCGCCTATCTGGCCGCCGATCCCAACCTGAGTCGTGACCAGAAGGCGGAAATAAGCAAGGAGGCCGCCGAATATCTGGCGTTCCATGCCGGACTTTCCGGCAAATTGCAGGACGAAGTGGCCGAAATCGCGCGACTTTCCTATACGGCGCGTCTGGCCGCCTATCCGGACTTGTTGCGGTTCCTGCAAGTGCAGCGGAAAATGGAGACCGGACATGCCGCCGCCCAGGCACGATGGCTGGAAGCCCTGCGGCAGATGCTCGTGAAAAGCCGCGCCCGTCATTTCAAGACCTTGGTGGACAGGACGGAAGCCTTGATTTCGCAAAATACGCTCTACCAAAGCAACGCCGCGCATTGGAAGGTTTCCGATCCGGAATTTTCCTTTCAAGGCAAGCCCGAACCGATGTTCATCTTCGATAATACGGACCTCAGCTGCCGCGCGTACAAGGACAGCACGTTCATTTACGCCACGTCGGGATCGTATTATCCGATGTCCGACCGCTTCGAGGGGCGAGGCGGCGAGGTGTATTGGTCGCGGGCGGGTTTCAGCCCCGACAGTTGCCGCACGAGACTGATCGACTATTCGGTGAACCTCAAGCAAGGCGGTTATGAGGCGCCGGAGGCGGAACTGGTAAACAAGTATCTTTTTCCCATGTCTTTGCGGGGGCGGTTCACCGAACGTATCGTGGCTTCGGGACCGGGTCGTCAAAGCAATTACCCGCAGTTCGTTTCCGAAAGTTCGATTTTGTCGATAAAGGATATTTTTCCGGGCATGGACATCGTGGGGCCTTTCGTGCAGCAAGGTGCCAAGACGCATTTCGGTTCCGGAAAACGTCAGGCGGTCTTGTACGTACATGAAGACCAGGTGCTGCGAGGCAGGATCACGGCCAGTCGCTTTATTTTCGAGAAAGGCCGCCTTTCCGCGCCCGAGGCGCATTTTGTCATGTACATGGAGAGCGACTCCATGTATAATCCCGCCGTTTCCGTGCGTTTTGACGCGGACAAGCGCGTGTTGCATGTGGGGCCGATGGAAAAATACGGATTGGACATCCCTTTCATCGACACGTATCATCGCCTGCGCATGGATTTCGAGGCGATGCGCTGGCATCTGGACGGGAAAAAAGTGGAAATCGGCCTGCTGAACGTTCCGGGCAGGGTCGGGGTGGCGAGTTTCAAGTCGCTCCAGCTCTATTCGCGCGAGGAATTGGGACGTTTGCTCATGGGCACGGACCAGAATCCCCTCTACCAGCTCTATTCCCTTTCCCGTCGCGGCCGGCAGACCGAATTTTACCTGGACGAGGTGGCCGACGGCTTGGGGCTTTCGCCCACGCAGGCGTTGGCGTTGCTTCGCAATCCCATCGCTTTCGGATTCGTCAGTTACGATCCGGGACAGAAAATCGTGACGCTCCTGCCGCGCTTGTTCCATAACCTGGATGTCTCGGCGGGCAAGGCCGATTTCGACGAGATCGAGTTCAACACTTCCGAAAACGGCATCGTCAAGGCCGTCTTGCGTACCGACAGCCTCGACATACGCATGACGGGCGTGGGGCACGTGCACATGAGCACCAAGCAGAACGTGTACCTGCAACCGGTGGATTCGGTGGTGGAGATTTTCAAGAACCGGGATTTCCATTTCAACGGCTACCTGCATGCGGGCACGTTCAATTTCCAGGTGCGCGGCGCACGATTCTACTATGACGACTACAAGATAGAAATCGCCGACGTGGAGCGGCTCGGATTGGAAGTGGTGCGCATCGAGGACGGGGAGGAAAAACGCCATCCGGTGTCGTCCCTGATCCGTTCGTTGACAGGGACGGTCTATATAGACAACCCGGCCAACAAGGGGGGGAAGAAGGACTTTCCCGAATATCCCGTCTTTGAAAGCACGCAGCCCGCCTACGTCTATTACGACGATGCCGACATACGACAGGGTGCCTATACGCCCGATTCCTTCTATTTCGAAGTGGATCCGTTCCGTATGGAGAAGCTCAACACGATAGAGGTCGACAGCATCAAGTTCAAGGGAACGTTGGTTTCGGCGGGCATATTCCCCGACATAAGGGAATCCTTGGTGATCCGTCCCGATTTCTCGTTGGGATTCGCCACGCCCGCGCCCGATGAGGGTTGGCCCGCCTATAAGGGAAAGGCTTTGTTCAAGGGCGAGGTTTCCTTGGACAGGGGCGGCTTGCAAGGCGCGGGCGAATTTACTTACCTGGCTTCGTACGCCACTTCGCCGCACTTGGTTTTCCTGCCTTCGAAGATGATGATGAAAGCCAAGACGTTCCGTTTGCAGGAAAACGGAAACGGGGAGGGCGGAGTGTCTTATCCCCAGATGCGCGGCGGCGGCGTGAATTGCGTGTTCGCCAAGAACACGGCCTTGTACGAGGTGTCGTCCGTCAACGATTCGTTGCTGGATTGCTTTGCCGGTCCTTGGGTATTGGCGGGGAAATATTCGTTTTCGTCTTCCGTTTCGCGTGCAAGCGGCGTATTCTTCAAGAAAGGGGAAGCCCGTCTGGCGTCATCCGGTTTCGAGGTCCGTTCGCGGGCGTTCTCTTCCGATTCGGGTGATTTCCGCCTGCTGGCGGGGCCGGGCGCGGATTTCCTGCGTTCGCGGGACTACGCCATGCAGGTGGACTTGGACAAGCAGGCCGGCTTGTTCCGTTCCCTTGACGGGGAATCGCCCGTGGAATTCGGCATAAACCGGTACGAGGGCAAGGCTTCAGCCATCATGTGGGACATGCGCGCGAAGACCGCCGATCTGGCGCATGGCCGTGAAATAAGCCCCGAGCGTATCCGGGCCTTGGACACGATGTCGCCGGGCGAACTGTTCGTGGCCGCCTTGCCGGGGGAAGATTTCGTTTCCACGCGGCGGGCCCAGGAAGGTTTGCATTTCCATGCCGTCGCCTCGCGTCTTTCTTATTCCGATTCGGTATTGCGGTTCACGGGCGTCAAGCGCGTGCTGGTGGCCGACGCCATGTTCATACCCGCCGAGGAGCAAGTCGTGGTGGAAAAAGGCGGCCAGTTGCGGGCCGTCAAGGATGCCGCGTTGTATTTCGGCGACCGTGAGCGTCCGCACGCCTTTCACGGGGTACGGGGAAACATACTTTCGGCCAAGCAATACCGCGTGTCGGGCATATTCGACTATGTCGCGCCCGACATGGACGTGCAGCCTGTCTACTTTGCCGGCATACGTCCCATGAAAGAAGGCTATTCGCAGGCTTCCGCGCGAATCCATGCCGATTCGGGCGCGTTGTCGCTGAACGAGGCATTCCAGTTCATAGGCAAGATAACGCTCAACGCCCGGCAGACCTATCCGTATTTCGCCGGCAGCGCGCGCATGACCTATGCGTGCGACTTCAGCCATTCCGCTCCTTCGCAGGAAATCCGGCAGGATGAACCTTTCAGGGAGGAGTCGCCCGTGGAACAGGATTACGACGATTTCGAATACGTTTCGGACGAGGTGAAGAAGAAATCATCCTCCAAGACGGAAGAAGACGGGGAACAGGAAGACTTGTTCGCCGACGAGGAAGATGAACCGGTACAGGATAAAAAGCCCGAGAACCGTTCCCGTCGCGGCAAGAAGAAAGATCCCGACGAACCTGTGCCGGCCAAGGAAGCCGCACAACTGAAGGCGGGCAATCCGTTCTTGGCCGACGGCATACAGTTCGAGGGCCTGATCGATCCCGATTCGGTATCGATTCCCGTCGACGGGCGGACGCGTTCCACGGCCGGGCAGTTGCTGGGTTGCGGTTTCTATGCCAAGCCCCGTCCACGGAGCGGCACGCCCGAATTCCTCTTCATGCGCCGCAAGCTCAGCACGCAGAATCCGAACATAAGCGCCTCGGGCTGGCTCAATTTCTCCAAGAGGGATCAAGGTTACCGCGTTTTCGACAGTACCGGACGCGAAGCCGTTTCGGTAAATGTCCGTTCCTGTTTCGCCCAGGCTTCCGGCCATATCGACCTGCAATTGCTCACTTACGAGTTCCGTCCGGTTTTCTACGGGCAGATGACCACCAGCGCGCAAGACGGCAAGGTTTCGGTGCGCGCCACGGCCTTGTTCGACTTCTATCTCACGCCCGAGGTGTGCAAGCAGATAGCCGCCTTGTTCAACGCCCAGCCCCAGCTGGAGAGCGCCGAACCGTCGCGGCGTGCCAACCTCATGGGCTATCTCGAACAACATGCCGAACGCAGGGAAATGGACAGGGTTCGCGAAGAAATGCGGCTTACGGGCTATATGGTGCATATTCCCGAACCGCTGGGCAAGGCTTTGGCGTTTTCCGACCTTTCGTTCGACTGGGATCCCTCGCGCAACGCCTACACGGGCAGCGGAAAGGCGGAACTGCTGGCGGTGGGAGGCCATGCCGTGAACAAGAAGATCACGACCTACATCAGCATGCGCCGTACCCGTCGCGAGGGCGACGTGGTGGAAATCTACCTGGAGGCGGCTTCCAACGCCTGGGTCTATTTCAGGCACAGCAACCATTACATGCAGCTCATCTCCTCGAGCGAGAACCTGAACAACCATATCACCCAGCTCAAGCCGGGGGCGCGGAAAAAGAACGGCTACGAATTCTATTTGTCAAAAACCTCTCAAAAAAATACCTTTGTGGGCACTTTCCGCATGTTCGGGGACTACGAGGAGGAAGACATGCGGGAGGATTAAACGGATCCGGATATGTACTTGTTAGGATTGGGATTGATAGTGGCCTACCTCATAGGCAGCGTTTCGTCTTCGGTGTGGATCGGACGGATCTTCTACCACAAGGACGTACGGCAATATGGAAGCCATAATGCGGGAACCACCAACACGATACGTACCTTGGGGCTGGCTCCGGGCATCGTGGTGCTGGTCGTCGACGCGTTCAAGGGTTGGCTGGCCGTCAGGCTCGACTTCCTTTTCCTGACCGAGGCCACGCTTCACCTGAGAGTATATTTCGACGTGGCCTTGGCCGTGGCGGCGGTACTGGGTCATGTGTTTCCCGTCTACACCGGCTTCAAGGGCGGAAAGGGCGTGGCCACGCTCATGGGTGTCGTGCTGGCCGTCTATCCGGAGGCCTTCGTGGCTTCCGTTCTGATATTCACGCTCGTTTTCGTCCTTACACGCTACGTTTCGCTCGCTTCCATATTGGCGGCGACGGCTTTTCCGTTTTTGGAAATCTTCCTTTTCAGGCAAACCGAACCGGCCTTGCGCTTTTTTTCCGTGTTCATCGGGCTTTTCATCGTCATCACGCATCGCAAGAACATCGGCCGGCTTTTGCATGGAAAAGAATCCAAATTGAGTTTCAACAAGAAGAAAGGAGAATCTGGAGAATGAGTTTGGAAAACCTTTTGCCTAACAAGGATGCGGCGGCCGATCCGCAGCAAGGTATCGCCCGTTTGATCCGCATCCTGGCATTGTTGCGCAAGGAATGTCCGTGGGACAAGAAGCAGACGTTCGATACCTTGCGGACGCTCACCATCGAAGAAGTGTTCGAATTGTCGGACGCCGTCGTCGACAAGGATTACGAGGAAATAAGGAAAGAACTGGGCGACGTGCTGTTGCATGTCGTCTTTTACGCGCAGTTGGGCAAGGAAGCGGGACGGTTCGACTTCACCGACGTCTGCAACGGCATCTGCGAGAAACTCATTCGCCGTCATCCGCATATCTTCGCCGACGTGGAAGCCCTTACCGCCGATGACGTGAAAAGGAACTGGGAGGAAATCAAGCTCAAGGAGGGTGCGAGGCATTCGGTGCTTTCGGGCGTTCCCGGTTCGTTGCCGGCCATGATAAAGGCGTACAGGATCCAAGACAAGGCGCGCGGCGTGGGCTTCGACTGGGAGAACGGCGGGCAAGTCTGGGAAAAGGTAAGGGAGGAACTCGGCGAATTACAGGCGGAAACGGGACGGATGAAGGAATTGCAGGATGCGCAGGCATCGTCCGCGGAGATGACCGCGCAAAAGGAAAGGATGTCGGACGAACTGGGCGATGTCTTTTTCGCCCTCGTCAACTACGCCCGTTTTCTCGGCCTCGATCCCGAGGACGCGCTCGAGCATACCAACCGTAAGTTCATCCGTCGCTTTTCCTACTTGGAAGAACAAACCATACGGAAAGGCAAGTCCTTGCACGACATGGACTTGCAGGAAATGGACAAATATTGGGACGAAGCCAAGAAGATGGGATTATGAAAACCACGTCATGTAAGTGCACACACACAGGCGATTCGGCACCCGTTCAGGAAAACCGCGTCTGCATGATTTCGGGAGCCTCGTCGGGAATCGGCAAGGCCTTGGCCTTGGAAATGTTGCGTCGCGGCTATTCGGTTTCGCTTTCAGCCCGCCGCCCGCAGGTCATCGAAGAATATCTTTCGGCGACGTTTTCCGCCCAAGATGTGGAAGAACGTTGCCTGGTGGTGAAGACGGACGTTTCCGTAGAAGATGAATGCAGGAAATGGGTGGAGGAGACGGTTCGCAGATACAGGAGGATCGATGTCCTGATCTGCAACGCGGGCTTGTCCATGCGCGGATTGTTCGGCGAATGCAAGATGGAAACCCTGCATCGCCTCATGGATGTCAATTTCTGGGGCACGACCTATTGCTCCAACTACGCTTTGCCCTATCTGTTGGAAAGCAAGGGCTCCCTGGTGGGCGTATCTTCCATCGCCGGTTACCAGAGCTTGCCGGGCCGATGCGCCTATTCGGCCTCCAAGGCCGCCATCCACCACTTGCTGGATACCATCCGCGTGGAAAACCTCAAAAAAGGCCTGCATGTCATGGTGGCTTGCCCCGGTTTCACGGCCTCGCACGTGCGGGAGAACGCGCTCGACAAGGACGGAAATCCGCAAGGCAAGACCCCGCGCGACGAGGAAAAGATGATGAGCGCCGAAAAGGTGGCCAGGATCATGGCCGACGGTATCAGGCGCCGCAAGCGTTCCTTGGTCCTTACCCCGCTTGGAAAGATTACCGTGTTCGTGCAGAAGTTCTGGCCGCAGCTCACCGAGTCGGTGGCCTACTCCTATATGTCGAAAGAACCGGGTTCGCCCGTCAAATAAACGATCATGACCGATACCAGAAGCGGTTTGCAAGTCAAGTGCATGCCGGTAAATCCCATAGAAATGAACCTCTACGTCGTTTACGAAAAGGGCGGGGAGGGCATCTTGATAGACCCGGGCTGCTGCCATCCTTCGGAATTCGAAAGGCTGTATCGTTTCGTGGAACAGGAAAATATACGATTGACCCGTATCCTGCTTACACATCCGCATTTCGACCATTTCTGGGGCGCGGCCGAAATATGCCGGCATTACGGATTGCCGTTGGAAATGCACGCCGATGCGGTGGATTTCATGGAAAGGGCAGGGAAAGGGGCCGTATCGTTCGGCTTGGAACCGGTGGAAAGCCCCGCGGAGGTGCGTGCCTTTTCCCGAGACGAGACGGAATGGGCGGGGCACCGGCTGGAGATACGTCATACGCCCGGCCATTGCCAAGGCAGCGTCTGCTACGTGCTGCCCGGCTGCAAGACCGTTTTTACCGGCGACGTGCTCTTTAACGGAAGCATCGGGCGTACGGACTTGCCTACGGGCGACTTGGACGTGTTGCGCCGAAGCATCTTCAACCGATTGTTCGTGCTCGACGACGACTATGTCGTGCGTCCCGGTCACGGTGGCCGCACCTCCATCGGGCACGAGAAATACAACAATCCCTTCTTGTAGGCCGACAATCCTGCCTGAATGAATCCTGCACACATCAAAACCTCGGATTACGTATGGGTGGACGTGCGTACGCCGGCCGAATATCGACGGGGTCATGTGCACGGAGCGTTCAACCTGCCGCTGTTCACCGACGAGGAACGTGCCGAAGTGGGCACGATTTACGCCCGTCAGGGGAAGAACGCCGCCATCGAACGCGGCCTGGAACTGACAGGTCCGCGTTTGGCGGAAATGTCGCGGACAGGGAAGGCGCTTTCGAAGAAGGGCCGGCTCATGCTTTACTGCTGGCGCGGAGGAATGCGCAGCGCCAGCGTGGCTTGGCTGTTGCGCTTGCAGGGCGTGGACTTGGAGGTCTATCCGGGCGGTTACAAAGGTTATCGCGACGTTTTCGACGACTTGCTCGGGCAGGATTGGCGATTCGTCGTGCTGGGAGGCCCCACGCTTTGCGGCAAGACGGACGTGTTGAAGGCGCTCGCCTCGCGCGGAGAACAGGTGCTTGACTTGGAGGGCATGGCCCGTCACAAAGGTTCGGCTTTCGGTGGTCTGGGGCAGGAACCGCAGCCGGGCAACGAGGAGTTTTCCAACCTGTTGCATTTCAAGATGGAGGGATTTTCGCCCGACAGGATCGTCTGGTGCGAGGATGAAAGCCTGAACATGGGCAAGGTGGTCATGCCCCGCCGCTTCTACGACCTCTTGACGGTTTCGCCCTTGCTTTGGCTGGAACGCCCGCTGGAGGTCAGGATCGGAAGAGGCATGCAGGAATACGGACAAATGCCTTCGCGGGAACTGGCGGCCTGTCTGGAAAAACTGCGCAAGCGCATGGGCGGCGACGTGGTGAACCGCGGCTTGGCGGCCATAGGAAGCGGCGACCTGCCCGCGGCCATCGAATCGACGTTGGCCTATTACGACAAGACATACCTGTTTTCGCTCCGCAAGCGTCCGGGAAAGATATTCCATCGATGCCTGGCCGGGGAGCAAGACCTCGACGATGTCTGCCGTGAAGTGCTGCAAGCGGCCTGCCGATACATTCAGGACAATAAAAAATGACGATGATATGCCTACCGTAGATGTTCGCGGGCTTGCTTGCCCCGCTCCGTTGATCAAGACCAAGCAGGCAATCGGCCGCTCCCCTGCGGGGACGGCCGTCCAGGTAGTGGGCGACGGCGAGGTTCCGCTCGGCAACCTGAAGAACTATCTGGGCGAATTGGGCATCCCCTTCCAGGAAATGCAGGTGGACAACCAGGAATGGATCCTTTCGTTCGTGGTTCCTGAAAAGGGCAAGTCGGCTGCCGGGAGCCTCGATGCCGCCGGATTCTGCCAGGTTTCGCGAACCGGGAAGGAAACCGCGCCCGCCAAGGGATATGTGGTGGCCGTATCTTCGCTTTGCATGGGGAAAGGCGATCCCAAGCTGGGTTCGCTGCTGGTCAAGTCGTTCCTGAACGTGTTGCCCGAGTTGGACAACCTGCCCGCGGCCGTTTGTTTCTATAACGAGGGCGTGCGGCTGGCTTGCAGGGAATCGCCCGTGCTGGAAGCCTTGCGAACCTTGGAATCGAAAGGCGTTTCGTTGGTGGTATGCGGCACGTGCGTCGAGTTTTACGGATTGCAGGAGCAACTGGCGGCGGGAAAGATCAGCAACATGTACCATATCGCCACCTTGTTCTCGCAGTCTTCCAACGTGATTTTCCCCTGATGAAGAAAGCCTTGTTCAGCAGTCCGGCCGTATTGATACGCGCCGAGGAAATAGCCTTGAAGGCCGGTGTTCCGTGCCTTCTCAAGGCGGTGGCCGGTCCGCCTTTGACCCCTTGCGGCATGAAGCTGGTGTTCGAGCCCGGCGGCGAGGATTTGTTGCGGCGGCTTTGGACGCAGTCCGGCATCGACTTCAAAATAAGCGACGATGGAATTTGATCTCTTGTCGACCTCCGCCACCGGAGGCTGTTCGGCCAAGTTGCCGGCGGGACTTCTGGAAAACCTGCTTCGCGACATTCCTCTTGTCAAGCATCCCGACATACTCGTGGACATCGAGACCCATGACGATGCCGGCGTTTATCGTCTCGACGACCAGACGGCCTTGATCGTCACCACCGATTTCTTCCCGCCGCTTTGCCGGGACGCCCGGACTTTCGGCCGTATCGCCGCCTGCAACGCCCTCAGCGACGTGTACGCCATGGGCGGAACGCCCTTGTTGACGCTCAACCTCACGATGTTTCCCGCCGAGGGCGTGCCTTTGGAGGTGTTGCACGACATCTTGGCCGGCGGCCAGGAAATGGTGAACGAGGCAGGCGCGTTCACGATGGGCGGGCATACGATCGCCGACCCTGTGCCCAAGTACGGCCTGGCGGTGGTGGGTACCGTGCATCCCGACCGGCTGGTCACCAACGCGGCGGCCGAATCGGGTGACGTGCTGGTGCTGACCAAGGCCCTTGGTTCGGGCGTGCTGCTGGCCGCGCACCGGCTGGGTCTGGCCGACGAGGATGCCTATCGGGAGGCTTTGGCGCAAATGCAGCAACTCAACAAGCACGGGGCGCAGGTCATGCGCGATTACGGGATAAGATGTGCTACCGACATCACAGGTTTCGGTCTCATGGGGCATGCCTGCAAGATGGCGGTGGCTTCCAAAAGGCGCTTGCATGTCGATACGGCCCGTTTGCCCGTCTTGCCCGGCGTGTTGCAGCTCTTGGACGATGGTTGCGTGCCGGGGGCGGCGTTCAAGAACCTTGAATTCGCCAGGGCGCATCTGCAGGTGGGATCGCAAGTGGAACTCGGATACAAGATGCTTTGTGCCGACGCCCAGACCTCGGGCGGGCTGCTGATGTGCGTGAAGCCGGATGCGGCGCAAAAGGTGGTCGAAGAACTGGGAAAGGGCGGTTTTCCTTACGCTGCCGTCGTGGGGCATGTCGAACAGGGGGAGGGCGTCGTGTTGGAATAAGTTGTCGGCTTGCTGCATGAATTTTCCTTAAATTTGCTTTCCGTCATCCGATGAAAGGACAAGAAAAACAGAATCCATGAAGAATATCAAGGTTCGCCTTACGGCGATGAACTTTTTGCAATTCGCCGTCTGGGGCGCGTATCTCACCTCGATGGGAAATTATCTGGGCATAGCCGGATTGGGCGACAAGATCGCCTGGTTCTATGCCATCCAGGGAATCGTCAGCATCTTCATGCCCACCTTGATCGGCATCGTGGCCGACAAGTACGTGCAGCCGCAGCGGATGTTGGGTCTCTGCCACTTGTCGGCGGGAGTCTTCATGCTGGGTTGCTGGTGGATGGGTTTTCAGGCCGGATTCGGCCAGGAGATAGCCGACAAGGCGTTGTTCATCACTTTGTACACGTTGAGCGTGGCTTTCTATATGCCTACGATCGCGCTTTCCAACACCGTGGCTTTTACGGTGTTGAAGAATCATGGACTGGATACGGTAAAGGACTTTCCGCCGATTCGCGTGTTGGGGACGGTCGGTTTCATCATCGCCATGTGGTTCGTCAATTGCGCGGTCTGGGAAAACGGTGCTTTTTCGTTGACCATAGCCGACAATGCCCATAAGTTCCAGTATTCCTACATGCAGTTTATGGTCTCGGGCCTGCTCGGTATCCTGCTTTTCTTGTATGGTTTCACCTTGCCCGCATGCAGGGTGGAAAAGAAAAAGGGCGTTTCGTTGGCGGAAAGCCTCGGCTTGAACGCGTTCAAATTGTTCAAGAGCCGGAAAATGGCCTTGTTCTTCATCTTTTCGGCCCTGCTGGGCATGTGCCTGCAAGTGACCAACGGATACGCGGGTCCTTTCATCACGGCGTTCAACGGCAGTCCCGATCCGGCCATAGCCGATTCGTTCGCGGCCGACAACGCCACGCTCCTTACTTCCATCTCGCAGGTAAGCGAGGCTTTGTGCATTCTTATGATTCCTTTCTTTTTGCGTCGTTTCGGAATCAAGATAGTGATGTTGCTGTCGATGTTCGCATGGGTGTTCCGTTTCGGTTTGTTCGGCATAGGCTCACCCACGATGCCCGGCGTCTTGCTTTTCGTTCTTTCCTGTATCGTCTATGGCGTGGCGTTCGACTTTTTCAACGTCTCGGGCGGCATTTTCGTGGACAAGGAATGCGCTCCGTCCGTCAGGGCTTCCGCCCAAGGCCTGTTCATGATGATGACCAACGGCCTGGGTGCCACGATAGGCACGTTGGCGGCGGGCGAGGTCGTCAACAGGTATTGTTCCTGGCAAGACGGATACCTGGTAGGGGATTGGACCACGTGCTGGCTCATTTTTGCCGGGTTCGCCCTGGCGGTGGCCGTGGCGTTCATGCTTGTTTTCCGCTACAAGCGTTCCGAAGAGGAATCGAAGCCGCAAGCCGTGGCGTAGTCTTTCTTTCTCGCGGCGGCGTGTTCCTTGCGTTCGTGTATTTCAAGATAGACGCGGCCTTTCTCGAACCTTTTCAGGAGGACGTACGTACTGTCGATTCCTGCCGAGGCAGGGTCGGGAAGGTTGCATAGGTTCCCGTATAGCGCGTAAGGCGCGTGGGGCATCGTGGAGAATTCCGTCTTCGATCCCTCGAGAAATGTCCAGTAATCGGGTTTTTCCAGCGGAAAGCAAGCGCGTATTTCCGAATTTTCGATGCCGTTTTCTTCCAGGTAGGCCGAAAGGTCTTTCCTCAGGGAATAATAGGGGACATGCGCCAGGGTAGTGTCCCAGGATTTGGCCGTCGTGTCGGGATAGTGCCGGAAATGGCCGCTCCATAGCATGGCGGCCAGCAGGAGGCAAAGCAGCCGGGCGCGCTTGAAAGGCAGGAGTGAAAACGTCACTTGTCCCGTCCAAAGGGGAAAAAGCACGAAAAACGGCAGGAAATACCGTGGGCCGAACGGATTCTTGAACGGTATGCTGACAAGCAGGCTGAATGCCAGCAACAGGCCGCAACTGACGGCCAGGTTGTCGCAGGAGGCGGTCCGGAAGCGGGATTTCCCGTAACGGAAAAACAGGAAAACCAAGGTTCCCCACAAGCAGGCCTTTCCGTATTCGAGCATGAAGCGTGCGAAGGACGCCGTATTGCCGAGCATACGTTCCGCGCCGGCCAAGGTCCAAGGCGAATCCTTGCCGATGCCGAATACTTGGTCTTGATGGCGTATCTGAAAAAGGAGCAGGAAGACGGAAACCGCCGCGGCGGGAACGAAGTCCAGGAGATTCCGCCATGTTTCCTTGCCCGTTGCCGTTCGCCGTCCGACCAAGACATGCAGGATTCCCAGGATGCCGCACAACATGATGCCGCGTGAGCGCAACATGGCCAAGAGGCAGGCATAGACCACCGTCGCCCTTTTGCGCCGGTCCAGTATCGAGCGCAATGTCAAAAGGAAGACGAAAAGCAGCACGCTGTCGAACATGGGCACCAGCAACTGGGTGGCAAGGGCCGTGTCGGAAACGGCGAGCAGGAAGATGAAGGGCGTGGCGCGCGGGGAAGGGCTGGATTTTTCGCAAAGGCGGAAAACCTGCCAGATTACTCCGATGCC
This sequence comes from uncultured Bacteroidales bacterium, assembly GCA_910578275.1. Classification (GTDB taxonomy): domain Bacteria; phylum Bacteroidota; class Bacteroidia; order Bacteroidales; family P3; genus Pullibacteroides. The sequence goes on along the minus strand of CAJTPR010000001.1, from coordinate 152,196 downwards.
GAAAAGCATGAAAAACACGTGCGTGGCCGGCAAGTTCCTTCCAAAGACGCACCACCATCCGGCAAGGGCGACGCTCAGCGGCGTGTTGTCCGAAACCATCTGCCGCGGAAAGGAGAAATCCGAGAACCGGTTCTCATACAGGAAAGTGGCCGGACGCGAAAGGATGGAAACCGAATCCCAGAAAAACGGAGTCCGCCAAAGCAGCAACGCTCCCGCCACATAAAGCAAAAGCACGAGCAACAAGACCGGATGCGCCGGTTTGAGGCGGACGGGACGCGGAAATTCCATTTATTCGGCTTTGGGCAAGGCCTCGTTCAGGAACGAGAGGCTTTCCGCGTAGAACCTTTCGCGTACGGGTTTCCTGGAAAGGGCCAAGTCGTGCAGTCCGTCTTGTATGGCGAGCGTGCGCGCCTGCGGTCCGAGCCCCTTGCCGTATTTCCGGATGTCTTTCACGTCAAGCACGCCGTCGCCCGACTGATGCGCGGCTTTCCATTTCTTTCCGTAAACGCTTTGGTGCGAATGCATGACCAGGATGGGGCAGGGAATCTGCAATCCTTTTTGCAATTGTTTCTGTCCCAAGTGAATGGCTCGTATCCAGGAAGCGGTGAGCTTGGGTGCCACGGGATATTTCCAGCTGGTGTCGAACATCCATTCCCCGTGATGGTTCGCCAGCAGGCTTTCGGCATAGGCGGTGCTCAGTCCGCCGTTGACTTTCTTGTAGGGCGATTTCTTCCCCATGCGCGCCACGGCGGGGATGCCTATCTTTTCTACGATCTTCCCCAGGTTCATGTCCAGGAAAGGGCTGTTGAAGACGATGGCGAAGAACGGCAGGCGGTCTTTGTTCTCATGGCAATAGAGCGAAGTGATGAGCCCTCCCGTGGAATGCGCCATCAGGGCGATTTGCCGGCAGCCTTCGCGCCGCATCTGCGCCACGGCGCTGTCGATGTCGGCATGGTATTCTTTCAGGTCCATGACCATGAAGGGATATTGGTGGGCTAACTTGGAACGACCGTACTTGCGGAGGTCGATGGCGTAGAACCGGTATCCGTTCCGGCTGAAGAAGCCGGCCATTTCGCTTTGAAAGAAATAGTCGTTGTATCCGTGTACATAGAGCAAGGCCTTGGTGGTGGCGGGCTGTTCGGTCGTCCTGACAAGCGTGGCGACCACTTTCCCTTCGTAGTCGTCTTCCATTTCGAATGTCTTGCAGATGAAGCCTTCGCCCAATATGTCGGCCCGGTAACCCTGGGGTATCGTCTGGGCATCGGCCCCCGACAGGATCGCCCAGGCGAGGATCGATAGCAAAAGGGTCTTTTTCATGGATTCGGATATTTTGACTTTTTATCAATTCACAAAGATAATATTGTTTTGACGTTTGCCGGGGAGGACTTTCCTCGCCGTCGCCGCGACCGGACGGGTCGCAGGCGACACCCGCCGCAGTGGCCGGCCGGCCGTGTTTGGCATTGTCGGACAAAAACATTACTTTTGCAGCCCTTGGAAAAGACCGTTCCCTGCGGAAACGGCATTCAAGGAAAAACACTTAAAACCTAATTAAGATGTCAGTAAGAATCAGACTGCAAAGATTCGGTAAGAAGGGGGCTCCCTTTTACCACATTGTAGTAGCGGATGGTCGTGCACCTCGTGATGGGAAATTCATCGAGAAGTTAGGCACGTACAACCCTATGACCGATCCGGCCAAGATCGAATTGGACGTGGACAAGGCCGTTCAATGGCTCAGAAACGGCGCTCAGCCTACCGACACCGCCCGTAACTTGATGTCGGTGAAAGGCGCCATGTTGAAACATCACCTGTTGCGTGGCGTGGACAAAGGCGCGTTTTCCGTGGAAGAAGCCGAAAAGCGCTTCCAGGCTTGGGTTTCCGAAAAAGAAGACAAGATCCGGAAGGCAGCCCAGGAAAAATTGAACAAGCTCGAAGCCGGCAAGAACAGCCGTCTTGAAGAAGAAAAGAAAGTAAGGGAAGCCATCGCGGCCAAGGTGGCCGAAAAGAAGGCTGCCGCGTTGGCCGCCCGACAGGCTGCCCAGGCAGAGGCCGAAGCCGCTCCCGCTTCCGAGGAAGCGCCCGCCGTCGAAGCGGAAGCCGCTCCCGAAGCGCCTGCCGAAGCCTGATTCCGATGCTTTGCATGAAGAAAAGGCGTGAATCCATGCGGTTCGCGCCTTTTTTATACGCCCAAATGCAGGAAAATGAAAAAAATGCCCATCCAGATCCGTTTCACGGATATCGATGTTTTCGGGCACGTCAACAATGCCCGTTATCCTGAACTTTTCGACACCGCCCGCTATCTTTTCGTCAAGGAAATGCTGCCTGGATTCGATCCCGACGGCAAGTCGATGGTGCTGGTCCATATAGAAACCGATTTCAGGAAGCAGATCGTGCTTTCCGACAAGGTTTACGTGGAGACTTCGGTGAAGAAGATGGGCGACCGGAGCCTGGGCATGACCCAACGTATCGTCAACGAGCGGGACGGCTCCGTCCATGCCGATTCCTATAGCGTCCTTTCCACATACGACGCGGTTACGCGGCAGTCGTTCCCCATGCCCGCCCGATGGCGCGAACGCTTGTCGGAGGCATTGGAAGAAGCGGGTAAGAACATAAAATAAGAAATCATGGTCGTCGACAAGGACTCTTGTTATTTCTTGGGAAAAATCGTGCGCACTTCGGGCCTCAAAGGAGATGTCTTCGTTTTCCTCGACGTGGACGACCTTTCCGATTACCAGGACCTGGATTCGGTTTTCGTGGAAATAAAGGGCAAGTTGGTTCCGCACTTCATAGAAGACGTGCAGATCCGCCATAACGGCGCGGTGGTACGTTTTGAAGACTCCGATCTGGAAAAGGCGCAGGCGCTGGTCGGCAATGCGCTCTTTTTGCCGTTGGACACGTTGCCACCCTTGACCGGGAACAAGTTCTATTATCATGAGGTAAAGGGTTTCGAGGTGGTGGACAAGACCTTGGGGCCGATAGGCAGGCTCCGGGAAGTGATGGACAATGCCGCCCAGGCCGTCCTTTGCATCGATCATCCGTCGGGAAAGGAAATATTGGTTCCGTTGGTGGATGAGTTTCTTGCGGGCGTGGACAGGGAAAGGAAAGTGCTGGAAATAAAAGCCCCTGAAGGCCTGGTGGATTTCTATCTCGACTTATAGCAGCGTGGATGCAAGCTTTCGCGTTCAAGCGGTTTTCGGTACGGCACGAATGTTCCACGATGCGCGTGGGCACCGATGCCGTATTGCTCGGGGCTTGGACGGAACTGCCGTCCCGGACCGCGGATTCTTCCCTTTTCCGTGTGCTGGAAATAGGTTGCGGCTGCGGCTTGGTTTCGCTGATGCTGGCGCAACGGTTGCAGGAAGCCGCCTTGCCGGGGAAACCGTTCGGGATAACAGCGGTCGACATCCATTCGCCCTCTTGCCTGGAAGCGGCGCGGAACGTGTCCTGCTCGCCATGGAAAGATGAAATTGAAGTGAAAAACCTCGATTTCCTCGAATTGCCGGAAGATTTCGAGGAGGAAGCGTTCGCCCTGCTTGTCTCCAATCCTCCTTTTTTCAGGGAATCCCTCAAATCGCCGGATCCGGCGCGGAACCTGGCCCGTCACAACGACACCTTGCCGTTCGCTCCCATGCTTGCGCAGGCGGAACGCCTGTTGAAAGAGGGTGGGACGCTGTCGTTGATTCTCCCGCCCGGCTCCTTTGTCGAAATCGGTCGTATCTTGGAAGAAACGGCCAGCCCGTTGCGTCTCAGGCGGCAAACCGATGTCTGTTCCAAGGCGGGCAAGTCTCCGGTGCGCGTGCTTGCCTGCTGGCAGAAGGTTTCCTGTCCGGCGCAAAGTCCGGTGATTTCGCACGATCGCCTTATCCTACGGGAAAACGATGCCTACACGGCCGCCTACCGGGCGTTGGTAAAGGATTTCTATCTGTGGGCGTAGCCTTTATGACACTTCTTCCACTTTCGGTTCTTCGCCTATGTAGACGATGAAGCCTTTGCGGCATTCCAGTCCCATCTTTTCGAGCAATTCCATGTATTGCCGCACTTGTCCGGCATGCTCCTTGTGCGCGGAGCCTGTCTTGTAGTCTATCACCACGGCTCGGTTGTCCTTGATCGCCACGCGGTCGGGAATATGGATCTTCTCGTCGAGACCGGCAATGCCCGCTTCGCTCTTTATGTGGTATTCCCGGCTGAAATAAGGTTCCAGCAGCGGATTTCCGAGCATGTGGCGGATAAGTCCGCAGGCTTGCTCCTTGCGGGATCGGAACTGCGGGTATTCGTTCAATCCGGCTTGCAAGGCTTCTCGCAGGCTCGTTTCGTCTGCCGTGTCTATTTTGGACAAGACGGCATGGATGAAATTGCCCCATTCCATTTCGGGCGTGCTTTCTTCGGTGTTGAACCGGGCGGCCTGCATCCGGTTCCGCCATGAATCGAGGGAACTTGGGTTCTTTGCCGGACGGTTTCCGGCCGTTTGTTCCGCTTGCGCGATACGGGTCTCGGACATGTTTCCCTCCGTTGCGGCCGCGTCGTTTTGCGGCAGAAGCACCGAGCCGTCTTCGGTCTTTTCCACGTATTCGGGATGAAGTCCGGCAAATTGGCAGATGGCGTGGGCGGAGTGGAACTGTTTCGGTGTGGAGGACGGTTCGGTGCAAAGCAGGAAAAGCTTTTTTCGCGGGCGGGTGGTGGCCACGTAAAGCACGTTGAGGTTGTCTATCTCGATGAGCTGCTTTTCGTGCGCCATGTCTTGGCCTGTCTTTCCCGAATCGACGGCGCCCACGTAACGGACCAAGGCGGCGGGCAATCCGATTTCCCGGGGCAGGATGCCGGGCGAGGTCCAGAAAAGGTCTTGGCTGTCGAGCCGGTTGTCTCCGATAAAGGGCATGACCACCACGTCGAATTCAAGTCCTTTCGACTTGTGGACGGTCATCACGTTGACGCACTCCGGGTTCCGGACAGGGCATACGGGCGTATTTTGAGCGTATTCGTCCCACCATTCGATCAGGGAGGAGATGCTCGGGAAATTGCCGCCCAGCACGGAGTCGAGGAAAGTGAACATGTATTGGTCGGTTCCGTTTTCCATGCCCCAGAAGCGCAAGACGGCTTCCACCGTGTCGTAGACGTCGGCCTGTTCCTTGGCCAAGGCGGCCAAGGACGCGAAGACGGCCTTGGTCTTCCTGCTTTTCCATTCTTCATGGAAATCGCCCGTGCCTGTCCCTTCTTGCGGCCAAATTCCCATCTGCCTTGCCAGCAGGAAGCACATGCCCTTGTGGAAGACGTGACGGCTTTCGATATATCGGAGGGTATGCATGACCAGTTTCAGTCCCTCGTGTGCCGAAAGGACCAGCGAATCGGGGGTGGATACCGGTATGCCGTTGGCTATCAGATAGTCGGCCACGAGCGTGCAATGCTTCCTTTTGCGGCAGAGTATGGTGACTTCGCCGGGTTTGAACCGCCTTGCTATTTGCAGGGTTTCCTTCAGGTACCATTCCTGGAGGCATTCCCCGTTCATGTCCTTGGCCAGATAGAGGCGTACCGCCTCGGGATCGGCCTGGGGAAGGGCGTCGGTCTGGTTTTTGAAGAATTGCTCGTGATGCTTGAGTACCGTCGGGGCCAGGCCGTCGGTGGTTTCGGCGATGAACCGGTAAAAGGCATTGTTGAATGCGATGATGCCCCTTTCCGAACGCCAGTTGCTTTGGAGGTTCTGCAGGGAAACAGGCATGTTCCCTTTCCCTTGGCAGAGATCGACGAATTGTTCCATGTCGGCGTTGCGGAAACGGTAGATCGACTGCTTGGGGTCGCCCACGATCAGGCATTCGTTGCCTTGCGAGAGGTTTTCTTCCAGCAAGGGCTTGAGGTTCTTCCATTGCAAACGGGAGGTGTCTTGGAACTCGTCGATGAAGATATGCTTGTAGCGCGCCCCGCTTCGTTCAAAGATGAAGTTGTTGTTTTCGTCCGACAGTGCTTGGTCTATGCGCTTGTTGAACTCCGAGATGGGGATGACGGAGGTGGTTTCCTTGATTTCTTGCAGGATCTCTTCGGCGCGGCTTACCAAGGCCAGGGCATAGATGGAATTTTGCACCTCGCCCGAGAGGAGATACCCTTCGATGTCGAGTCCGGCAAGGTCTTGCCGGATGTCAAGGAGTTCGCCCGCGGCCGGGCAGGTTTTCTTCAATATGCCCTTTTCGATGCAGGTTCGCACTTTATTGCCGGGATCGGCAAAGGATTTCAGCGTCCTGGCATCCGGTTTTTTTTCGGTTCGTTCCTTGCAAAACCAGGAATAGATGCCGTTTTTCCCTTCATGGAAGTCTTTCGCTTCGAGTCCGTTTTCTTCGATGATCCGCCTGCCTTTGTCCAGCAGGTCCGTCAACTTGGTTTCGAATTCCTCGCGCAGGGCCTTTATGTTGGCAATGATGTCGTTGAATTGCCCGGAGTGGACTCCTTTCATGCTTTCCAAGGCTTCGAAACTGCGTTCCGAAAAAAGCAGGTTCACGACTTGCTGCAGGCTTTGGGCGATGTCGAGGCTTTTGCCTTGTTCGTTCCTGAGTTCCAGGAAACGGCGCAGCAGGTCGGTCAGGGTTTCCATGCCCGGCCTGCCGCATTCGTCTATGATCCGTTGCGTGATTTCCTCGCTCAAGCGTTCCTCTTCCACGTCGGGCGTGTAGTTTTGGGGCAATCCCAGTTCAAAGGCGAACGGCTTGATGAGGTTCTGCACGAAACTGTCGATGGTCTTGACCGAAAAGTCCTGGTACTGGTGCAATATCTTGCGCAATACGCCCCATGCCCGCTTTTGGAGGGATTCCCGGGTGTCGCCTTTCCACAGCAGCTTTTCCCAGTCGTGGTAGGTTCCCGAAGCCAGTTTGGCGAGGGCTTCCACGATTTTCCGTTTCATGTCGGCCGAAGCGGCGTTGGTGAAAGTGATCGCAAGTATGTTGCGCGGCCCCGTGCCGGGACGGAGCGCCAGGCGCAGGTATTCCCTGGTAAGGGTATAGGTCTTTCCGCTGCCGGCGGAAGCCTTGTAGATGTCCAACGAATTATCCGGCATGACTTCGGCATGATTGGATGAACGGACAGTATTCGCAGTGGTCGCTGTTTTCCGTGCACCTTATCGGTATGTCCGGATTCAGTATTTCTTCGACCGATTCGCGCAGGAAACGCTTCATTTGCGCCAGGTATCGCTCCTCTTCGTCGTGCCCTTGGCGGAGCGTCTCTCCCAGGGCGAGCATCTCTCCGCGCTTCTTGAGACCGCAGATGCAGGCCTGCAACGGGCGTCTTTCTTGGGGAAACTTGTTCCGGTAGAGGAAAATGTAAAAGGAAAGTTGCAGGGCTTGCTTGTATTCCTTTTCTTTGAGCTGTTCCCATTCTTCGGGGTCGAGTCCTCGGGCTTCGGTATTTCCCGTCTTGTAGTCGATGATGCGCAGGTATGCGCCCTTTTCGTCGTTTACCAGGTCCAGGCGGTCGGCGAATCCGTCGAGGCGGATTTCCATGCCGGGGACGAGGTCGGAGAAGGTCAGGTTGAGCGGCAGTTCACAGTGGAGCACGCGCACCTCTTGCCGTCTTGTCTCTTCTTCCAGGGCTTTGGCGTAGCGTTCCACGAAGATTCTCGTTTCGTCGCGCGCCAGGTAGTTGGCACCGTGGTCGAGTTCGCCGTCCTTGAATTCTTCGGCTATGGCGAGGTCGATAAGCGTCGAGGCTTTTTCGCGCAATATGTCCGTGTCTTTTACGTCAAGGGGTTTGTTCAAGAGGCTTTTTCCTTCGGGATAATTTCCCAAGAAGAAGTTTTCCATCACTTTGTGGAAAACGGAGCCTTTGATTCCCTTGTCGAACCGGTCTTGCACCTGAGGCGGTTCGCCCAGGTTCATGACGTGGCTCAGGTAGAACCGTAGGGGGCAGAGAAAGTAGGTGTGCAGCGACGAATACGAAAGACCTCTGCCCGTAAGGCGATGTTTGAGCGCGTCCAGCACTATGCCCGTTTTTCCGATGACCATGCCGTTTGTCCGGAAACTTGGCCTCACGAGGTCGAAGGCGGGCGCGGGCAGGTCGGTCACTTGCGCGGGCAGTTCGTGCCGCAATTGCAGTATGAACCGGCTTGGTTCGGCATTGCGGTCGCTCGGGGAGTTCACGTAGACCAACGTGACCTTGGGGCAGTCTTGCAAGAGGCTGTAGAAATGGTGGGCCTGCATGGCGGCTTCTTCCGTTTGCGTGGGAAGCCCGTAGTGCATGCGCACGCTGTTGAGCAGGAAACTCTCGCGAGGGGGCATGGCGGGCAGCGTCCCCTCGTTCATCGACAGCAGGATGGCGTGCTTGAAGTTCATGCCGCGTGTTTCCAGCATGCCCATGATGTTGAGGCTTCCTTCCTGACGGCCGGTATAGCTCAGGCCCGCGACCGAAAGCAGGTCGGAGAAGAGGTTCCGCGTCAAGGATTCGCCCACGGGCAACATGCCGTATTTTTCCAGCAGGGCCGCGCAGGTGCGGCAATTTTTTTCCACATGCAGCAGATAGGCTTGCTCGAATTCGTCGAGCGGGCTCGAGAACAAGTCGGTCTGTGTTCCGGGTTCGGGCTTGAAGTCGAGCAGGAAACGGGCCATACCTTGCAAATGCCGTATGGCCTGCGCGGGCTTTTCGTCCTTGCCGGGTGCGATGAACGCCATGATTTCCCCGACGAAAGGATCCCCGGCGGGGAAACAGGAGGTTATCTCCTCCAACGCATAGTAGGAGCGGTGTGAATCCAGTATTCCGGTCTCTTTTTCCTTCAGGGCGTTCCCGGTCTCGAAAAGGGCGAGCAAGGGATTGCGCAGCAATTTGAGGAATTGCCGGGCGGTGATCTGGCGGCTGCGGCCTTGCCACAGGAACTTGCGGATTTCCGTCAGTTGCAGGAACAGTTCACCCGAAAAGGTGCCCGAAAGCGGGGCGGCGATCGTGGCGTTGCAGGCGATGTTTCCGGGCAGGGCGTTCATGACGGGCGCGAAAAGCCTTTCGTCGTTCAGCACGAGGGCCGTATCTTCGGTTTCCTTGGTTTGGCACAGCCGTTGCACCGCCCAATGGGCCTGGGCGCTGTGCTGGGCGCATTCCACCACCTCGATCCGTGCGTGGCGTATCTTGTCGGCCACGTCCTGGTCACCGAAAAAATGGTTGAGGTCGGGATCTTGCTTGTACTGGCGCAGGAAATGGCCGGCTTCCTGCATGTCGTCGTCCAGATAGTAACGGTCGGCGTTCCAGATTATCTCGGCCTTTTTTTCGCGTACCAGCGTCTTGATCAGTTGCTTTTCGGCGCCGGTAAGGGCGTTGAACCCGGCAAAGAGGTAGAATGTTTGTCGAGGTATGGCGTTTTCTTGCAACAATCGCGGAAGCCTTTCGCAGGCGATACGTCCGGCAAGTCCCGTATAGGCTATGTTTTCGTGTATCAGCCTTTGGCGGAAATCCTGATAAAGCGGCCAAAGCAGGTTGTAAAACGCCAGATAGCCGCTTTGCAGTTTCCCTTGGGAAGAACCCAGGTCCAGATGCCAGCTGCCGATACGTTTTTCCTCGGCCATGTATTGCAGGATGTCTTGGGCGGGAGCCAGCTGATTGTCTATCTGGTTGAAGTCGGAAAGCAGCATCTTGCCCCATTCCCAAAAGCGGTCCGGCGGCCGGGGTTCGACGTTCTCTTTCCGGCACGTTCCGGCGTAGGAAAGGTAAAGCAGCGCGAGAAGTTCCAGCGGTTCGCCCTTGCCCAGGCCTGAAAAGGAGGCGACGAGCTTGTCGATCGTGACGAATTGCGGCAGCCAGCACGGCAACTTGTCTTCCTGCCGGGCCAGCCTGGCAAGTTGCCGGCCCAGTACGCGTCCCAGACGGATCGTGGGCAAGACCACCTGCAGATTGGTCTCTCGCAGGTCGAAGCGGCTTATGTGCCGGCAAACGTAATCGACGAACGTGGCGTTTCTTGGCATGGGCATGGATTAAGGAAGTCCAAAGATAGCATAATTACCGGCCTGCCGGATCCGTCGCCCGGCGCGTTTGCGGGTGGAAATGACGGTTTTTCGGTTTCCTCTTGCCCAGCGCCGGCGCGGCTTGGGGCTCGATGACGGAGAGCTTTCCTTGTTCGATGAGCTGGACGACGGCTTCGATGTCGCGGTCGCGACCTTGGGGCTGATAGTTTTCCTTGAGGTCGTATCCCCACAGCCTGGCCACGGTCTGGTAGGCCAAGGCGCGGGCGTTGCCCCTGAAGTCCTTGAGCAGGAAATAGGCCGTGGTGTCGGTTTGACGTGCCAGCAGCTTGATGAGGAGCGCCCCTTGGCTGCGGGTCATGTCCTTGAGGTCTTCCATGAAGTCGCGCTTGATGGCCGCTTCCTCTTCCCGAAGGTATTTGCGCCGGTCTTTCTTCTTGGCCGTTTCCTGGCGCATGGCGTTGTACCTGTCCATGCGTTCCTTGGCCAGCACGGCGTACGGATAGGTCCGTCTCACGTTATGGACCATCTTCAGGAACGCGCGTCTTTCCTCGTCCGAAACCGGCCGGCCGTGGATTTCCACGGGGTCGAGCGTGCATACGGGCAAGACCTCGCGACTTTGCGCCCGGAGCGAAGAAAAGGGCTTCGTGCAGGCCAGGAGCGAACAGGCTGTCGTCAAAAGCAAGTAAAAGGGAAAACCCCGCCGCATGTTACATTTTGGTTGTCGCCAAAAATAACACAAAGGGCGGGGTTGGACAAGGATGCGGTTTATTTTCTTTCCTTGTTGTAGATCACGTATTTCCCTTCAAAGACATCGAGGCAGACGGGCGTTTCCTTGTTCAACTTGCCGGCAAGGATGGTCCTTGACAGTTCGTTGACGATGTTTTGCTGGATGAACCGCTTGATGGGGCGGGCGCCGTATTGCGGGTCGTAGGCCTGGCGGGCGATGTCCTTGTAGACTTCTTCGTTCACTTCCAGCTCGAATCCGTTTTTCTTCATCAAGGCCGAAACCTGTCGCATCTGCAGTTTCACCACATCCAGGATCTGCGTGCGGTCGAGCGGCTTGAACACGATGGTCTCGTCCACGCGGTTGAGAAATTCGGGGCGCATGTGCCGGCGCAGTTCTTCCATTACCTGGGTCTTGCTCTTTTGGTAGGCCTTTTCTTCCTCGCCCGGCTTCATTTCGTCGAACGCCTGCTGGATGTAGCCCGCGCCGAGATTGGAGGTCATGATGACGATCGTGTTCTTGAAGTCGGCCACACGGCCTTTGTTGTCGGTAAGCCTTCCGTCGTCCAGCACCTGCAAGAGGATGTTGAACACGTCGGGATGCGCCTTTTCGATTTCGTCCAGCAGCACCACCGAATAGGGGCGTCTCCGCACGGCTTCGGTAAGTTGGCCGCTTTCCTCGTAGCCCACATAGCCCGGAGGGGCGCCCACCAGACGCGAGACGGTATGCTTTTCCTGGTATTCCGACATGTCGATGCGTACCATCGCCTTCTCGTCGTTGAAAAGATAGTCGGCAAGCGCCTTGGCCAGTTCGGTCTTTCCCACGCCGGTGGTTCCCAGGAAGATGAAAGAGCCGATGGGCCGGTTCTCGTCGCCCAGTCCCGCACGGCTTCGGCGTATGGCATCGGAAATGGCCGTGATGGCTTCCTCCTGCCCTATCACGCGGCGGTGCAGTTCCTCTTCGATATGCAGCAGTTTTTCACGTTCGCTTTGCAGCATGCGGCTCAACGGGATGCCCGTCCAGCGCGAAACCACGTCGGCGATTTCCTCGCTGCCCACTTCTTCCTTGATCATCGCGCCCTCTTTCTGCTCGCCTTGCAGCCGGGCTTTCAGCTCTTCCACCTTTTTTTCGGCTTCCTTGATGCGGCCGTAGCGCAATTCGGCCACTTTCTCGTAGTTGCCGAGCCGTTCGGCCTGTCCGGCTTCGAACTTGTAGCGTTCAATGGCGTCCAATTGGGTCTGGATGGCATCTACCGTTTCCTTTTCGGTTTTCCATTTGGCCTTCATCTCGTCGCGTTCCACCGAAAGGTTGGCGATTTCTTCCGTGAGGGCTTTGAGTTTGGCCGGATCGTTCTCCCGCTTGATGGCTTCGCGCTCGATTTCCAGTTGGCGGATCTTGCGTTCGGCCTCGTCCAGCTTTTCGGGCACCGAGTCGATTTCCAGACGCAGCTTGGCGGCGGCCTCGTCCACGAGGTCGATGGCCTTGTCGGGCAGGAAACGGTCGGAAATGTAACGGTGCGAAAGTTCCACGGCGGCTATCAACGCCTCGTCCTTGATACGGACGTGGTGGTGGGTCTCGTAACGTTCTTTCAGGCCTCGGAGAATGGAGATGCTGTCTTCCACGTCAGGCTCGCCGACATAGACGGTCTGGAAACGGCGTTCCAGCGCCTTGTCCTTTTCAAAATACTTCTGGTATTCGCCCAGCGTGGTCGCCCCGATGGCGCGAAGTTCCCCCCTGGCCAGGGCGGGTTTGAGGATATTGGCGGCATCCATCGCCCCTTCGCCGCCTCCGGCACCCACCAAGGTGTGGATTTCGTCGATGAAGAGGATGATTTCCCCTTCGGCCTGGATCACTTCTTTCACCACGCTTTTCAGACGTTCCTCGAACTCGCCTTTGTACTTGGCTCCGGCAATGAGGGCCCCCATGTCCAAGGAGAAGATGAGCTTGCTTTTGAGTCCCTCCGAAACGTCGCCGCTCACGATACGCTGGGCCAGCCCCTCGGCGATGGCGGTCTTGCCCACGCCCGGCTCGCCGATCAATAGCGGGTTGTTCTTGGTGCGGCGGCTCAGGATCTGCAATACACGGCGGATTTCCTCGTCGCGGCCGATGACCGGGTCGAGTTTTCCGTTACGCGCCATGTCGTTGAGGTTCCGGGCGTATTTTTCCAAGGCTTGGTAGGTGTTTTCCGCATTCGGATCTTTGGCGGAGGAGCCTTTGCGCATTTCCTTGATGGCGGTCTTGACCCGGGCGGCCTCCAGCCCGGCCTCTTTCAGTAACCGGGACGCCTGCGAACCCTGTTCGATCAAGGCCAGCAAGATCAGTTCGACCGTGACATATTCGTCCTGAAAATCCTTGAGCAGGTTCTGCGATTTGAGCAGGCATTGTTCGGCATCGGGTGCCAGGTAGGGCGTTCCGTTGCCGCTCACTTTGGGCAGGCTCCCGAGTTTTGCGTCAAGGTTCCGGGTTATGAGCGCCGGATCGGCTCCGGCTTTCTTGAAAAGGAACGGCAGTACGTGTTCGTCGGCCAAAAGGAGGCCTTTCAGCAAGTGAAGGTCGTCCACGGCCTGATTTTGGTTGGCGGCAGCCACTTCCAAGGCTTTCTGGATGGCTTCCTGCGCTTTGATGGTGAAGTTGTTTAAGGTCATGGTTCTTGTTTTTGAATGGTGTTTTCATCCGACATTTTGTTCGCCTCGGCAAAAGCCAAGCAGGCTCGGCTTCTGCGTCCGGTTCCAATAAGACGTCGGCTTTCTTCCGCATCAATCCCCGTGCCGTTTCCTGTTTTATGAAATTTTGGCATAAATTTTTGATATGAACGGATTAATTGAGCCGAAATGTCTGTATTTCATGGTTTTTTCTGACCTTTCGGCAGCGTGCGCCTGTCGCCGGTTTAGATGGAAGAAGCCGGCACGTATGCGGAAACCTTGGGAAATGATTCCTTGTCAATCGGGCGATACGGTGCGTTTTGCGGATGACCGGGGCGGCCGGTCGTGTTTACCGCGAACGTTCAGGACGTGCGGTCTATTGAAGATGAGGCCTTCATTGAGATTTGGGAACGAATCAGGATCGTTCGGCTTGGGCGGATTCCGTGGGTTGATCCCGTTGCTGCCAGGGTTGAATCGGAAATGTCCTGAGAAAGAGACCACGTCGTAGGACGGTTTCCCGGATCGCCGCGAAAGGATTTCCGGCATGGAATGAACAGGAGCATAATAATAAATTATTTACATTTGCGTGTTTAATTCGCGCCCAAATGATTGACAATAAAAAAGTAGTTGTTGTGATGCCGGCTTACAATGCCGAGAAGACATTGGCGCAGACCTATGCCGAAATTCCGTTCGACATCGTGGACGAGGTGATTCTTACCGATGATTGTTCGCGCGACAATACTGTGGAAAAGGCACGGGAACTTGGCATAAGGGAAGTGCTGGTCCACGACAAGAACAAGGGGTATGGCGGTAATCAGAAGACTTGTTACGACAGGGCCTTGGAACTGGGTGCCGATATTGTGGTGATGGTGCATCCCGACTATCAATATACGCCCAAATTGGTGCACTCCATGGCCTATATGATAGCCAATGGCGTCTATCCCGTCTGCCTGGCGTCCCGTATCCTGGGCAGAGGCGCCCGCAAGGGCGGAATGCCGCTTGTCAAGTATGTGGCCAACAGGTTGCTTACTTTTTTCGAGAATCTGATGCTGCACCAGAAACTCTCCGAATATCATACCGGTTACAGGGCGTTTTCGGCCGAAGTGCTCCGCTCGGTCAATTACGGTATCGATTCCGATGATTTTGTTTTCGATAATGAAATGTTGGCGCAAATCTTCTATGCCGGATACGAGATAGGCGAAGTCACTTGCCCTACCAAGTATTTCGAGGAGGCTTCTTCCATCAATTTCCGCCGTTCGGCCGTCTATGGCTTGGGCGTGCTCAAGGTTTCGATCGTCTATCGCCTTTGCAAGTGGGGATGGATGAAGTCCAAATTGTATCTGCCCGGGAAATGATGAAAAGGAAAATCCAGGTCTGGTGGTTGGTCGGACTCTTGACGCTTTTGTGCGCCATCCTGTTTGTCGCTACGGTCAATCCCAAATTGGACCTTAACGGCGACAACGCGTCCTATATCCGGTTGGCACGTATCCTGGCGGAAGGACACGGTTATTCCGATGTCTCCGTGGACGGGAGTTACAAGCCGGCCTCTCATTTTCCCCCCGGCTATCCGGCCTTGCTGTCGGTATTCGTCAGATGCGGAATGGATTCGTTGACGGGCTTCAAGGTATTGAACGGTATTTTCCTCCTCTTTTCCGTCCTGGGCTTGTTCTTTATCGTGCGCAGGCTCACGGGGCAGGTCTGGTGGGCGTTTTCCATCGCCGCCCTTACGTTCTTTTCTCCGGTCTTGTTGCAGTTCTCCGGCATGGTGATGTCGGAGATGTCGTACATGTTCACCACGGTGGCGGTCATGTATGCGCTTTTTCGGTATGCGGAAAGAGGGGAGGGCGAATGGTACAAGTCTCCGTGGTTCTACATGGCCATCTTGTTTTCCGTTTTTTCCTATCATATCAGGACTGTCGGCGCGTCGGCCATGTTTGCCGTCGTGGTCTTTTTCTTTTTCCGCAAGGAATGGCGTGCGGGTCTGGCTTCGATGACCGGAATCTTTCTGGGACTTTTGCCTTGGATATGGCGTAACGCCGCCTACGGAATAAAGGGACGGTACCTGGGCACGGTCATGACGGTGAATCCGTGGCGGCCTGAAATGGGAACCATATCTTCGGTGGGAGAGATGGTCGACAAGATGATCGTGAATCTGAACGATACGGTCATCCAAGGATTCCAGGAACTTTTGTTTCCGTTCGTGGATTTTTCCGCCGCGGGAGCCGGAACCGTTTTGTCCGGGTCGATCGTGTTCGCCGTCGTGGTCATGGGCGCGTGGAACATGGGCAAGATGCGTTGGGCGATGCTGGCCTTCCTTGCCGGAAACATCGGTTTGTTCGCCCTTTGGCACGGCGGCAACGGTACACGTTACGTGACCCCGCTCGTGCCGTTCCTTTTCGTATTCTTTTATGTGGGAATCTTGTCCTTGCTGCAATGGTATCGCGGCAAGAGGAGGATGCCGGAAATAAGGCGGGACAGCCGCTGGGGGCTCTTGTGGTTGCTGTTGGCCGTTCCCATGGCCGGGCCGGTCGGTGAATTGCGCCAAGTGGCCAAGAGACCTTATCCCATGGCCTATTCCCATTATTTCAACTTGGCCAGGATGGTAGACAACAGCGTGGCCGAGGGTACGGTGGTTTGTTGCCGGAAGCCTGAGCTGTTCAATTATTTCTCGCCCAAGACCCGCGCCACGGGCTATGCCTTCAGCCTTGACCCGGAAGAGGTGGTGCGAGGCATGCTGGACAACGGCGTGGATTACGTCGTGCTCGAGCAATTGGGTTATGGTTCCACGGGGCGCTACTTGTATCCCGCCATTCTCGAATATCCGTCCGTGTTCAAGGAGATTTATCGCACGCCGGAACCGGTAACCGTATTGTATGTGTTCGACAAGTCCGCGGCCGAAGCCATTTGCAGGAAGTAAGATGAAGCTTGCCCGGTTGTTCAGACGTCGGGACGGTGCCTTGGCCGGTCAGGTGTTGCGTTATCTGATTTCCGGAGGAACGGCTTTTTGCGTGGATTTCGGCATCATGGCCGCCTTGAAGGAAGGGGCAGGCATGAATGCCGCCGTGGCGGCCAGCATCGGGAACCTTGCCGGCTTGATCGTCACCTACCTGCTCAGCATCTTCTGGATTTTCAGCCGCCGTCGTTTTACCAACCCTTGCGTGGAGTTTTTGCTGTTCTTCCTCGTGGGGCTTTCGGGAACAGGGTTGACCTACGTGCTGATGTATCTTTTCACGTCTGCCGGAAGCGTGCATTACATGGTGGCCAAACTTGTCACGGTGGTGTTGGTCACGGGCTGGAATTTCGTGCTCAAAAAACGCCTGTTGTTTTAACCATATCGCGGAAAATGTTATATTTGCGCCCGTTTAACAGGGTGCTCGGCCTTTGCCGTTCCATCCGGAGTATGGAAACCAAAAAACAGAAAATAATGAAAAAGCTTGTTTGTGGATTTGTGCTGGCTGCCGCCTTGTCGTGCGTCGGCTTCTCGTATGCGGCTCCCGTAACGACGGGCAATCAGGAAAAGGCCGAAAAGGTGGAAGGTCCCGGAATCAAGTTTGAAAAGACGGTTCACGATTACGGTACCATCGAGCAGGGCGCCAACGGCAACTGCGAATTCGTGTTCGAAAACAACGGTACCGAACCGCTTATCCTTTCCGACGTACGTTCTTCCTGCGGTTGCACCGTGCCTTCCTGGCCTCGTGAGCCGATCATGCCGGGCAAGAAAAGTTCGATCAAGGTGCATTACGACACCAACCGTATCGGCGGTATCAGCAAGTCGATTACCGTTTCCACCAACGGAAATCCCGACCGTGTGGTCCTCAGTATCCGCGGTACGGTGACTTCCAAGAACTAATTGCGCGAAACGAAAGACAATCCCCGGTGTTACAGTCGGGGATTGTCGTTTTCTGAAAATAAAGAAAATCATGCCTTCAATTTCAAAGAAAGGGCAGGAAATGCCCGCCTCCCCCATCCGCAAGCTCGTTCCTTTTTCGGACGAGGCCAAGAAGAGGGGCGTCAAGGTCTACCACCTCAATATCGGACAGCCCGACATCGCTTCCCCGAAGGTGGCGTTGGACGCGGTACGGAACAATACGCTTCCGCTGGTCGCTTATAGCCATTCGGCGGGAATCCTTTCTTTCCGTCAAAAATTGGCGGAATACTACAAGTCGTTCGACATCGACGTGGACGAAAACGAGATTATCGTCACCAACGGCGGTTCGGAAGCCATCTTGTTCGCGTTCATGACCTGCCTCGATCCGGGAGACGAGGTGATCGTTACCGAACCGTTCTATGCCAATTATTCGGGTTTCGGAAAACTGGCCGGCATAAGGACGGTGCCTATCGTTTCCAAGATAGAGAACGGCTTCGCGTTGCCGCCTATCGAGGAATTCGAAAAGAAGATAACGCCCGCTACCAAGGCCATACTCATTTGCAATCCCAACAATCCTACCGGATATTTGTATTCGGAGGAAGAACTGGACGTATTGGCGCACATCGTCAAGAAGCATGATCTCTTCCTCATGGCCGACGAGGTGTATCGCGAATTCTGCTATGATGGCTGCAAGTACCATTCGGTCATGCAGCTCAAGGGGCTGGAAGAACATGTCATCTTGCTCGATTCCATTTCCAAGCGCTACTCGGCCTGCGGTTGTCGCATCGGCATGTTCGTCACCAAGAACAAGCAGGTGTATTCCGCTGCCATGAAGGCGGCACAGGCCCGCCTGAGCCCTCCTACCTATGGCCAGATTTTCGGAGAGGCGGCCATCGACGCGCCTGCCGCATACTTCGCCCAAGTGTTGGCCGAGTACACCAAGCGTCGCAATATCGTCGTGGAATCCATCAACAAGATGGAAGGCTGCTACTGTCCCGATCCCAAGGGCGCGTTTTACGCGGTGGCACGTCTGCCCATCGACAACGCTGACAAGTTCTGCCAGTGGCTGCTTGAAGACTTCAGCACCGACGGCAAGACCGTGATGCTGGCTCCCGCCACCGGGTTCTATTCCACGCCGGGTTCGGGCAACGACGAAGTGCGTATCAGTTACGTGCTCAAGGAAGAGGACCTGAAGGAAGCCATGCATTGCCTGGAAGAGGCCTTGAAGGTTTATCCCGGTTCCACTCGTAAATGATTTTCAAATAATAACACAAAAAGAATAGAAAAATGGCTGTAAAAAACACCAAGACCGCCGCTGCTTCCAAAACGACGAAAGCCAGCGCCAAGGGCCTGAGAAAAGAAACCGACTTGCTGGGAACGCTCGAAATTCCCGCGAACGCCCTCTATGGCGTGCAAGCCGCCCGTGGTTTCCAAAACTTCAAGATCAGCAATGTTCCCATGTCGCGTTACCCCAACTTCATCAAGGGATTCGCCTATACCAAATGGGGTGCCGCCATCGCCAACAACCAGATCAACCCCAAGCGTGTTGACAAGAAACAATTGGATGCCATCGTGAAAGCCTGCAAGGAAATCATCGCCGGCCAGCACCATGACGCTTTCGCCTCCGATATGATCCAAGGCGGAGCCGGTACCACGATGAACATGAACGCCAATGAAGTGATCGCCAACCGTGCCTTGCAGATCATGGGTCACAAGCCGGGCGAATACCAGTACTGCAATCCCAACGACCACGTGAACTGCTCCCAGTCCACCAACGACGCTTATCCCACGGCCATGCACTTCGGCTTGTATTTCAGCCATGTGGAAATGGTGGCCGAACTGAAGAAGCTCATCGCTTCCTTGGAAAAGAAAGGAAAGGCCTTCGCCAAGATGGTCAAGATGGGACGTACCCAGTTGCAGGATGCCGTTCCCATGACCTTGGGTCAGACTTTCAACGGCTTTGCCGAAGGTTTGAAACGCGAAGTGGCCGCCTTGGATGCCGCCGCCCAGGAATTCCTTACGGTGAACATGGGTGCCACGGCCATCGGTACGGGTATCAACGCCGAACCGGGATATGCCGATGCCTGCGCCAAGGCCTTGGCTTCGGTCATGAAGCTCAAGATCAAATTGGACAAGAACCTCGTTTTCGTGACCTCCGACAATGGCGGCGTGGTGAATTATTCTTCCGGCTTGAAACGTCTGGCCGTCCGTCTGGGCAAGATCTGCAACGACTTGCGTCTGATGGGTTCCGGTCCGCGCTGCGGCTTGCAGGAAGTGTTCTTGCCCGAAATGCAGCCCGGTTCCTCCATCATGCCCGGCAAGGTGAATCCCGTCATTCCCGAAGTGGTGAACCAGGTCTGCTTCCGCGTCATCGGTAACGACCTGACCGTTACGATGGCCGCCGATGCCGCCCAGTTGGAACTGAACGTGATGGAGCCGGTCATGTGCTATGCGGTGTTTGAGTCCATCGAATTGCTGCAGAACGCGTTCAGCACCCTGCGTACGTTGTGTATCGACGGCTTGAAGGCCAACGAAAAGCGTTGCCGCGAGATGGTGGAAAACAGCATCGGCATCATCACGATGCTCAATCCCTACATCGGCCACCACGAAGGGGATGAAATCGCCAAGGAAGCCAAGAAAACAGGCAAGAGCGTCATCGAGTTGGTACTCAAAAAGAAATTGATGTCCAAGGCCGATCTGGAAAAGATCATGAAGACGGAAAACATGGTCAATCCGGTGAAATTAGACATCAAGCCCGCCAAGAAATAGTTTTCGAGGCAAGTCCAATATTTTGCGGGCGGTTGAGAAATCTCGACCGCCCGCTTTTTTATTGTCGGAAAATAGTAGAACCGTTTCCGGTAAAACAAATGGGAGTGATTTAGAACTTACATCCCGCACCGAAAAAGAATGCACCTCCGTAGGTGGAGCCGCCCACCATGATGTAGGGCTTGATTTTCTCGCTTACGTTGATGTCAAGCCCGATATGCGGCCGGAATAAGAAATATCCATCAGGTTCATAATAATCATCATCATTATTATTTTTGGCCTCCCAGAACATGGCACCACCAATATCTATGCCGAAATAGGGGGAAACACGTTTCTTCGTGAAATTGAACTTGGCACGGACAAATACGGGTATTCCTATATTATGCTCGATATCGGTCGTACCATTATAAGAGTAATGGTGTTCTTCATGGAGATAGGCAATGCCGAGACCTCCACCAAGGAATATATACTTATTGAAGTTATATCCGAACACCATAGAGGCTGATACGTTATAGATGCTTTTGGGTAAGACACTGGCTGATACTTCCACTGAATTGTTATAGCCTCTACCTGGAACGTCTTTTTTTGTTTTTACCATATCCCGTTTGTTGGCAAACATCAGCACGGTGTCGGCTTTGGTGTCAAGCTCAGCGTGCAGCCCCGTCAACGATAGTGCGAACAGGGTAGTCAGTACAATCGATAACTTCTTCATAGCTTGTGTTTTTTGGGTTAATAAAAGCGAATATATGAAAAAGGGGTGACATGGCAGTGAGAAAACGCAAAAATCAACAGTCCTTTGTTAATCAAAAAAAAATACTACCTTTGCACCCCGAAACGCAGAATACAGAATACCTTAAAACCGTAAGAAGTCATGGGAAAGAAAAATAAAGAGGCGCGCGTTCAGGTGATTTTGGAATGCACCGAACACAAGGCCAGCGGTATGCCGGGCACTTCCCGTTATATTACCACCAAGAACAAGAAAAACACGCCTGACCGTCTGGAGTTGAAGAAATACAACCCCATCTTGAAGAAAGTGACGGTTCACAAAGAAATAAAATAGTTATAAGCCATGGCAAAGAAAGTAGTTGCAACCCTGAAGACCAGTACCGGCAAGGATTTTGCCAAGGTAGTGAAAGTGGTAAAGTCTCCCAAGACGGGTGCTTACACGTTCAAGGAAGAAATCATCGCCAACGACAAGGTAAAGGAATATTTTGCCAACAAGGCTTGATTCCAGCTTTTCGTGGAGCATTTCGGGGCGTTTGTGTCGCCCCTTGACGTAGAGGTTCATCGGTAGTATCGGTGAACCTTTATGTGTTTGGAGGCATCCGTTCGCCGGATCGGACTTGCCTCATGCCGTCGATGGTTTCGTGGATCCGGAGCCGGACGAGGGGCGGGTCCGGTGGGCGAATCCGGATCGGCGCGAGACGGACGAAGTTTAAATACTCAAATAAAATGGGCTTTTTTTCATTTTTTTCACGTAGCAAGACCGCTGAACAGATCGGAGAGGAAAAGGCGGACTTGGAACGGGGGCTGGACAAGACCAAGGAAAGCGTTCTCAAGAAAATCACCCGTGCCGTGGCGGGCAAGTCGACGATAGACGACGAGGTGCTGGACAATCTGGAAGAGGTCCTGGTGACAAGCGACGTGGGCGTCGAGACCACGTTGCAGATAATCGAACGCATACAGGAACGTGTCAAACGCGACAAGTATCTCGGTGTGTCGGAATTGAACAAGGTGTTGCGTGAGGAAATCTGCGCGTTGCTGGTGGAAAGCCCGCAGGAGGATCCTTGGCAGCAGGAAAGCAAGAAGCCGTATGTGATCATGGTCGTAGGTGTCAACGGTGTGGGAAAGACGACCACCATCGGCAAATTGGCCTATAAGTTCAAGCAAAACGGCGCCAGCGTGGTATTGGGTGCCGCCGATACGTTCCGTGCCGCGGCGGTGGAACAGTTGCAGGAGTGGGGGCGTCGCGTGGACGTGCCTGTCGTGGCGCAGAACATGGGCTCCGATCCCGCTTCGGTGGCGTTCGACACGTTGAAATCGGCCGTGGCCAGGGCGGCGGACGTGGTGATCATCGACACGGCGGGCCGTCTGCACAACAAGGTGGGTTTGATGAACGAACTTTCAAAGATCAAGAACGTGATGCGGAAGGTCGTTCCGCAAGCGCCGCACGAAATCCTGCTGGTCTTGGACGCTTCCACGGGTCAGAATGCCGTGGAGCAGGCCAGGCAATTTACGGCGGCCACGGAGGTGAACGCCTTGGCGCTCACCAAGCTGGATGGAACGGCCAAAGGCGGTGTGGCCATCGGCATTTCCAACCAGTTCAAGGTGCCGATCAAGTATGTCGGGGTGGGCGAGAAGATCAACGACTTGCAGCTGTTCGACAAGGTCGGTTTCGTTGAATCGTTGTTCGGAGAAAACAAATAAGTCGACGATGCCTTCCTTGAAAGTCGTGAGCCTTGGTTGCTCGAAGAATACGGTGGATTCGGAGGTGATTTCCGGCAACGTGAAGCGTGCCGGCTGGACGATCGTGCGGGAAGAAAGCCCGCGTGCGGCGGATGTGGTGCTGATAAATACTTGCGGATTCATCTTGGACGCCAAACAGGAATCGGTCGATGCCATCCTGGCCGAGACCGTACGCAAGAACAGGCGGAAGAAAGGCAAGGTCTTCGTGATGGGCTGTCTCGTGCAGCGGCACGGAGAGGAACTCAAGCGGGAGATTCCCGACGTGGATGCCTGGTTCGGCGTGAACGATCCGCAGGCGGTGGTGGATGCCGTCCTGGAGAGTCATGTGGATGCCGATGCTACCGTCAGGCGGCTTTCCACGCCTTCCCATTACGCCTATTTGAAGGTTTCGGAGGGTTGCAACCGTCAATGCGCGTTCTGTGCCATTCCCCTCATACGTGGCAAGCATGTTTCCCGGCCTGTCGAGGAAATCTTGAAAGAGGCCGCAAAACTGGTCGACGAGGGGGTGAAGGAGCTTATCCTCGTGGCGCAAGACCTTACCTATTATGGCATGGACTTGTACGGCAGACGGGAAATCGCGGAGCTGGTACGCCGGCTGTGCCGTATCGACGGCCTGCATTGGGTCAGGCTGCAATATCTCTATCCGCACGCCTTTCCGCAGGACTTGCTGGAGGTGATGCGCGAAGAACCCAAGGTCTGCCGGTATGTGGACATCCCTTTGCAGCATATCGATTCGAGGATATTGAAAAGCATGGCGCGATCCACGACCAAGGAACAGACCCTTTCGCTCTTGGCCGATTTCCGTCAGGCTTTGCCGGATGCGGCTTTCCGTACCACGCTCATAACGGGTTTCCCGGGCGAGGATGCCGCCGCGTTCGAAGACTTGGCGGAATTCGTGCGTGCGTTCAAGTTCGATCGTCTGGGCGTTTTCCCTTATTCGAGGGAGGAAGGGACGCCGGCATACGATAGGGGCGAGACGGTGCCGGAGGCGGAAAAGGAACGGCGCGCCCAGGCCATCATGGACTTGCAGGAGGAAATATCATACGAGGCCAACCAGGCAAGGGTGGGCAAGACTTACGAGGTGCTCATCGACAGGATAGAAGGCGAATTCTACGTGGGGCGTACCGAATACGATTCGCCCGAGGTGGATAACGAGGTGCTGATCCGTGTCGATTCGGCCGACCTTGCCCCCGGCGAATTCCATCAGGTGAAGATCGTCGCCGCGGAAGCCTTCGACCTCTACGGGGAACTCGCGGAATGAAGGTGTCTTGCCTGAAGAAAGGGCGGGACGATTGTTCAGAATGATAGACAGGGCATTCATATTTTATCTATCCAAGGGTAGTTTGGTTGTACTGGTTGTAATATCTAAAGTTTAGTTCTGCGGGCGAGAGGCGTAACTGTGCCCCAAAAGTTTGCCTAATGCATGGCTAGGACTATGCGTTGGGCAAACTTTTGGGGCGGAAAGAAGTGTTCGGCAAAGGCATCAAGAATAAGGAGTGAAAGGATTCAGATTCAAAGTAGAAAAAATCGATGTCTGAAGCGCGGGAGGGTGGGCGTGTTCAGGAAATGATGTACATTTGCTCTACGAATACTATTCATAGATATGAAAAATCTCTGTCGATATTGGCTGCCAGTGTTAAGTCGCGTCTCGATTTTACTGATTTTTGCTATGTTGCTTTTACGATCTTGTGGACGTCATATTTATGTTGTTAATAGTGAAAAATATCCATGGGTGGTAAACCAAGAGGTTGCTGCACGGTTGGATACAACTTATAACACGACTGTAAATTTATTGAAGGGGCTGCAAAAAGAAGGATTGGTTCTATCACCTCAAGAATTTACCAATCATACTCATTCTTTTTTCTCTTGGCTCTTGACCATTCTTGTTGCTGTGATTGGTCTTATGGCATTAGCTTTTGGATATAATGTAGATAAACGAGTAAAAGAAGCAGTTGGAGAGATAAAAGAAAAAGTTGATGATTCTGTGGAGAAAAATATTAAGAGTAAATGGTTGGAATTAATGCGTGTAGATAAAGAAGTGGATTCGACAATCGGCGGAATCATTGATGATAAAATTGAAGAAGCCCTTCAAAGGACTAATGAGAAACTCGAGTCAATGGGTAAGCAGTTAAGCAAGTTAGAAAATTCTACAATGATTCTCGAAAACAAAAATATTGAAGAAGAATAATATATGGGACGTAGATTAAACATTCAATCTGTAGTACCGGTAAATAGTAGTCAAATTCAAGGAGCCCGGGAAATACTGAAGGATAATTCTAAATATAGAAAAGATTTAGTTTTTGATGTTTTTGGCTACGTAAATTCTTTGGGTGATATTGAGTTGCGGAATGAGCCAATGGGGGATAGTATCTCCGGATGGATTAAAAAACAGGAGCAAAAGTACATTATAGCGATTAATAGTTTACAAAATCCTTTAAGGCAACGTTTTACATTGGCTCATGAGTTGGGACATTATTATTACCATTGTGGGGAATTGGAAGGTCAGCATACAGATATTACTTTGTTTAGAAATGCCAATGGGGATCAATTAGGTATTGAATATGCTGCTAATGAATTTGCTGCAGAGTTATTGATGCCTGAAAATGATTTTAGAAACGCAATTCAAGCAGGAAATAATACTCCAAAAATATTGAGTCAACTGTTTCAAGTGACAGAAAAGGCTGTTTTATATAGGGCGTATAAATTGGGTATTGTCAAGACTTTTTAAATTGAATTATAATGAAATATACATTGCAGTTTAAGACGGGTGATGCGGAGATACGTGCATTGAAAAATATTCCACCAGAGGTATATTCTCATCAAGAGATGGCTGTATTGATTGAACTTACAAGAGGAAGAAAAAGTAAAAAAGACCAGATTGGAGATCTTAATAAGCGTGTCGATGCCTTGTCCAAGTTTCTTCCCAATGATGCTATGGTGTATTTTGATATTACCTCAGACCCGGATTTGAGTAATGCTCAGATCGATGAGATATTTGATAGTCAAAATGGTTATGAGAAATGGCAATGCTTTTTTGCTGATTTAAGGTCGATTTTTAGGAGAGCTATACCTATGCTATTAGTGAATGACATTGATGAAGAGTATCGTGATTTTAGAAAGCAAATTATATCGTTCGCAAAAACATATAGACATATCGGCTACAAAATAGATCCATCTGTAGATAAAGAAATAATAGAAAAAGAGTTGGATATAATAGCGGCTGAATTGCAATGGGCCAGAGACACACATATAACAGTTTTTTATGATCAGGGATACATCGTTGATGGACTAGTAAAGATTGCAGAGAATAGAGCCATTTCATATTTATGTTCAGCTAAAGATAGGTTAAAAGAATGCGAGTACGTAGAATTTGTACTTACAAGTACGTCATTTCCCGACAGTGTAGCGAGTTTAAATAAGAGGGAGCAACAAGGGACTATTGCATGTACGGAATTACGTTTGTTTAATAGTGTGGAGCAGGCTGTTTCTTTTCCGATTTCATATTCCGATTATGGAAGTATTACACCTAAACGAAATGACGATGTTGCGTTTTACGGCAATGGTTGGATTCCGAGGATTGATGTGCCGAAGGATGACGTATCAGAAATTTTCTATTATCGTCAAAGAAGGAATAAGGAAAGCGATGAGGAATATGCAGACACATACATTAATGTTGCAAAGGCATGTATAGAGGATCAAAGATTTCCTCGAGAATTAGTTTGTTGGGGCTGCCAGACTGTAAAAAATACGGCTGCCGGGATGAAACCCGGCGCAACACCTTCTTTTTGGATTTCTGTTAGAATGAATATGTTTGTTACACAGCAAATGAAACGTTTAGGTTTATTGTAGTCAGAGTTTGATATAATTCGTATTTACCGTTATGTCTTCATAGTGCAGAGAGGTACATAAGTCCATGTTGGTCCATCTACATCTTGTACGAAGGTATTTAATAAATATTTGGTGCGCAAGCCTCTTGTTAAAATTTTTGTTGTCTTTGCGGATATATTTATTATTTGATAGAGATGTGCGAATAAAATAGACAGGCATAGATAAAAGTATTTCAGCGATGTCAACATGATTCCTATGCGCCTTTCGTAAATACGAAACTTTTCCTTTGTCCGAAAATAATATAATACCTATGGTATTAGGAATAGTTCCTATTTTTCCGATATGGTTTGCTGTAATTGCTACGTATACAAAATCAAATAATTTACAATAGATTGGCAATTGATTGCGGATTCTTCGAAAGTCATCATTATGCGCCTTTATCTCAATCCCAATGCTAGTGTCATCTTTGCAAAAAATCAAATCGGCCACTTTTTTTTTACTGGAAAATGTCAACTCATTGCATACGCAGAATGGTTTACGATTTTTTCGCGCAAAGTAATTTATTATTCCCGCCTTGATTACATTTTCGTTGCTCAATTCTGATTTCGGAATTTTTTTATTCATTAGTCGATTAGCAATAAACTCGCGGCCATCTAAGGATGGCCGTTTAGGAAAAATAGACAAAGATAAAGGAAAAATCAAGATGGAGTGAATGTACAATGCTGGTTGTTTAAAGAAAGACTCTTTCCGGCACGAAAGTAATAGGACAGATTGAACCGTTCGTTTCGAACCAAAATGAACAAAGCGCATCAAAAATAAACCGGGAATCAGTCTATTTTCGATACGCTTTGAACCATTGAAGCGGAAAGAGGGGGATTCGAACCCCCGGTAGGGAAACCCCTACGACAGTTTAGCAAACTGTTGGTTTCAGCCACTCACCCATCTTTCCAACGTGGCTTCCTTGACATGAAACGTCTTTAAGTTTTTTTAACAGCGTCCAAACTCCCGCTTCCGCCAAGGGATTGCAAAGGTATGAAAAATTTTTAAGAATTTTTAAAGACTTTTTCCTTCGTTAAAATCCGATTTCCGGATTCTATAGACAAGACCAATCCAAGAACCGGACATGAACACATGCTTGTTTCAACCCCGTTGCCTGTATCCTTTCGCGCGTTTTTGCGCGGGCGTTTTCCTGTTGTCGCTTTTCTTGGGAACAGGTACGGAATCGAGCGCGCAAGACTTTACGGGAATCGGTAAACGAAGCCCTTTTTCCCTCTCGGGGAATGTGGGCGCCCAGGCTTCAAGCCGTTTGAATTCAAGCGGTGGCTCGGAGCCTTTCGCCTACCTTGTTTCCGTGGGATTGAATCCGGTCGTGTACGGTTTCTCGTTGCCTTTCTCGTTCAGTTTTGCAGACAGCCGCATGTCCTACGCGCAGCCTTTCTCACGCCTCTCCTTTACGCCCTCCTACAAATGGATCAAGGCTTATCTGGGACGCACCACGATGGAGATGCATCCGTACGGGCTTTCGGGGCATCAGTTCGACGGGGCAGGCATCAGCCTGGAACCGGCTTCGTTTCCGCTCCGTTTTTCGGCCATGTACGGCAGATTGGCCAAGGCGCGCAAGGCCGACACGCTCGGTTCCGGCAAGGCGGACGCCTTTTCCTCCCATGCCTTGTCGAATTACAAGCGTACAGCTTTCGCGTTCAAGTTAGGATTCTCGCACAAGAGACAACAGCTGGACTTGCATTTCTTCAAGGCATGCGACCATCGCCGTTCCTTGCCTGGAAATTTGCCGGAAGAATTGAGTCCGGAAGAAAACGTGGTGCTGGCCTTGGATTTCGCTTTCGACCTTTACAGGGGGCTGACCTTGAAAGGCCAGGCGGGCGTGAGCGCCTTGACCCAGGACACACGTGCGGACAAGCAAAGGAGAAAGGGCTTCTGGAACGGTCTTATGCGCCCATTCCTTGCTTCGCGTTCCTCCACTTTTTTCCATACGGCCTTCAAGGTCCGGTTGGCTTACAAAGGCATAAGCGTAGCTTATGAAAGGGTCGCTCCCGGATACCGGACGTTGGGCGCGGCCTATTTCAATCAGGATTTCGAGAACGCGGTGGTTTCGTTCACCCATGCTTTCAAGAAAATAGATGTGAGTGCCGACTTGGGGTGGCAACGGGACGACTTGGAAAATACCAAATCGAGCCGGATGAACCGGCTTGTCGGTTCGGCCTGTGTCAATTATCGGATCGACGAACGGTTCGCGCTTACGGCCTCCTATTCCAATTTCACGATGCATACGCAGACGAAACCTATGGAGTTGAACCGTCCTGACGATCCGCTCGTGCAGGATCCCGACACGGTATCCTACCGTCAGATTTCCCAGCAGGCCTCGTTCGGATTCAATTACCGTACCGGTCCGCATGTCCGGCATGAACAGCACGGAGGCTTGGAATTTTCCTATCAGAGTTCGCGCGAAAAGACTCAAAAGCTATTCAGCGATTATTTTTATGCCGCGTTGCGGCACGGAATAGGTTTGCATGACGGTTATCGCTTGCAGGGCGCGTTGAATTTCAGCACCCGTATAGACAAGCCGGGCGGCCGGAAAGCGCGTTTCAACTACCACGTAGGCCCCTCGCTCCATGGTGTCAAGGCTTTTTTCGACCATACGCTGAATCTGTCGGCCCATCTCGGATATTATTTGGACATGGACGGATCCAAGACGTCGGGCGGCATTGCCGATTTGCGTCTGCGCGCCGCCTATGTGTTCAGGAAAGCCCATGAGTTCGACTTGCAGTTGAGCGGGAAATTGCGTTCGGCTTTCGGTAGCGGCGCGTTCAAGCCGGGGCGGGAATTCTTCGTGCAGGCAGCTTACCGCTATCGGTTCAATTACGCCCCGTTCGTCAGGAAAAAGGCGGAAAAGAAAGACAAGACGGAGGATTGATTCGCCGTCGTAATAAAAAAAGCGCCCGGCAAACCGGGCGCTTTTTTTATTGTCGTTTCCGAAAACGGCCTAGTATTCCCACAAGTCGTGTTCGATTTCAAAGAGGGTTTCCTCGATGCGTTCGGCTTCCCTCATGATGTTCGCCCCTTGGGCGTACTGCTGGATCTGGCGATCCTGCTGGTTGTCTATTTTCGTGATATAACTTTGAAACCAACGGTTCCAGGCGAATACGTCGTCATACGACTGGCGCATCGCGCTGTTGTGACGGTTGAACGTCTCGGTCTTGGCGAACAACGGGCGAATCGAAGGGTAATAAAGCCAGAACAAGGTCTGGTTGCCCTTGAATTGGCCGCTTTCCTCGTCAAATACCTGGATGACGGGAGCCATGCCCAACACGCGTATGTCGCGTACCGAACGTTGCTTGTCGATGAACCAGTCTTCCTTGAGACGGATCATCTTCACGTTGTGGATCTGGAAGGAGGACGTGTCCATCGTGGTGATGAACTGGCCCGGATTGTCCAGGTCTTCTTTCTGCAATTCGGAAATCTGCGTGTTCTGGCGTATGAACTCCTCGTAGGTGAGTTGCTTGCGGAAGTCGTCGGTAAGCGCGTCGTAGGCGATGATGCTGCCGTCTTGCAGTCCGCCCATGACAAGGCTCATCAGGCTGATCCTGTCTTGAACCGGTTCGACGGGGTAGTACAGGTATTGGTTCATTTTCATGCGGAAATCCACCATGCGCCAGACACGCCATTTGATATACACGTCCGCTTCGCGAACATAGACGTATTCACGCGGCAGACGGTCTGCGGTGTTTTCCTTGGTGAAGAAGTTGTCCCTGGGAGGAGTGTCTTCCAAGACTTGGGCCTTGAGCGAACCCGCGCAAGCGGCGGTCAAGGCGGCAATCAGGACAGAAAGGGCAAATCGTTTCATAATCGTTTATTTTTTCTCTCTTCCGGAGAGGTTTTCTACTTGATGGTCAAAATCATGTCACCCAACGTACGGTTGCCTTCGGGCATGGCGGCGGCTATATCGGTGACGAATACCTTGTCGCCTCGTTTGCAACGCTTGAAGTTGTCGATCATGCTTTGCGAAAACTTGTTGCCGTTGGAAGGCATCATGGGCGAGAGTTCACCGTCCCTCGATACCTGGACGTTGAACGATGCGATCTTGAGGTTCAGCTCGAATTCGAAATCCTTCATCGACACGAGCAATCCGCCCGCATTGGCAAGCGTATTCTTGTCGATACGTTTCACGCCTTCTTCCTGGCCGTTGATACGTGCCACCGGGTCGGGAACGCGTTTTACGCGGAAGGTCTTGCTTCCCATCAGGGTTTCCTTTCCGTTTTCCTTGGCGAAGACCTTGACGGTGGCGTCCACGCCGGGCTTGTTCACGCGTACCACATATTCGCCCGGACGAACCTTGGAAATCGTTCCGTTGCTTATCTCCACGCGCGTGTTCTCGTCGGTAATGCCTCCGGCAAGCGCCGAAACGGGATTGTCGACACCTACGTAGAAGACGTTCATCTTGTCCGCGCTCACGGTGGCGGTCGATTGGCGGACATCATATTCGAATTGGAACGGGTACGACTTGACACCGAAGGAAACCGGAACGTGGATCGTGCCGTTTACCTTGCGTTTTCCGATGTTGGTGGCAGGAACCTTGTAGTTGATGGAACCACCCGAACCTTCGTATTCCTTACCATCGATCGTGGCGGAGATTTTCGCCTTGGAGTCGAAGGCGGCCACGAAGATGCTCGCTTCGAAAGTGGAACCCGCCAGCACGCTGTTGGAAACGGGAACGACGCGGGCGGAAATCGTGTCGAACTTGAAGTCGTCGTCGCTGATGGAGGAGTACAGGTAGGAAACGATGTCGTTTTCCGCGTTCAGCACGTCGTTCTGGATCTTGTTGAGCAAGGCCAGGTCGGCCACGATGATCGTGTGCGAAAAGTGAAAGATTTCCCAGCTTTGTTCCTGGCCGCTGGCGTTGTAGTATTTGGTTCCTTCCACGTGCAGGGAACGCAAGGGAATCGAACTGCGGTCCTTTTCATCCACTTGCTCCAGGAGGAAGGAACGGTAGTCGTGCAGTTTCTTGTGCAGTTCGTAGGCTTTGCCGTCGTGGGCGGCTTCTTCCAGTCCGATGAAGAAGCGGGTAGGGTCGTCGTAGTTGTCTTGCCGGCCGATGTTCCTCGGGTTCAGGTTCATGGCTTGCTCCACGGGAATCTGTTCGGTAAAGGCGATCAAGTCATATTTCATTTGCTGTATGTAATCGTACAGCTCCCGGGTCTTGGCTTGCACGCTCTTCGCCTTTTTCCAGTTTTCACCCACTTTGGCCTCATTGGCCGTATAAGCGGCGAGGAAACGTTGATAAAGATCCTCGTTTTTCTGGTTGTAGTTCTTGTTGGTCGTCTCCATGGCTTCGTTGATGGTAAGGAATGAATCCAATACCGCCACCGACACGTTCAATGCCAGCAGGGCCGTGTACACGAGGTACATCATCCCGATCATCTTTTGCCTTGGCGTCTCTTTTGCTCCTGACATGGTGGAAAAACTGGTTTTTGAGGGTTCTTGAAAGTCGCGTGATTAATTCTTGGCCGTTTGGGAAATCTGCATGGCCGACAGCATCTGGCCGTACATCTTGTTCAACGTGGCGACCTTTTGCGAAAGATCGTCGATTTCCTGACGATATTTTTGCGAACTTTCGAGCGAACCGCTCAAAGCTTCCATGATCTTGTTCACGTCATCCTGCAACCTGACGCTCGTCTCGGTCTGCGCCTTGGTCACTTGCAACTGGTTGGCGTAGAAGTCGTTCAACTGGTTGATGTTGTCGGTCATCCGCGCCAGCTCGTCGGCATAGGTCTTGTTGATGCTGACCACGCTGGTGAGATTGCTCAGGTTGGTCGTGGTCTGGGTGAGTTTTTCCAATCCGGTGCTCAGCCTTTCAAACACTTCGGGCGTCACATGGGCTTTTTCCAACATCTCTTCCAGTTTCTCCGCCACGATGTTGTTGCTCGCCGAAGAGAATCCCGTTCCGCCGGGCATCGGAGCCTCTCCGTCGGGGTACATGGGCGAGCCGTCGGGATTGTTGCGCAGGGCGGGATAGACGCGGTCCCATTCGAATTCGGCATGTTGCTTCTCAAACGTGGAAAATATGAAGATGATAGCTTCGATACTCATACCCACAATAAGCATGAGGTTGGCACCGGGGTAATGGTTGATCTTGAAAAGCGCACCTACGATAACGATGGCCGCGCCCCAACCATAGAGGTTGCTCATGAATTTCTTGAATGCGGGTTTGTCTGCAAAACTTGCCATTTCTTTCTTCTGGTATTGTGATATTGAAAATTAGGTTGTCTGGTGTACGGAATCTTAATAAACGTTGGAGCCGCTGCCGCCGGTCATCAGGCCGCTCGCCAGGAGAGGCTGTATGCAACGGAATCCCACATACGACTTGCAAGTATCCTGATATTCGAACGAACGGTAGTACACCTTGCAGATGTCCGCGAAATCCTTGAAGGAGCCGCCGCGTACCACCTTGCGCTTGAGCCCTACGCCGTCTTCGGGCTTGGCATCATAGGTAAAGGCGGGATTGAAGTCGTGGTTGTTGGCGATGGATTCGTCATAGGCGTCGATGCACCATTCGGACACGTTGCCCATCATGTCGTACAAGCCGTAATCGTTGGGGGCGTAGTGCCCCACGATGCAGGGGTAAAGCGAACCGTCGGCGGCATAGTCTCCGCGGCCGGGCTTGAAGTTGCCCAAAAGGCAGCCGTTGATGTTGCGTGCATAGTTGCCGCCCCAAGGATAAGGACTGGCGTCGATGCCGCCGCGGGCGGCATATTCCCATTGGGCTTCGGTCGGCAGGCGGAATTCCTGTGTTTCAGGATAGCCTTTGGCTGTCATGGCGTCGTTGTAGAGCTTGCTGCGCCATTTGCAGAATGCCTCGGCCTGTTTCCAGTTCACGCCCACCACGGGATAGTTGTCGTACATGGGGTTGGAGAAATAACCGGCCACCATGGGGTCGTTGTAGGAATACGACCAGTCGAAGATCCAGCAAAGCGTGTCGGGATATACGTTCACCACGTGCTTGTGCATGAATTGCTGACGCGAACGCATCGATTGCGGACGGCTTACGAACGCGCCGTAGTAAACCCCGTCGTCGGGCATCTCGTTGTCATCCTGGTTCCACGACTTGCGCGAGGCCGCATAGAAATCGTAAGACCAATATTCGTAGTTGAGCTTGCGCACGTCGATTTCCTTGCGGTGGGCGAAACGTTCTTCCACGGGCAGGTACAAATCGGCCAAGGCTTCTTCCACTTCGGGCGTCCTCTTGATCTTGGTCTTCCAGTTTATCTCCGGCTCGGCATCTTCGTCCTCGGTCTCGATTTGGAAACCCTCGATGCCGTTTTCGGCCAACAGGCGCCTTGTGTGGTATTCTTTCACATATTCCACGAACTGGCGGTATTCGTTGTTGGTGATTTCGGTCTCATCCATGAAAAAATCGCTGATGGTCACCGTACGGATGTTGAGCATCTGGTAGGAAGGATCGAAACCTCCCGCGCCCCATACGAAACTGCCGCCAGGCACATAGACCATGCCGAAAGGTACTTGCGTCCCTACCGACTTGCGTCCTGCCACTCCGACCAGTTCTCCGCTGCCCGCATTGTTGCATCCCCAAAGGAGAATCACCGCAAATACGGCGACGGTCAGGTTCCGCACATCCCATAATTTCGCTACTCTTCTCATTGTATGTATGGTTAATGTTTTCTATAATAAACGCAAGTCCTTACAGGTACCTTGCATTCTTGTATTCCGTGTTCACCTTTTCGCCTTCCAGGCCGAAACAGTATTTCACCATGATCTCGAAGGCTCCTCCGATGGAAGATGCCTTGATCAACCTGGAGGCGGTTATGTCATAGGAAACGCCGATTTTCAACTTGGCGACGTTCATGCCCGCCAAAATGGAAACGGCGTCCTGGAACCGGTAGGAGAGGCCGGCCCAGAAACGTTTGTTGAACGTCCCCATCATCGCCAGGCTCCAGCTTATGGTCGAAAAGTCGGTCTCCAGATAGGCCGTAGGCGTGAACACGACTTTCGGCAACGACCGGAAACCGAACGAATACCCGCCGTTTATGGCAAGATACCGTGTCGGCTTGTAGCTTATCTTTTCGCTTTTGTGCGCGACGAGGTTGTTGGCCGCGACGCCCACGAAATAGTTGGCGTTTCCCGAAAGGTAGAAGCCGATGCTCACGTCGCCGTAGAGGCCGTTCTCCTTTTCGTTGCCGGTCAGGATCCTGTCGGAGGCGTTCTCAGGGTCGAACTTGCTGAAGTCGAGCCCCTTGGATTCCAATTGGGCTCGTACGCCCATGCCGATGGTCCCGAACGAGGTCTGCAAGTGGTAAGCGTAGCCTATCTTGACGTGCATGTCACGGAAATAGGCTGCGTTGAATGAAGCCACTTCCAGTCCCACGCCCCCCTTGAGTATTTTCAAGGGCATGTCCGCCAGCAGGATGGTGCTGTTGGGCGCCACTTTCTTTTCCCCGCTGCCGCGTCCCCATCCCAGCCATTGCTGCCTGTGCAGGGCGGAAACGCAAAGCCCGTTCGACAAGCCGGCGTAACCGGCATTGTACGAATAGGTATTGAGCATGAATTGCGTCAATTGGTTGCCTTCCTGTTGCGCGAACAGGAAATCGCCGCACGTACATGACAAGAAACAAACCGCCCCGAGCCACGCTTTGCCCCACCGTTTCCATATCTTGGGAACGATATGCGCAAAGAAGAGGGACTTTCTGTTATCTCCCTGTCGTACTGACATATATGCGTCCAATGCTCTTAGTTGAAAAACGCACAAACCATGCATTTTAACTGGCAAAGATAGTTAAAATTATGATTCGGCCCGGTATTGCGTCCTTTATGGCCTACTTCCTGCCACCGTTGGCATAGATCAGGTTGACGAAGTTCCTCATCTGGTCCACGTCGTCAAGGTCGGGCTTCTGTTCCTCCAGGTAGCGGTTGATATAGTCGGCCGCTCCCGGGAAATGCTTCAGCAGGCTTTTCTTGGTCAGCGGGCTTACCTTGCCGTCCTTGAGCAGGAAAAGGCGGTTGTCCACGCTGATTTCGGAATTGGCGGCGAAGTCGTATTCCACGTTGGTAAAGGAGGTCTGACCCGAATAGGAGCCGTCGCTGGTACCGTTGTTGCTGAATCCCGACACGCTGCGGATGGACGAAGTGGAACCGCCCGTACCGTAGGCGCCCGTTTTCTTTTCTTCGATGTTGACCTTTCGCGAAAGGACGAGGCTTGTCTTGTTGTCGAGAATGATTTCGCCGATTCCGGAGAGTACGGGCACGAAACGCTTGTCGCCGATTTCAATCATCACCACGTCGGCCAGGTTGTCGAGGCGGCGCAGGGTGTCTTCGGGCGAAACGGGCTTGTCGTTGCGGAAAAGCACTTGCGGGTTGTAGTAGTTGTAGTTGAGCTTGCCGTTGTAGACGCTGCCGTTCTTGAAGTAGACGGTGCCTTTCGTGCAGGCGGGGAAGGCGAATATGATACTGTCTTGTTGCTGTTTTGTCAGATCGCCCATCGTCACCTTCTTTTGCCCTCGGGCGGCAAAGGAAATGAGCAGGATGGAAGCGAGCAGGGTCAGGATTTTCGTTTTCATGGCTTTATGTTCTTGAAGTCTTTGTCGGTCTTAGTTCGAAACTTGGAACTCCCCGTTGGTGCCGAAATAGGAGATATGGTATTTGCGCAGGGCGTATCCGGAGTTCTTCTTGTCGCGCCCGTAGCCGGTAAAGCTGCTGAACCGTCCCTTGCAGGTCTTTCCGGTCAAGACGTCTTGTTCCTTGTCGTATTCCACGAAACAACCGTTTTCCCAATCGAGGGGGCAGGCTTGCTCGAAGGCCACGTATTCCTCGTCCATGTCGCCTATGTGATAGACCACGACGCCCATGTATCCGTAGGGAAAATACTTGTAGCCGCCCGTGGCGAGCAGGACGTTGTCCATGCTGTAGGGCCTGACGGTGAAGTTGACCGTTTTCTCGGGTATGTTGCCGTGGCTGATTTCGCCGCAGGAGGTCATCCAGAGCGAAAGCGGAACCATGGCGGAGAAGATTGAAAATCGCATGAGCATATCCACAAAGATAAACATTTGTGTTTAAAAATGTCGTACTTTCGTGCCTTGATAACGGAGGAACTCGCACTATGGGCGTCATATTCTTCTCGACTCTCCTTGCCGTCGCCCTCGGATGCGGCATAGGCTCGAAGGCGAGGAAAGGCAGGAAACGGCAGGCAACGACTCCGTCCGATCGCGGACGGACGCCGGACGTGTCCGGGGCATGGCAGGCTACAGAAGCCGCGGCCGACGCGGAGGGAATTCCCTCGTGCAAGGGGCCGTTTCCCGCAGAGGCCGGTCGTTCCGGGAAGGTCGAGGAATTTCCGTTGCGGGAGACTTGCCTTGAAAGAGGGCGGACGGGAGACAACGCGACCGTTTCGGCAAGGGTACTACCGGCGGAGCCTGGAAAAGAGGCGGCGTGCGATGTTCCGGAAAGGGAAGATGTGCCCGGAGAGGGCTTTTCGTTGCGTCAGGCCGTAATCGCGCAAGCGATCCTGGAACGCAAGTATTAGATTGGGAAAAATCACAGTCATGGGAGAAATAAAATATTACAGCAAGGAAGGATTGCAGAAACTCAAGGACGAGTTGGAACGCTTGACGAAAGTGGAACGACCCAGGATTTCGCAGCAGATCGCCGAAGCGCGCGACAAGGGAGACTTGTCGGAAAATGCCGAATATGATGCGGCCAAGGAGGCGCAAGGCTTGTGCGAATTGAAGATTTCCAAACTGCAGATGGAGTTGGCCAACGCCCGGATACTGGACGAGTCCAAGATGGATACTTCCAAGGTGTTGCT
Organism: uncultured Bacteroidales bacterium; assembly: GCA_910578275.1. Lineage (GTDB taxonomy): Bacteria > Bacteroidota > Bacteroidia > Bacteroidales > P3 > Pullibacteroides. The sequence continues at coordinate 115,154 of CAJTPR010000001.1, read as the reverse complement.
GCTTTCGACGGTAACCATCCGCAACTTGAAGAACAAGTCGCAGATGAAATACACGTTGGTGTCCGAGAACGAGGCCGACTTGAAGTCGGGCAAGATTTCCGTCAGTTCGCCCATCGCCCAAGGCTTGTTGGGCAAGAAGGTGGGCGACAAGGCGGAAGTGAAGGTTCCGGCAGGTATCATTGAGTTTGAAATCACGGAAATAACCCGATAGGATGGCAAGTATTTTCTCGAAAATAGTTTCCGGCGAAATTCCGTGCTACAAGGTGGCGGAAGACGAGCGTCATTTGGCCTTCCTCGACATCGCGCCCGTGGCCAAAGGCCATGTGCTGGTGATTCCCAAGAAGGAAACCGACTACGTGTTCGATATGGAAGACGGGGAATTGGCCGCGCTCATGGCGTTTGCCAAGAAGGTGGCCAAGGCGTTGATCAAGGTTTGTCCCGCGCCCAAGATCGGCATGTCGGTGGTGGGGCTGGACGTACCGCATGTCCATGTCCATCTCATTCCCATCCATGGGGGCACCGACATGGATTTCGGCAAGGAAAAATTGAAGCTGGAAAAGCCGGAAATGGAAGCGGTCGCCTCGGCGATAGCGAAGGAATTCTCCGCCAGGGATTGAGTAGGCCTCGGGCCCTTTTAGGATTTTCTTATACGGTCGGGATTCTTTTGCAGGAAATCGGCCCAGTTTCCCTTGCTTTTCGGGGCAAGCGGTTTCTTTTTCGCCGCAGGCAAGGCCCAATCGTCGAGTTTGCTATGGATTCCATGGCAGATGGCGGCGGCCATGGCGTCGGTGGCATCCAGGAAACGCGGCCGGTCGGAGTCTAACCCCAGTACGCGGAAGACCATCGCGCAGACTTGCTCCTTGGAAGCGTTGCCGTTTCCGGTAAGCGATTGTTTGATTTTCAACGGAGCGTATTCGTATACTTGCACGCCCATGGACATGGCCGCGGCGATGGCCACGCCTTGTGCCCTGCCCAGTTTGATGAGCGATTGCACGTTCTTGCCGTAAAAGGGCGTCTCGATGGACAGGCAGTCGGGTGAGAAACATTCGATGAGCCGTACCACTTCTTCGTGGACCCGTTCCAGTTTGACCAGGGCGTCGGTCTCCTTGGTCAGGTTCAGCACGCCCATTTCGATGCACGAGAATTTCCGGCCCTCCGTGCGGACAAGGCCGTAGCCCATGATACGGGTTCCCGGATCGATGCCCAGGATGGTCTTAGATGATGAGCATGGCATCGCCGAAAGTGAGAAAACGATATTCTTTCTTGATAGCCTCTTCGTAGGCTTTCATGATGAGCTCGTAGCCGCCGAAGGCGCACACCGACATGAACAAGGACGACAAGGGGGCATGGAAGTTGCTTATCATGCAATTGGCGATGTTGAAATCGTAGGGCGGAAAAATGAACTTGTTGGTCCAGCCGTCGTAGGGCTTGAGCCTGCCGCCGAACGAGACGGAAGTTTCCATGCCTTTGAGCACGGACGTGCCTACCGCGCAGATTTTCCTGTGATTGTCGATACCCTTGTTCACGATTTGCGAGGCTTCTTCGGAAATGATCAGTTTCTCGGAATCCACGCGGTGCTTGGTGAGGTCTTCCACGTCGATCTCGCGAACGTTTCCCAGTCCGCAGTGCAACGTGAGGAAAGCGGTGTCGATGCCCTTTATCTCCATGCGTTTGAGCAAGGCGCGGCTGAAGTGCAGTCCGGCGGTGGGGGCCATGACGGCGCCTTCTTCGGACGCGAATACGGTCTGGTAGCGTTCTTCGTCTTCGGGTTCCACGTTCCTTGCCTGGAGGATATGGTCGGGAATGGGGGTCTGCCCCAGGCGGTAGATGAGCGCCTTGAAATTGTCGTAGGAACCGTCGTACAGGAAGCGGAGCGTACGGCCGCGGGAGGTGGTGTTGTCGATGACTTCCGCCACCAATTCGTCGTTTTGTCCGAAATAAAGCTTGTTGCCGATGCGGATCTTTCGTGCCGGATCGACGTAGACGTCCCACAAGAGCGATTCGCGGTTGAGTTCGCGCAAAAGGAAAACGGTGATCATCGCTCCCGTCTTTTCCTTCTCGCCCGACAAACGGGCAGGGAATACGCGGGTGTTGTTCATGATGAGCACGTCGCCTTCGTCAAAATATTTCAATATGTCTTTGAAAACCTTGTGTTCGATTTTCTGCTTCTTGCGGTCAACCACCATCAGCTTGCAATCGTCGCGGTCGGGAGTCGGATGGGTGGCGACCAATTTGGCCGGCAGATTATAATTGAATTGCGAGAGTTTCATTGTCAAAGACTTAGTTTTTTGACGATTGGATTGAGTTTGAAAAGGGCATACCTCTCCAAAAAGGGCGCAAAGTTACGAACTTATTGTGGAAAAGTCAATTTTTGCCGTACTTTGCGCCCGCTAATCATCATGAAAACTTGATAATCCACGATTGCCATGAAAAGAACCCTTGGAGATTACGGACTGATTGCCATGAAAGGAATGGCCATGGGCGCCGCCGACGTGGTGCCGGGCGTGTCCGGCGGAACGATCGCCTTCATCGTCGGCATTTACGACGAGCTCATCGAATCCATAAAAAGCATCGACATGGCGAGCCTCAAGATGCTTTTCACGGGCAAGTTCCGTGCATTCTGGAAAGCCGTGAACGGCAACTTCCTCGTCAGCCTTGTATTGGGTATTTGTGTGAGCATATTTTCGTTGGCACGTCTCATCACGATGCTGCTGGAATCGTATCCGGTCATGGTCTGGTCTTTTTTCTTCGGATTGATCGTGGCTTCGGCATGGTTCGTGTCGAAGGATATACGGCAATGGAACTGGAAAACGGTGTTTTCGCTCTTGGCGGGCGTCGTATTGGCATATTGGGTGACTTCCGCCACGCCGGCCAGCACCCCGGAGGCCCTCTGGTTTGTTTTCCTGTGCGGCCTGGTAGCCATCTGCGCCATGATCTTGCCCGGTATTTCGGGCAGTTTCATCCTGGTACTGATGGGCAAGTATGCTTTCATCATGGAGGCGGTGAAAGGACTCGACTTGCCGGTCTTGGGCGTTTTTGCCTTGGGCGCGGCATTGGGGATTACCAGTTTCGCCCGCCTGCTATCCTACGCCTTGCGCAAGTTCCGCGCCGTGACCTTGGCCGTATTGACCGGATTCATGATAGGTTCGCTCAACAAGGTGTGGCCTTGGAAGGTGACCTTGTCCACTTATCTGGACAGCCATGGCGTTGAAAAGCCGTTGATGGAATCCAACGTCTTGCCGGATGCCTTTCCTTGGCAGGCGATATGCCTGATGGCGGCCGGCTTCTTCCTGGTGTGGGGCTTGGAACGCATCTCGATGCGCAGGCCCGCCAAGGAAGTCCGGGAATCCTTGTGACCGGACTTTATCGCCTTTGGCGTATCTTGCCGCCCAGCAAGCCTATCGAGGCGGCAAGGAGCGCGATGAAAAGGAATGTCCAACGCAGTCCGATCCATTGGGCCAGATGCCCGATGAGGGGAGGTCCGGCCACGAAACCGAAGAATCCTATCGTGGATACGGCGTTTATGGCGCGGCCGGCCACGACGCCTTGATGCTTTGAAACCGCGCTGAAGCAGATGGGCACGATGGCCGAGACACCCAAGCCGACCAGGACCGATCCGACGACGGCGGGTATCAGGTCGGGCCATGCCGCCATGAGGATGAAGCCGGCCATGGCCTGGAATCCGCCCGAGCGCATGACGTTTACCTGGCCGATGCGGTTCACCAGCCTGTCGGCGAGAAAACGGTAGGTGGCCATGGCGAACATGCAGGCGGTATAGCCCATGCGGATGTATTTCTCGGGCGCATGGATGACTTGCTTGAAATATACCGCGCTCCAATCGTAGATCGTGCCTTCGCAAACCATGGCCGCGCCGGCGATGAATCCCAACAGCAGCACGAATCCGTCCATTCCCTTGAAGATGTTGAACGTGGGTTTTTCTTCCGCTTGGGAGACGATGTCCTTGCCAAGCGTGAAACGGTGCAGGAAAATCACGGCCAGCAGGGCCAGGACGAGGATGCCCGCGTAGTGGAAAAACGGAACGATCAGCCGGGCTGCCATGAACGAGCCGACGATGCCGGCGGCAAATCCGGCCAGACTCCAGAGGCCGTGGAACGTGGCCATGATGCTCCTACCGTACGCTTTTTCGACGCCCACGGCCTGCGTGTTCACCGAGAGGTTGTGCAGGTTGGCCGCCATGCCCAGGAAGAAAAGCATGATGGCGAAAACCCAGACGGCACAGGCCGGCATTTCGCCCGAAAGGGAAAAAGCGAAGGGGATGAATCCCAGGCAGCATAACGAGAAAGGGTATAGTATGGCGGCAAGAAGCAACGTGCGCCGGCTGGTGAAACGTTCCACCATATATCCGGCCACGGGTACGCCCAGCAACTGCCCGAAAGGAAAGGCGAAAAGGAGCGTGCCCAGTTGCCCGTCGCTCAAGGCGAAGATGTCCTTGAAATCGGGAATGCGGGCCGCCCAGCTGGCGAAAGTGAATCCTTGCAAGAAGAAAAACGTGCCGATGGAAATCCGGTACAGGACTTTCGGCGCCTTCAGTGTGTTTTCGTCCATGACGATTCCGTCCTTTGAATTTGCCGGTAAAGATATATCATTGCCGGCAAACGGCCCGGTGTGGTCAGATTCGCGGCGCCGGGGCTTCCGGATCCACATGGAATCCGTTCCGGAGCATGGCCTTGCGCGCATGTTCCCGTTTGCCGGACTCATGCCCGGAGGTGTCTCCAAGCGAAAAAAAACTTATATTCGCGCTCCTAAATAAAAAAGCGTAATACCGTAATTTTGATGGCAAAGTACAACGAATACGCGCGACTCGATCTTCCGCGAATCGGAGAAAGCGTGCGCAAGTATTGGGAAGAGAACCATTGTTTTGAAAAAAGCCTCGAGAACAGGGAGGGCTGCCCCGATTTCGTGTTCTACGAAGGGCCTCCTTCGGCCAACGGCGTGCCGGGCATCCACCACGTCATGGCCCGTACGATAAAGGACATATTTTGCCGCTACAAGACCTTGAAAGGTTTCAACGTGCAACGCAAGGCGGGATGGGACACGCACGGTCTGCCCGTCGAATTGGGTGTGGAGAAGAGCCTGGGTATCACGAAGGAAGACATCGGCAAGAAGATAAGCGTGGAGGAATATAACGCCGCTTGCCGCAAGGAGGTGATGAAATACAAGGACTTGTGGGACGACTTGACCCGCAAGATGGGCTATTGGGTGGATCTGGAAAACCCGTACATCACGTTTGCCAACAAGTATGTCGAAAGTGTCTGGTACTTGCTCAAACAGCTTTATCAGAAGGATTTGCTTTACAAGGGCTATTCCATCCAGCCTTTCTCGCCTGCTGCCGGAACAGGGCTCAGCACCCATGAACTGAACCAGCCCGGTTGCTACCGCAACGTGAAAGACAATACGCTCACCGCGCAGTTCAAGGTGGTGCGAGACAAGGTATCCGAGCCGTTCTTCGCCAAGGCGAGAAACCCGCTCTACATCATGGCCTGGACTACCACGCCATGGACATTGCCGTCCAATACGGCACTCTGCGTGGGGCCGGAGATCGACTACGTGGAAGTGGACACGTTCAATCCCTATACGGGTATTCCCGTCACCGTCATCTTGGGCAAGGACAGGCTCAATGCCTATTTCCCCGAGAAGAACGCGGCCTTGGCGATGTCCGACTACAAGGAGGGCGACAAGGACATCCCCTTTGAAGTCGTGGCCGAATTCAAAGGCAAGGAAATGACAGGCATGCGCTACGAACAACTCATGCCCTACGTCCAGCCCGAGGATGGCGATCCGTTCCGTGTGATAGGCGGCGACTTCGTCACGACCGAAGACGGTACGGGTATCGTGCATATCGCGCCCGCTTTCGGTGCGGACGACTTCAAGGTAGGCAGACAGAACGGCACAGGCTCGCTCTGCCTCGTGGATCGCCAAGGAAGGTTCGTGGACGGCATGGGCGAATTTTCGGGTCGTTTCGTGAAACCCCAGTATGAACCCGGTTACGATCCCAAGACCACCGTCGCGGTGGACGTGGACATCATCGTGAAGCTGAAAAAGGAAAACCTCGCGTTCAGGGCCGAAAAGCACGAACACTCGTATCCTCATTGCTGGCGGACCGACAAGCCGATCATCTATTATCCGCTCGATTCGTGGTTCATCCGTACCACTTCCTGCAAGGACAAGATGATCGCGCTCAACAAGACCATAGGCTGGAAACCCGAAGCCACGGGTACGGGTCGTTTCGGCAACTGGCTCGAGAACCTCGTGGACTGGAACCTTTCCCGTTCCCGTTATTGGGGAACGCCGCTGCCCGTATGGGTTTCGGAAGACCGTACCGAACAAACCTGCATAGGTTCGGTGGCCGAACTGAAAGCCGGGATAGACAAGTCGGTAGCGGCCGGATTCATGCGTTCCAACCCGTTCGCCGCCTACAAGGAGGGCGACAACAGCGACGAAAACTATGCCGGTTTCGACCTGCATCGTCCCTATGTGGATGAAATCGTGCTGGTTTCGCCCACGGGCAAGAAGATGTTCCGTGAGCCCGACTTGATCGACGTTTGGTTTGACAGCGGTTCGATGCCTTACGCCCAACTCCATTATCCGTTCGAGAACAAGGAAAAGTTCGCGCACAACTTTCCTGCCGACTTCATCGCCGAAGGTGTCGACCAGACGCGCGGCTGGTTCTTCACGCTGCATGCCATCGCCTCGATGGTGTTCGGTTCGGTGGCCTACAAGAACGTGGTCTCGAACGGCCTGGTGCTGGACAAGAACGGCAACAAGATGTCCAAACGCCTGGGCAACGCCGTGGATCCGTTCAAGACCATCGACCAATACGGTCCCGACGCCACGCGCTGGTACATGATCGTCAATTCGCAGCCTTGGGACAATCTCAAGTTCGACGAGGAAGGCATCGCCGAAGTGCAGCGCAAGTTCTTCGGAACGCTCTACAATACTTACAGTTTCTTTGCCCTTTATGCCAATATCGACGGCTTTTCCTACCAGGAGGCCGAAATGGATTACGCTTCCCGTCCGGAAATCGACCGTTGGATCCTTTCCGAGCTCAACACGCTCGTGGCCGGAGTGGACAAGGCCTTGAACGAGTATGAACCGACCCGTGCCGGCCGCATGGTACAGGCTTTCGTTGACGAAAGGCTGAGCAACTGGTACGTGCGCCTGAGTCGTCGCCGTTTCTGGAAGGGCGGTCAAGGTCAGGACAAGGTTTCGGCCTATCAGACGCTTTACACCTGCCTGGAAACGATTTCCAAGCTCATCGCGCCCATCGCGCCTTTCTTCGCCGAGAGGTTGTATGGCGACTTGAACGCGGTGACCGGCCGCGACAAGCACGTTTCCGTGCATCTTTGCGATTTCCCCGCCCTGCATCCCGAATGGGAAGACAAGGCGTTGGAGGAAAGGATGCAGTTGGCCCAGAAGATCTGTTCGCTCGTGCTTTCCTTGCGCAAGAAGCAGAACTTGAAAGTCCGCCAGCCTTTGCGCAAGATCATGCTTCCCGTACTTGACGAAAGGTTCAAGGAACAGGTGGAAAAGGTGCAGGGGCTGATCTTGTCGGAAGTGAACGTGAAAGAGATGGACTTCATCACCGATTCGCGCTTCCTGAGCAAGAAGATAAAACCCGATTTCAAGGCCTTGGGCCCCAAGTACGGCAAGTTGATGAAGCCCATCGCCGCCTTTGTGGCGGGAATGGACGCGGAGATGATCGCCGAAATGGAGAAGAACGGGAAAATCGAGGCGCAGGTGGACGGTCAGGAAGTCCGCATCACGCTCGACGACGTGGAGATTTACACCGAAGACATTCCGGGCTGGGCGGTGACCAACGAGGGCACGCTGACCGTGGCCCTTGACATAGCGTTGACCGACAGCTTGATAGAAGAAGGCCTGGCGCGCGAACTGGTGAACCGGATCCAGAACATGCGCAAGGACAAGGGCTTGGATGTCACCGACAAGATCGACATCACGGTTGAAAACAATGCCGCCCTTGCGCCCGCCTTGCAAAACTATAATGCCTATATTTGCTCCGAGACCTTGGCGCGAGGTTTCGAACTTGCCCCGGGCGACCGCATGCAGGACGAGGCAAGCCACGAACTGGCGCCTGACATCACGGTGAGAATCCGTATCGAAAAGGCTTCCATGTAACAACCTTTCACCCTTAAAAACAAATGGCCATGGTACAAGAAAAAAATGACAAGAATCGCTATTCCGACGAGGAATTGGAGGAATTCAAGCAAATCATACTTGAAAAGTTAGCCAAGGCGAAGCAGGATCTGGATTCCTTGCGTGAAGCCTATACCAACAACGGCGAGAACGACATCAACGACACCTCGCCCACGTTCAAGGTGCTGGAAGAAGGCTATCAGGTATTGTCCAAGGAGGAGAACGCCCGTCTGGCAAGCCGTCAGCAAAAGTTCATCGCCTCTTTGGAAGCCGCCTTGGTACGCATCGAGAACAAGACCTACGGCGTTTGCCGTGAAACGGGAAAGCTCATCGACAAGGAACGTCTCAAGGTCGTGCCTCATGCCACGTTGAGCATCGATGCCAAGAAAGACCAGCACAAACGTTTCTTTTCGGCTCCCGAAGAAGAAAACTGATTGGCGGGTTTGCACGATGAAAGGTGGCAAGGTTTGGTGCGGAAGGCATTTGCCGGTGATATTGGTCGTGCTCGTGTTGCTTGTGGACCAGGTGAGCAAGTTCCTGGTGAAACTCAACATGCGCATAGGAGACGAGATCGATATTTTCAGCTGGTTCAAGATTCATTTCCTGGAAAACGAGGGCATGGCCTTCGGTTTCCGTTTCGGCGGAGAAGGCGGCAAGTTGCTGTTGAGCCTCGTTCGTCTGGCGGCCATCGTGTTTTTGGCCTGGTACCTGTACAAGGTCGATCGCAAGCGCTTGTCCGACCTGCGGCAAGGTCTGCTTTCCCGGCAGGAAAGAAGGGCCCGTACGGGTTTGGTGGCCTCCCTTTCGCTTATTCTGGCGGGAGCTGTCGGGAACATGATAGACAGCGCGTTTTACGGCCTTCTCTTTTCCGAGAGCTATTTCCATGTGGCCCGACTTTTCCCGCCGGAAGGCTATGCCCCGTTCTTGCATGGTCGTGTCGTGGACATGCTCTATTTCCCGCTCGTGCAGGGACATTATCCGGACTGGATGCCTTGGGTGGGCGGACGCGAACTGTTGTTTTTCCGTCCCGTCTTCAATGTGGCCGATTCCGCCATCACGGTGGGATTCGTGGTATTTTTCATCACCCAGCGTGATTTCCGGATTCCCGGAAGCAAAAAAGAAAAGGCATGATTTCCATCAATTCCTTGTCGGTTTCCTTTTCGGGAAAGACCCTTTTCGACAACGTTTCGTTCATCATCAAGGACAAGGACCGGATCGGCCTTACGGGCAAGAACGGCGCGGGGAAGTCCACGTTGCTGAAGATATTGTCAGGAAAACAGGAACCGGACACAGGCGGCATCGTGCTTGCCAACGGGCAAGAGGTGGGCTATCTGCCTCAGGAAATGATTCCCGATTCCACGCGCACGGTCATGGACGAGGCATTGACGGCTTTCGGCAAGGTCAACGCCTTGGAACAGGAGATAGACGGTCTGAACGCGCAGTTGTCCGAACGCACGGACTATGAGTCGGAAGCCTATCACAAGTTGATAGAGAGGTTGACCGAAGCCAACGAACGCCTGCATCTCATAGGCGGCAGCGACCGCATGGGCGTGGCCGAGAAGGTGCTGCTCGGTCTCGGATTCAAACGTGCCGACTTCACGCGCAATATCACCGAATTCAGTTCCGGTTGGCAGATGCGCGTGGAATTGGCCAAGATATTGCTCAGGAATCCCGACGTCATGCTGTTGGACGAACCTACCAACCATCTGGACATCGAGTCCATCGGTTGGCTGGAAGAATTCCTGCAAGGCTACCGGGGCGCGGTGGTGTTGGTGAGTCACGACAGGAAGTTCCTCGACAAGGTGACCACGCGTACCATCGAAATCGTGCTGGGAAAGATCGAAGACTACCCGGTTCCGTATTCCCGGTATGTGGAACAGCGAGCCGAACGTCGTCAGATACAGCAGGCGGCCTACGACAACCAGCAGAAGGAAATCGAGAACATGGAACGTTTCATAGAACGTTTCCGCTACAAGGCCACCAAGGCGCGTCAGGCGCAATCCCGCCTGAAAATGCTCGACAAGATGGAGCGCGTCGAAGTGGATCAGACCGACAACTCCGCCATATCCTTCCGTTTCCCGCCTGCGCCGCATTGCGGAAAGATCGTCGTCAGGGCGCAGGGAGCAGGCAAACGTTATGGGGAAAAACAAATATTCACCCATTTCGATTTCGTGCTTGAAAAGGGTGAAAAAGTGGCATTGGTGGGGCGGAACGGAGAGGGAAAGTCCACGTTTTCCAAGATTGTGGTGGGCGACCTGAAGGAACATGAGGGCACGCTTGAATGGGGCGCGGGTGTCAAGATCGGTTATTTCGCGCAGAACCAGGCCGCGCTCCTGAACGGAGACAAGACGGTTTTCGAGACGATAGACGACATCGCCGTGGGCGACGTACGTACACGTATCCGCAATATTCTGGGCTGCTTCCTGTTTTCGGGCGAAGACATCGAGAAGAAGGTGAAGGTGCTTTCAGGGGGTGAAAAGGGCCGGTTGGCCTTGGCCAAACTCTTGCTCGAGCCCGTGAACCTGTTGATCTTGGACGAACCTACCAATCACCTCGACATGCGCAGCAAGGATATTCTCAAGATGGCCTTGCTGCAATACGACGGGAGCCTGATCGTGGTGAGCCACGACCGTGATTTCCTGGAAGGACTTACGTCGAAGACCTACGAGTTCCGTGACGGCAAGGTGAAACCGCATATCGGCGACGTTTCGGTTTTCCTGGCCGACCGCAAGATGGAACGTCTGCAGGAACTGGAACAACATGCCCCGCAGCCGAAGACGGCAACGGCGAAGGACGTCTCCAAGCCTGACCGTCCGCAAGCCGTCTCCAAGCCGGATTCGGCACAGGAACGGGAACTGAAAAAGCAGCGCGACCGGGAAGCGCGCAAGATCAGGACGGCCATCGAGAGACTGGAGGCGGAGATTACCGCCCTTGAGGCCGAACTGGCGGAAATGGACAAGATCTTTATCGAGGACGCTTCGCGGTGTACCGTCGAAAATTGCAACAAATACGAGGAGAAGAAACTTCAAGCCGCCCGCAAGACCGACGAATGGGCCGAAATGCAGGAAAAGCTCGCGGCGATGGAATGAGGGCGGATTCGCGGATCCGGGAACCGTTTGCCGGAGACTGTCCTTGGCCTGTCTCAAGGAAAGAGGGTAGCCTCTGGTGGAGGCGGATTCATGATGATGCCGCGGCAGGCGGACGCTCTGCCGGTACTCTCGCGATGTTTCCCCTTGCTTCACGACAAAAGGGGAAAACCGTGTCAATATTCCCGTCCCAGCAACCCGGCCACGAAGTCGGTCAGGATTTTCTTGCCTTGGGCGGAGATGGCGGTGGCATCGATCTTGGAAAGTTCGGCGCGGGCCTGTTCGAAGAGGTCTTCAATGTCTTTTTCCACTAGTGATCTCAAGTTCGTCTTTTCGTACAAGGCCTTGACCCGGATCACTTTTTCGTCGTTTTCTTCCTGCGACCGGGCGGGTGTGGCGAATAGTTCCCGAAGTCGTTTGCCGTCGGCCTCGTCCGCAACTTCCAGCCCTTTTATGAACAGGTAGGTCTTTTTGTTTTCGCGGATGTCTCCGCCCGTCTTCTTGCCGAACTTGGCCTGGTCGGCGTACAAGTCGAGCAAGTCGTCCTGCAATTGGAAGGCCAGGCCGATCTTGTTGCCGTAGTCGTACAAGTGGCGCACGTCCGCCTTGCCGGCACCGGCCGCGATGCCGCCGATTTGCAGCGAACCGGCAATCAGCACGGCGGTCTTGAGCCGTATCATTTCCATGTATTCGGCAAGCGTCACGTCAGGACGGCTTTCGAATTCCATGTCGTACTGCTGGCCTTCGCAGACGCCCAAGGCGATGGCGTTGAACGCCCGTAGCACTTCCGGCAGGCAATTTACGGAAGCCTGGGCGACAAGCGAACAGGCGGCGGCGAACATGGCGTCGCCCGAAAGGATGGCGGCGTTGGCGTTCCATTTCACGTGCACGGTGGGTTTGCCGTGCCGCATTTCGGCCTTGTCCATCACGTCGTCGTGCAGGAGCGTGAAGTTATGAAAGACTTCCAGTCCCAAGGCGGGCAGGAACACCTCTTGTGTGTCTTTTCCGAACAATTGGCAAGCCATCATGGCCAGTACGGGACGTATGCGTTTGCCGCCTTGTCCGAGCACGTACGTTGCCGGCGCATACAGGGATCGAGGTTCGTTCCGCCATATATCCAAAGCCGCGATTCCTGCTTCGGTAGCCTGGCGCAATTGGTCGTAGTCTTTCATGGGTGGGATGTTTTTAGAATTTGTCCAGCAAACCGAGCAAGTAACGGCCGTAGCCGCTCTTGAGCAAAGGTTCGGCCAGATGGCGCAACTGTCCGGCATCGATGAATTTCATGCGATAGGCCACTTCTTCGATACAGCCGATTTTGAGGCCTTGCCGCTGTTCTATCGTGCCTACGAACTGTCCGGCCTGCAAGAGCGACTCGAAGGTGCCGGTGTCCAGCCAGGCGGTTCCCCGGCTCAACAGGCCCACTTTCAGCTTGCCTCTTTCAAGGTAGTATTTGTTCACGTCGGTGATCTCGTATTCGCCCCGTGCGCTGGGTTTGAGGTTCCTGGCCACTTCGACCACCGAATTGTCATAGTAGTACAGTCCCGGTACCGCATAGTTCGATTTGGGCTTGGCTGGCTTTTCCTCGATCGAGACGGCTTTCATGTCCTTGTCGAACTCCACCACGCCGTAACGTTCGGGGTCGGAAACGTGGTAGGCGAAAACCACTCCGCCGTCGGGGTCGGTGTTGGCCTGCAACAGGTTTTGCATGCCTGTGCCGTAAAAGATGTTGTCGCCCAGGACCAAGGCGACCTTGTCGTCGCCGATGAATTCCGCGCCTAGCACGAAAGCTTGCGCCAGACCGTTCGGCACTTCCTGCACCTTGTACGAAAAACGGCAACCCAGACGGCTCCCGTCGCCTAAAAGGCGTTCGAATCCCGGCAGGTCCTGCGGCGTGGAGATGATGAGGATTTCGCGGATGCCCGACATCATGAGCGTGGAAAGCGGATAATAGATCATCGGCTTGTCATAGACAGGCATCATCTGTTTGCTCATGGCCAACGTGAGCGGATGCAGGCGCGTTCCCGCGCCTCCGGCCAGGATTATACCTTTCATGGGGCTAAGTTACGTTTTTTTCTGTCGTGTCCCGGATGTGCCGGAGCGGAAATCGGACCGGAACGTTTTCCGCTCCGGTCCGCCTGCTTACTTTTCATCGTCGGCGTTGAACCGGAATCCCAGGCGTTTGCCGGTGGCCATCTTCTTGTAGGAAAGTTCGGTCAGCAGGTCGCCTACCGTGACGTCTTTTATCTCGTCGTAGGGCGGGGTAAGCAGGTCGAACTTGGCGCAGTAGTCCATGGCGTTGTGCATCAAGGACGAGGCGGCTTCCCGGTCGAAGACCGCACGGCCGAACTGGGTGTGGAAAACGCCCAGTTCCTGTTTGCCTTCCACGAAGTAATGGTTTTCCTTGTTGACGAACAGGCGGCCGATGAGGTAGCCTAGGTCGTTTTCGCGGTTCTGGCGCAGGGAATCCGCCAGGAAGTTGTAGATGTGGATTACCCCGCAGTAGGAGCGTTCCTTGTCCTCTTTCACGTAAGCGCCGTTCATCACCGGATGGTTGCGCGAGAATTCGAATACGTTGGAATGCAGGCTGAAGAGCAGCACGTCGCTCGAAAAGGCGATGGAGAATTCCGTCTCGTCCTTGTCGGTGAACCTAAGATGGGCGGGGGAATCGGCATATTCGTCCTTTTTCATTTTTTCCAATGTCTCGAAGACACGGCGGCTTTCGTCTTTGAGCAGGTTGAACGCCGCCTTGGCGTTCCCGTATGCTTTTTGCTTCAAGGCATCCTTGGCAAAGATGTAGCGGTAGGTTTCAAGGTCTTTTTGATCCATGGCGATTGAGTTTTTGCAAGATTTTTTCGGCGCAGTTGATGCCGTCGATGGCCGAAGACGTGATGCCTCCCGCGTAGCCCGCCCCTTCGCCGCAAGGGTAGAGTCCCGGCATGCGGGGATGTTCCAGCGTGTCGGGGTCGCGAACGATGCGTACCGGGGCGGAGGTGCGCGACTCGAGTCCCAGCAGGACGGCTTCTTCGGTCAAGAACCCCCGTTTCTTCCGGGCGATCCTGTCCAGCACCTCGCGTAAGGCCCGGGCGATGAACGGAGGCAGGTATTCGTCCATGTCGGCGGAAAAGACGCCGGGGGCGTACGAACATGCAGGCAAACCTGTCGATGTCCTGCGTGCCAGGAAGTCGGTGAGCCGTTGGGCGGGTGCGGCAAAGCCCGCGCCCGGCTTGAAGAAATGCCTCTCGGTCTGTTGCTGGAAATCCAGCAATCCGAAAGGAGGCGCCGAGGGCAGGATGTTTTCCGCTTGCAGGATTTCGCGGTTCACGCTCACCACCCAGCCCGCGTTGGCCCAAGGCGAGCGTCGTCCCGAGTCCGACATTCCGTTCACGACCAAGGTGTTTTCCTGCGTGCTTGCCGGTACCACCACGCCGCCCGGACACATGCAGAACGAAAAGACCCCCTTGCCTCGGCATTGTTCGGCGAAGGCGTATTCGGCGGGCGGCAGGGCGTGCCGTTTCCCGGCACCCCGGTATTGCATGGCGTCGATGACATGTTGCGGATGTTCCAGGCGCACGCCCATGGCAAAAGGCTTTTCCTCAAGCGTGATTCCCTGCCGGTGCAGGTAACGGTAGACGTCGCTTGCCGAGTTCCCGCATGCCAGCACCAAGGCCTTGCCCTTGTATTCGTTGCCGTTCTGGTCGGTTACCGTCGAAAAATGTCCTTTCTTGTCCGCGTTTATTGCCGTGATGCGGGTGGAGAAATGAATTTCCGCGCCTGCCCGGATCAGGCTTTCGCGCATGTTTTCCACCATTTTGGGCATGCGGTCGCTGCCCAGGTGGGGATGTGCCTGATAGCGTATTTCTTCCTT
The DNA here is from genome assembly GCA_910578275.1 of uncultured Bacteroidales bacterium. Taxonomy (GTDB): domain Bacteria; phylum Bacteroidota; class Bacteroidia; order Bacteroidales; family P3; genus Pullibacteroides. The sequence goes on along the minus strand of CAJTPR010000001.1, from coordinate 100,028 downwards.
GGCCCCGAACTGCACGAAAGCCTGCAAGACGCGGCCTATGTCGCCTCGTTTGTTGGAGCGGGTGTACAGTTTTCCATCCGAGAAACATCCGGCGCCGCCTTCCCCGAAACTGTAGTTGGAATCAGGGTCCAGCAAGCCTTCCTTGCCGATAAGTGCCACGTCGCGCTTGCGATCCCTGACGTTTTTGCCCCGTTCGAAGATGACGGGGCGTATTCCCGCCTCCGCCAACGTGAGGGCGGCGAACAATCCGGCCGGCCCCATGCCCACTACAAGGACTTCGGGCGCGTTTGCGGGCAGCGGGTTCGTCCCCCGACGGGGCGTTTCCGTCCTGGGCGATTCTTCCGGTTTGACGAAGACTTCCAGCATGGCATGGTACAAGGGCGATCGTCCCCGCGCGTCGAGGGAAAGCCGTGCGATCCGTATGCCGTTTATCTTGTTGCACGGGACATTCAGGGCTTGGGCCGCCTTTTCATGCAGCCGGTCTCTTCTTTCCCATTCTTCGGGCGTGAAATCCAAGGTCAGCACGTGCGGCATGGGATTCTATTCAAAGGTGATGTTCAGTTGCACCATGCGGCTGGTAAGGCTGTTGATGCGGTCGGTATAGATGTTGTTGTCGGGAACCAGCAGGTCGAGCAATCCGAAGTAGAGTTTCAGTTCGACGGCCAGCTTGTTGTTGTAGGGAAGGAAGAAGTCCCAGCCCACGCCCACGGTGACGCCGATGTCGTGGCGGTCCAGTTTCAGCCGGTATTCGTCTTCGTCGCCCGCCGAGTTTCCTTTCTTCTTCAGCTTGCGGGAGGCCATGTCGAGCGTGTACTGGAATCCGGCCGTGACGTAGGGCCGGTTGTTCAGCATGCGTGCCGCCTTCCATTTCACTTCCAGGGGGAGGAACAGCATGATGCTTTCTATCTGTTTGGTCTCGTTGCGGATTCCTTGTCCGGGCAGGGCGGTCTTGTAGGTGATGGAACGTTGTCCCATGCTGAACGTGGGAATGCAGCGCAGGTTGAAGAACCTGCCCATGCGCAAGTCGGTCACCACGCCCACGGAGAATCCGGGCTGGAACCCGTGCCGCATTCCCAAGAGCGTGTCTCCTTCGGCCCCCAGGTTCTTGTCGGCCTTCATCGAGAAATTCATCAGGTTCATTCCCAACGAAAAGCCGAAATGGAAAATCCGGCTGTCGTACAAGGGCGTGTTGGGGGTGCGCGAACCTTTGAAGCTGATGGCGTGCAGGGGCTGGTTCACCGACGAGGCGAAGAGTGCCAGGAAAAAAGCCGTTTGGAGGATTCTTCTTCTCACTTGTTCGTTTTTGAGCCGCTTAATCCCGGATGATGCTGAACATGCCGTTCCTCTCCAGCTTGATGATGCGCGAAGGCCTCAATTCGCGTTTGAAAGAGTCTTCCACGATGGCGACGTGATCCACGGAAGCGACGAGTTCGTCGGAAAGGTCGGCAAGGCAGAGCGGCGAAGGTTCGCCCGAAAGGTTCGCCGAAGTGGAAACGATGGGTTTGCCCAAACGAGTAATCAGGTCGGCGCAGAAGATGCCGCGGACCAGGCGGATGGCGATGCTTCCGTCGTTGGCCGGCACGTTGGGCGGCAAGTTCACGGCCTTGGGGTAGATGATGGTCAGCGGAGTCTGGTTCATGGCTTGGATAAGGTCGCAGGCCATGGGCGGCAGGTCGTCCACGTAATGCCGCAGCATTTCCGTCGAGGATACGAGGATGATGAAACTCTTGTCCTCGCTTCGTCCCTTGATGCGGTAGACCTTTGAAACGGCGTCCTGGTTGGTGGCGTCGCATCCCAGGCCCCAGATGGTGTCGGTGGGATAGAGCAGGGTCTGGCCCCGTTCCAGTACTTTTACGCAATTGAGCATTTGCAGCTCTTGCAACGTCTTGCCCGTTTTCATGTCGGATCGGTTAGGTCGCGGAAAGACCGCATGAAAGCAAATTTACAAAAAAAAGGCGGTCGGACTTCAAGCCGGCCGCCTTTTTCATGAAATGCGCGGAAACTATGCCAAGGAAATGGCATCGTTGGGGCATACCCCGGCGCAAGTACCGCATTCGGTGCATTTGTCCGGATCTATGGAGTAGATGTCACCGGCGCTGATAGCTTCCATGGGGCATTCGTCGATGCAAGACCCGCAAGCCACGCAGCTGTCAGAAATTTTGTAAGCCATGTTTTTGAGTTTTTTAAGGTTTATCGGCCGCAAATGTATAAAAACTAAACGAGTCGGCCAATAGCCGTGAAATCGGCTTTATGCACATTTTCTCGTTGAAAAGAACCCGGCGCCGGCAGGGGAACAGCCTCCATTATATCCTATTTTTGCCGATTGATGATGAAAATCGCTCTTTTGGCAGCCGATTACGAGCTGGGTCGCTATGCGCACAGCCTTTCCGTCCTTGAAGACATGGAATGGGTGGGCTATTGCCTTGTCGGGGGCAAGGAGCCGTCGGCAGGTCCGGCAGCCTTGCCTGCGGGCAAGCTTCCGCGTTCCTATTCCTCGCCCCAGCAGATGGCGGGGGATGCCGACCTGGTCGTGGTCGGCGGCCGGCCCGAACAGCGTTTCGATTTCATATCGAATCTGCTGCGTCGCGGCAAGTGCGTCTGGAGCGACTGGCCGTTGAGCACGGCCTCGGCGAAAATCCGCAAGTTGGCGGCCTTGGCCGAGGAAGCGAGGGTATGCAACCAGGTGGCGCATCCCGGGCGCAAGCATCCGCTCTGGCTGGCGGCCTTGCCCTTTCTGGAGCGGACGGGCATCATCAGGACCGAACTTTCCGACCCCGATTGTCCCGGCATGGAACAGGCCATGGACGAAGTGTTGTTTCCGTGTCTGGATCGCGTCTTGTCGATCGACGGGACACAGGTAAGGAAGGTGAAGGCCCGCAAGTTGAAGACGGCCTTGCCCGAGAAGTTTTCCGCGCAGGTGGAGATCGAGTTCTGTTCGGGATTGTTGGCGGAGTTCTGGATGGGCAACGTGTTGTCCGACAAGATCGGAAAGATGCGTTGCATGACCGCCGAATCGGTCGTTGACTTGGATTTCGTCACGTCCGAACTCTCCTTGCAGGACACATGCAAGGGCGGAGGAAAACGGAAAATGAAGGTGGAACCTTGCCGGGAAAGCGCTTCCGACGCTTTCCTGACCCGCGACTTGCAATGTTTTACCCGTGCCTGCCGGAACGGGGAGGAGGGAAGCCTCAATTTCGCCGAAAGCGGACGGGTTCAGGAGATATTGTTCCAAATCAGGCACATATTGCTGTAAGATGGATGGGTACGTGTGGATATGGGGCCGGGCGCAGGCCGCGCTCGATTTCTTTTACCGCTTGCAGGGCGAAGGCGGCCGTAGGGTGTTTTATGCCGAGACATGGTCGGATTGCCTGGCCCGCATGGAAGAAGACGGCGGGCAAGGACGGATGTATGCCTTTCCCGATGAAAGGCAGTGCACGCAATTGCCTCGCTTCTTCGCCGCTCTTTCTTCCAGACCTTGCTATGACTTGCAGATCGCCTGTGCCGATGTGTCGCGCTGGCATCTTTCCGGGCATCATCTTCGCCGGTGCGGGGACTTGACTTTCGCCCGTTTCACGTTCCAGAGGATGCCCTTGGGCCAAAGGATCCTGAAACGTTCGTTCGACACGTTCGTTTGCGGTGCGGGCCTGCTCGCGCTCCTGCCGGTTTTCCTGCTTTGCGCGTTTTTGGTAAAGACGGGTTCCAAAGGACCTGTCCTTTATAGCCAGGAACGAATCGGCAAGGGCGGAAAGCCTTTTCGCATTTACAAGTTCCGTTCCATGCGCGCGGATGCCGAGGATTCGGTGCCGAAGCTCTCGCATGCGGGAGATCCCCGTATCACCCGCTGGGGGGCGGTCATGCGCAAGTTCCGCCTGGACGAACTTCCGCAATTCTGGAACGTGGTCCGAGGTGACATGTCGTTGGTGGGCTATCGTCCCGAACGGGATTACTTCATCAGGCAGATCGAGCAGAGGGCGCCTTATTTTCCGCTCCTGTACGCGGTCAGGCCGGGTGTGACTTCCTTGTTCGCCACCACGTACAGTTATGCCGAGAACATGGACCAGATGATGGTGAGGCTTTCGTGCGACATCGAATATTTGGAGAATTATTCCGTGAAGCAGGATTTGCAGGTGATGATGAAGACCGTTCCGGTGGTATTGAAAGGCATCGGGAAATAATTGGCAATGCAGCAAGATACGTTTCGACATAAGGGAATGCGGCAGCGTCTTGTGGACGAACTGCGCAAGAAAGGCATGGACGACGCGGCGGTATTGGCTGCCATCGGTGCCGTTCCGCGTCATTGTTTCCTGGATTCGGTGTTCGACTCGCGGGCCTATCAGGATGCGGCCTTGCCCATAGGCGAGGGGCAGACCATTTCCCGCCCGCTTACCGTGGCGCGGCAGAGTTCGTTGCTTGAGGTCTTCCCGGGCGCGAAAGTGCTGGAGGTGGGTACGGGTTCGGGCTATCAGTCGCTGGTGTTGGACAAGTTGGGCGCGGAGGTCTATTCCATCGAGCGCCAGCGTAATTTGTACATGAAGACCAAGCCGCTGTTGGAATCGTTCAAGAGCGGGGTGCGTTGTTTCTATGGCGACGGTTATCGGGGACTGCCTCAATTCGCGCCGTTCGACCGGATCCTGGTGACTTGCGGGGCGGCCGATTTTCCCAACGACTTGTTGGCGCAGTTGGCCGTTGGCGGCATCATGGTCATTCCGTTGGGTTCACCCACGCAGGTCATGACCAAGGTGGTGCGTACCACCTTGACCGACATGCAGGTGAGCGAACACGGCGATTTCAGTTTCGTTCCGATGTTGAGCAAAAAATCGGAATAGCCTTGATAAACTTCCATTATCATCCTCGGACGGAAATCTCCACGCAGGATCTGGCCAGGTCGTTTCCCGAAACCCGGGACGAAGACAGGATGGATGCGGTCTATACGTTCTGCCAGGCACAAGGCCGGGGGCAGGGTGGCAACCGGTGGTTCGGCGGAGAAGGCAAGAACCTCGCCGTGACTTTTCTCTTCGAGCCTCGTTTCCTTGAGGCCCGTCATTTGTTTTTCCTGAACATGGCGCTCAGCCTGGGCGTGTTGCGGCATGCCCGTTCCAATGGCGAAGGTTTCTCGCTCAAATGGCCCAACGACCTTTTCTGGCAGCAGAGGAAGGCGGGCGGGCTGCTTCTGGAAGCAAGCGTGTGCGCGGGTTTCGTGGAAAGGATACGTTTCGGGGTGGGGCTGAACGTGAACGAAACCGTTTTTCCTGTTTCCTTGCCCCGTGCCGTTTCGTTGTTCATGACAGACGGGAAGACAAGGAATCTGGAACGGGAAGTACGGATGTTGTCGGAAAGCGTGTATGCGAATTATGTGGATTTCAAGGCTTCGTATGCCGGCAAGACGTTCGGGAAATGGCGACAGGAATATCTTTCCGCCTTGTTGTTCAAAGACCGGTGGCGCGATTACGTTTTTCGGGGACAGGGGATACGGGCGCGCATCGAGGGCGTGGACGATTACGGTTGTCTGGAACTGGAAGTTGCCGACGGTTCTTTCGTCCGTGCGGGTTTCAAGGAATTGCGATACGGCTTTGATGAATGAACCAGGAACGCGGGAAGTCGAAATCCGGCATTTCCCCGTTTTCGTCGAAAAGCCCGAATACCGCGCTTCCGCTTCCGCTGAGCGAGGCGTACAAGGCGCCTTTTTCGTATAATCGTCGTTTGATTTGTCCTATTTGCGGATAGAGGGGAGATAACGTCTTTTCAAAGTCGTTTCCGATCGTCGATTTCCAGTTTGCGATGTCTTCCGCAAGCAGATCCTTGAGCGGATGCCTGTCGTCCCGGGGTTCGGAGTTCCGGTAGGCTTCGGCCGTGGAGACGGAAAAGTCGGGAACCACCACCGTGATCCTGAAAGCGCGCTCGTGTCCGGTTTGCAAGGTTTCGAGTTCATCGCCTTTGCCGTGGCCGATACAGGCTTTCCCTTGCGTGAAGAAAGCGCAGTCGGCGCCCAACGAGCCTGCCATCTTGCGTAGGTCCTGAGTGGAAAAGCCCAGGTTGAAGACCTGGTTCAATCCCGCCAGCGTGCAAGTGGCGTCGGAAGAACCGCCTCCCAAGCCTGATCCCGTCGGGATTTTCTTGAGCAGGTGCAGGCAGCAGGGAGGGCGTCCGGAGGGCAGGTTCCGGTCGATGAGATTTCGTGCCTTGATGACAAGGTTCTGTTCGGGATCGCCGTCCACGGGAATCCCTTGGCAAAGGAACGAGTCCTTGTCGGCAGGGGTTATTTCCAATACGTCGCACAGTTCGGGAAGATGGAAAAAGGAGAGCTCCAGATCATGGTAGCCGTCAGGACGTTTACGCAGGATCCGGAGCCCGATATTGATTTTGGCGTGCGGAAAGAACAGCATCGGAATCAACTGTTCATCGAAGCCAGGAATTCTTCATTGTCGGTTGTCTGCGGCAAGCGCGTGTTGAGGAATTCCATGGTTTCCACCGGGGTCATGTCGGCGAAGTGGTTGCGCAAGATCCAGACCTTTTGCCGGATGTCCTTGTCTTGCAGCAAGTCGTCGCGACGGGTGCTGGAGGCCACGATGTCTATGGCGGGGAAGATGCGGCGGTTGGAAATCTTGCGGTCCAGCTGGATTTCCATGTTGCCTGTTCCCTTGAATTCCTCGAAAATCACCTCGTCCATGCGCGAGTTGGTTTCGGTAAGGGCGGTGGCGATGATCGTGAGCGAACCTCCGTTTTCTATCTTGCGTGCCGCACCGAAGAAACGTTTGGGCTTTTGCAACGCATTGGCTTCCACACCGCCCGAAAGCACCTTGCCCGAAGCGGGACTGACCGTGTTGTAGGCGCGTGCAAGACGGGTGATGGAGTCGAGCACGATAAGCACGTCATGCTTGCATTCTACGAGGCGTTTGGCCTTTTCAAGCACGATATTGGCGATTTTCACATGACGTTCGGCCGGTTCGTCGAACGTGGAGGCGATTACTTCGGCCTTGACGCTGCGCTGCATGTCGGTGACTTCCTCGGGACGTTCGTCGATGAGCAGCACGATGATGTACACTTCGGGATGGTTGTGGGCGATGGCGTTTGCCAGTTGCTTGAGCAATACCGTCTTTCCCGTCTTGGGCGGTGCCACGATAAGTCCGCGTTGCCCCTTGCCGATAGGCGTGAACATGTCCATGAGCCGCATCGACATGGATTTTTCAGGAGCGTCGGTGAGCTTGAACTTCTGGTTGGGAAACAAAGGGGTGAGATAGTCGAAAGCCACCCGGTCGCGGATTTCTTCGGGAGGACATCCGTTCACCGAAAGGATCTTGCCCAGCGGGAAATATTTCTCGCCTTCCCGGGGCGGGCGGACCGTACATTGTACCGTGTCGCCCGTCTTGAGTCCGAGTATGCGGATTTGTTGAGGGGAAACATATACGTCGTCGGGAGAACTGAGATAGTTGTAGTCGGAAGAACGCAGGAAGCCGAAGCCGTCGGGCATCGTTTCCAGTACGCCCTCGTAGGTGACGAAATCTTCAAAGTTGTAGGCTACCCCCTGGTTTTCGGCGGGAACGATCTTGGGAGCGGTTGCCGGCATCTTGTCGGACTGCAACGCCTTTTGCATCTGCTCCTCGTCGATGCGGTTGAGACGTTCGTTTTCGATTTCCCTGGCATTGAGGGGCGTTGCCGCCTGTTCGTGTCCGGATCCGGCCGGCGGATTCTGGTAGCGGCCGTCCGGATATTCCTCGAAGGCCGTTTCCTGGCGGGTTTTCAGTACGGGCGGCTGGAGGCCGGCGTTACGGTCGTAACGGTTGTTGTACCCGTTGTTACCGTAGCGGTTGCCGTATCCGTTGCTGCTGCCATAGCTCTTGTCCCGATTGTATCCGCCCGCAGCGGCGGCGTTGTCGCTACCGTTGACGTAATTGTTCCGGTTCGGATAACGGCTGTTGTAGCGTTGTGCCGGCGTGTTGGCCGTCATGCCGGCGGTTTCGGAAACCGGCGTTTCGGGTTGCTTTTCCGGAAATTCCGGCGTCTGGGTTTGCAGGGCGTCGGCCACGATGTCATCTTCGCGTATCTTTTTGGGACGACCTCTTTTCTTGGGTGCTGCCGCCATGCCGTCCTGGGTTTCCGCCGCGGCCTCGTTCGGCACGGGTGATTCGGCGGAATCTTCGGGACGCAGGCGAGGACGTCCCCGCTTGCGTTTGGCGGGTTCCTCGACGGAGGGTTCGACGGTCTTTTCTTGTCCGGAAGTGCCGGAAGCCGCTTCCTGGGAGGCCTGCGGCTGGGTCTTGGCTGCGACTTTTTGCAGGGCTTGGGCATCAAGGATACGGTAGATGAGGTCTTGCCGGGAAAGTTTGTCGTAACGTTTGACCGCAAAACCTTCGGCCATCTGGCGCAACTGCGCGTCGTCCATGGCATGAAGATCGAGAATGTTGAGCATAAAAGAAAGTAAAAAGAAAGTATCGTGCCCCGGGGCAGGGCTTTGTTCTAATCCCCGTTTGCAAAAGGCCGGCGTCCGGCCGGATTTCAATCCGCCTCGGCAGGATCCAAGAAAACTCGGCCTCTGTATCTGGCGGCAATAAAACGTCTGCAAAGATAGGGGAATTTTCAAAAAAGACAAATCGGGTCCTTGCGCCAGGTGCCCGGTATGGCGACATCGCCGTGGGGGCGGCTTTCCGGTTCTCGCGCGGCTTCCGGTCCGATAGGTTCCGGGCGTACGGCGCACCGGCGGCATCCAAGGCAGGGAACCTTTCTTTTCGCTTTTTCGTGTTTTTCCGGGTCATGATCCTGTGCGAGACGGGCGTTTTCGTATTTTTGCCTCTCATGGCGAAAAATAATCGGAGATGGTATATTTCAGGATAGTGGAGAAGAAGCCGTTCTGGTACTTCTTTTTCAAGGCTTGGTTGCGACAGGTGTTCAATCATGCGTATTACAGGCGGGTTTATGTTTCGGGCAAGGCGAACTTGCCGGAAAAGGGGGTCCCTTTCATGATGGTGAGCAATCACCAGAACGGCTTGCTCGATGCCTTGGCCATCCTTTTTTCCATGCCCTTGCGTTATCCGGTCGTGTTTCTGGCCAGGGCCGACGTGTTCAAGAAGAAGACGGCGGCGAAAATCCTCAATTTCTGCAAGATCATGCCCGTCTACCGGCAACGCGACGGCCGGGAAACGTTGGGCGGGAACGCCGCCATATTCGACGAGGCGGCCAAACTGGCGGGTTCGGGTTATCCGGTGACGCTCTTTCCGGAGGGAAAGCACCAGGAGGGACATTGGCTTGGGCAAGTGAAGAAGGGTTTCGCGCGAATCGCCTTCGATGCCGCCGAACGTAACGGTTTTCCCGAAAACATGGTGATCGTTCCCGTGGGCAACCATTATTCCGACTATTTTGTCAAACGCGCCGAATTGTGCGTCAATTTCGGCGAACCGATACGCCTGAGCCGCTATTATGCCTTGTACAAGGAGAATCCGCCCAAGGCGATGACCGCGTTGGCGGAGGAAGTGCGCGCATCCATCCAAGGCTTGATGCTGGATATTCCCGACACGGAACATTATGCCGATTACGACTTCCTGCGCGAAGTGGTCCGCACCGGGCATCGGCGGCGTTTGCCCGAATCCCTCGCGGCCGACCGTCGTTTCGCCGACAACTTGCGGCGCATGGTGGAAAAGTCCGGAATCGAAAGAGGTGTTTCTGACCAGTCCGTCGGATCCCGGGTGGAAGGAAATCCGGAAGATCCGGAACGGATCGAGGCCTGCCGGTGGCTGGAAGCCCTCCGGCAAAAGGCCGGAACGTATCGCGATGCCTTGCATGCGTTGCGGGTGGGTACGTCTGAAGTGGAAAACGTGCCGACGCTGCCCGAGCTGACAGGACGCCTGTTCCTCTTGCTGCTCGGTTTGCCTTTGGCGCTCTACGGGATGCTCTTTACGGGATTGCCCGTGTGGATGGGACGGCGCAAGTCCGCAGGCATTGCCGCGCGAATCAAGAACAAGATGCTTCGTTCCAGTTTCGATTTCGTCATTACCCAGTTGATATTCACAGGACTGTCGTATATGGTCTATATCGTCGCCTATTGGGTGGCCGTTTCTTGCATGTCCGTAGAGGCGGGCCTGGCTTGGGGCGTTTTCGCCCTCTTGCTGGCCAGTTGGATGCTGACACGGGCGTTCTGGCAGGATTACCTTCGTTACGCTTGTCGTTCGTTCCGTCGTTTCCGTGCGTTCGGCCGCAAGAAGCAATGCCGCGCCTTGCAGCCCCTCAGGGCGGAATTGTGTGCCATGACACGTTCATAGCCGTTCTGTCTTACAGGCTGCTTTTGTCTTTCTCGGCCTCGATCACGCCGGAAACGAGTTCGTAGTCCTTGTTCACGAAGATGTTCTTGAACTTCACTTTCACGCCCGTGTTGGCCAAAAGCGGAATGTGGGTATAGCCTGTTCCGCTGAAGACGCCGTTTTCTCCTGTGCTTTCGTCTATCTCGAAGACGAAGCCGTCGGCGGTGCGGATCTGGTCGAAACGGCGTAGCGACTTGAGCGGCGTCTGGTCCTTGGGTTTCGTTTCGTCCGTTTTGTCATGCTTGCCGCAGTCCAGGCCGGCGTTGTCGGTGCTCAAGGTCGTAAAACGGTAGGTTGCGTCGTTTCGGCTTTGCGAATAGGCGCATCGTACCGACAATCGGCATTCGTAGCCTGTGGCCGGCTCCAGGTTCTCCAGGCGGGCGAGGGAGGTGCCTGCGGGCAGCGTTTCCTTGAACGTGAACCAGCGGGCGTCGGGCTTTCCGTTCTTGCGGTAGGACAGTTTGTACTCCTTGGCTTCCAAGGGTTCGTTCCAGTTAATGACCACGCTCGTGGCACGGATGTTTTCCACGCGCAGTTGCGGTACTACGGGGCAGTCTTCCTCGAAGTGTAGCAGGAATACTTCACTGTATCCGTCGTTTTTGATATGCAGGTTCTCGCCGGAGGCGTTCGTGCACCGGGCGCGCACCCTGAACGCGTAGCGGTTTCCGGGAATGAGTTGCGGTGACGCGGGACCGTAGTCGAGATAAGGTTGTTCGATGGTTTCCCGCGCGATCAGGGGCAATGTGTGGAAGTATTCTTTCCAGTTCGCCGCTCCTTCGGGAATCCGGGCCAGTTCGAAAGTGTATCGGGTAAGGAAGAATCCTGCCACGTGCAGATGCCTCGGGGTCCACTGGAAACGGATGGATTCCTGCTTGCCGTAATATAACGTGTTGCCGTTCCCGGGCATGTTGATAAGCGGCGGCTCTCCGGCCACCAGCTTGAAAACGGCGGGAATCTCCTGTACGGATACCTTGTTGCCGGATCTGGCTTCATAGGCCTCGAAAGACAGCCTGTAAACACCGTCGGGAAGCATTCCGCCCGATTGGAGGAACGCTTGCTTCCCGTTGCCGTTGAATTGCAGGTTCCCTGGCCGGAAGTAAGGACGAAGGTCGCGGGCGGACAGGCGGATCTCTTCTCCGCCTGCCAACAAGACGGGCAAGGGCAGCGGCACGGGGTTTTCCATCGAAAGGTTTTCGGATACCATGCGCATCCGCAAGAAAAGCGTGGCGTTTTCCACGCGCGTGTCGAGCAGCCTCAGGCATACTTCCATCCGGTTCCCGTCCATTCCGGCCCAGTCGTCGAGGCGGTAACGATAGGGGGCTTGCAGGAAAGTGCGCGAACTTACGGGGGATACGGTCTGCCCTTCGGCTCTGCCCGTCGGCAAGACGGACAGGACGAACATCGGCAGGAACCACGTCTGGTTGAAGAATCTTTTTTTCATCTTGTCGCTTTTTAGATTTTGACGATTTTGAGACTGCGTTTTTCCGTGCCGTATTCCAGCAACAGGATATACATTCCGGCCGGTTCATGGCCGTCGAGGATGGTTTTTGAGATTTTGCCGGCAGGCATGTCGAATGTTCCTTGTCGCAGGATTTCTCCCGTGGAGGTCCTGACCAGACGATGGCGTACAAGCAGGCGTCGGTCGCTTTCTCCCGTCAGCCGGCAGGAGGCATGCACGGGATTGGGTTGGATGCGCCATGTGACACCGTCAGGCCGGTTGCCGGCCTCTTGTTGCCGTTGCGCGTCGAAGACTTCCACCTGCCTGTATGTCGATTCCGAACAGCGTCCTTTGTAGGAGGTCATGCCTATCGTGTAGGTTCCCGCTTCGGGAAACCGGATTTCCAGATAGTTGCCTTCCCGGTTCAGGATGACGGCTTCTTCCGGCACATGCCAGGCGATGCTGTCGGGATGGTATCCGGAGAGGTTCACCAGCAGGCAGTTCTGTAAGGCGGCGATCTGGCTGCTGACCCAGAATTCGGCGTGGATGCTGTCGTCGAACGGGCTTACCATGACGCTGTCGCGGTAAACGCAACGCAGGTTCTGGATCAATGTGAGCCTGTGCAGGCCGGCCATTCGGGTGAGGATGACCGGCTGGTCGGAAACCGTCCCGTCGGGATAGACCCATAGGTATCGCAGTCCCGGCACGGTATCGCTGCCTGCCGCTTCCAGTTCGAGGCACTGGCCGATGCAAAGGCTGCGTTCCTTTGCAAGTTCGTAGGCAGGCGGGAAAGGCATGCCCAGGTGGATGCCCGTGTCGAAAGTGCAACGTTTCCCGTCTTCCACGGTCAGTTCGTACCATCCCGCATCGGCCGGTTCGATGAGGGGAGCGTTTCCTCGGGCTTGCGTCTGCCGGCCGTCTTTTCCGGCCAGCCTTGTCCATTGGTAGCGATAGGGCGAGGTTCCGCCGGAAGCATGCCAGGAAATCCTGCCTTTCTCGTCGGGACAGGCGATGGAATCGACATGCGGAAGACATAGCAGGCGTTTCGGTTCGTCAAGCACGATGGTGTCGGTGAGGGCGCATTGCGACTTGTCGGATACCCTTACCACGTAAGTGCCCTTGGCCAGTTGGTAAAGGTCACGCGTATAGGCTCCCGTGTTCCAGGCATAGAGGTATTGGCCGCTGCCTCCCGTGGTATGCAGGCGTATGCTGCCGTCCGACAGTCCGTGACAGGAGGGCGTTCCGGTCACGATGGCGTTGTGCAGTTTTCCGGGTTGACGGAGTTGGAAGGAAGCCGAGTCGGCATGGCCTCCGGCATCCGTTACCCTTACCATGTATTTTCCTGCCCCAAGCCCGCTTGCCGTATGGCTTGTCGCCCCGTTCGACCATCGGACGGCGAAGGGCGGTTTCCCGTCGGATATGTCGACCCGCAGGCTGCCCGTGCTGTCGCCGAAGCATCGGATTTCGGAGGTCGGGTGTATTTGCACCCGTAGGTTTCGCGAGAGCACCGAGTCAAGGTCGATGAAGGCCGTGCAGCCTTCGGCGTCCGTGACGGTGGCCTGGTAACTTTCTTGATTCGAGAATTCCTGCGTGGCCGCCTTGTTTCCCGTATTCCAGAGGTAAGCGTAGGGCGGTCGTCCGCCTTGCGGCCTGAGGACGAATTTTCCTTTTTGGCCGGGAACATCAGAGGGCTGGATATCCGCATGGATCCGGAGCGGTTCGGCTTGGCCGATCGTGATTTGCGCGGAGCAGCTGTCCTCGTCGGCGTCGCGTACCTGAATCCGGTAAGTCCCGGCGGGCAGGTTTTCCAGGCGTGTCCCGTCCTTTCCTGTGGGAACGAGGGGCAGGGATGTGTCGTCCGTACGGCTCCATAGGCAAACGTAGGGAGCTCGTCCTCCGTTGATCCAGGCTTGTACGACGGCGGTTTTCCCGCCGTGACAATGGATGCCGTTTTCCAGCAGGATGGCGGCTTGCATTCGGGTTCGTTCCTTTATTTCAAACAGTCTGCCGAGTGTCGCCCCTCCTGAATCCCGGACATGAAAGCGGTAGATGCCTGGCTCCAGATCGGTGATTTCCATCCGTTTCCGCTTGTCCGATCCTGAACGGATCGTCTTGCCCGAACCATCTTGCCAATCGTAGGTGTAAGGCGGCAAGCCTCCTTCCAGGCTGAGCCTGATGGCGCCGCGTTTTTCTCCGGTGCGGTCTTGCACCACCCAGGAGGAGATGAAAAGCGAATCGGGGCTGTTTACCATGTAACGATAAGTGGAGCGGCAACGATTGGCGTCTTGTACTTCGAGCATGTAGGTGCCGCGGCGCGCCTGCTCGAGTTCCGTACCCTTGTTCCCGTCGTTCCACAAGGTTTGGTATGGCCGTACGCCGCCGCGTATCCGGACATGGATGCTGCCGTTGGCCAGCGTCCATGCCGTGGCGTCTTCGATGTTCGCCGTGACGGAAATCCGTTCCGGTTCGCCGACTGGCAGGCTGTCCCGGCTTACGATGCCGTTGGCGTCGCGTACGACGACCTTGTAGACGCCTGCGCCCATTCCCTTTTTCAGACGGACAGAATCCTCGTCTATCCATTTTCCGTTCCTGAACCAATCGAAAGCGTAGGGTCTTTTGCCTCCTTTTACGTGCAGCTCGAAGGCGGCGGTCTGCGAATCGGCGCAGAGAGGTTCCCGGACCGATAGGAGCCGGGTTTCCAGCGGAGGCGTGCGACGAAGCCGTATTTCCCTTGTCGCACGACAGTCGTTTTTGTCGATGACGCTTGCCAGGTAGAAGCCGCTGTCCAGGTCCGTTGTCGAGCTTGTGCCGTCTCTGTCTCTATCTCCGTGTCGCCATACATAGCGGTAAGGAACTGTGCCGCCGCTTGCGAAAAGGTCTATCCTTCCATCGTTCGCGACTTCCTCCAATACCTGCCACAGGCTGCTTCCGTAGGAAGGATCGACGGCGGTGTATTCCAATTCGAGGGCGGACGGGGCGACGATCGCCGCGGTCGCGGAAGCGAGGCAACCCCGGCTGTCGCTTACGTTGAGTTTGATTTTCGCGTTCTCGACGTGGTCGATGACCTCGCTGTCCCGGTTTAGGTCTTTTCCGTTTACGTTCCAACGGTAGGTGTAAGGCGCGGTTCCTCCTTCCACGGTGGCGACGGCCTTTCCGTCGTTGTCGCCCTGGCAAAGGCTTGCCCGTGTGGTCAGCCGTAATCGCAGGCTGTCGGGCTGCGGCAGGTCGAATTCGTGATATGCCTGTACGCCGAGACGGTCGCAAACGAGCAGGGCATAGAGGCCGCCGCCCCTGTTTTCCAGGAACGTGCCGTTCCCGATGGAATCATTTCCGCCTTGCAGCCACTTGATTTCATAAGGAGGCGTTCCGCCTCGGATGTCGGCGCGAAGCAAGGCGTCCTCGGAACCATGGCAGGAAACGGGCTTTTCCGCGATAATCGAACAGAAGAGGGTTTCGGTGCGGGTCAGGACGAACGCGGTGTCGGCCATGCAGCCCGACGCGTCGCGCAGCTTGAGGTGGTACGTGCCTTCGGAAAGTTTTTCACGGGCGCGCTTGTCTGCGATGGAAGAATCGTTCGCGTCCGTCCATAGGAAGCGGTAGGGTTCGTTTCCTCCTTTTGCCGAAACGATGATTTCACCGTCGTTTTCGCGTTCGTGCGCCTGACCGTTCCTGCTGCCGGGATAGGAGGGGGGCTTGACGGATTCGACGACGATACGCAAGGGTTCCGGCTCATCCAGGTGCAGCATGGCCGAAGCCGTGACGCCCAGGGCGTCGGAGACATGCACCTTGTAATTGCCCGCGGGAATGTTCTCCAGCCGTCCGTTCGTGTCGGGCAGATTCTCCCATGCGTGCCGGTAGGGCGGCGTCCCGCCTGCGGCCTTGACCCGGATGATGCCGTCTCGTGCGCCGTGGCAACTTGTTTCTTGCACGGTCTCGATGACCGCATGCAGGGCGGGAATGTCCGCCAGCGTGAAAGAGAGCCTTGCCGTGCAAGCGTTCCGGTCGGTGGCGGTCAGTTCGTAATGTCCGGCGCCCAGATGGCGGGCTTCTTTTCTTTCAGACGGCCGTGGGGTCGCAAAAAGGGGGATTTCGGCAGGCAGGCCGTCCTTTTTCCAAGAAAAACGATAGGGCGGCGTTCCGCCGCTCACGCGGAAACCTGTTTCCCCGTCCGTTTCCCCCGGCGGACAAAGGCTGTCCGTGCAACCGTGATACGTCGGGTCTTTCATCGATACGGAATCTATCGAGAGCGGCAAGGGAAGATGGACGAACAGGCGGTCTGTTTTCGTCACCCCGGCGGCATCCGTCACCTGCACGGACAAGTTTCCTCTGCCAAGGCCGTTGACGGTATCGTGCTTTGCCCCGTTGCTCCACAAGATGGAAAAGGGTGGGACGCCGCCTGTGATTTCCACGTGGCAGGCGGCGTCCTTGTCACCGGAACATAGGTTTTCCCGATCCTGCACGATCTCTATTTTCATCTTGTCGTAGTAGTCGACGGTGACGTCTTGCGAAGCGATACATTGCCTGGCGTCCCTCTGTTCGAGATGATAGGTTCCCGCGTCGAGGGCGTCCAGGTCGGCACCTCCTTGGTCGA
This sequence comes from uncultured Bacteroidales bacterium, assembly GCA_910578275.1. GTDB lineage: Bacteria > Bacteroidota > Bacteroidia > Bacteroidales > P3 > Pullibacteroides. The sequence goes on along the minus strand of CAJTPR010000001.1, from coordinate 83,710 downwards.
GTATGCCGTAAGGTTTCGTGCCGCCTCGGGAATGAAGCACGATACGTCCGGGCGTATAATTCCCTTTTTCGTCATGATGGGCGGGAAATACCGAATCGATGCTTATCCGGAAGGCTTGTCCGGGTTGCTTGACGACATAGGTCCGCGTGATTTCGCAACTGTTGTGGTCGACAAGCTTCACGCTGTATTCTCCGGCAGGCAAGTCGCGTCGCAGGCTGCCGTAATCGACCCCGTCCCACAAGTAGAGGTAAGACGGCGTTCCGCCCGAACCTGAAAGCGCTATGGCTCCGCTGTTGTCGCCGAAACAGTCCACGTCCTTTTGATGTTGCACGTCCAGTTTCAACGGGGCAGGTCGTGTCAACGTGATTTCGTCGCTCGATGCCATGCCCGTTTTCAAGTCGGTGACCACCACCTTGTAGTTGCCCGGGCCGAGGTCGTAGAGCATCGTGTTCGATTCGCCCGAAAGCAAAGTCCCGTCCTTGTACCATGCATGGCCGAGCGGATTGCCGGTCTTCTTTTCGAGCGAGGTTCTCAATATGCCGTCGTCGGTCTCGTGGCAGCTTATGGCCCGTTCCATGTCGAGCTTGGCGAAAAGCTGGCCGCCGAGGTTGCCCACGAATACGGAGGTGTCGAAAAGGCAGCCCTTGGAATCCCGTACGGAAATGTACCTTATGCCCGCGTTCGGGGCGGGAATGACATCGTTCGATAGTACCGTCAGTGACGGATAGGCGAATTCGTCCCTGAAATAAAAACGATACGGGGGCGTACCTCCGCCTGTGTGTTCCCTGAAGACGGTCACTTTCCCGTCGTCGGCCATCTGCAGTTTCTTGTTCACATGGTAGAATCCGCTGTTGTGCTTCACTTCGACAGGAACCTGGATCCGTCCGGGTCGGGAAAATCCGATCTGGAAATAAGCGCTCCTGTCGTTGTCCGAATGGGGAGATGAACTTCCGGTCGGGACTTTCTGCATGGACAAGCTTCCGCTTCCGCCGCCGGCGGAACTCAGGATGGCAGGGATGACTACCTTGAAGTATGTATTGCGTTCGTCGACATGGTCGCATTCGAAAGTGGCATGGGGGTCGTCCCGCGTGCCCATATAGGTACATTTGAAATGGATCGTGTCGTACAGGATGGTCCCGTCAGGGTCTGTTCCGGTACGGTAGTAGAAGACGGGGTTCTTGGAGATCAAGGGCAGGAAGTATTCACCTAACGTGATTTTCAGTTTCCCTTTCGTTTCGAAACAGTCGGGGGGCGTGAACTCCGTTTTCTCTATATTTATTTCGTTTTTTCCCACGACCACGGGAACTGCCTGGAACATGGCGTTCTTGATTTCGGCGGGCAGGGAATGGTTTTCGCTCGTGTTCGGGTTGTTGCTGCGGTTCCTGGCCGTGCCTTCCACGGTGACATGGTAAGTGCCTTCTTTCATGGGATGGTTGGCAACGGAAACGGTGTAATTCAATCCGTTGAATTTTCTCATGTCGATGCTCTCCTGGAAAACGGGAACGGATTCGCCGAGGTCGGGCGTGCCGTCGGATTTCCGTCCGATCTTGCTGTAGACGGTCAGCAGCGTGAGTTTCTCCTCTGCTTCATCGTTCGGTTTCCGGTCGAAGGTGAGCGTGAGTTCCTGCAGCCGGTCGGAGCCCTCCGGAATTTGCTGGAACTTGGTTTTCGTGGGTTGCGGAATGTCGGGATAGAAGCAGATCGTTTTCGTGTTTTTCGTATCGCCGGGCCGGCCGTCGACGATTTTGACGAGGATGTTCTTGCCAAAGGGCAGTTCCTTGTCTTCCAGCGGATTGACAAGGATGGTCGCGCCCCGTCTTTTCAAGGGCTTGAAGGCCGTCATGTCTCCATGGATGTATTCCCAGCCGAAGGTGTTGTCCGTATAGGTGAGTTCCTTGGTTACGGGAAAGGTTTCGGGCGTGTTCACGAATTCGGAGGCCGCGCATGCGGCTCGGGCGTTCAGGGAAACCCTGTACGGATACCCTTTGTAGACGGTTTGGGTGTTGTTGATGACCAACGGGCATTTTGAGGCAAGGCCGAGAGTCAGGGTCTGGCAGGCGATCGAGGTAGACAAGGTCGTCTTGAGCATGTCGGCGAGCTTGATGAGGATCGGTCGGCCGGCGTCGAACGACAAGTTCCCTCCCACAGGAACGGCTTCGGATGGAATTTGCCGCAAGTCTGCCAGATCCGGCATGTGTTCGATGGCCTCCGGCCTTGAACCGTTGCCATAGGTTTTCGTGTGCAGGAAGACGAGCAGATACATTTTGTCGGGGTCGAAAGACCGGAAATCTTCCTGGAAAATCCCTGTCAGGACGTCGTCGATGAGCGGGATGTCCACGACGGCCTTGGCCTCGCCTTGAAATATCGCGGGAAGAAGGTACAGGTTGTCCAGGTTGATTTCGCCTTTCGTCATTTTGTCTTTCACGGCTTCCGATATGAACCTGGCCGAAAGCCGGGTGAAGCAATGAGGATGTGCCGCACGAGGCACGGGGCAAGACGAAGCGTCGTGCCTCGATTCGGCGGTGAGCGTGAAGACATTGTAATGGTTGCAGGTTTCTTCGTACGGATTCGATCCCCGCAAGGAAGCGACGGCCGCCATGAACGACGAAAGGAGCAAAAGGCTCGTCTTACGCCCGAAGGGCTTCGTCAGGAGTGCTTTCATGTTATTTTACGTTTAAGTTCGACAATAGGTGTATGTTCCCTCGTTTCCGATGGTGGCAAATGTAGGGTTGTATACAATTGAAGAAGTGATATTTAAGTTAAAAAATCTTAATTTTCGGCCTTTTTAACGGATGATGGATTTTCATGAAGGCGTCTCGCATTGGAATCTTTTCACTAAATTCGCGATTGCGTCTTGAATCCGGACAATGGAAATGAAATCTTTATACTACAGGTTGCTGTTGGTCGCATGCCTTGCCACGGCATGGCCTTGCGTCCTTTTCGCGCGGCAGGATTCCGTTGCCGGGGCGTCCCGTGAGCGTTTCAACGCGGGTGAACTGATATTGGATCATGTCACCGACAAGCATTCGTGGCATATCTGCGACTGGGGCGGGAAGAAAGTGGAGTTGCATTTGCCTGTGATCTTGTTCCATGAGGGCGGATTTCACGTTTTTTCCTCGGCCAGGTTCGAAAATCCGGAGCATACGTACAAGGATTTCCAATTGCGCACGGAAAATCCCCGCAAGGGAAAGATCGTGGCCTTGGAAAAGGCCGAAGACGGTTCGGTGCGCATTGCCGCCGCCAATCCCCTTGATTTTTCGATTACCAAGACCGTTTTCGGGCTTATGGTGTCGTGCGTGGTCATCCTGGTTCTTTTCTGGTTTATCGTCCGTTCCTACAAGCGGAACGGTGAAAACGCCCCGAGGGGCGTGGCGGCCCTTTTCGAGCCGGTTTTCCTGTTTGTCCGCAACGACATCGTCTATGCCAATCTCGGAAAGAAGCACGGCGACAGGTTCTTGCCCTATATGGCCACGTTGTTTTTCTTTATCCTGCTCGGAAACCTCCTGGGAATCGTACCCTTTTTCCCTTTCGGGGCGAACGTGACGGGCAACATTTCGGTCACGTTCGTGCTGGCTTTCCTCACATATCTTGTCACGATGCGACATTCCACGAAGAAGTTCTGGAGCCACACGTTCAATAATCCCGGCGTTCCGATGTGGATGAAGTTTCCGTTGCCGTTGATGCCGCTCATAGAAGCCATGGAATTGATCACCAAGCCTTTCGTGCTGATGATCCGGCTATTCGCGAACATGACCGCCGGACATATCATCATCTTGGGCTTCGTGTCGTTGGTGCTGATTTTCGGTGCGGTCGGCCCGGCCTTGGGCTTCATGGTCTCGCCGCTTACCGTCTTGTTCGGATTGTTCGCCGACGCCTTGGAACTGCTGGTTTCGTTTATCCAAGCCTATATTTTCACCACCTTGTCGTGTACCTACCTGGCCGATGCCTTGGGCGGGCCTGCGGAATCGGCGGTGGAAGCACATGAATGACAAATAACCAAAAAAACATACAATCATGTTGTCCTTATCCATTCTTTTAGACGCAGTAAACAATGCCTTGCCCACGGTCACGGATCTGAGTGCCTTGGCCAAGATGGGAGGTGCCGTAGGTGCCGGCCTTGCCGCCATCGCCGCCGCCCTCGGTATCGGTAACATCGGCAAGGGTGCCGTCGATGCCATCGCCCGTCAGCCCGAAGCCGCCAACGACATCCGGACCAACATGATCCTTACCGCCGCTTTCGTGGAAGGGGTGTCCCTCTTCGCGGTCGTCGTAGGCTTGTTGGCGGTTGTCATGTAGGGCATTAAAAAATTGCTGCTATGGAATTGGTAATGCCGGGAATCGGCGTCCTGTTCTGGACCTGCCTCATATTCATCCTGCTTTTCCTCATACTTAGGAAGTGGGCGTTTCCTGTCATAAACGGGATGCTCGAGAAAAGGGAGGAGAAGATCGCCACGGCCTTGAGCCGGACGGAGAGCATGCGAGAGGAAATGGAACGTATGCAGGTCGAAAACAAGGCGATGATGGAACAGGCCCGCTCCGAACGCGAGAGGATATTGGCGGAAGCCGACCAGATCAAACGCAAGATCGAGGAGGAAAGCCGGGAAAAGGCGCATGCCGAGTATGAACGGATGATGGCTTCGGCGCGGAACGACATCGATCGGGAAAGACGCATGGCCTTGGACGAAATCAAGAAACAGGTTGTTTCCGTTTCGGTGGATATGGCCGAAAAGATACTGGGTGCCGAGCTTTCCGACAGCGACCGTCAGCAGGCTTACATCGAACAGGAACTGAAAAACGTGAAGCTATAGTCATGCAACAATCCAAGGCGAACATACGCTACGCCCGCGCGCTTTACGACCTGGCCGAGGAATATTCCCAGAACGAGCACGTGTATCCGCAGATGCAGGTGCTCATGGATTTTTTCTCGCAGGCACGGGAGGTAAGGGCCTGGATGGCCAGTCCCGTGATACCGGTCAGGCTCAAGAAGCAGACCATCGCCGGGTTCTTCAAGGGGCATCTGGACGGACTTTGCATACGTTTCCTTAATTTGATCATAGAAAAACATCGGAGCGCGGACGTTTCGGGCATCGTGCACGAATACGTGGCCTTGTATCGCAAGAAAAAAGGCATCGTGCGTGCGGTGGTGGGGACCCCCCGGCCGCTTACCGGATCCGAGCAGAGGTTGTTCGATGAATGGTTCGCGAAAAACATGCCCGACAGCCAGGTCGAAATGGTCAACAAGGTGGCTCCCTGGCTGCTTGGCGGATTCACGTTGCGCCTGGATTGGCGTTTTGCCGACTGCAGCGTGGCAGGCCGGCTGCACAGGCTGCGTAGGGAATTGGGCGCGTAGGAAGACCGGGAAAACGGTCGGGTTTTAACAAAAAGCATACAGAAAGAGATGATGACAGGTATCAAGGCGTCGGAAGTGACGGATATTTTGAAACGCCAATTGGCGGGTTTCGACCTGAACGAGGACATGCAGGAGGTGGGAACCGTGCTGAAGGCCGGCGACGGCATCGCGCGCGTTTTCGGCCTGGACAATGCCGAAGCGGGCGAATTGGTGGAGTTCCCGGCGGCGGGCGTGAACGGTATCGTGCTCAACTTGGAAGAAGACAACGTGGGCGTGGTGATGTTGGGCAACTCGTCGGAAGTGCAGGAGGGAGACAAGGTTCGGCGGACGCACCGGATCGCATCCGTCGGGGTGGGCGAAAGCATGTTGGGGCGCGTGGTCAATACCTTGGGCGAACCCATAGACGGCAAGGGGCCTATCGAGGGCGAATTGCTGCAGATGCCGCTTGAACGCAAGGCGCCCGGCGTGATTTACCGTGAACCGGTGGCGCGACCTTTGCAGACAGGCCTCAAGAGCGTGGACGCCATGATTCCCATCGGACGCGGACAGCGTGAACTCATCATCGGCGACCGTCAGACGGGCAAGACCGCCATCGCCGTCGATACCATCTTGAACCAGAAAGCCCGTTACGAGGCGGGCGATCCCATATATTGCATATATGTGGCCATCGGCCAGAAAGGCTCCACGGTGGCTTCGGTCGTAAAGACCCTGCAAGACAACGGAGCGATGCCCTATACGGTCGTGGTGGCCGCCATGGCGGCCGATCCGGCGGCCATGCAGTTCTACGCCCCGTTCGCCGGGGCGGCCATCGGGGAATATTTCCGCGATACGGGCCGTCATGCGCTGGTGGTCTATGACGACTTGTCGAAGCAGGCGGTGGCCTACCGCGAGGTTTCGTTGCTTTTGCGCCGTCCGCCGGGACGGGAGGCTTATCCGGGCGATGTCTTCTACTTGCATTCCCGCTTGCTGGAACGTGCGGCCAAGATTATCCGCTCCGACGACGTGGCCAAGGAGATGAACGATGTGCCCGAATGCCTTCAAGGCAAGGTCAAGGGCGGCGGTTCGCTGACGGCCCTGCCCATCATCGAGACCCAGGAGGGTGACGTTTCGGCCTACATACCGACCAATGTCATCTCGATTACCGACGGGCAGATTTTTCTTGAGACGAGCCTGTTCAACGCCGGCGTCCGTCCGGCTATCAATGTGGGTATTTCCGTGTCGAGGGTAGGCGGCGCGGCGCAGATCAAGTCGATGAAGAAAGTGGCCGGCACGTTGAAGCTCGACCAGGCCCAGTTCCGCGAACTGGAATCGTTCTCCAAGTTCGGTTCCGACTTGGATCCCGCTACGAAACTGGCTCTCGACAAGGGGCATCGCAACGTGGAACTGCTCAAGCAACCGCAATATTCGCCCATGAAGGTGGAAGAACAGGTGGCCGTGCTGTATTGCGGAGTGAAAGGTTTGTTGCTGAAACTTCCCGTAGACAAGGTGGCGGCTTTCCAGCAGGACTACTTGCGCCAGTTGCGCCACGACCATGCCGATGTGCTGGCACGCATCGCCGCAGGGGAGATGGATGCCAAGATAGAGGAAGTGCTCAAGAAGACGGCTGCCGGTTCGGTAGAAAACGTTTCCGCATCAACCGCAGACTAAGAAACCATGGCAGGCTTAAAGGAACTCAGGACCCGCTTGGAATCGGCTCGCTCCACGCAGCAGCTCACTTCGGCCATGAAAATGGTTTCGGTGTCGAAATGGCGCAAGGCGCAGGTAAGGACCGCCAATGTCCGTGCCATTTGCTTCCGTTTGCTCGAGATATACCGCAACGTGGCGGGAGCGGTGGATCGTGATGGCCGGAACAGCCTCTTGGGATACGGATACGACAAGGTGGAACGGGTCTTGGTCATCGTGTTGGCCGCCGACAAGGGCATGTGCGGAAATTTCAATTCCAACGTCTGCAAGGAGGCCGAGGCTTATATCAGCCGTCAATACGGTCATTTGCCGGCAGGGAACGTGCATGTGCTTCCGGTCGGCAATCGTGCCGTATCTTATTTCGCGGGCAAGGATTATCGGAAAGAGACGGATGTTCCCGCTTTCCAGCCTACCGATGCCGACTATGCAAAGGTGTCCGCCTTTATGCGGAAAGTGGTGGAGAAGTATGAAAAAGGCGATTACCACAGGGTCGACATGGTGTGCGTGAAGCCGATAAACGCCGCCTCGCAGATCGTCAGGGCGCGCAAGGTGTTGCCCATAGACGGTATTTTGAATGCCGGAGACAGGCTTTTGTCGGAAGAACGCCGTCAGTTCGCGTCGGCGGCCGCGCTCAAGGAAGCCCATTCGGCCATGGATTTCGGTTCGTTCTTTTCGGAAGACGTGGAGATATTGCCCGATCGTCAAACGGTCATCGATACCATGTTGCCGATGGTTTCCGTGCTCTATTTCTATTTGGCCTTGTGCCAGTCGCTGGTGGCCGAACACGGGGCGCGCATGACGGCCATGAGCAAGGCTTCGGAAAACGCGGAAGAACTCATCAAGGAACTCAACCTCAAATACAACAAGCTTCGCCAGTCGGCCATTACCAACGAATTGTTGGAAATCGTGAGCGGCGCCAACGCCCTTGCCGATTGCCAGTAACGGAGTTTTTTTGCAGAGGCCTTGATATTTTATTTTGGAAATTCAAAAATAGTACATATCTTTGCAGCCTCAATCCGAGAGGTCCGGTAGTTCAGTTGGTTAGAATACATGCCTGTCACGCATGGGGTCGCGAGTTCGAGTCTCGTCCGGACCGCCAACAAGAGGGAGCGATAACGCTCCTTTTTCTATTTTAGTCAGATGGTTACGCGCCATTCCGGGCGCGATGGGGTCGGAAAAGACCGTGTTCTTGGTAAAAAAAGATCTTGATGTGCCGTTTGAAGCCATTGCAGGCCGTTTTCGGCCTGCAAATGCCATATGGATTTCGGGTTATATGGCGGGGAACGTATATGGCACAGGGCCAAGTCCTTTTCAAAACTTTCCGGACATGGCAAGGTGCACTTTCATACTCGAACAGCACAAGACCCGATCCAAGGAGAGCCAACTGGCCTTGTGGGCATCTTCGGCAGGCCGCACCGCAAGATGATCGGTACGGGCATCCATATCCCCGTCGGGCAATGGGATGGCGAAATGGCAAAAACGAGCGGATCGTGAACCATCCGGGTCGGCGGTACTTATTATCAATATGGATCAGAAAAAGCGTTGCATGGCCGAAATGTTTCGGTCGTCAGGCAAATAAAAACGGAAGGCTCCCGGTACCAAGGGTATCATTCAAATAATTTTTTTGTGTAGAATTGATAGCAACTCGTATGATTTTAACCATACTTCCGTAACGTATTCCGGACCGCAGCGGGATTCAACGGCATCCTTGTTGTTTTATCGTTTCAAGGAAATTTATTAATATTATGGTCGAGTAAAAACAACAACCATTTTATGCTTTTGCATAAAACATTACAAACCAATTTTATGAAAAAGGGAAACACATTGAAAAAGGTGGCGATGACCTTCATGGCCACCTTTTTTGCATTGCCCGCTCTCCATGCTGATAACGGGGAGATTCTTTTGAAACGGAATACGCATAAATCGATTATGCGGCAAAATCCGCACAAGCCGATTAAAGAGGCAAACGGCGGCGTGGCCACCAGCGAGGTGTTCCGAACCGCCGTGCTTTCGAAAGACTCATGGATAGCGAACCAGCAACAGCGATTCGGATTGTACGAATACCCTTTGTCCGAATACGGCAGCAAATGCCTGAAAGAAATAACCGGTTCGGATCCATTGGATCCTACGGGAGGGGCGACGTATATCGGTAACGGAAAATATTTCTATACCCGTTATTCGATTATGCCCTCATGGGGATTGGTTCTTGTCGATTCCTATATTCTGGATCTCTCCGACTACACCGTTACACGGCAACAGGGAATGGAAGTCAACATAGCCAGGGATTTGGCATACGACCACACTTCGGGCATGGTGTATGGCTGTTTTCGCGCCGAAACCGGAAATAATAACACGGATTATGTGTTCGGCAAGCTTGATCCTGAACAAGCCGATGTGGAACGTACCGTTATTGTCGGGCTTTCGGAAGCCTGGAATGCGTTGGGCATAGACAAACTTGGCAACCTGTTTGCCATTGACCGTTCCGGCAGATTCTATTCGGTAGAAAAAGAAACGGGCAAGATGACGTTGATTGCCAGCACCGGTTTAAGGTCTCAATACCAGACGACGGGTACCATCGATGATGCGTCGGGCCTGTTTTATTTTCTCACTTGCGCTGATACGGCGACCACGCTATATGCCATTGATACCAAAGACGGAGCCGTTACCAAGTTGTATGATATGGAAGACGGTGAACAGCTTGCCGGCATGTATATTCCGGAGAAAGAATACCCGTCCGGGGCACCGCGGCAGGTTACCGGCCTCAGCGCCACATTCGACCATGCTACACTCTCGGGAACGATTTCATTCACGGCACCGATGCTTACTGTCGGAGGAGAGCCCTTGATGACGGATCTTACCTACCGTGTAGCCGTTCAAGACGGCACCATCTTGTCGACAGGCTCGATTTCAGGCGGAAAATCGCAGGACATACCGGTCACCCTGGCAGCATCGGGCTCCTATACATTCATTGTCTCGTTAAGCAATGATGCCGGAACCGGCCCCGAAGCCTACCTGAACCGACATATCGGTTATGGAAGGCCGGTGGCTGTAGATAGCGTGACTATCCGTTATGAGGAAGACCGTTTCATTATTGGTTGGCCTGCCTCGGAAAAATCTGCCGATGCCGGTATATTCGATAAGGATAGTGTAACGTATACCATCACACGACAGCCTGGAAATATCGTAGTGGCAGACAAGCTTAAGGCAACTACTTATGAAGATGTCGTTCCGGAAACCACGGAATTGATAAATTACCGTTATGAGGTGGTTCCCGTAAACAGAGGCGTTGCCGGTGCGGCCACGTTAAGTCCCGAATATCGGCTTGGAGCGGTCAAACTTCCCTACGAAGTGATGTTCACCTCCCGGGAGGCCATTGCCGACCTGACTATTATTGACGCCAACAATGACGGACGTATATGGATGCTGGACGATGAGTGTCTTTTCCTTTATCCCACCAGCGTTACCAAGGGAGATGACTATATATTCTCCGCCCCTGTGCGTTTGGAAGCAGGCCGGCTCTATAAATTTTCCGCCGTGATGGGAGTGCGTCTGCCGCAATACGGTAACAAAGAGATATTCGAAGCTTTGCTTGCCACCGCTCCGGCTAAGGAAAGTTGTATCCGGACCATCATCGAGCCATTGACCTATTCGGCAGAAAAAGAGGTCTACAGCGAAACGTTTCAAGTGGAAACTTCAGGAAAGTATTATCTCGCCATACATGGTATAAGTGATCCCGACGCTTATGGAATGTACGCTTATGGAATGGCTGTGGATGCCGGAACCTCCGCCGGAGCTCCCGATGCGCCTTCCCTGTCGGCCTTGGCCGATAAACAAGGTGGCATGAGCGTGGAGGTCAAGGTTGCCGCTCCCGCCAAGTGTATTGATGGCAGCCAGCTCTCCAACATTGAAAAAATGGAGTTGTTCCGCGACGATACCCTGCTGCAGACTTACGACAGCCCCGCACCCGGCGCATCGTTTGATTTTTCCGACAATGACATGAGCGAGGGATTGCACATCTATACCACCTACGCTTACAATGAGGCAGGCCGAGGCAAGGCCGCCGAGGCAAGGGCCTATGCCGGCATAAATGTGCCTGGCGCTCCCGGAAACGCCAAGGCTAAAGAAAGGGCAGACCACCGTACGGTAGACATTACATGGGAAGCCCCCGAGGCAGACATCGACGGTTGCCCCGTCAATGAGGAATTCGTTTCCTATACGGTGGCCAGATACGATGACAACACCATGACGTGGATAGAGGCCGTTACGGATCTCAAAAAACTCGGTTATACCGAAAGATTCGACATCGAAGCGGGCATGCAGGCGTTTATCAAATACGGTGTGTTTGCCGCGACCGAAAAAGGAAAGAATACCGCCAATGTATGCGTGGCTCCGGTCATACCGGTGGGGGATGCCTACAGCATGCCTTATGTGGAGACATTCGGAGGTACGTTGCGAGGTATCCTTGGAGAAGAAAATGAGAACGAGGGTGCCGTATGGCAGATATGGGATCAGAAAGATCAGGATGGTGACGGCCGTTGTCTCTTCTATACCGGCGCCATCGACAAAAAGGGAAGTGTATTTACCGGAAAAATCCACATTGAAGGCAAAAAACCGGCTTTCTCTTTTTGGTACTGGAGTATCCCGACCTCCCCGGAAGGAGAGGAGATCGTCGTTGAAATCAATGACGGGAACGGATTCAGGCAGGTAGGTGTGACCCCGCTGAACCAAGGAGGTGAGGAGCAGCACTGGGAAAAGTATTCCTGTTCGCTTGAAGAATATATCGGAAAGGATATACAGGTGCGTCTTTCCTACATCATCCGCAAATATGTGTTGTATGTGGACAATTTCCGTATTGCCGAAGTTCTCGATGACAACTTGGCTGTATTCTCCATAGAAGCTGCCAACAAAATGATGCCCGGAAGCACAAGTCAGGTTACCGTGACTGTTGAGAATAACGGAGAAAATGCGTCGCGTGCATATTCCGTCGACCTTTATTGCAATGGCGCTAAAATAGCCGGCAAGCAGATGCCGTCGTTGAAGGCCGCCGCCAAGCAGGTTGTAGGATTTTCGATTGCAATCTCGCCTGTTTTCCCGGAAAATACCACGTTCTATGCCGTTATCGACTATGAGGATGAAAATGCGGCAGACAATACCTCCGACACTGTCTCCACGATGATCATCCATCGTGATTATCCCGTGGTGGAAAACCTGACGGCACATCGGGAAGCCAAGGATGTGCTTCTTGAATGGACGGCCCCGCGTCTCGATCCGGGTGATGTCAAGGTGACCGATGACGGCGAGCGTTATGTTCCCTTTTCTGTCGGTTTTCCGTCTTCTGCGCTTGACAATGACTATGTCGGGGATTGGACCATGTACGATGGTGACGGTGAGGGTTCCAACGGATTGGCAGGCTTTGAACATCCCAACATTGCCAGAGGCCGTGAATTGAGCTTCATTGTTTTCAATCCGGCCCAGCTCGGTATCACGGTCCGTTCGTGGCAGCCCCGCAGCGGTCATCAGGCCTTTGTATGTCTCTGTGCGCCGACAAGTCCCAACGACGACTGGATGATTTCGCCGACTCTCTCAGGCAAGGCGCAGACGGTTGGTTTCTATGCCAAATCGGTAGGGGCGGAGTATAACGAGCAGTTTGAGTTCCTGTATTCAATGACCGGTACCGATGTGGATGAATTCATCAAGATAGCGGCAGAAGACCATGTTCCGGTTGAATGGAAAGAATACAGGTTCGATATTCCGGAAGGCGCGAAATACTTTGCCATCCGTTGTGTGTCCAACCGTCAGTTTGCCCTTTTTGTGGATGATATCACCTTTGAGCGGGCCAATCCTGCGGCGGATTTGCAGGTGCTTGGTTACAATATCTTCCGTGATGGGGAAAAGTTGAACACAGGGCTGCTTTCTGAAATCTCTTTTACGGATAAAGATCAGCCCGGGGCTCACAATTATCGTGTGACTACCGTGTATGATCGAGGTGAGTCCGCCTCATCCAACGAAGTGATGGTAGGGGAGTATGTCGGGGTGGATAGAGGAGAGAACTCCGGCATCTCCATTATCGCCGGAAAGAATCAGATCCTTGTAAGGGGAGCCGCCGGCAAGCAGATAGAAGTCTTTTCGATAGACGGAAAACTTGTCCGTAAGGAAAGAGGAAAGGACGAGAGCATCTTGCATGTGGCGCCTGGGTTCTATGTGGTCAGGGCCGCAGCGACAGTGGAGAAAGTAATGGTCAGATAAGACCGCATGGCCCGATACACCGGGTCGTGCATAGGGAAGGAGAGGACGTACCTATGGTATGTCCTCTCCTTTTGTTTATGGAACCCGTGTCTTTCCGGTGGTGGCAGGGAATGTGTCATTCTCGTCCCGTGCGGGATGCGGAGCGATTCGGTTGATATGCAGACCGGCTGGCAGATATGGTGTGGAGGCTTTTCCGTCATCTCGGGAAACTATCGTTTCTTCATGGCCGCGCCGGATATTCGGAACATCCGTAGATTCTTCGTATTTTCGCAAGTTTGGTCGAAATTCGACCGGACATCACCTTATCCGGCTTGCATCATGGAAACCATCGAAAACCTCTTAGGAAAACTTACGGCTCAGGCCGTCAAGCAGTTGTTCGGACTTGAAGTTGAACAAGGGAACATATCGTTCCAGAAAACCGACAGGAAATTCGAGGGCGACCTCACCTTGGTCGTGTTCCCTTTCGTCAGGGCTTCAAGGAAAAGTCCGGAGGAAACGGGCCATGCCATCGGTTCCTACCTGCAAGAAAATTGTCCCGAAGTGACGGCGTTCAATACCGTCAAGGGATTCCTGAACCTCTCGGTGGCCGACGGATACTGGGTAAGACACCTTGACCAGTTGCGCCGCCAAGCCGCCCCTGCCGCAAAGGAGAGCAAGCCTGTCGTCATAGAATACTCCTCGCCCAATACCAACAAGCCCTTGCACTTGGGGCATATCCGCAACATATTGCTGGGCTGGTCGGTGAGCAAGATATTGCAGGCCAACGGTTACACGGTGAAGAAAGTGAATCTGGTGAACGACCGCGGCATCCATATCTGCAAGTCGATGCTGGCCTGGCTCAAGTGGGGCGAGGGCGAAACGCCTCAGAGCAGCGGCATGAAGGGCGACCATCTGGTCGGCAAGTACTACGTGGTGTTCAGCAGCAAACTCAAGGAACAAACCGACAAGATCCTCGAAACGAACAAGGAGCTGAAGAAAGAGGAGGCCGAAAACCGGACCGGACTGATGCAGGAAGCCCAGGCGATGCTGCGCAAATGGGAGAGCGGCGACGAACAGGTTCGCGCGCTATGGCGGAAGATGAACGGCTGGGTCTACGAGGGCTTCGACGCCACCTACGAGCAGTTGGGCGTGGGCTTCGACAAGGTATATTACGAGTCGGATACCTACTTGTTAGGCAAGAGCATGGTGCAGGAAGGGCTCGACAAGGGCGTCCTCGTGCGCAAGGAAGACGGCTCGGTCTGGGCCGACCTGCGGCAGGAGGGACTGGACGAGAAACTGCTGTTACGAAAGGACGGCACTTCGGTCTATATGACGCAAGACCTCGGTACGGCACGGCTGCGGCAACAGGATTTCGATGCCGAAAAGCTCATTTACGTGGTGGGGAACGAGCAGAACTACCATTTCGACGTGCTCAAGCGCGTACTACGCCGGTTGGGCTACGCGTGGGGCGAGAAGATAACCCATCTTTCCTACGGCATGGTGGAACTGCCCGAAGGCAAGATGAAATCGCGCGAAGGCACGGTGGTGGATGCCGACGACCTGATCGTGAAGATGACCGAGACCGCCCGCGAGACGAGCGAAGAGATACGTGCGGCCAAAGGCCTCGCGAACCCGGACGAGAACAGCGAGGAATCCGGCCGTCTCTATTTCGAACTCGGCATGGGCGCGCTCAAATACTTCATATTGAAAGTGGATCCGGTAAAGAACATGTTGTTCAACCCCAAGGAATCCATCGACTTCAACGGCAACACCGGGCCGTTCCTGCAGTACACGCACGCCCGTATCCGTTCGCTTTTGCGCAAGAGCGGCTTCCAGACCGACAGTCCCGTGCCCTACGAGGCGGAAGGGTTGCGTATCTCGGGCAAGGAAAAGGGTTTGATACAGAATCTTTCGGCCTACGCCTCCGTGTTGAAACAGGCGGGTGAACAATACAGCCCCGCGCTCATAGCCAACTACCTGTACGACCTGGCCAAGGACTTCAACGGCTTCTATCAGGACACGAACGTGCTTCGGGAAGAAAACGCGCGATTGAAGGCTTTCCGGCTGGCCTTGGTGCAGCAGATAGGCCTCACGATCAAGAAAGGCCTCGACCTGTTGGGCATTTCCGCCCCGGAAAAGATGTAGGGATGATACCGTTCCGTTCCGGACACCGGGACGATGTGAAAACGGTAGAATCCGGTAAGGGGCATGCACGAGAGACGATGCCCGGAATGTTCGCAATGGGATTCCCGCCTTATAATCCTTTCAATTCCTCTTCCAGGCGCGCGTAGAGGTTGCGCGTGACGGAGACCAAAGGCAGGCGCAACGTGTTTTCGCAGAATCCTTTGATATGGAGCGCGGCCTTGATGCCGGGAGGATTGCCTTGTTCAAAAAGCAGCTTGAGCAGGTTCATGATGCGTCCGTTCACGGCCTGCGCCTCCTCCAGGCGGCCTTTCTTGACGTTTTCGACCAGACACTTCATTTGCTTGGGAATCAGATTGGCCGCCGTACTGATCACGCCGTCGGCCCCCATCGCCACCAATGGCAACGTGAGCGAATCGTCGCCGCTGAATACGGCAAAACCGTCGGGCCGGTCGCGCAAGATCTCGCCGATCTTGCCCACCATGCCCGAAGCCTCCTTCACTGCCGCGACATTGGGCACTTCCTTGGCAAGCTTCACCACCGTCTCGGGTTCCACGTTGGCTCCGCAGCGTGAAGGAATGTTGTATATGATGACCGGCAGCGGCGAATTTTCGGCCACGGCCTTGAAATGGGCGTATAAGCCTCTTTGGCCGGGCTTGTTGTAGAAAGGGGCGACGGAAAGGATGGCCGAATAACCCGAAAAGTCGGTTTCTTCCAGGTTCCTGATCACGGCGGCGGTATTGTTGCCGCCGATTCCCATCACCAAGGGAATCTTGCCTGCCGTACAAGTGGCGACGAGGCGGCACGTCTGGCGTCTTTCCTCCGCGTCCAGTGTCGGGCTTTCGCCCGTGGTACCCATCGCCACCAGGAAATCCGCGCCGTTTTCCATGCTGTGCGCCACTATCTTTTCCAAGGCGTCGAAATCCACATGACGCCCGTCTTTCTTGAAAGGGGTCACCAGGGCCGTTCCCACGCCGCTCAATATTTTCTTGCCAGACATAAATCTACTTTTTTTGGTTTTGCGCGCCGTCGAACAGCGGCATATAGGTTTCCAAAGCCTTGATGAAACCTTCCACGTGGTTCTCTCCCGCTTCGGGCGCAAGGCAGAGGTCGTTCACTTTCAGGTTCCAAGGTGTGAACTTGCCTACTTTCATGCAGGCGTCGCACATGGCCATGACCGCCACGTCCGTGTAATGGAATTCCGCGCTGAAATCCAGCAACAAGTCATAGTCGCCAGTCAGGAAGTCTTCCAGCCCCGGGTTGATTTCCCGACGCGGGAAGAAACGCCAATCCACGTCACGCTTGCAAAAGAACGAAACGAAGCCCTCTTGCGCTTCGGGGCGAGGCATGGTTTTGGCCGGCACGTATGTCAGCACCTTGACCCGCTTGCCGGCTTGCGTCAGTCGAGCGGCGAATCCGAGGAGGCTTTCCATTTCCTGTGCGTTCCTGAAAGCATGGTAAATCCCTATCCTGTACGCGTCGGACAGCCCGGAGGTCTTGCGTGCGGCCGTGGCATGCCGCAGGACGCTCCGTACTTTCCGTTGCCAGAACCATAACTTGAACTTGCTTTCGCCCATAAACTTGCATTTCATATAGGAATGCCAAATGTACGCCAAAACGGACGAAAAAAAACATCGCCGGGAAATAGAAACCAACATCCGCACGTTGACATCCGTACCAAGCGGACAAAAAAAGCCGGAGTCGCAAAAGCGGCTCCGGCTCCGAATGCCCCGAGGGCGGATATCAATACATTCCGTCCATACCGCCGGGCATGGCCGGGGCGGCGGGCTTGTCTTCCTTGATTTCGGCCAACACGCATTCGGTGGTCAGCAACATGCCGGCGATCGAAGCGGCGTTTTCCAAAGCCACGCGGGTAACCTTGGCGGGGTCGATGACGCCCGTGGCCAGCAGGTTTTCGTAGGTTTCGGTGCGGGCGTTGAAGCCGTAGTCGTCCTTGCCGCCTTTTACCTTGTCCACGATCACCGAACCGTCCAGGCCGGCGTTGGCCACGATCTGACGAAGCGGTTCTTCCAACGCGCGGCGGATGATTTCCACGCCTACCTTTTCGTCGTCGTTGTCAACCTTCATCTTGTCCAAGGCGGTCATGCAGCGCAGATAGGCCACCCCGCCGCCGGGCACGATACCTTCTTCCACCGCGGCGCGCGTGGCGTGCAAGGCATCGTCGAAACGGTCTTTCTTTTCTTTCATTTCCACTTCGGAAGCGGCGCCCACGTAGATGACGGCCACCCCGCCGGCCAACTTGGCCAAGCGTTCCTGCAACTTTTCGCGGTCGTAGTCGGAAGTGGTCTTCTCGATCTGGGCCTTGATCATGTTGACACGATCCTGAATGTCGGATTTCTTGCCCTTGCCGTTGACGATCGTGGTGTTTTCCTTGTCGATGGTGATCTTTTCGGCTTGACCGAGGAAAGTGAGGTCGATGTCTTCCAGCTTAAGGCCTTTTTCCTCGGAGATGACGGTGCCGCCGGTCAGGGTGGCGATGTCTTCCATCATTTCCTTGCGGCGGTCGCCGAAGCCGGGAGCCTTCACGGCGGCTATCTTGAGCGAGCCGCGCAAACGGTTCACGACCAACGTGGCCAAGGCTTCGCCGTCGATGTCTTCGGCGATCACGACCAACGGACGTCCCGTCTGGACCGTCTTTTCCAATACGGGCAGGAAGTCCTTCATCACGGAAATCTTCTTGTCGTAGAGCAACACGAAGGGATTTTCCATGACGGCTTCCATCTTCTCGGTGTCGGTGACGAAATAGGGCGAGATGTAGCCGCGGTCGAACTGCATGCCTTCCACCACCTTCACGTTGGTTTCGGTGCCTTTGGCTTCTTCGATCGTGATGACGCCTTCTTTCTTCACCTGACGCATGGCTTCGGCGATCAACTTGCCGATATTGCCGTCGTTGTTGGCGGAAATCGTGGCCACTTGTTCTATCTTTTCAACGCTGTCGCCTACCTTGCGGCTCATTTTCTTGATCTGGGCCACCACTTCGGCCACGGCCTTGTCGATGCCGCGCTTCAAGTCCATGGGATTGGCACCGGCGGTAACGTTCTTCAAGCCCGTGCGCACGATGGCTTGCGCCAGGATCGTGGCGGTGGTGGTTCCGTCGCCGGCCAGGTCGTTGGTCTTGGAGGCTACTTCCTTCACCATCTGGGCACCCATGTTCTCCACGGTGTCCTTCAATTCTATTTCCTTGGCCACGCTCACGCCGTCCTTGGTCACGTGAGGCGCACCGAATTTCCTGTCGATGATGACATTGCGGCCTTTGGGGCCCAGCGTCACCTTGACGGCGTCGCACAAAGCGTCCACGCCTTTCTTGAGGCGGTTCTTGGCTTCCTGGTCAAAAAGAATTTCTTTTGCTGCCATGATATTTTTCTCTTTTAAGTGTTAATCGATCGTTGAATTGAATTAAAGGATGGCGAAAATATCGCTTTCGCGCATGATCAGGTAACCGGTGCCGTCGATGTTGATTTCGGAACCGGAATACTTGCCGTAAAGGATCTTGTCGCCCGCCTTGACGCTCATCGGCTCGTCCTTCTTGCCGGGACCTACGGCTACTACCACGCCCTGCTGGGGCTTTTCCTTGGCCGTGTCGGGAATGATGATTCCTGCGGCGGTCTTTTGTTCGGCTTCCATGGGTTCAACCAATACGCGATCGGCTAAGGGTTTGATTTTAAGTTTCGACATGACAAATTATTTTATGGTTTCTTATTCTTTGTTTTTCGTCCGGTCGGCGGACGCGGGGCATTTCTACGGCACAAAGCGTGCCGAATCGCCGACGCGGGACAAATGCTGACATTTTTGCAGCCGTCCGTGTCGATTCCTGTCAAAACGATTTTCCCCGATGTTTTTTTGACAGGTCGTTTCCGGCCATGCCGTCCGACTTTTGCTATAACGCCTCATTTTCGTTAAATTTGCAAGTTTGTGATTTTTATTTGACAGATGCGTTTCAGGGACATCACGGGTCAACGCGACCTTATCGGAAAGTTGATTTCCGCCGTGGACAACGGCCGTGTTCCGCACGCCCAGTTGTTTTGGGGGGCGGAGGGCAGCGGCCAGCTCGCCCTTGCCGTGGCCTACGCCCGATACATCAACTGCCGGAACAAGGTACGCGCTTCCCGGGACGAGGACTTGGGAGGCCTTCCGGCCGATTCCTGCGGAGAATGCCCGTCCTGCATCAAATTCAGTCAGCTGGCCCATCCCGACCTGCATTTCGTCTATCCCAACAATGCCGACGGAAATCGAGTCAAGAAAGATTCCCGGAGTCTCGACTACATCGGCTCGTGGCGGGACATGATGCTGGAAAACAAGGGTGTCTTCAGCCTCGACGAATGGACGGCTGCCATGGATATAGGCACAAGGCAGCCGATCATCAACGTGCGCGACTGCCGGCAGATACTGCAGACCTTGAGCCTCAAACCCGCCGAAGCCGCGTTTCGCGTCGTGGTGGTCTGGCTTATCGAAAGGCTGGAGGAAGTCACCGCGCCCATCCTGCTCAAGACCTTGGAAGAACCTGAGCCGCAAACCGTATTCCTGCTCGTTTCGGAAAACCCCGACCGCATCCTGCCTACGATCCTGAGCCGTACCCAGATGGTGAAGGTGCCGCGGATCGGGAACGCCGACATGGAAGCCTTTTTCCGTGCGCAAGGCGTGGAAATGGAAACGGCACGGGAATTGGCCGTGCGAAGCCGGGGCAACCTTGTGGAAGCCCGATCGCTTCTTGGCGACGACCAGGCGAGGAAGAACTTCCACGAGAGTTTCGCCGACTGGATGCGCCTTTGCTTCAAGGTGGACATGCCCGCCCTGCTGGCTTTCAGCGAAAGGATGAAGGAATGGAAAGGCGAACCGTTGAAGATGTTCCTGCGGCACTGTCTCGAAGAGGTACGGGCCTGCCTGCTTACGGGCAACCATTGCGGCCGGTGGACCGCGGGAAGCGAAAACGAAAAGACGTTCTGGCGGAACTTCTCCCGCTTCGTGAACGCCTCCAACGTGGAGCAATACTACGAATTGTTCAACGGTGCCATTTACCAGGCAAGCCGCAACGCCGACATACCGGCCCTTTTCACCGACCTGAGCATACGGCTCTGCCGGGTAATGGCGGCTGCCAAGAAATAACCTTTTGAAACAACAAGACATGGATCAAGACATATTGCGAAAGACCTCATATCGCGACCAGAAAGAGGAACGCGACTTCGTGCCGCCCCGGGAAAACGAGGGCAACGAAGATGAAACGAGAGACGAAGTATTCGCCCGTCTCGCCACGGACGAGAACATATACAACAGCCGCGGACTGTCGCACGCGCCGAAGCTGGAAGAAACTGCCCGCGACCGCTACCTTCAGATGGGCTGCTGCGCCCAGATGCACAGCTGCCAGTGGACGGATTCGTTTCCCGGGTTGAGCGCGCAAAGCGATTTTCCCGTCGTGCAGGTGCGGTTCAAGAACACGCACAAGGACTTTTTCCGTCTGCCCGAAAACGAAGCCCCCGAAAGTTTCCGTACCGGCGACATCGTGGTGGTGGAAAGCACCAACGGGCACGACACCGGCGTCATCTGCCTGCAAGGCGAACTGGTCCGCCTGCAACTGAAAAAACGCAACCTCAGGCAGGACGCGCCCGAAATACGCAAGATTTACCGCAAGGCACGTCAGAACGACGTGGACAAATGGACCGAGACCATCCAGGCCGAGAAGGAAATGCAACGCAGGGCGCGGGTATTGGCCGCCCAGCTCGGCTTGAGCATGAAGATCAACAACGTGGAGATACAGGGCGACCATACCAAGGCCATCTTCTATTACACGGCCGACGACCGGGTCGACTTCCGGCAGCTCATCAAGCTCTATGCCGAGGAATTCAAGCTCCGCATCGAGATGCGCCAGATCGGCGCGCGGCAGGAATCGGGCATACTTGGCGGTATCGGAGCCTGCGGACGTGAACTGTGCTGCGTGACGTTCCTGCACAATTTCTCCTCGGTGGGCACCCACGCCGCGCGCGTGCAGCAGGTGTCGCTCAACCCGCAGAAGCTGGCGGGCCAATGCAGCAAGTTGAAATGCTGCCTGAACTACGAATACGAGGTCTATACGGATGCGATGAAGTCGATGCCCGACCAGAAGGCGATACTTAAGACCGAGAAAGGCGAGGCGCGTTGCATCAAGATAGACCCGCTGCGCCGTCGCCTCACCTACGCTTACGTGGAAATCCCCGGAAGCTACGCCGAGCTTACCGCCGAACAGGTTTTCGACATCCTGGAGCGCAACAGGAACGGCCAGGTGGCCAGCGACTTGGTGGAAATGAGCAAGGAAAGCCGCAAGCCCGTGCAGCCCAAGCCCGAATTCAGGCAGGTGGTGGGGCAAGACGACCTGACCCGTTTCGACAAGCCCAAGGAAAACAAGGGGCGCAACAAAGGCGAAAAACGCAAAGGCGGCAACAAGTCCGAGAAAAAACGTCCTGCGCCCGCGTCCTTGCAAAAACCGGTACTGAAGAAAAATCATGAAAAACAGGATTAAGCGCCTTTCGGCCTCCTTGACGGCGGGTATGCTGCTCTGCTTGGCGGCGGTTTCCTGCCAACGCGGCACGGTCATCAACAAGACCATCGACACGCCGCAGCCCGTATGGGCCTATCACGAACCGGTGTGTTTCGAGTTGATGGTGGAAGACACCCTCACGCCTTATGACGTGACTTTCAGTCTCAGGCACACGCGCGACTTCGCCTGGATGAACGCGTTTTTCCTCGTGAACACCATCTTTCCCGACATGAACACGGCCGTCGATACGTTGGAATGCGTGCTGGCCACCGCCGACGGGAGATGGCTCGGCAGCAAGTTCGGGAAATACCGCGACATAGGTTTCCTTTACAAACAACACATACGTTTTCCCATGCCCGGCCAGTATCGTTTCGAGGTGAGGCACGCCATGCGCGACGACAGCCTCAAGAACATCAGCTCGGTGGGCTTGAAAATCAGTCGTTCATGAAAGCAAAGCGCGCACAGGCCAACGAATCCGACGAAAATTTCAGGCGTTACCGCCGTATTCTCTGGACCGTTTTCGGTTCCTGCACGGGATTTGTCGTATTGCTTTTCTGCTGCATCGGCTGGGGCGTTTTCGGGTTCATGCCCACGTTCGAAGACTTGGAAAACCCTGCCAGCAGCCTTTCTTCCGAAATCATATCTTCCGACCAGCAGGTCTTGGGCTCCTATTACATCGAAAACCGCACCAACGTGGAGTTCAACGATCTCTCCCCTTATCTGGTGCAGGCGCTCGTGGCCACCGAAGACAGCCGTTTCTACAGCCATAGCGGCGTGGACCTGCGTTCCCTGGGCCGCGTGTTCTTCCGTTCCATATTGAAAGGCGACCGGAGCGGGGGCGGGGGCAGTACCATCACCCAGCAATTGGCCAAGAACCTCTTTCCGCGCAAGAACCTTTCCAAGTTGGGACTGGCCGTGCGCAAGCTCAAGGAGTGGGTCATCGCCGCCAAGCTCGAACGCAACTATACCAAAGACGAAATCATCGCCATGTATTTCAACACGGTGGATTTCGGCAACAACGCCTACGGCATCAAGATAGCATCGGCGACTTATTTCGGCAAGTTGCCGGAGGAGTTGGAACCGGACGAGGCCGCCATCCTGGTGGGAATGCTGAAGGCCACATCCTATTATAATCCGCTGCGCAACCCCCAGAACGCGATCAAACGGCGCAATGTCGTCTTTTCGCAAATGCGCAAGGCCGGATTCATGACCCAGGCCGAATACGAGGAGTGGTCGGCAAAGCCCCTCGACATGTCGCGTTTCTCCCGCCAGAACCATGAAGAAGGGCTGGCCACCCATTTCCGTGAATACCTGCGCCAATACCTGCTCAAATGGTGCAAGGAACACAAGAAACCCGACGGCAAGCCCTACGACCTTTATCGCGACGGACTGAAGATCTACACCACGATCAACTCGCGCATGCAACGGCATGCCGAAGATGCCGTTGCCGAATGGATAGGCGGCACGTTGCAGGAGGATTTCCGCAACGACGTGAAAGGCGGCCGCAACGCGCCGTTTTCTTCCGACCTGACCAAGGCGGAAGTGAACAAGTTCATGGAGCAGGCCATGATGAACTCCGACCGTTACCGCGCCATGAAGAAAGCGGGTGCGTCGGACGAGGAGATCCGCGAAGCCTTCCGCAAGAAAACCTCCATGAAGGTGTTCAGCTGGAAAGGCGGCGAGAAAGACACGGTCATGTCGCCCTGGGATTCGCTTTGGTACCATAAATGGTTCCTGCACTGCGGCCTGATGTCGGTGGAACCCCAGACGGGCTACGTGCGTGCCTATGTGGGCGACATAAGTTACAAGTACTTCAAATACGACAACGTATCGCAGGGTCGTCGGCAGGTGGGGTCCACGTTCAAGCCTTTCGTCTATACGCTGGCCATGCAGGAGGGCGGATTCCTGCCTTGTACCCAGGTGCCCAACGTGCCGGTATGCTTCCCGTTGCCCGACGGGGAGGAATGGTGTCCGGCCAACTCGGGCAAGGCCAGGGAGGGCGAGATGGTAAGCTTGCGTTGGGCCTTGGCCAATTCGGTGAACTATATCTCGGCCTACCTCATCAAGCGTTTTCCGCCCGAATCGGTCATCGCCTTGACCCGCCGCATGGGCATTACCGCGCCCATGGAAGCGGTGCCGTCCATCTGTCTGGGAACGATGGACATCTCGGTGAAGGAAATGACCGGTGCGATGTCCACCTACGCTAACCAAGGCATCCATATCGAACCGCTGTTCGTCACCCGCATCGAAGACAAGCACGGCATCGTGATCGAGAACTTCGCCCCGCGACAGGAAGAGGCCATGAGCGCGAAGACCGCCTATCTCATGCTCGACCTCATGCGCGGTGTCGTGGACGAGGGCAGCGCGGGCCGTCTGCGTTGGCGCTACGGACTCAAACAGGCCATCGCGGGCAAGACCGGCACGACGCAGAATCATTCCGACGCCTGGTTCATGGGCATCACGCCCTACCTTACCACCGGCATCTGGGTGGGCGGCGAACTGCGCTCGATCCACTTCAACAGCATGCGGCTCGGCCAAGGTGCGAATGCCGCCTTGCCCGTATGGGGCATCTACATGAAAAAAGTATATGAGGACGCCGAACTGGCTTTTCCTCAAGACGACGACTTTGAAAAGCCCGAGGGCTTGGACGTGGATCTCAAGTGCCGTGGCGAAAAGCGCCCGGCGATAGGAGAAGAAGAGGAAGAAGCCCCGGAACCGGTGCAGGATTTTCCCGACGAGGACGAGAACCTGAACAACCTCATGTAGGCGGTTTCGCCACGGATTGCCGTGCCGTGACGCCATGCGGACGTGTTTTTCGATACGGACGCGCCGGATTTCCGGTTCAGGCGCGTCTGCGCCGATGCTGTCCGGATGCCAGATAGACGCCCCCGATGGTCAGGACGGCTCCTATGAGCATGATCCATGTCACCGGTTCGTCCAGGACGAGGAAAGAGGCGACGGCGGTGACCACGGGTGAAAGATAGATGTAGTTGGTGGCCTGGATCGGCTCGATTTCCTGCAATACCTTGTTCCAGAAGAAAAAACAGATGAGGGAGGCCAGCACGCCCAGATAGAGCAGGTTGCCGAAAACCACAGGGCGACATAGCAAGTGGAGGCTTCCGGGCTGGAACGAGAGGAGATGGATCGGCAGGATAGTCAGCAGTCCGTAAAAGAATACTTTTCTGGTAATGAATAGGTTGTCGTATCGGTGTTCCAGTTTCCTTATGCAAACGGTATAGAATCCCCAGCAGAGCGCGGCGGCAAGGCAAAGCAGGTCGCCTGCGGGCGAAACATGCAACACGAACCGTCCGTTGAGGATGACGCAGGCCACGCCGGCCAAGGCAAGGAGCGATCCGAGCCAGAAGTTCCTTCGCAAGGGAGGCGTTTCACCTCGGGCGAAGAGGCGCAGCATGAGCGCGGTGAACAGGGGCGCGATGCAGAGTATGAGGGCTATGTTGTTGGTGGCCGTGTAGGCCAGGGCCGTGTTTTCGGTGTAGAAATAGAGCGAGCCGCCGGTGATTCCGGCCGCGACCGTCAGCAATTCGTCCTTGGCCGTCCTGGCAAGCCATTGTTTCGGATGGCAGGCCGCCATGAGCAAGTAGGCGAGCAGGAAACGGTAAAAGAAGATGGCTTGCGGAGTGAGCCCTTCGACGAGCAGGAGCTTGGACGAGACGAAGGTCGTGCCCCATATCGTCACGATGCCCAAGGCCAGGAAATGGTAGGCGATGTTCGTTTTGGTGTTCATTCGTCGGGGAGGCTGGCTGTTCCGCGTCAATAGTAGTTGTCGATATACGATTTGCTCTTTTGCGCCTTGAGGCTTTGGAAAATGCCGCTCTTCACGCGGATATGGAAGTTCCATTCGGTGCGATAGCCGAAAGGAACCCAGTAGAAGCCCATTTCCCAGCAATGCAGGTCACGGCTGAAACTGATCGTGGTGATCGTGAATTTCTTGGCTTGGATGTCGAATCCGGTTCCGAAATTGATGTCGAACTTGTCGGTGATCTTCACGTTGCCCGAAAGCGTGATGGTCTGTATCAGGTCATGGTGCAACTTGCCGTCTTGGGCGTCGGGCGTGGCGACATAGTTGAGGTTGTAGCCGATATTGAGGTTCCACGGTGCCTTGTAGTCGATGGGTTGCAGGAAGATGTCGGAGGGGTCGTACAGGTCGGAGACGACGTAGGGATTCTCCGGTCGGTCGGTCGTCCGGGCGTTTTGCTTGGGATTGGCCTTGGGATTGAGGTTCCAGGCCAGCGAGACGGCCAGGTTGGTGCGGGTGAACCGGAGGCCTTTGTATTTGTTGTCGACCCAGAAGAACTCGTTGTATCGATGTCCGTCCTTGTCGGCCTTGTAGAAGTCGAACGATGCGCCCACGTTCACGTTGAGCCGCTGGAAAAGCACGGTACGGGCGCTTATCGTGATGGGCGCCCAGCGCAGGGAGTCGGCCGCCATGTTGTAGGAGGTGCTTATGCTGAGGTTGTCGATGAGTTTGATTTTCTTTTCCCCGTTCACGGTGTCTTTCTTGCTGCGTACCTTCATGTCGAAGGTGTTCTTGAGCGAAAGGTTGATGCTTCCCACCATGCCCGAAGGCGGACCTCCGTAAATGTTGTTGGCGTATTTGGAATAGAGGTGTTCCACGCCGTTGGGATCGGTATAGGTGGCATAGGCGCCCCAGAAGGGCTTGCTGAAGTCGGGACGGTAGGTGATGCCCACCGAAGGGGTCATCACGTGGCGGAAAGCCTTTATCCATCCTTTCCTGAACTTGAAGATGCCGTACACGTTGAACGAAAGGTTGGTGTTGTAACTGAACTGGCGCGTGGCCTTGAATCCCTTGTCGGTCGTTTCCCTTATCTGCGTCTGTTCGGGATCGTATCGGCGGATGGTGTTCTTCAGATACCAGAGTTCGGTGTAGTCGAACGAGTTGGTCCAGTTCATGTATTTGAAGATCTTTACCGTGCTGGCCAGACGGGCGGTCTGCTTGATGCCGTTGTTCATGTTGTCGAGGGTCTGGCGGCTGAAGAAGTTGGAGTCGGTGGCCCGGATGCTGTTTTGGGCCAGCAGGTTGTAGTTGAAGCTGATGGTTTCGTACCAGCGGCGTTTGCCCACGGCCTTGCGGCGACGGAAAGGATAAAGCTGGTCGACCGAGAGGTTTATCGTGGGCAAGGTGAGGTTGAAGGCCCTCGTGTAAGTGTTGTAGTCGGCGGCGGCGTTGAGCGAAAGGTGCAACTTGCGGGCGAAGTCGAGCGAATAGGATATGTTGGAGGAGGTGGAACTGGTGAGATAGTCGTCCAGGTTGCCCGAATACTTGCTGTAGGAACTGTTGGTGAAGTTCACGTTGGCCGAGAAGCGGCTGTTGGGGCGCGCCTTGGAATCCTGCGAATGCGACCATTGGATCTTGAAACCGTTTTGATGGCTGCGCCGGGGAAGCCCCCTTTCGTCTTGATAAATCCACGAGTATCCGAAATTCAGGTTTCCGCTGAACTTGTAGCGCATCGCATAACGGAAATCGGCGCGTATTTCCCAGTTGCCTCCCGTGTAGGCGTCGGCTTCAGCCTTGAAGTCAAAGTAATCGTTGAAGTTGAGATAGACCCCGAAGCCCTTGAAAAAAAAACCGGCGCGGCGTGTCTGTCCGAAACTGGGGAATATGAAGCCCGAACGATGTTTCTTTTGGTTCGGGAGGACGGCGAACGGAAGGATCAAGGGAGTGGGCACGTTTTCGATGAACATCATGGCCGAACCCAGCACGATGACTTTTTGCGGAACCACCTTCGCCTTGAACGCCCTCAGGTCGAAGTGGGGCGTTTCGAGGTCGCAGGAAGTGAAGCGGGCGTTCTTGATGAACGAAACGTCGTTTTCATATTTCTTCACCACCTGCCCGTGCACGTAAACATCTTCCTGCACGGTCATCACGTCCTTGATGATACCTTTCTTCGTGTCGAAGTTGTAGGTGATTTCCTTGGCATCGAAACTGTTCTTGCCGTCTTCGAAATGCGGAATGCCGATTTCCATTTCCAGCGAGTCGAGCGTGGGCCGGGCCAGGACTTCCGAGCGGGGCATGTTCACCTCCATGTAGTCCGATTCGAGGCGGAAGCCGTCGTAGTTGACCGAGGCTTCCGAGAACAAATGGGCCACGCGGGTGGTCATGTCCACGTAGACCGAGTCGGCGGCAGTGTAGTCCAGTATGCCTTTTATGGAGGGACTTTGCTTGAGCAAACCCGTGCTGTCGGCCAGGGCGGCGCTACTGTCGGCGGGTACGGCGATCGTATCGGTGGAGGGCTCGGTTTGGGAGAAGGCTGACATGCACGACAAGGCGAAGCCCCCAAGCATGAACCATGCCCGAAATTTTGCGTATTTTTGCCTTTTGTGCATAAGGGGCAAAAGTACGTAAATCCCAAAACTTAATAAAACGATAACCCGTTGATGAACTGTTGGAGAACATGGGTCTGCATCCTGTCCGCGATGCTCGTGACGGCAAGCCCGGCATGTGCGCAGGCGGTATCGGAAAAGGTGGATGTCCTGGTCATCGACCCCGGTCACGGCGGCAAGGATCCCGGTTGCGTGGGCAAGAAGGCGCGGGAAAAGGACGTCGTGCTGGCTGTCGCGCTCCGGTTCGGCAAGCTTGTCAAGGAACGTTTCCCCGACGTGAAGGTGTATTATACCCGTAGCGACGACCGTTTCATCGAACTTTGGAAGCGGGGCCAGGTGGCCAACGACCGTCACGCCGACCTTTTCGTTTCCATCCATTGCAACGCCGCCCCGTCTTCCTCGGCCAGCGGTGTGGAGACATGGCTGAGGGGTTCCCAGAAAAACGAGGCCAACCTGGCGGAAGTGCAGCGGGAGAACGCTGTCGTCTACCAGGAGCAGAATCACGAGAAAAACTACAGTCAGGGCTGGATGGACGTGGTGACCGCTACCTTGCATCAGGACGCGGGTTTTGAAAACAGCATCTATTTCGCCCAGGAATTGCAGAACCTGTACAAGCGGGACATTGCCTCCTCTCCGAGCCGGGGCATCAAGCAAGGGCCTTTCTATGTGCTGTGGAAATCGGCGCGTCCTTCGGTGCTTACCGAGATAGGTTTCTTGAGCAATCCGGCCGAAGAGAAGTTCCTTGCTTCCGAAGAGGGGCGCGACAAGGTGGCCCGTTGCCTGCTGGAAGCCTTTTCAAAATATAAACGTCGCATAGACCAGCGTTCGAACGTGTTCGTCCCGCCCTCGCCCGTGTCCGCGGAAGAAACGGAAAAGGAGCAGGCGGGATCCGGGCCGCGCCCTGTCATCAAGGAAGTGCCTGCCAAGGACACGGCCGCAGGGACGCTTGTTCCCGTGCCGGCAGACACGGCCGTGGAAAATATCAGGATGGAAAGTTCCGAACCCGTTTTCAAGCCGCAATCCGGGCCGGTCGAGACCAAGGCCGGAGCGGGACGCATCGAATTCCGCGTGCAGCTGGCCGCTTCCGGATCCGATCTGGAGTTGAAGCCCAGCCATTTCGGCGGGCTTTCGGATTTGAGCAAATACCGCGATGCCTCGACGGGCATGTACAAATACTATTATTCCCGTTCGTCCACGATGGAGGGGCTCGAACAGGCGTTGAAGACGGCGCGTGCATCGGGCTATCCCTCGGCTTTCGTGACGGCGTTCGAGGACGATGTGCCTGTCGCTTTGCAGGAAGCGGTCGAAAAATCAAAAAAACAAGTAAAAGATGAGTGACAAGAAGGGAATACGATTTTCGAAGGAATGGAAAATCGGTTTGGTCTCGGCGGCCGTTATCGCCTTGTTCGTATGGGTGTGTTTCTTTTTGGCGGGAAGGAACCTGCTTTCTTCCGAAAACACGTATTATGTCGTTTTCGACAATTCGGGCGGCATCAACATATCTTCGCCCGTGGTGGTGAACGGTAAGAAAGTGGGACGGGTAAGCGGGATAGAATTCGTCTCGGATACCGACCATCGGATCAAGATGTCGATCGAGATCAAGAAGAAATACACGATCAACAAGGGTACGGTGGCTTCCTTGGAATCGCTCGGCCTCATGAGCGGTTCGGGCATCGTGCTTCATTTGGGCGAAAGTCCGGAAATGCTTGCTTCGGGCGAGGTGCTGCAAGGCAGGCAGGTTCCCGACCTCATGGCCCAGCTGGCACCCATGGAAAGCACCATCCGCAGCATATTGAACTCGATGGACAGTATCCTGGCCAGTTTCAATTCGGTTTTGGACGAAAGGACGGTGCGCGGCCTTGGCCAGAGCCTGGATGCCCTTCATGCCAGCTTGGAGAACGTGGAGAGCATCACTTCCAACGCCGACGCCCTGTTGGCGGCCAACAAGCGGAAAGTGAACGACATGATCGCCAACCTGGAAGGCTTGAGCAAGATGTTGTACGACAAGAGGGAGGTCGTGGCTTCGGCAATCGACGATTTCGCGGCATTGGGCGATACCTTGGCCCATGCGGAAGTAGGGGCTTCGTTGCGATCGCTCAAGGAATCCCTGGCGCAGGTGGAGACGGCCTTGGGGAAAGTGAACGGCGGCAAAGGCAGCCTGGGCCGGTTGCTCAACAACGACACGCTTTACATGAACCTCGAGAAGAGTTCCCGGCAACTCAACCTGCTTTTGCAGGACTTGCGCGTGAATCCCGAACGCTACGTGCATATTTCGGTGTTCGGCCGCAAGGAAAAGAAGAAAGACAAACCATCGGAATAGCAAAAAAGCATCATCATGAATACTGCTGAATTTCAAAAAGCCTTGACGGAAGGCATCCCCGACCGCTTGCCCGAACCCCGTCCTTACGACAAGACGGTGAGCCATGCGCCCAAGCGCAAGGACATCCTGAGCAAGGAAGAAAAGAGACTGGCGTTGCGCAACGCGCTCCGTTATTTCCCTGCCGGGCAACATGCCGTGCTGGGGCCTGAATTTGCCAAGGAATTGGACGAATACGGGCGGATCTACATGTATCGTTTCCGTCCGCAATACGAGATGTTCGCCCGTCCCCTCGACGAATATCCCGCCAAGAGCCGTCAGGCGGCGGCCATCATGCTCATGATCCAGAACAACCTCGATCCGGCGGTGGCGCAGCATCCCCATGAACTGATCACTTACGGCGGAAACGGCGCGGTTTTCCAGAACTGGGCGCAATACCGCCTGGTCATGAAGTATCTTTCCGAAATGACCGACGAACAGACATTGGTGATGTATTCGGGCCATCCGATGGGATTGTATCCCTCGCATAAGGACGCGCCCCGCGTGGTGGTCACCAACGGCATGATGATTCCCAACCACAGCAAACCCGACGACTGGGAACGTTATAACGCGCTGGGTGTTACCCAATACGGTCAGATGACGGCCGGTTCGTACATGTATATCGGGCCGCAGGGCATCGTGCACGGTACCACGATCACGGTGCTCAACGCCACGCGCCGTATCGGGAAGCAAGCCGCCGGAACGCTTTTCGTCACCTGCGGACTGGGCGGCATGAGCGGTGCCCAGCCCAAGGCCGGCAATATAGCCGGCGTGGTTTCGGTAACGGCCGAAATCAACCCGTTGGCGGCCCGCAAACGTCACGAACAAGGCTGGGTGGACGAAATCCATGAGGATCTGGACGAATTGTTCGCCTGCGTGGCCAAGGCGCGTGAAGAAAAGACGGCCCGCTCGTTCGCCTATCTGGGCAACGCGGTGGACATGTGGGAATATATCGTGAAGCACGACATCCAGGTGGATCTGGGTTCGGATCAAAGTTCGCTGCACAATCCTTTCGCCGGAGGTTATTATCCGGCAGGACTTTCGCTCGAGGAAAGCAACCGCATGATGAGCGAGGAACCCGAAAGGTTCAAGGAACAGGTATATGCCTCCTTGCGACGTCAAGTGGCGGCCATCAACGCCTGTGCTGCCAAGGGAATGTATTTCTTCGACTACGGGAACGCTTTCCTGCTGGAAAGCAGTCATGCGGGTGCGGACGTGATGAATCCCGACGGCACGTTCAAGTATCCATCCTACGTGCAGGACATCATGGGGCCGATGTGTTTCGATTACGGTTTCGGGCCGTTCCGCTGGGTTTGCGCTTCCGGCAAGCCCGAAGACCTGGACCTCACCGACGCCTTGGCCATGGAAGTGCTGGAACGGCTGGCCGAGGAGTCGCCCGCCGAGATACGTCAGCAGATGCACGACAATATCACGTGGATAAAGGGTGCCAAGGCGAACAGGCTGGTAGTCGGTTCCCAGGCGCGTATCCTTTACGCGGATGCCGAGGGACGTATCCGTATCGCGGCCGCTTTCAACGAAGCGATCCGTTCGGGACGCTTGTCGGCTCCGGTGGTGCTGGGGCGCGACCATCACGACGTGTCGGGAACGGACTCCCCCTATCGCGAGACTTCCAATATCTACGACGGTTCGGCTTTCTGCGCCGACATGGCGGTCCAGAACGTGATCGGCGACTCTTTCCGCGGCGCGACCTGGGTAAGTATCCACAACGGCGGCGGCGTGGGCTGGGGCGAAGTGATGAACGGCGGATTCGGCATGGTCTTGGACGGAAGCGCGGATTCGGACAGGCGGTTGCGTTCCATGCTTTTCTGGGACGTGAACAACGGTATCTCGCGTCGTTCGTGGGCGCGGAACGAAGGCGCCGTATTCGCCATCAAGCGTGCCATGGAGGCCTGCCCCGGCCTGAAGGTTACATTGCCCAACTTCGTGGAAGACAGTGTTATAGATGGACTTTTTTAGAGGCCGGATACGGTAAAAGAGAAAAGCCCTTGGATTTCCAAGGGCTTTTTTGTTGAATGAGTCGTATGTTGATGAAAATGAAGGCGGCTTGGATCCGGTCCTCGTGCGATTCCTTAGAAATAATACTTGAACCCGATGGAGGATTTCAATCCCAATTGGAACGAAACCCCGTTCATATCGGAGTTCAGAGAAGGTGAAGACAAGAATTGATAATTCAGGCTCAATACGTTGAACGAAATGCCTATATTGGATTCGGGCTTGAATTCGAACCCGACAATACCCAAGCCTAAGCCAAGGCCGTAAGCATCTTCTGTTTGAGGAGTTTCTTTTCAGGCGATTACTTTGCTTCCTGCCCATACGGCGACAATTCCGAATGCCACGCTGGCGAGCACGTACAGGCAGAGCCAGAGGATATGTCCGTCCTGCATCAAGGCCAAGGATTCCTTGCCGAACGTGGAAAAGGTCGTGAAACCTCCGCAGAGCCCCACCACGAGTAACAACCGCCATTCTTCTTGCAGGCAATGGCGGACTATCCATGCGCCGGACAAGCCGACCAGGAAACAGCCCGCGATGTTTGTCAGGAACGTGGCCAGGGGAAAGTCCATGGGCCAGCCGCTCCCCACGAGTTTGCCCAGCAGGTAGCGTGCCACGCTGCCGATGCCTCCGCCAAGGAAGACATAAAGGATTTCTTTCATGTCGTCTCGTATCGTTTTGTAAACCGTCGCGCGAAGTTACGTCTTGGCGGCGAAAACTTCTCGATCGTAATCGTTACTTTTGAGCGGAAATTGAAAAAAATACAGTCATGAAGCATGATGACGACGAGCCGCGCTGTTTTTGGGCCAATCCGGAGAACCCGCTCTATGTGGCCTATCACGACAAGGAATGGGGCGTACCGGTGCACGACGACCGTCTGCTTTTCGAGATGCTCGTGCTGGAGGGATTCCAGGCGGGCCTTTCCTGGGAATGCGTGCTGAACAAACGTGCCGCTTTCCGTCGCGCGTTCGATGATTTCGACATGGTCAAGGTGGCTTCCTACACGGAAGAAAGGCAAAAGCGTCTGCAAGCCGACGCGGGCATTATCCGCAACCGTCTCAAGATACAGGCGGCAAGCATCAATGCCAAGGTCTTTTTGTCCATCCAGGCCGAATACGGCTCGTTCGATAATTACCTTTGGCGCTTTACGGACGGCAAAGTGGTTCGTGAACACGGCAAGACGCGTTCCCCGTTGTCGGACGCGGTATCGAAAGACTTGCGTGAACGGGGCATGAAGTTCGTCGGCACGACGATTGTCTATGCCTATCTGCAAGCCGTAGGCGTCATCTTTTCGCATGAGGAAAATTGCTTCTTGAACCGCTGAGAGGACTTGCCGGTTTGCATGACTCTTTGCCGGCAAGGCGCCTCCGGGCATGGATAAGGCGGATCGGTTTGCCTCTACGGGCAAGGCTTCCTGTGACGGGCAAGCGCCGGAAGTACGGGAACGACGTCGCGTATCGGCTTTGAGGCGGTTTGGTTCCTTGGAAAAAAGAAACGTCCCGATTTCCTTCGGGACGTTTCTTTTTTTTCGTCGAGCGGCAAACGGGCCTCGAACCCGCGACCTCAAGCTTGGGAAGCTTGCACTCTACCGACTGAGCTACTGCCGCAATGTGCGGCAAAGATACGAATAAGTCGGTGGCAAAAGCAAATTTATTTGCTTTTTGCCGGGGCAGGGAGGCTTATCCTATCGGATCACGGCCAATTTGCGGGTCAGGTTCAGTTTTTCGCCTTGAATCTGGACGAAGTACATGCCTTCCGCCAACTTTTCAATCGGCAGGATGATTGTCTGCTCGCCGGCGTTCAGGTTCATTTCTCCCAAGTCGAGCGCGCAGGCTCCGTTGCCCTGGATGACGCGGATGCGTACCTTTCGGGCCACAGGCAGTTCAAAATGGAGAACGCTGTGGTCCTTGGCCGGATTGGGCGCGATTGTCAGATCGCCCCGGCCCTGACGGTTTTCGTTGGCCACGCTCGATTTGCGGATGAGGCAACGCCAGCTTTCCTTGTATTTCCCGTCATTGGAAATGACCGTGCCGTCATTGGCGTCCTTGATTTCGATGTGTCCGTTGCCGTAGTTGGTGTTGATGCCGTCCTTTTGCTTGTCGTTGATCGTGAAGACGTAGCAGGAAGCGGCAAGCGTGGCCTGCGTGCTCTGTTTTCTCGTTCCGGCACCCGGCAGATCCACATAGGGGCCGCCGCTGGCAAGGACGGTGCCGTTGTCGGCTTGCTTCAGGTCCCAGGTGATGTCCGAGCCGAAGCGATCCTGATAGATGTCGATCGTGATGTTTTCGGAAGCGGCCAGGCCGAGTTCCTTGATGACGTCGGTTTGGGCTCGGGTTACCTGTTCATAGGCCGTATCGTTGACCTTGGTTACCCTGACGCTGACGCTTTCCTTCGTTCCGATCGCGGCGATCTTGACGGGCTCGCTGGTTATCGTGTAGGTACGGTTGGCGTTCATGGCCGAATCGGGCCTGTACGTGAATTCCTGTTTTCCCGCACCCGATTCGAATTCGAACGTGATGGAGGTGACAGGGGTCCGGGCCACGCGCGGGGTCACGTTGAACGAAACGCGTACGGAGGATTCGCACTCCATGTCGTTTTCCACATCCTGTACCATCTTGTCCAACACGAGGTAGTGCGCCGGGGCTTCCAGATTCTCGATGTCCACGTGGCAGGCGTTCATGATCTCGTTCCGGGTTTCGGTCACGAAGGCGATGAACTGCAAGTCGAGAAGTTCCATCGGAATGTTGCGGATGCTTTCGGGAATCCGGTAGGTGTAGGTCTTTTCCCTGAAACCGCCTTGGGCGGCATTGTTTATCGTGTCGCCCCATTGGCCGGTGATCAGGTGGCGCAAGGCGTGATGGTGCACGTATTTGCCTCCCGCCAGCACTTGGTCGGGATTGGCGCTGCTGCCGCTCTGCGTGCCGATGATGTTATCCTGCAGCACGGCTATGTGCAGGTAGTTGGTGGCGGCTGCCGGATTTCCCGTGTAGTAGAGTTGCACGGTGACGTTCAGTTCCCGCGTCTCCCAGTTCAAGGTGCCCTTGGCGGCCACGTTCACGTAACTGGCCATCTGCAGGACCTGCGGGGAGTATTTCTTCCAGCCGTCCCGGCTCATGGCCGTGGCCTTTCCGGTAAACACGTGGCGGTTCAGCGAACCGGCCGGATAGCCATCCACGCCTGCATTGGATTCCAGCGCCGTGCCGAAATCCGTCCGCAGGTCCAGTTGGCCGGACTCCGGCGTCGCGTATCCGCCCGTATGCACGTTGATCACGAACATGTCCGATCCGTATTGGTTCAGGAGATCGTTGGCGATCTTGTGGCTGGCAGGACAAAATCCGCAGTTGATACCGGTAAATTCCTCCAATACGATTTTGCGGTTTTGCGCCTCTTCGCTCACGAAACGGTTTTGGGCCGTGACGGGGGAGACGCAGGCGATCAAGCTTGCCAAGGTCAAGAAAGAAACCAGCTTTTTCATAAGTCAAAGCAATTTGTAATGTTGTTTTTGTATTCGGAATGGATGCCGTAAAGGCTTGTAAAGGTACGAAAAAAAGATAAAACCGATTATATTTGCAATCCCTATATCCATCATATCGGGACAAACGCTTATGCAGAATTCTCCGGCAGTGAATTTCCACGAATCGGGTTACAGGCAGCTCAAGACATACGCGATAGCCGCCCTTTTCGTGGCCGGCAACATCCTGTTGCCGCAGTTGTGTCATTTGTCGCCTCAAGGCGGCTTGAAATGGTTGCCGATCTATTTCTTCACGTTGATCGGTGCCTACAAGTACGGCTGGAAGACGGGGCTGCTGGCGGCCTTGGCTTCTCCTTTGCTCAATTCGGCCCTTTTCGGAATGCCCGCCGCGGCCGCCTTGCCGGCCGTTGTGCTGAAGTCGGTGCTGTTGGCCGGCATCGCCGGACATGTCGCCGCCCGTTTCAAGAAAGTGTCGGTTCCCTTGCTCGCGGGCGTGGTGCTGGCGTATCAGACGCTGGGTACCTTGGGCGAATGGGCGATGAAGGGGGATTTTTTCCTCGCCGTGCAGGATTTCAGGACCGGGATTCCGGGAATGCTGCTGCAAGTGTTCGGGGGATGGTTCGTAATCAAGTTTTTAATGCGTAAATAGTCATGATCGACATGGTAATGCTCGGTATTCTGGGATGGCCGGAATTATTGGCCTTGGCTGTATTGGTTTTGTTGCTTTTCGGCGGCCGGAAGATTCCCGAACTCATGAAAGGTTTGGGCAAGGGCATACGTTCTTTCAAGGACGGGGTGAACGGCATCGAAAAAGACATCGATGCCAAGGAGTCCGATTCTTCTTCGAAATCTTCGGAAAACAAGGACTGAATGGACGGCGGAGGACAGACGCAGTCTTTTTGGGATCATCTGGACGAATTGCGCCGCTGTCTTGTCAGGATTTGCCTGGCGGTCGCGGCCTTGGCCGTTCTTTCGTTTTGTTTCAAGGAAACGCTTTTCGGCCTGATACTTGCGCCGCAAAAAAGTGATTTCGTCACGTACCGGCTTTTGGACCGGTTGGCGGGCCTGGCGGGTTCGCGGCCGGAGAGTTTCTCCGTCCCGCTCATCAACACGGGGCTGACACGGCAGTTCGTCATCCACATGAAAGCGGCGGTATGGACGGGCGTCTTGCTTTCCTCGTCCTATATCCTCTATCAGCTTTTCCGTTTCGTTTCCCCTGCGCTCTATGTAAACGAGAAACGCTATGCCTTCCAGGTCGCCGGCAGCGGTTACGTGCTGTTCCTCGTCGGCGTGGCGGCGGGGTATTTCCTCGTATTCCCGCTTACGTTCCGTTTTCTGGGCACGTATATGGTGAGCGAGGAGGTGGTCAACATGATCACGTTGGATTCTTATGTTTCCACGCTCATGAGCATCTGCGTCACGATGGGTATCGTGTTCGAGATTCCGCTCTTGTGCTGGTTGTTCGGAAAACTGGGATTCCTTACGGTGAAGTTCATGCGCAAGTACCGGAGGCATGCGGTCGTGATCATCGTGCTGGCGGCCGCGCTTGTCACGCCTACTTCCGATGTCTTCACGCTTGCCGTGGTTTCCGTGCCCATGTACCTGCTCTATGAACTGGGCGTCGTGTTGGTCGGGCTGGCGGAAAGAAAGCGCGGGTAGCCTTATTTTTCCTCATCTATCCTTTCGACGAAGAATTCCTCGATCTTGGCGCGCAACTGCGTGGGGGAAACATTGTAGGTGACGTTGCCGAAAAGGCAGAACGAGATGGCTCCGGTCTCTTCCGAAACCACGATGGCCAAGGCGTCCGACTGCTCGGTGATGCCGATGGCCGAACGGTGGCGCAGTCCCAAGGAAGTCGAGATGTTCTTGTTGGAAGTCACCGGCAGGATGCATCGGGCGGCGATGATCTTGTTCTTTTCGATGATCATCGCCCCGTCGTGCAAGGGGCTGTTCTTGAAGAAGATGTTTTCTATGAGCGCGCTGGAAATCAAGGCATCGACCCGCTCTCCCGTGGCTACCGTCCCCGGCAGCCGGTTGAGTTGCGTGAGAATGATCAAGGCCCCTGTCTTTTCCTGGCTCATGTGCATGCAGGCTTGTATGACGGGTGTGATGTCCAGTTCGCGCCGTTGCGTCCCGCGACGCTTGAGGCGACCCATGAACCACCATTTGCGCCTGTTTTTCATGGCCGTCGGCGTGCTTATCATGAACAACGCCCGGCGTATTTCCGGTTGGAACACGATGACCAGTGCGAGGAATCCCATGCTGATGATGCGGTCGAGGATTTCGGTGGTCAACGGCATCGAGAATTGTTGGGCGATTTTCCAGAAAATGTAAATCCCGATGATGCTCAATACGATGTTCAATGCCGACGTGCCTTTTACGAGCTTGTAGAACTGGTAGGCGAGGAAAGCCACGATCAGCAAGTCGAGCATTTGCGCGAAATCAAGGTTTTCTATCCATTGGACGACTGTTTCCATGTCAGCGTTGTTGCGGTCTTCAGATTTGATTGTTGTCCGGATTCACCGCCCCGTCGTGGCGGCATTGGCAAAAGATCTTCACGCATTGGACGGCTTCTTTGACGTCGTGCACGCGCAAGATCGAGGCGCCGTTGAGCAATGCGACCATGTGGGCGGCGGTAGTGGCATTGAGCGCTTCCTGCGGCGTGCAGCCGAGCAACTTGCAAAACATCGACTTTCGCGACATGCCTGCCAGGACGGGCGCCCCGAGCATGGCAAAGTCGTGCAGGCGCGCCAACAGGCGGTAGTTGTGCGCCATGGTCTTGGCGAAGCCGAAGCCGGGATCGAGGATCAGGTCGTGTATGCCGGCCATGCGGGCTTGCGCCATCTTTTGCGAGAAATAGGAGAGGAGGTCGGTCACCACGTCGTCGTAGCGCGGGTCGTCCTGCATGTCGACGGGCTTTTTCCTGATGTGCATGAGCACGTAAGGAAGTTGCAGCCGTCCCACGGTGGAAAACATGTCCGCATCGTAGGCGCCGCCGGAGATGTCGTTGATGATGTGCGCCCCGTAATCGGCGCTCATGCGGGCTATCGAGGAACGGAAAGTGTCGATCGAGACGATCAGGTCGGGAAAACGGGCGGTGACGGCTTGGAGCGTGCCTTGCAGCCGTCGGCGTTCTTCCTCCTCGTCGGGCAGTTCCGCGCCGGGACGGGACGAAACGGCGCCCATGTCCAGCATGTCCATGCCCTCTTCCAGCATCCGTTCCACTTTCCGTAGGGCTGCACCGGTATCCGCGGTACGGCTTTGCGCGTAAAACGAGTCGGGGGTGAGGTTGAGTATTCCCATGACGCAGGGTTTTTCCAACGAGAGCAGGGTTCCCCGAATATTGAGCGTATGGGCCATTCCGTGAGCGTTAACGATTAAGCAAAGTCATTGCAAAAATACCTAAACATACGTACTTTTGCAACATGACGCACAATCGGGAATCCCTTATGGAGACAACGCGCACCAATGCCGAATTCAGGCAGGCGATCGAGGAATGCAGGAAACTTTACGTGGCCAAGTTGGGCGACTACGGCGCGGCCTGGCACGTGCTCCGCACGTCCTCGCTCACGGATCAGATCCTCATCAAGGCCAAACGCATACGGACGATCCAGGTCACCGGCAGGCAACTGGTGGGCGAAGACATACGCGACGCCTTCATCGCCATCGTCAATTATTCGATCATGGCCTTGATACAGTTGGAACTCGGTTGCGAAGACACGCCGCTTTCCAAGGAAACGGCCATCGAGAAATACGACTTTTACGCCACGCGCGCCTACGAGCTCATGATACGGAAGAACCACGATTACGGCGAGGCCTGGCGTATCATGCGTGTCAGCTCGTTGGTGGATATCATTCTCATGAAATTGTTGCGCACCAAGCAGATAGAAGATGCCGACGGCAAGACCGAGGTGTCGGAAGGCGTGGAAGGCAACTATTGCGACATGGTCAATTACGCCGTGTTCGCCCTTATCCAGACCGGCCACGGGAAAGAAGAGACAAACCAACAAAAGAGATAGGAAATGAAAAGGTCGTCGTTGCCCAACTGGATTCCTTCGTACCTGATTCTTTTTTTCACGTTGGCGCTGGCCGTTTCGATCGCCTTCGTGAAGGAACGCAGCTGGATATTCATGGCCTTGTTGGCCTTGGACGTGGTCTTCTGCGTCATGAACCGCAAGTATTTCTCCCATTCGATGGTGGTCGTCGTGCGCACGTTGTTCGCGCTCGTGTTCATTTTCTCGAGCCTTTCGAAGGGCGTCGATCCGCTCGGCACGCAGTACGTCATCCACGATTACCTGGAAGCCTACGATCTGCCTTGGCTCACGGGACTTTCCCTGTTCGGCTCGTTTTTGCTGAACCTGGTCGAATTCATGGTCGGCGTGTTGCTCCTGTTCAATATCCGCTTCAAGTATACGGTATGGTTCGCCGGCCTGATGATGGCGTTTTTTACCGTCGTGACGTTCTTCGACGCCGTGGCCGAACCCGTTCCCGATTGCGGTTGCTTCGGCAAGGCCTTGGTCATAACCAATTGGCAGACGTTCTACAAGAACATCATCCTGGACGCTTTCGTGCTCGTGCTGCTGTTCTCCTGTTCCCGGATCGGCAGCCGCAAGCCCAAGTGGGTCGAATGGACGATTTCCTTGGCGGCCATGTTGCTTTTCCTGGGCTTCGAATACTACAACTACCGGTATCTGCCGGTGGTGAATTTCCTCGACTGGAAAGAGGGCGTGCGTCTTTTTCCCGAGAATCCCGAACCGGTGAGGCATTATCTTACTTATCGCGACAAACGGACGGGCGAGGAGACGGAATACCTCATGGAGGAATGCCCGTTCGGGGATCCGGCTTGGATGGAAAATCATGAATTCGTGTCGCGACGCGACTTCGATCCCAATCCCCGGACGGCCAACATCAACATCCTCGAAAAGATGGACGAGGAAGATCCCGGCTACGACATCACCCGTTCACTCTTGGAACAAGAACGGCCGTTGATCCTCGTGGCCGTCCACGACCTGGAAGCCGCCGACGGCAAAGGCGTGGAAAAGACGGCGGCGTTCGTCCGCAAGGCAAGGGAAGCCGGCTATGAATGCTGCTTTCTCACCGCCTCCGCGATGGCGCAGGCCGAAGCCTTCAAGGCCCTCTACGGGTTGGAGGATTTTCCGTTCTACTTTGCGGACGATACGGCGGTGAAGGCGGTGATCCGCTCCAATCCGGGCATCGTCCTGATCAAGGACGCGTACGTCTTGAACCTGTGGGATTGGCGACGGCTGCCTGCCTTCGAGGAAGTGGTTCCGGCCTCACGTTAAAAGATACAGACATGAGAAGAAAAATCGTTGCGGGAAACTGGAAGATGAATCTCGACTTCCATGAAGCCGAGGAGTTGTTGGCGGAGTTGGCCGCACGCCTTGAAAAGGAACAGCAGCGGCAGGACGTGGAGGTGATCGTCTGCCCGCCTTCGCCTTACCTGGAAATGGCCTACGACCTGGGCACGGACGAGGAAGACGAAAATACGGTCTATTTCGCCGTGGGCGCGCAGAACGTGGGCGAATACGAAAAAGGCGCCTATACGGGAGAGGTTTCGGCGGGCATGCTTTCTTCGATGAACGTGGAATATTGCATCGTGGGGCATTCCGAACGACGCAAGTTGTTCGGCGAAACCGACGCGCAGGTGGCGCGCAAGGTGGAAAGGTTGTTGCAGAACGGGATCGTTCCTGTCGTATGTTGCGGCGAGACGTTGGAC
Organism: uncultured Bacteroidales bacterium; assembly: GCA_910578275.1. Classification (GTDB taxonomy): domain Bacteria; phylum Bacteroidota; class Bacteroidia; order Bacteroidales; family P3; genus Pullibacteroides. The sequence continues at coordinate 41,843 of CAJTPR010000001.1, read as the reverse complement.
GAACGCCGTGCCGGCAACCATTTCGATGTCATAGGAAACCAGCTCGAACAAGGACTGTTTCATCTCGATCCGCTTGATTTTTCCCGAATCGTCATCGCCTACGAACCGGTATGGGCCATCGGTACGGGACAGACCGCCACGCCCGCGCAGGCGCAGGAGGTGCATGCGTTCATACGCGAGCTTGTCCAGGAAAAGTACGGCAAGGAAACGGCCCGGCAGGTTCCTTTGCTCTACGGCGGCAGCTGCAATCCCGCCACCGCGCCCGAATTGTTCGCGCAGCCCGACATCGACGGCGGTCTTGTCGGCGGGGCCTCGCTCAAGGCAGGCGATTTTATCGACATCATCAATTCCTTTGAATAGCCATGGATTACGTGTCCGTGCGTTTTGCTCATGCCTTGGGGCAGGACAACCTTGATTTGTGCATCGCCGCCTTGGGAGAGGCGGGATGTGAGAGTTTCGAGACCGGGCAGGACGAGGTGACGGCCTATATCTCCAAACCGGCTTATATGGATAACAAGGCGGCCATCGATGCCGTCCTGGACGAATACGGCCCTGTTCGGGAACGTACGGACACGGTAATCGAAGACCGTGACTGGAACGCGGTCTGGGAGAGTTCCTATCAGCCGGTGCGTTTCGGCGATTTCTGCTTTGTCCGTGCCCCGTTCCATGAACCCTTGCATGAGGTGAAGTACGACATTCTCATAGAGCCCAAGATGTCGTTCGGAACGGCTCATCATCCCACCACGGCGCTCATGATCCGTTTTTTGGAGAAATTCCCCCCGGCAGGGGAGGATGTGTTGGACATGGGCTGCGGGACGGGCGTGTTGGGCCTATTGGCGGCCATGCAGGGTGCCAGGAGCGTGACGGGCATCGATGTGGACGAATGGGCCTACCGCAATGCGCTGGAGAACGTGCGGGCGAACGGTTTCTCGGAATCGGCTCCTTGCCCGTTCACGGTCAAGATGGGGGATGCGGGATGGCTTGCCGGCCTGCGTTTCGATCGTGTGTTGGCCAATATCAACCGCAATATCCTCACGGGCGACATGGGTGCCTATTCTTCCGTGCTGGACACGGGCGGCAGCATTTATCTGAGCGGTTTCTACCGCCAGGACATGGAAATCATCGAACAGGCTTGCAACACGCACAGGCTTTTCTATCAGGAACATCTTGTCCAGGATGATTGGACGGCGATGAAGTTCATCAAGAAATAGGTGTCCGCAAGGACGGGGTAACCATTAATTCTTCGGGGAAACGGGAATGGTGAAGCAGAAGCGGGCTCCTTCGCGATAGTTTGGATCCACGTACAGTTCCCCGCCCAGACGCAAGGCCAGCTGCTTGCTCAGGTAAAGTCCCAGGCCGGAACCTTGCGAGAAGGAGTCCAACTTCACGAAACGGTCGAAAATCACTTCTTCCTTGCCTTCGGGAATGCCGATGCCTGTGTCGGAAACCTCGAAAACGAGTTTGTTGAGACCTTTGAAATAGTAGTTCAGCGTGATGCTGCCTTGTTTGGTGAACTTGGCGGCGTTGCTGAGCAGGTTCACCAGCACTTGTTCCACGTGCGCCCTGTCGGTGGTGATCTCGATGTCGGGATTGGAAGTGTCGAAGCGTAAATCCACGCCCTCCTTGACACGTTCCGAGACTTCGCTTATCGCGTTCTTGCAAAGCGTGTGTATGGAAACGTCCTGGGTCTGGGGAAACGCCATTTCGTTGCTTTCGATCGAGGCGATGTCCAGGATGTCGTTGATGAGCGTGACCAGATAATCGGTGTTGATCTTTACCAGATTGGCGAAGTTGCCCAACTGTCCCTGCAATTCTTCGGGAATCTTCTTCACGATGAGTTGCGAGAATCCCAGGATGGAATTGAGCGGCGTGCGTACTTCATGGCTCATGCTGTGCAAGAACTCGCTCTTGGCGCGGTTGGCCTCTTCGGCACGCTTGTAGGCGATGACCAGTTCGGTCTGGGCCTGGTTGAGCATGTCCCGTTCACGGATAAGGGTGTCGCTGGAATGTTGCAGGTGGGAAGCCAGTTTGCGGGAACGATAGTAGAGTATCACGGCCACGATGAGCAGAACCAGGACGATGGCCAGTGCCGGAAGCGCGATGCCGACGATACGGCGGTTGTTCAGGAGCTCGTTCTGTTGCTTCTGGACTTCCAGGCTGGCGTTCCGTGACTTGAGCGACTCCACGTCATAGCGGATCTGCAGTTCACGGAAAAATTCGTCCGATTTCTTGTTCAGGTGGTCTTCCAGCAATACGTTGTACTCCTTGAGGGCTTCCAGCAGCAAGGCGTCGTTGCCTGTTATGCCGGCCGCGTCGCGGAGCATCTGGAGCATTTTCCGGCGGTTTGCCGGCGTCAGGTCGCTGTCGAGGCATTTCTGGATATAGGGGATGGCCTCCTTGTAGTGCCGGGTGGCGAACAGGTAGAAGGCGTGGATGCGGGGCGTCTGCTCGGCATCGTTCCTTGTGTCCATGTTCCGTTTGCAGATGGCCATGGCCTTGTGGTAATAATCTTCGATTTCCTGTCGCGTCAAGCCCGGATAGTTGCTCAGGATACGGCGGTAGCAGAGATAGTAGTTCACGTCGTAATTGCGGTATATCCGCCCCATTTCGCCGTATTTGCGTTCAAGGTTCCTGATGATGTGCAGCAATTCCTTGTCGGCACGGATGGCCTTGGCGTAATTGTCGTTTGCCGTGTACACGATGGCCGAACGGGTGTAGAACAGGTTACGCAAGGCATAGAGCCGGGGGGGCAATTGCTTGATGAGCGATTCCAACTGTTCCATGTATTCCGTGTACAGGATTCCGTTGGACGTATAACTCAAATAGATGCAAAGTGTATTGATTTTCAGGATTTTGCAAAAAATATCATCGTTATCCTTGACTTCGAGCCGGTTGATGAAGTCGGTGGCCTGTTGCTGTTGCTGGGCGGACTGTTTCGCATGTAAGCCGATAATCTGCAACTGCAGGAAAACCTCGCATTCCTTTTTCTCGTCCGATGGGGGCAGTTTCTTCGCGGCGTTTGCCAGATACGACAACACGCTGTCCGTATTGGCATAGAGGATGGACAGCTGCATGAGCATGGCCATCTCGGTTTCGTAGTCGCCCGACCGCATGGCCGTGTGAAGCAATTGCCAGCCGTACTGCATCTGCGTGCGACGGGAAGAAACGTCATAAAGGTCGTACAGGATCTTTATGCTGTCCTTCGCCTCGGAAGTTTGGTGCAGTTCTTCCAACAACTTTCCGGCAATGTCCTCCTTTTCGTCAGCCCGTAGCATGCCCCAAGGCAGGAGGCCGAAAAGCAGGATCGGGAAAAGCTTCTTTTTCAAGACCATGTCGGGTATGTCGGATTAGAGGACGTTGGTTATTTCGGTTTCCAGTTTCACGGGATTGATAGGCTTGGAAATATAGCCGTTGAAACCGATGTTCATGATCCGTTCCTTGTCCGAGGCGAACGCGTAGGCGGTCACGGCGATGATGGGTATCGTTTCCGAGATTTTTCTGATTTCCTTGGTCGCCTCGTAGCCGTCCATGTTGGGCATGCTGATGTCCATCAGGATAAGACGGGGATTATGCTGCTTGAACATTTCGATGGCTTCCAGGCCGTCGTGGGCATGGAGCAATTCGTAATCGTCTTCCAGCATGGCATGCAAGAGGAAGTAATTGTTGTCGTTGTCTTCTGCCACGAGGATGAGCGGCTTGGGACCGGCGGGTTTCGGTGCGGGTTTGGCGGCAGGGGCGGGCGCGGGAGCGGAGACGGGGCCGGGAACCGGTTCCGGTCGGGGGGCGGGCGCCGCGGGTGCCGGTGTGGAAGGCGTCGTGCTGCCGTTTTCCATCTGCGTCTGGAAAAGCTGCAACAACTGGTTGATGAGCTTGCTGTTGCTTTCTATGGTTTCGGCATACAAGTTCCGCATGTTCTTGTCTTCGGTACCGGCAATGCGTTTGGCATAGTCCACAATCATGCTGAGCGGTGTGCGGATGTTGTCGAAAAATGACTTTAATTGATCGTTATTCATCGTGTGTGTTTTTTTCGGCGGTTTTGTATCATGATGATTTCTTCCCCAGTACCGACTCGAGTTCCTTGAGCAGGTTGTCGGCGTTTATGGGCTTGGCGATATAGCCGTTGAAGCCGCTGGCCAGAACCTTGTTCTTGTCGGAGGCGAACGCGAATGCGGTCACGGCGATGATAGGAACCGTTTGCGAGATCTTGCGGATTTCCTTGGTCGCCTCGTAACCGTCCATGTTGGGCATTCCGATGTCCATGAGGATGGCCTGCGGGGCGTGTTCCTTGAACATGGATACGGCTTGCACGCCGTCCCAGGCATGAATCAACTTGTATCCGGGTTCCAGTATCGACTGGAAAAGCATGTAGTTGCTCTCGTTGTCCTCAGCGATGAGAACCGTCAGTTCTTGGTTTGCGGCGGTTTGGTCCCCGACGGTGGCGGGCGTCTCTGTCCGGGTTTCCTGTTCCTTTTGCTCGGGTTTGAACGGGATGGTGAACCAGAACTTGCTGCCTTTGCCTTCTCCCGAAGACACCACGCCGATGCAACCGCCCATTTTCTCCACGATGCCCTTGCAGATGGAAAGGCCCAGGCCCGTTCCTTGGGCGAAATTGTTGAGCTTGGAAAAGCGTTGGAACAACTTTTGCTGGTTCTCGAACGAAATTCCGATTCCGGTGTCCTTCACGTAGAAATAGATGTTCTTGCCCTGCATCTCGTAGCCGAATTCGATGTGTCCTTGCGTGGTGAACTTGCAGGAATTGGTGAGCAGGTTGTTGATCAACTGGGCAAGCCGGTTCGGTTCCGTTTCTATGATACAGTTTTCCGCACCCGACGAGCAGCGCAGTTCCACGCCGTCTTTTACCTTGAACCGTATGGATTGCTCGATCTTGCTCATCAGTTCGTTCAAGTCCACTGTCTGGTAATAGAATTCGAGCGTGTTCGATTCCACCTTGGCCAGATCCAGCACGTCGCTGATAAGTTGCAGCAGCAAGCTGTTGTTGCTTTCGATCAGGTCGACGAACTTCTGTTTCTTCACCGGATCGTCGGTCTTGCTCAAAAGGCCCGAGAAGCCGACGATGGCGTTCAGCGGCGTACGTATCTCATGGCTCATGTTTGCCAGGAAAGCCGATTTCATGCGGTCGGATTCCTGCGCCTGTTCGCGGGCTTCGATAAGCGCTATTTCCTGTTGCTTGCGTTCGGTGATCACGAGCAACGAACCGGAAAGGTGCGACGGATTCCCGTCCGCGTCCTTTTCGGAGATGATGGCGTTGATTTCGAACCATTCCGTCTTGGCCGTGTTTTTCTTGGCATTGTAAACGCGGAATTCTGTTCTGACATATTGTGTCTTGTTCTGCAGGAGATCCGTATAGACGGCGAGGACCTTGGGCTTGTCTTCGGGGTGGATGCGTTCGAAAAGGTCGTCTTCCTTCATCGTGATGATGTTGTTGGATTTCGACCTGTGTTTGCGGTTGTTGTCCGGGTTGCGCATGATGGAATGCGCGTCGCAGGTTATTTCGTGGCTTTGCAAGTCCCAGGACCAAGGCACGATGCGGGCCAGTTGCAAGGTCAGTTCCATCTTGTCGGACAGTTTCCGCAAATCCTTTTCGGCCTTGCTGCGTTCGGTCACGTCGATGGCGAACAGGTCCACGTTCCGGTTTCCATCCATGTTCCTGTCGTCGAGGTCGGATTCGGTCAGGCAAAGCACGAAAGAGAAATAACGGTCGGTCCGTTTGAAATGGTAGGTGAAGATGCAGGGGCGCTTTTGTTCCAGGAGTTCGGACGTGTGGCCGGCGATGTACGGTTCGGGAAAAAGCTTGTCCGGTTTCCCGGGAATGGAATTTTCCTCCAGCAGTTCCACGAAGGCCTTGTTTCCGGAATGGTATTCCAAGTCCGAGACCTTTCCGTCTTTCGCGAAGAGGATCCGGCCTTGCGTGTATCCGATGGGCATGTTGGCAAGCAACGTGTCGTATCGCCGCAGTATCCTGATTTTCCGTTGTTGCAGGATGATGCGGAAAGCGATGAGGATGGCGATGAAGAACAAGACGACGCTGCCTAATATGATATGCCATTTGTATTTTTCGAAGAAAGTGGGCGGCCTGTTGATGAACAGGGTGTTTTCAGGACACAGGCTTGCGGGGATCCTGTTCTTTTCAAGGATCATGTAATCGACTTTCGGTTGGGTGTGCAAGTCGCTGGCGTACACGAACGGTATGCCGCGCATGGGAAATCCGTCCAGCATTTTGTTGACGGCCGATATGACCGCATGGCTGACTTGCTCGTAGTCGGGAAAAACGCCTCCGATGGCGCCGTCGTCCTGCAGGTAGGATTCGCGGAGCGTGAAGACGGGTTGTTTGACGGAAGGAATCAGGTTTACGCCTCCGGAGAGGATTTCCTGGTTGCCGAGCACGCCCGTGCGTCCATAGAACCAAGAGCAAAGTATCAGTCCTATCTCGGGATTGTATTTCATCAGCCGGGCCTGCATGGCCGAATCGTTCTCGTTCTTGCTGATAAGCCACTCGTAGGCGACTTTCGGGTAGTTTTCGGCAATGTATTTTTTCGTTTGCAACGCCACGTGACGGTTATGGTAGCTGGCATCCGAGAGCATGACGACCTTGCGCGTCTTGGGTTGCATGCGCATCAACATGTCGGTGGTAGGGCCGTAGAGGTCGGGATATTGGATGAACGTGAAGTTGTATGTGCCACGGAGATCCTCGATGGGGCGGAGCAGTTCGGGAGGACAAAGCGCCGTGTCGCTGGTGAAATAATAGGCCGGTGGTCCGAAAATGTCCGTCTTGGAGACAAGGACGAAAGGAATGTCGCCCCATTCCTCGACGATGCGGTCGCGCAGGGCGACGGTCATGCCGCCCAACAGCAACAGGTAGTCGGGTTTCTGGTCGCTGAAGTGCCTGAACACGCCGTCCACGGTGCGGTCGAAATAATCCTGGTCGGTAATGAGCGTGGCGTTCATGTAGATGGGGTCGATGATGACATCGTTCCTGTCCGACAGGCTCATGGTCACCGACAGGAAAACGTCCTTTACCCATGGGGCCGATTCGTGGTAGGCGTTGATTACGCCCAGACGGCGGCGTTCCTGTTGTTGCCCGAAAGCCGTCGGGGAAAACATGAAAGGCAAAAGGAGAACACAGGCGAAGAACGCTACGGCCCGGTTCGGGAAACAAGGATATGACGACTTGTTTGACATGATCGAATCTGATAAATAAGCCTCGATATACATGGATACTGCCCGATATGGTCGGGCAGTATCCACTCCTTTTCAGAGGCAAAGATAATATTAATTATTATTTGTCTTTTACGGGACGGATTTTCATGCCGAACGAACGGTCGTATCCGTTCACGTTGAAACCGTAGTAGAAATCGATCATGTCGGCGAGCGATTCGCTGCACCATTCGCGACGGCCCTCACCCCAGGTGATGAAGCCTCCGGGCATTTCCTTGCGCGTGTCGGCATTCCTTTTCTTGCTGGCGTTCAACGAACTGGTCCAGTAGTAGTAGCCGGAAGCGTCGCGATGCCCCCTGTCGTTGTAGTAGCCGGTCCGGGGCAGGAAAAGCGTGTTGCCGTTGGGAGCGGTGAGAATGAGGCCTTGTTTGCCGTCCTTTTCTCCCTCCGCTACCTGGCAAGAGGCGATAAGCGCTTGCCATTCCTCCTTGGTGGGCATTCTCCATCCCTGGCCGAGCCGTACGGCCGCCGCGTCGTCCATGGGTTCGAGCGTGCTCAGGCCGTCTTCCGAAGACGTGGGCCAGGTCGCCGCCAACTGGTATTTGGCCAGTTTGGCCGAATTGGCGAAGAAGCGGTAATTGTCGTAGGTATAATTTATCTTGCTTGTGCCCGCGTGCGTATAATAGGAAGCGTCGTTCTTGAAAGTCAGGCCGTCGTAGGTGAACGAAAGGCCGGCTTCATCGGCGGGACCTTCGACGGATTCACCGTGGAATATTTCCCCCCATGCGTAATAACCTTCAAGGTTTTCTTCCGCCCAGACGATGTCTCCGCCCATGTTGATGCCCGGAACCGGGGTGTCCGGGTTTTCCGTGTCCTTGACGAGCTTGTAAACGCGTACGCCGCTTTGGCCATAAGCGATATAGATGTAGCCTGTTTGCGCGTCGACGGCCACGAAGTTGGGCGAGTGACGTTTTTCCGTGCCGGTCGTGGCCGCATAGTCGGAAGCGGGGGCGCCGGTGTTCTCGTCGTAGGATTCCACTTCGAAAGCATACAGCGTCAGGTCGCCGTTTTCCTGGATTTCATAGACGCGAAGTCCCATGGAGGTGGCGGCGTAGAGGAAATTCCCTTCGATGCAGAGGCCGATGGTGGCCAGGTTCTTTTCGAAGACGGTGCTTCCGGAAGTCAGGTCGATGCCTTTGAGGCCGTTGTAACCGCAGGCCACGTAGGCATATTTGTCGGTAACGGCCATCGTGTGCTTGCCGTAATGGTTGGCCGGCGTGCCGGAAAGCGTCCATTGTTTCGTTTCCGCGTCGTAGATTTCGGCCACCTTGGCGGAAGAGGTCAGGGTTTTCCCTACCTGGATCTCGTTCCCGTCCATGGGGATGATCACGCCGCCTTCACCGGCATCATGAAGCACGTAGGCCTTGTCGTTGGCGGCGTTGCTGATGGCGTATTTCCCGCCGAAGTTTCCGAACGCTTCGTTGAGGGGCTTTATCGTGTTTTTTTCAGGATGCAGGTAGTTGTATTTCTGCGGCTCGATGTTGGCCGGGAACGTGGCGTAGGTTCCGTTGTGTCCTGATACGGCCAGCATTCCGGCGTTGTATCGGGTCACGGCGTTTACCGAGGAACCGGGAAATCCGATGCAGGCCACGCTGGCGCTGCCTACGATCGTTCCGGACTCGTCCGTTTCGGCACGGGCGACGGTACCGCCCGTCCGTGAACTTGCCGAGGAAAGGAAAAGCCGCTGGTCGGCGACAAGGACGTGGTTGAATTTCAGTTCATCGCTGAAGTAGGTGGCTTCCAGTTCCGGCGTGCCGGTCATGTCGACGAGGTCGAGCGCTCCCCCCCAGGCCGTGGCCGGATCGGTCGCCTGGCGGTTGGAGTGCCACGTGATGTAGACCAGGTTCCGTTCGGCGGAATTGTCGTTCCTGACGGCCACGGAGGAAGCCGACCAGCTCAGGTCCTTGCGTTCCAAGGGAGCCGTGATGGTAGCCACATAGGTGAGCCTTTGCCGTTTGGGCAATTTGGCCTGTTTGGCGAAGTCGATCGACTTGATACGTCCCTGTTGGGTGTTTCCGCTTGCCATTTGGAGGGAAACGAAATTCCGGTCGTCGTCTTTCTTTCCGTTGCCTTCGCGCTCGCAACTTACGGACAGGAGGCCGGCCGCCGTCAAGACGGTCAGGGCGAAGAGCCTGCTTGGTGCAATTAAAAACTTTTTCATGATTTTTTTTTGAGGATCCGATTTATTTTCCGTGAATTATCCGGATTTTCCACCCCGGCCGGGGTGGAAAATCCGGCTTGATCATTTCTTGTCTTTTACGGGGCGGATGGACATTCCGCAGCAACGGTCGTGGAGATGCATGTAAGGTGCCCTGCCGTTGAGAGGAGCCACCATGCAGACGGCCTTGGCCTCGGTGCACCAGATATTGTTCATCTGGCCGAAAGTCGCCGGCGCCTGGCATTCGCCTCCGGGCATGTCCCTGCCTTCCCATTTGTTGTAGCTTGTCTTGGTGGAAAGCGAAGCCGACCAATAATAGCAGGAATCGGTCCAGTACAGCGTGTTGCGCCATCCGTAGTATCCGGTTTGGGGCAAGAACAGTTCGTTTCCGTTCTCGGCCTTGAAAAGCACGCCTGTCCTGCCGTCCACGCTGGAGGTTTCCTGAACCAACGCGAGCAACTCTTTCCATTCTTCCTCGGTGGGCATGCGCCAGCCTTCGCCCAGCCGTACGGCGGCCACGTCGTCCATCGCTTCCAGGATCGTGCGGCCGTCTTCGGAAACAGGTCTGCCGTCGGCGTCCAATTCGCTTTTCCAAGTGTATTTGGTGAGTTTTTTCTCGCCGTTGAAGAACCGGTAGCCGTCGAAGTTCTTGTGGTCGTCCAACAGCTTGTTCCTGCCGGTGCGGGGATAGTACGTGCCGTTGTTGTAGTACGTCTCCCTGTCGAAAGTCAGTTCGAAGTCGGCCGGGTCGTCGATGCTGAAGATTTCGCCCCATGCATAGTAGCCGGGCAGGTTTTCAGGTGCCCAAAGGACGCTACCGCCCATGTCGATGCCGATTTCGGGCTCTTCGGGAGTGAATTTGTAGACACGCACGCCGCTTTGGCCGTAAGCCACGTAGATGTAACCCGAAACGGGGTCGTAGGTCACGAAGTTGGGCGAGTGGCGTACCGGGGTCTCGATGCCGGCCGGCTTCTCGGAAACAGGCGCACCGGTGGTCTCGTCGTAAGATTCCACTTCGAAGGCGTAGAGTTCGAGCGAACCGTCTTCCATGATGTCATACACGCGCAAGCCCATGCCGGTCACGGCGAAAAGCCTGTTTTCGTGGATGCAGAGGCCTACGGTCATGAGGTTCTGGCTGTGGAACTTGGCACCGGTGGTCAGATCGACGCCGATCAAGCCGTTTTTCCCGCAGGCCACATAGGCGTGGTTCCCCTTGACGGCCATCGTATGTTTGCCGAAACGGTCGGATTGTTCTCCGGAAAGTTCCCATTCGCCGGTGTTCTCGTTGTAGGTTTCGGTGAATTTGCGCGCCGAAGCCAGGTGTACGCCGGTCTTGATCTCGTTGCCGTCCATGTCGGCGATGACCGCCCCTTCGCCGGCGTCGTACAGCACGTAGGCATGTCCGTTTTCGGCAATCACGTATTTGCCGCCGAATCCGTCCAGGGTTTCAGTCAAAGGCGTGATGAGGTTGGCGGCCGGCTTGAAGTAGTCGTATTCCATGGGTTCCATGTCGGCGTCGAACGTGGCGTAGGTGCCTTTGTATCCCGATACGGCCACCAGCTTGCCGTCGTATGGAGCCACGGCGTTTACCGAATTGCCGGGGAAGCCGATCAGCGCGACATGGCCTGCGCCGATGATTTCCTTGCCCTCAGCACCCAGTTCGATGCGGGCGACCGCCCCGCCGCAATGGGCGCTGGTGGCGGAGAGGAACAAGCGCTGTCCGACCGGCAAGGCATGGTTGAACTTGGCCTCTTCGCTGACATAGGTGCCGGCCAGCGTGGGAACTCCGGTCATGTCCACGATGTCGATGGCACCGCCCCAGGCCGTGGAAGGATTCGTCGCCTGACGGTTGGAATGCCAAGTGATGTAAACGATGTTGTTCCGGCCGTCGTTGCCGGGTTTGACGACAACCGAGGAGGCCGACCAGAGCAGGTCCTTGCGCTCGGCCGGGGCCGTGATGTCGGCCACCCAGGTGAGTTTTTCCCTTTTGAGCAGTTTCTTGGCTTTTTTCGGATTCGCGCTTTTGATGCGGTCTTGGCCTCCGCCTCCGACGCGGTTGAGCGAAATCGTGTTCGAGCCGGCACTGTCGATCTTGTTGCCTTCCCTTTCGCAACTGCTGGCCAAAAGCCCTGCCGTAAGCAATACGACACAGGCGAATAGATGCTTCGTTCTGCTTGCAAATGTCGTTTTCATGATCAGATCTTGTTATTGTTTTTAATCTTGTTTTTCTTCAAACGGCGTTCTACAATCCTTCCGTCCGGGCCACCATGGATACCTTTCCGGGGTTCCAGCTGTCTTTATAGGAAGAATAGAAGAACAATTCCTGCGTATGTCCTACCAGGCGTGCGATACGCAGGAAATAGCCCATGTAGAACGTGTGCAAGGGCAGGTAGCAGCCCAGCAGCCGTTCCTCCCGCGACCGTTCCGAGACGCATTGGATGACGATGAACGTGCTCAAGGAGAAAAGAAGCCGTATCAACCAGCCCATGATGATGATTTCCAGCAGCCGGCTGGTGTTTCCGACAATCAGGTTGATGACGTAGAACAGCCAGACATAGTTGAGCAGCGAGTCGAACACGATGCTTTCCATGTTGGAGAACATGTTGCTGAACGAAAAGTTCCTTCCCGCCCAAAGGATGTCCCTGTGCTTGCGGACACGGAACCGTATCAACGATTTGGCCCAACGTTTCCTTTGGCGGAAAAGCGCGCTCCAGGTCTTGGGAACGCTCGTCATGCAGATGGCTTCGGGCACGAATTTCACCTTGTATCCGGCTTTGCGCAGTTTTTGCGTGATGTCTCCGTCCAGTCCGGGACCGATGTCCCAGCAGCCTACTTGCCGTATGGCTTCGGTCTCGAACGCGCCGAAGGCTCCCGATATGATATGGTAGATGCCCAGCATGTCGGTTACCATGCGTCCTACTTGTATCGTGCGCAGGTATTCCTGGGCCTGCATGGCCGTACACAGCGAGTCGTTCGCGTTCCTTACCTTCACGCAGCCGCCCACGCCTTTGATGTTCCGGTCGTAATAGAAAGGGAGAAGGATCTTTTCGATGGCGTCGCGGTCCAACGAACTGTCGGCATCCAGATGGACGATGTATTTGCCCGAGGCGTGCAAGACCCCGTAATTGGCCGCCCCCGCTTTGCCGCAGCGGTCGTGCATGCGGAAGAACATGTCGATGAATCCCGCCTTTTTCAAGTCGGCGCAGATCTGGGGCGTGGCGTCGTCCGAACCGTCGTCTATGATGATGATCTCGAAATTCCGGTAGGTCTGTTCGCGCAACGACTTGACCAGTTTGTAGATGTTGTGGCCTTCGTTCTTTCCGGGAGCCAGGATCGTGACAAGCGGCTTTTCCATGTAAAGCATCCTGCGGGCGACGGCCTGCTTGTTCCTCCGGCTTTTCCATGTGACGCCGTAGTTGATGGCGGCGATGATATCGAACATGTAGTAGCGGGGAAACTCGATGAAAAACAAAAACCAATACACGTCCATCACCAGATCCCAGGAGAGATTGATGGTGAGACAGGCAATCAAGCTGTCCATGATGCGGAAAGCGAAATCCATCATGGCGTATTCGTTTTAATTCCGGTTTTCGTCCAGGCGTCGGATGAACTTTTCCACGTCCTCTCCCGGATGATATATATACGTGTCTACCAATTCGAACTGGAATCCTTCGTGCATTTGCTTGAAGTCTTCCAGTTCGGCTTTCAGTTCGTATTCCATCTGGTTCTGCAAGCGTGCCAGTTCCCCGTCGGCGGCATGGCCGAGGAAATAATAGTAGTTGCCCCAAAGCGCGCTCTTGTATTTGAAAAAACGGCTCATGGCCTGTACGACGGGCGGCGTGATTTCCTGTTGCACGACGTTGTCCATGGCGGGGTCGAACACGTAAAAGCGCGTCACGATGAAAAGATCCGTCAATGTTTGTCCTGGCTGGGAATACATGCGCAGGTAGTCGAGGAAGTCGGCCATGGACGAATAGCCGTAGAATCCCACTTGGCTGAGCGTGTAACGGATGTCGTAGTTGGCGAAAGCCTTGATGCCTTCAGGGGTGAATTCGTATTCCACCACGTCCACGGGAATCAGGTCGTCGGTAGTGAAGGTCTTCCGGCTGGTGGGGCAGAGCACGCGCATGTCGGGATACATGAACGTGTTGTCGCACTGCTTGCAAGTGAAGATGGACGAGGGTTTGTCGTAGTCCACGCCGATATGCCGCAAGGTATGGTGGCATTTGGGGCAACGCAGTTCCCCGTCCCATTGGTAGGTGGATTCGGGCGAAACGTTGGCGCAGCGGAAATGGTGCAATACCGGTTCTTCCACGATGTCGGAACTTCCGCATCGGGGACAACTTTCGAAGAAGAGCAGGTTGGGTTGGTTGCAAACGGGACAGACGTGCGTCTTGTCGATGAAGCGAGTCTGCCGGATATAGCCCAGCCTGAGCAGTTGCGAGTGGAAGAAGTTGCGTTCTTCCATTTGCAGGGTTTCCTGGCCGTCGTACCAGAGCGTATAGTAATACAGTTCCATGTAGCCTTGGCTCAACCCGAGCGTGGGCTGTGACGAAAACGTGAATTGTCCGCGCGAAATGGCGTAACGGCAAAGGCGGAAGACTTCTTCGGCGTGCGTCACCACGGGTTCGGTGCCCAACAGGAAGTTGATACGCCGCATGTTGGCGTAGATGTCCTCGATGCCCTGGGTCATGTTGTTGTCGGTGGGCTGGGCCGCGTAACCGTCCACGATAATGTCGGCCTTGCCCAACCAGCCGATGAGCCGGCGGGTGACGTAGCAGGGCTTGAACCTGCATTTTTCCGAAAGCAGGGGCGATGCCAGGCGGATGGCCAGCATGTTCCTGTCCATCAGCGTGTCGATCACGTTGATGAAGATGGCGTCGAAGTCCTCGAACGAAAGTTCGGACGTATGGTCGATGTCCGTCACGTCGTTTATGACCAGGATCCGTCGCCGGTTCACATTGGTAACGATTGTATAGCTGTTGTTGGTCATCGTGTTTCTGTTGTCAGGCTCGCCTCGGGGCGGTTTCTGGACAAGCCTTTCCCGGTGGTGAACCACAAGTAATCGTCATCTTCTGACTTTTTGTTCCATAAGTCCCAGTTGCGGATACGTATCGTTACCGGTATGCCGGAGGTCATCGCCCAGAAAGGCGCGACTTGACCCGGTTCGAACTGGAATACGGCGATGAGCGATATGTTGTTCTTCGTGAAATAACTTTGCAGGTTTTCGGGAATGGCTTCCGTGCGCAGCCCCAAGGAGGATACGCGGGCGTACAGGCTTACTTCGTCCGATATGATGATCTTGGCTTCGGTATGGTTGTCGATCCGGTGGATCTTGTCGATCGGTACGTAGGCTACCACCTGAAGGTTGTTGGCGTCCAGGTTGAGGTGCTGCAGGGCGAGGATTTCTTCCTTGGCGAAAAAGATCATCCGGGCCGGCGCGCTCACGCTCGTGATGATGGCCGAGTCGCTCGCCAGGCGGAAATTGACGGCCTCGCTCATGGATGACGAATTGATGTTGTCGTAGATCTGGCCTTGAGAAAGGGCCGGGCCGGCCTCCTTTTTCGTGTTCCGGGCGAATTTGGGCGTGGTTTCGCGTTTCATGCGGCGCAAGATGGCCGATTCGTGATGGAGGGCTTTCAGCCTCGCTTCGCTTTCCTTGAGTTGCCGTTCCAGATCGAGCTTGTGCGAATTGGAACTCAGGCCCAGCCTCGCGTTGTGGCTTTCCACTTCGATCTGGTTCTTGAGTTCGGTTATCTTGACCTTCAAGACGTTGATCTCCTGCCTGGTGGTTTCGTAACGCAATGAAATGTCGCGGTTCTTGGCCACGATGCCGGCTTCTTCGTAAGGATTGGCCTGCTTCACCAGCATTTCGAGCATGTAATAGGAGTAGAGCGTGTCGCCCGGAGCCACGATGTCGCCCGGCTTCACGTACACGCTGTCGATATAGACGTCGAAAGGCGTGCGCATGCGGTTGGCGTCCACGTGGATGTATCCGTCGTATTCGGTATAGTAGGCATGATAGACGATATAGAATCCTATGGCGAACAGGATCACTCCCAGGATGCTTCCGGCAATGACCTGCTGGCGATTCAACTTGCGCTTGCGCTGACGGAGAATCGCCTCGATGTTCTCTTTCTCTTCGGTAGACCGGTAGGTGAAATTTTTCATCGTTCCTGTTTATTGGCGGTTCCCTTGAACGGTCCGGCCACGCAATAGCGCAGGATTGAACCGTCGACCAGCAATTCCTGCAGGTCCATCAACCGGCAGTTGCGTCGATATTGGAATTCTATCAGTTTTTCCATGCAACGCAGGTAGGCGTTGTATTCCTTGAGTCGGGCCACGATATTGTATTCCCCGATGCGGTTGCCGTATGCCAGCGTGCGTCCGGCTATGTATTTCTTCAACTCCCCGATGCGCAGGCATTCCCCTTCGATCGCGCGGTTCAGCCGTTCGATTTCTTCGCTCATGTAGCGGATCCGGTCGGAAATCTGCATGCCCAGCCGGTCGCGTTCGGCCCACAGCACGTCCTGTTCGGCCCGGAGCACTTTCTTTTGGACGCACGATTCGCCCGATACGGGAATCGTGAAAGAAATGCCGGCGTCGATGTTCGAGGTGTTGGGCAGGTCGGGACGGATATAATACGAATAGCGTACGAACGGAGCCAGGTTGAAGCGCGACCAGTAACTGGTATTGCGTTCCTGTTGTTGCAAAAGGCGGATACGCAGGTCGAACAGGCGCATGTCGTTCTGGCTTTGTCCGATATGCGCGATGAGGGCGGCGGTATCGACCCTGACGGCGAATGCCGGCACGTCCGACAAGTCGTCCGCGAACGGGAACCGGCCCGAGAGGGCGGCGAGCGAACGCTCGGCTTCGGCCTTGTCGTCGATGATGGCCAGCAGTTCGTCGCTGCTTATGTTTTCATTGGCCAGAAGATAACGGTTGGCCTCGTACAGCAGGTCCAGGTTTTCTATCCTGTGGAGCATGACGCCTGAAATCATGCTGTCGTGCAGGAAACGGAAAAATTCCCTCTGGCGGTAGACGGAAGCCCCGAACGACTCCTTTTTCTTGGACGATTGTTCTATTTCCCCTTTGAGCCGGATTTCTTCCAGGTAGCCCTTGCGCTTGAAAACCGAACTTTGCAGGAAATACCATCGTAATTCGGCTTGTATCTTTCCGTCGTAGCGTGATACGGCATCGTCCTCGTCGAAGCCGATCGCGTGATCGAAACGATAATAGGCCTGTCCGGAAAGTTGCAGCCCCGTCTTGTTCTTGTAGGCCCTTTCCTGCCAGCGCAAGCGTTCGGCGTAGGCCGAGTCGAGCGGCGTGAGGCTGTCGGAGACCGGAACCGGAAATACCTCGTTGTCAAGTGCCATTCCATGTCCGGCAGTGTCCGGATCGGGGGAACCGACGGAAAAGATAAGCGAATCCAGATAAGCGAAACGCGCCTCGAAACGCCGGATGATGTCCGGACGTGCGTTCTCTTGGCCGGCAATGCCCGGATATGCGGCAACTTGCATGGCCGCAAGCAATGCGAAAAGTAGAAAACGTGTAGCGCGTTTGTATTCCATTGTCTGTCGTTTCCATGTCGCCTGACTTTCGGGTCCGATCCGGAGCCGGCTTCCATAACTTGCCGTCAGGAATTGTTTTTACGCTGCAAATCAACAATATAAGTTGAGATTCCAGCGGGCATGAATTTGCAAATATACTAATAAAAGAAAAAAGTCGTATCTCCGAAAAGGGTAAAAATGAGTTGTTAACAAATTGATGCTGATAGTAATAAAAGAAAATCGGAGGCCGGAACAAGCCTCGCGGAAGCTTTTTGTCAACAAGTGGCCGAGTCGGGAAAATCCGCCGTGTGCGGGGCGGAGTCGGGAAAAGATCAGAGGTTGTGAACCAGCATGAACGTCAACATGCCCAGATACGTGCCCGTGGCATAGCCCAAAAGTCCCACGACGATGCCGCTGATAAGACAACGGCGGCTTTTCATCAGTCCGGCCACGGTGGGCACGAACGGCGGCGAGAAGATCAGGCCTACGGCGGAGATGGTGAACAGGTCGGCATCCACCTGGCAGCATTTGGCCAGGAGCAGATGCGTCAGCAGGCACAGCAGCAGCACCACGGCGATGAACGCCATCAGTCCGCCGGCTTGTCCGCCGACCTTGGCGATGTTGAATCGGGAGGCTACGATGATGCTGAAAACCAGGATGAAATACATTCCCAACTCGAACATCTTGGGGGTGCGTCGCAGTTTTTCCCAAAAAGAGAGCGCGATGGCCAAGGTGGTTATGATCAGGATGACGGAAACGACGCGGTAGTTTTCCGGCACCCAAAGGAAACTGCATGCGGCGGCCAGGCCGGAGAGGGCGACCGAGCAGGCGAAAGGCAACAGCAACGATTTCAGTGTCTTGGCCGAAAACATGCCGGAATAGTTCTCGAACGAGTCCGCCTCCGCTGCCGGTGTGGCCTCCGCTACGGATTCATCGGGTTTTTCGGGAGCGTAGCGCAATATTTTCCGGACCAGCTTGTATCCGCCGCCCACCAGGAAGGCCAATAGGAAAAACGTGATGAATATCTCGAACGTGTTGACCAGCAGGAACGTTTCCGCCGAAGGTCGCAAGGCCATGTCGAGCGCGGCCACGTTGGGCGTTCCGCCCGTATAAAAGCCTACCATCAGCCCGGCGGCCTTGTCCAGTTCGAAGATGCCTTGGTTCCGGAACAGGCAAAAGGCGAGGAAGACCGACAAGGTGGCGGCGGCGATCCCGCAGAAAAAGGAAACGAACGTCTTTTTGAAACTTTTCATCCAGCTGCGGAAATCGGCCGAGAAGAGCATGAGCGGAATGGCCAGCGGCACGCAGAGGTCTTGCAGCAGGTCCTGGCTCTTGGTCACGGTGGCGGCTTGCGGCAGCGTCTCGTCCATCAACCCGCTCAAGGACATGAGGATGCCCAAGGCGTAGGCCATCACGATCGTGCCCGCTTTCGACAATATCCTGAACCGGCCGTACAGCCGGCAGATCAGCAACGGGCCGAGCAAGTAAAGGGCCAGCACGAGGCCTGTCCGTCCATAAGAAAGGAGGTCGTTCATGAGGGGCAAAGATAAGCAAAAGCGGAGTGTCCTGATTTCGTATCTTTGCGGTTCGATATGCGACAGACACGGATGCCCAAGACCGCCGTTGTGATCTTGAATTGGAACGGCAAGAAATTCCTGGAGAAGTTCCTTCCCCTCGTGGTGGAACATACCGGCAGGCCCGGCGTCGACGTGGTGGTGGCCGACAATGCTTCCACCGACGACTCGATGACTTTCTTGCAGGCGCGCTTTCCACGACTGATGACCGTGCGCAACGCCCGCAACGAGGGTTTCGCCTCGGGCTACGACCTCGCCTTGCAGGAAATCCAGCGGCGGGCCGAGGCCGGAGGCGAAACCTACAAGTATTTCGTCTTGCTCAATTCCGACATAGAGGTCACCCCTGGCTGGATAGAACCTGTGATCGGGGTCATGGAGGCCGACCCGGCCATCGCTGCCGCCCAGCCCAAGTTGCTTTCCTGGCACGACAAGCGACGCTTTGAATACGCGGGCGCCGCCGGCGGCTTCATGGACAAGCTGGGCTACCCTTTCTGCCGGGGCCGCATCTTCGATACCGCCGAATCCGATCATGGGCAGTACGACGATCCTTGCCAGTTGCTTTGGGCTACGGGAGCCGCCCTTTTCGTCCGGGCCGACCTGTATCTGGAACACGGCGGGCTCGACCCCGATTTCTTCGCCCACATGGAAGAAATCGATTTTTGCTGGCGCATGCGTAACTTGGGCTACAAGGTGGTGTATGAACCCGGTTCGGTCATCTATCATGTAGGGGGCGGGACGTTGCCCAAGAGTTCGGCGGCCAAGACGTATCTCAATTTCCGTAACAATTTGAGCCTGCTTTGCAAGAACCTGCCGGAAAAGGAATTGAAAAAGGTGTTTTTCGCGCGTTTTTTTCTGGATTACCTGGCGGCTTTCGTCTTCCTGATCAAGGGCGAGAGGGGAAATTTCAAGGCGGTGTTCCGCGCTCGTCGGGATTTCAGGAAGAACAAGGCGCGCGACCTGGAAAAACGGAAAGCCTTGAAGCAGCGCCGGGAACTCACGGGGCTGTTCGACGGGAGCATCCTATGGCAATACCACGTGAAAGGCAAACGCAGGTTCTCGCAACTGGATGCCGGAAGGTTCTTGAAAGACCGGTAAGGTTCCGAGGCTTTTCCCGCCCTACTTTTTTTTGTTCTTCTCCTGGATTTTTTCCAAGGCCAGTATGCCCAGGCGGTAGGAGTCCATGCCGAAGCCCGCGATCGTGCCCGCGCAGGCCGCGCCGACCAGGGACGTATGGCGGAACTCCTCCCGTGCCGCCACCTGGCTCATGTGTATCTCCACGACAGGTACGTCGATGGCCGATACCGCGTCGCGCAAGGCTACCGACGTGTGCGTGTATCCGCCCGCGTTGAGCAGCACCATGCGGCGTTCGCCCTTGCAGGTATGCAGTATGTTGATGATTTCACCCTCCACGTTGCTTTGGAAATACACGATGTCGTGCGTGGGGAAAAGTTCGCGCAAGGCGGGTATGTACTTCTCGAACGTGTCGGTACCGTAGATGTCGGTCTGGCGATGTCCGGTGAGGTTCAGGTTGGGTCCGTTTACGATGGCGATCTTCATAGGTGTCAGGGTTTTGTCAAGTCCCAGTCGATGGGCGAAAGTCCCTGGCTTTGCAGCAGGGCGTTTGTCTTTGAAAAATGCCGGCAGCCGAAGAATCCCCGGTAGGCGGACAGGGGCGAGGGGTGCACGGCCTTGAGGATATGGTGCTTGCTGGTGTCGATAAGGCTGGCCTTGGCTTGGGCGTAACTGCCCCAAAGCATGAATACCAATCCGCTCTTTTTCTGCGAAAGGGTTGCGATTACCGCGTCGGTGAATGTTTCCCAGCCTCTTTTTTGGTGCGAACCGGCCTGATGCGCGCGCACGGTGAGCGTGGCGTTGAGCAGGAAAACGCCTTGCCGGGCCCATTTGCCGAGATGGCCGCTTTGCGGAAAGGCGAGGCCGAGGTCTTGTTGCAGTTCCTTGAGGATGTTGAGCAAGGAGGGAGGAAAAGGACAGCCGTCGGGCACCGAGAAGCAGAGCCCTTCCGCCTGTCCGGGCTCGTGATAGGGGTCTTGGCCTATCAGTACCACTTTCACGCTGTCGAAAGGCGTGCTGTTGAAGGCGTTGAAGATGAGCTTGCCCGGCGGATAAACGATCCGGGCCTGTTTTTCCTCCACGAGGAATTGTTTGAGCTGGGCGAAATACGGCGCCTCGAACTGGGGGCGCAGTACTTCCAGCCAGCCGGCTTCCATTTGCGGGTTAACGTAGGCCATAGCGCATTCCGAATTTGTATTCGATATAGAAGTTCAGGAATCCGAACGGATTCTTCTTGTGCATCATCAGCGGGATACGGGTGAAATAGCAGTCGTAGGTCGCTCCGAATCCCAAGGTATGGCTTCTTTTCTCGGATTTCCCGAATTCGAAGTCCAAGCCCACCTTGGCGTAGAGTCCGGGGTAGGGTCGCAGCCCCGAGAATCCTTTGAAGATACGGCTTCGGCGCACGATGTAGCCCACGTCCTGATGGCGCGGGTCGTCGGCATTCATCCTTTCGAGCTTGAGCGTGCCCGTAGTGTCTTGCAGCACATAGACGTATTGCGGGAATGCCAGCCCCAGCGAGAAGCCTCCCCGATAGCTGAGCGCCACTTGCACGCCACCCCAGTGCGGTTTTTCGTTCAGGACCCACAGCCCGCCGTAGCCCGCCCGTATCATGCAGAAACTGTTGAGCATGCCGTACTTGTAACTTCGTCCTCTCCCGTACCAGTTCACGGCCTTGGTCTTGGGATTTATCTGCGTGGAAAATTCCACGTTCCATCCCGAATAGTTGAACTTCCGGTTCAGCATTCCCTGTTCGTAGCCTATCGAGAAACCGGCGGTATGGATTTGCGCGTAGATGAAACGTTCCTTTTGGTAGATGTGCCCTCGAGGTGGCACGAAGTCTTCGTAGACCGTTACCTGGGCATGTACGGCGGCGAGGGATTGCAGGAAAAGCAATCCGCCGATGATGATCCGCCGCAGTATGCCGAGTCGCTTCATAAGGCCGTTCCGCTAATACGGCAGGGGTTCTACCTTGTAATGGTTGCCATAGGCGGGGCAGAGATTCCTCGTGTTGGAACAGGAACAAAGCGATACCGCCAAGAAAAGGGCGAAAACCAAGCCCGAAAGAAAGAAAATCCGCTTCTTGCGCATGATTTCGTGATTAAACGTCAAAGATAACAAGAGCGCGGGAAAAAAGAAAACCTTCGCCGTAGCTCAATGGGAGGATGAGGGCGGCGAGGGGGCGCCCCGCCCGGACGATATGTTTCTTTTGCCTATCTTCGCGGCCGGAAATGAGGGGCGCCGGCCGGGCGGATGGTCTTTGCCCGTTCCGGGCGCGGCTTTCTCATGGACGTTTGCAATGAAAAATGAATAGCATGGAAGAAAACATGAATTGCCGGAATGGCCTGAATCCTTCTGGCGGGCAGACGATCATCGTCAACAATGTGCCGGCCGCGAACAAGAACAACGGCTTCGGCATCGCGGGGTTCGTGCTGGCCTTGGTGGGCGTCGTGTTTTGCTGGGTGCCCGCATTCGACTGGGTGGTTTGGATTTTGGGACTGGTGTTTTCCGTCATCGGCGTATGCCGGAAACCCAGAGGCTTGGCCATCGCGGGTTTGGCGTTGTCCTTGCTGGGCGTCATCCTGATTGTCCTTGTCATGGGCGTGTTCGCCGCGGCCTTGGCCACCATGTAGCGGAAAGCCGTTGCCCTCCTTTTCATGAGGGAGCAAAACTCCGTTTTTTTTGAATTTACCCCTGCTGCGATTATCTGTGGCAGGGGCGGTTCCTTGTATTCGGGCATCATGACGCAGCCGCCTCCTGTTCTCTTGCCGTGGCGGCATACCGCTTCCGCGGGAAACTTCGCCCTGTTCCGTTTTCCCTTGTAAAACCGCATCAAACGAATTACCTTTGCCGCCCGCGTGCGGCGCGTTTCCCCGACGATTTTAATAACACTAAAACAATAATAAGACTTATGGCCTCTGTTAAGGTATTGACCGTAAATCCCGGATCCACATCCACCAAAATCGCCGTTTTCGTCGACGAGCAGAACGTTTTCCAGAAAAACATCAAGCACGGCGCCGAGGAATTGGCACCTTTCGCTGAAATCACCGACCAGTTCGCGTTCCGTCGCGACATGATCGTCAATGTCATCAAGGACGAGGCCAAGATGGACCTTTCCGAATTCGACTACGTGGTGGGACGTGGCGGCTTGGTGAAGCCGGTGGCTTCGGGCATCTACGAGGTGAATGAAGCCTTGAAAAGGGATCTGCGTGCCGGCGTTACCGGCAAGCACGCCAGCAACCTCGGCGGTCTGATCGCTGCCGACTTGGCACAGTTGAGCGGCAAGGCCAAGGCCTATATCGCCGATCCCGTCGTGGTCGATGAATTGGACGAAGTGGCGCGTATCACCGGCCATCCCGCGTTCACGCGCGTTTCGATCTTCCACGCCTTGAACCAGAAAGCCATCGCTCGTACTTATGCCAACGAACATGGCAAGAAATATGAAGACCTCAATCTGGTCGTCGTTCATCTGGGCGGAGGCGTCAGCGTGGCCGCCCATCGCAAGGGTTCGGTAGTGGACGTGGACAACTGCCTGGACGGCAACGGCCCGTTCAGCCCCGAACGCAGCGGCAGCTTGCCTTGCGGCCAGCTTATCGACGCTTGTTTCAGCGGAAAATACACCCAGGCGCGACTTCGCAAGATGGTTTGCGGCCAAGGCGGATATGTGGCCTACTTGGGCACCAACGACGCTTATGAGGTGGAATTGCGCGTGAAGGCCGGCGACGAAAAGGCGGCCTTGATCGAACAGGCCATGATTTACCAGGTATCCAAGGAAGTGGGCGCGCAGGCCACGGTGCTCAAGGGCCAGGTGGACGCCATCCTCGTTACCGGCGGTATCGCCCGCGGCAAGGATTTCGTGGAAGCCATCAAGGAACGTGTCTCGTTCATCGCCCCCGTGTTCGTGTATCCGGGTGAAGACGAGATGAAAGCCTTGGCGATGAACGCCTACATGTTGCACAAGGGCGAGATCCAGGCCAGGATTTACGCTTAGTCCTTATAATTCATAGAAAAGATTGCAGAGATGATAGCCGAACAACTGTTCAAGCCCGGATCGATCGTGGTGGTGGGCGCTTCCGACGATGTGACCAAGCCCGGCGGCAAGATCGTGAAACATATCGTGGACGGTAAATTCCAAGGTCCCGTCTATACCGTCAATCCCAAGGCCGATACCATCCAAGGCTTGCCGTGCTACCGCAACGTGCACGATTTGCCCCAAGTGGATTTGGCGGTAATCGCCGTGGCGGCCAAGTTCGCTTCCGAGGCGGTGAAGGTGCTTACCGAAGAAAAGGGCACCAAGGCTGTCATCATCATTTCGGCCGGTTTCGGGGAAGAAGGCCATGAGGGCAAGATGCTGGAAGACCGGATCGTGCAGTATTGCGACAAGGCCGGCGCGGCCTTGATAGGCCCCAACTGCACGGGAATACTCACTCCTTGGCACCATAGCATCTTTTCGACCCCCATACCCGCCTACGATCCCAAAGGTTGCGACTTCATCACCGGAAGCGGCGCCACGGGCGTGTTCATATTGGAGTCCGCCATCACGGCGGGCTTGCGTTTCGCCAATATCTTCGCCGTGGGCAATTCCGCGCAGTTGGGCGTGGAAGAGATCCTGGCGCATCTGGACGAGACTTTCGATCCGGAGACCAGTTCACGTGTGAAGCTGTTGTATATCGAAAACATACGCGACCCGCAGAAACTGCTCGTCCATGCCCGTTCGCTCATAGGCAAGGGCTGTCGCATAGCGGCGATAAAGGCCGGTTCCTCCGAAGCGGGAAGCCGTGCCGCCTCTTCGCATACGGGCGCGTTGGCCTCTTCCGACGTGGCGGTGGACGCCCTTTTCAGGAAAGCGGGCATCGTCCGTTGCCATGGGCGTCAGGACTTGATGACCGTGGCATCCATCTTCCAGTTGCCCGAGCTCAAAGGCAAGAACATCGCCATCATCACCCATGCCGGCGGTCCGGCGGTCATGCTCACCGACGCGCTTTCCAAGGCAGGGCTGAACGTCCCCAAGCTCGATCCGGACAAGACGCGGCCGCTCAAGGAAAAGCTTTTCGCCGGTTCTTCGGTGGCCAATCCCATCGACTTCCTGGCCACGGGAACGGCCGAGCATCTGGGGCTCATCATCGACGCCTGCAACGAAGAATACGATGAAATCGACGCCATGGTGGTCATTTTCGGAACGCCCGGACTGGTGCGTATCTTCGATGTGTATCGTTTGCTGGACGAGAAGATGAAGACTTCCCGGAAGCCGATTTATCCCGTGCTTCCCGCCGTGGTCACGGCCAAGGAGGAAATCGACGAGTTCTTGGGCAAGAACCATGTCAACTTCTCCGACGAGGTGGTTTTCGGATCCGCCTTGGGCAGGGTATTCCATACGCCCAAGCCCGAAGACGACCGCATCGACCTTGCCGGCGTGGACAAGGCCGCCATCCGCGGCGTCATCGAACGTAACCCTGACGGCTATCTCGCCCCCGACCAGATACAGATACTGTTGGATTCCTGCGGCGTGCCTCGCGCGGGCGAAGCGGTCGTTTCCACGGCCGACGAAGCGGCCGAAGCGGCGCGGAAACTGGGCTATCCCTTGGTGATGAAGGTGGTCGGCCCCGTACACAAGTCGGATGTGGGAGGCGTCGTCCTCGGCGTGAAAGACGAACAGGCCGTGCGTGCCGAATTCGAACGTATGATAAGGATAAAGGATACCACGGCCATCCTGATGCAGCCCATGTTGAGCGGCATGGAAATCTTTGCCGGCGTGAAATACGAACCCAAGTTCGGCCACATGATCCTTTGCGGCCTGGGCGGCATCTTCATCGAAGTGCTCAAGGACGTGAGCACGGGGCTGGCTCCCGTCACGGCGAAAACCGCCCGCGGGATGATCGAACGCCTCAAAGGCTACAAGATGCTGCAAGGCGTCCGTGGCCAGGAAGGCGTGGACATCGAGGCTTTCGCCAAGGTCGTGGAATCCCTTTCCAAGCTGGTGGCGGTGGCTCCCGAAATCCAGGAAATGGACATCAATCCCTTGCTGGGCAATGCCAAGGGCGTGGTGGCGGTGGATGCCCGTATCCGTATCGGAAAGAACATATAAGACGCATCCGCTCGTGAAATCATATAAGGATCTTGCCTTGGCGGGCGTGTTCGTGCTGTTGTTCCTGCCGTTTTTCGTCTGCCAGCCGCTGTATGCGGCCTATCGCTCGTTCAATGCGTCGCATGCCGTGCTCATGGGCGGCATCAAGTTCGCCCTCTTGTCCACTTTGGGCGAAATCATCGCGTTAAGGATACGTACCGGCGGTTATCCGCTGAAAGGTTTCGGCGTTTTGCCGCGCATGGTGGTGTGGTTTTTCCTCGGCGCGTGGATCGTCATGGCCATGCGGGTCTTCGGACAAGGCGCGCCCGTGCTGGCCGACTACATGATAAACGCCGACGGCAAGCTGGTGGCGGCCATGGCGGGCGGCCCGAGCTGGTACAAGTTCGTGGGTGCGTTTTCGATCTCGCTCTTGCAGAACACCGCGTTCGCTCCCGTGTTCATGACGTTGCACAAGGTCACCGACACGCATATACTCCAATGCGGCGGCAGCCTGCGTGCCTTTTGCACGCCCATGCGGGTGGGGGAAATCCTGGCGGGGCTGAACTGGCGCGCCCAATGGGACTTCGTGTTCAAGAAGACCATTCCTTTTTTCTGGATACCGGCGCATACGGTGACTTTCATGCTTCCGGGCGAATACCAGGTATTGTTCGCAGCCTTGCTGGGCGTGGTCCTGGGCGTGATTTTGGCCTTCGCCGCGAACAAATGAAAAAAAAGTTTGCAAATTAAAAAAGTTGATGTATCTTTGCACTCCCTTTCGCCGAGGATGACACCGAGGCAAGAAGGTTTTCATGTTGGCCCGTTCGTCTAGTTGGCCTAGGACGCAAGGTTTTCATCCTTGAAATCAGGGGTTCGAATCCCCTACGGGCTACCAAAAAATTGGATAGGAAAAATGGCAAACCATAAATCAGCTGCCAAACGCATCCGTTCATCGGCAGCCAAGTACGAGCACAATCGTTATTACGCCAAGACCATGCGTAATGCCTTGAAGGAATTCCGCGCCATCACCAACAAGGCGGAAGCCGCCGAAAAGGTGAGCAAGATGGTTTCGATGATCGATCGCCTGGCCAAGTGCCATATCATTCATAAGAACAAGGCCGGCAACCTCAAGTCGGAAGTCATGCTTCAGGTAAACAAGTTGCAGGCTTAGGTCATAGTCGGATTTTTCATAATGGACATCATAAGGGAAGGCCTCCGTAAGGAGGCCTTTTTTTTATATGCCCCTTTGGATTCATCGCTGTTCGTTGATTACCAACGGCATGTGCCGGGGATTTGTTTAAGTCGGAAAAAAGTCGTTTCTTTGCGCCCAGTTTAACCAACAAAAACAAAGAAGATCATGTCAGAAATCGCAAATGACGTAAAAGCTATCATCGTTGACAAGCTTGGTGTAGACGAAAAGGAAGTTACTCCCGAAGCAAATTTCACCAACGATTTGGGAGCCGATTCATTGGATACCGTAGAATTGATTATGGAATTCGAAAAGAAGTTCGGTATTTCCATTCCCGATGACCAAGCTGAAAAGATTGCCACCGTGGGTGACGCGATCAAGTATATTGAAGAGAACAAAAAATAAGATTTTGCTCTTGCAATGAAATTTTGGAAGAGGCGGGAAGCATGTTATTGTTTTCCGCCTTTTCGGGCTTTTAGAAAGGGCTGCTCGGACAGCCTCCATTAATATCTTTATTTTTACTTTGTATGGAATTGAAGAGAGTGGTTATCACCGGTATGGGCGCGCTTACCCCCATAGGCAACAACCTTGAAGACTATTGGAACGCCCTTTTGGCCGGCACCAGCGGTGCGGCTCCCATCACCCGGTTCGACGCAAGCCTTTTCAAGACGCAGTTCGCTTGCGAATTGAAAGGTTTCGACATAAATCAATACATGGATCGCAAGGAAGCGCGCAAGCACGACTTCTTTTCACAATACGGCATCGTGGCTTCCGATGAAGCCGTGGCCGATTCGGGCATCCTCGACGACTCCAGGTTGGACAAGGAACGCGTCGGTGTCATCTGGGCTTCGGGAATCGGCGGGCTCATCAGCCTTTATCATGAGGTGTGCGATTTCGCCAAGGGTGACGGTACGCCCAGGTTCAATCCTTTCTTTATCCCCAAGATGATCGCGGATATAGCCGCAGGCCACATCAGTATCCGCAACGGGTTCAAGGGACCCAACTTCGCCACCGTTTCGGCTTGCGCGTCTTCGGCCAACGCCTTGGCCGAAGCCTACATGTACATTCGCTTGGGAAAGGCCGACGCTTTCGTATGCGGCGGTTCCGAAGCGGCGGTGACGCCTGCCGGTATCGGCGGCTTCAATTCCATGCACGCCCTGTCCACGCGCAACGACGATCCCAAGACGGCTTCCCGTCCTTTCGACAAGGATCGCGACGGTTTTGTCCTCGGTGAGGGCGCGGGCGGCTTGGTGGTGGAAGAATTGGAACACGCCAAGGCGCGCGGAGCCAAGATCTATGCGGAAATCGTGGGCAGCGGTCTTACCGCCGACGCCTACCACATGACCGCACCCCAGCCGGAAGGCATCAGCGTGGCCAGAGCCATGCATCTGGCGCTGGAAGACGGGCATTTCGCCCCTTCGGACGTGGATTACATCAATACGCACGGAACTTCCACGCCGGCGGGAGACGTGGCCGAGGTGCTCGGCATCAAGCGTTTCATGGGTGAAGACGCCTACAAGGTGAACATCAACAGCACCAAGTCCTGTACGGGACACTTGCTCGGTGCGGCGGGTGCCATCGAGGCCATCGCCACGGCCTTGGCGGTGAAGAACGACATCGTTCCTCCTACCATCAACCATTTCACCGACGATCCCGAACTGGACGGCAACATGAACTACACTTTCGGCGCGCCTCAGAAACGTCGTGTCGGCCTTGCCCTGAACAACACGTTCGGCTTCGGCGGGCACAATGTCTCGATGGCGTTCAAGAAGTACGAGGAATAGGATAGTCTTTTTTCATGTTGGGATTCGCCGCTTACTGCATTTCAAAAGACAAGAAGCTCTACCGGGCCATGAAAAATATTCTTGGGTTTTATCCCGGGAATATTTTTTTGTACCGGTTGGCTTTCATGCATCGCTCGGCTTCCCGTGTCAACGGTTCGCTGAGGAGCAACAACGAACGGCTCGAATATCTGGGCGACTCGGTCATCAGTACCGCCGTGGCGCACTATCTCTTCAAGCGTTATCCGAACAAGGACGAAGGTTTCCTGACGGAAATGCGTTCCAAGATGGTGAGCCGTGCCACGCTCAACAAGGTGGCCGCCAAGATGGGCTTGCACGAACTGCTCCATATCGATTCCAAGTCGGGCGGCTACAAGTCGGTGGACGGCAACGCCTTGGAAGCCTTGATGGGAGCCGTTTTCCTCGACAAGGGCTATCGTTTCACCGAGAAAATAATCTTTCGTCGCCTGATCGCCATCCATATCGACATGGACGAGATCGAGAAGCGGGACTGGAACTACAAGAGCAAGCTCATAGACTGGGGGCAGAAGGAACGTTGCAAGATACATTTCCAGGTATTGGGCACGCTGAACCAGAAAGGCAAGCGTCTCTACAAGGTGGCTGCCATGGTCAACGAGGAAAGTTGGGGCGAGGGTATCGACCAGTCGATAAAGGCCGCCGAGCAGATCGCGTCCGAAAACGCCTACAAGAAGCGGGTGATTCCCTATATCGAGAAACAGTCGAAGAAGGGTTACCGCGTTCCCTTGGCCGATGCCGAGACCGTTCAACCGGCCGATGGTCCGGCTCCGGAGACGCGACAGGCGCAAGTTCCCGACCCGATCGTATCGGTTCCGGAACCCGCGCCCGTCCATGATGCCGCGCCTGCGAACACCATCAGCGCAAGCCTCTTTGCCCCGGAAGTTCCGGAGCAAAAGGCGGAGTGATCTATTTGAAGGTGATGTTTTCGCCTGTCGTGAACTTTTCGCAATAACGACATTTGAGTTTTATCGTGCCGTCTTGTTGCTGCATGACCGTGAAGCGTGATGTCACGGCTTCGTGGTTGGTGATGCAGTTGGGATTCATGCACTTCACGATGCCGTTTATCTTTTCCGGCAGGCTTACCTTGGTTTTCTTTACCACTTCGAAGTTTTTGATTTCGATTATCGTGGCGTTGGGGCTGACGATGGCGATCTTGTTGATCTCTTCGTCTGCGAAAAAGTGGTTGGCCACTTTGATGATGCCTTTCTTGCCCAGTTTCTTGCTTTCAAGGTTCGAGCCCAGATAGACCGTTTCGCTGCTTTGGGACAGATTGAGCAGTTGCAAGACGCGGAATACCTGCGTGGAGTCGATATGGTCGATGACGGTTCCGTTTTCGAGGGCGGAAACGATTAATTCTGTTTTTGCCATGGTTGTATGGGGATTTTGATGTGAATGGATTTTATTGTTTTGCACCAAGGATGAGCGCCATGAGCGCCTGACGCACGAAGACGCCGTTCTTGGCCTGCTGGAAATAGTAGGCGTAGGGCGTGTCGTCCACGTCCGTGGCGATTTCGTTGACACGGGGCAGCGGGTGGAGAATCTTCATGTTGCTCTTGCAGCCTTCCAGCATCGCCTTGTTCAGGATATAGGAATTCTTTACCTTTTCGTATTCCATGAGATCCGCGAAACGTTCCCGTTGCACGCGGGTCATGTAGATGATGTCGGCGGTCGGAATGACGTCGGCCAGTTCGGTGTATTGGTGGTATTCGAGCTTGTGGTCCTTGATGGTCTGTTTCACGTAGCTGGGCAGTTTCAGTTCCACGGGAGAAACGAGGTGGAACGTGCAGTCGAAGTTGCAGAGCGCCTGGGTGAGCGAATGGACGGTCCGGCCGTATTTGAGGTCGCCCACGAATGCGATGTCGAGCTTGTCCAGGCGGCCTTGGGTCTTGCGGATGGAGTAGAGGTCGAGCAAGCATTGGGTGGGGTGCTGGTTGGCTCCGTCGCCGGCATTGATGACCGGTACGCCGGCCACTTCGGAGGCATAGCGGGAGCTGCCTTCCTTGGGATGGCGCATGACGATGAGGTCGGCATAGTTGCTTACCATCAAGATCGTGTCTTTGAGCGATTCCCCTTTGGCCGTACTGCTGTTGGCCGCATCCGAAAATCCGATGATGCGCGCGCCCAGTTGGTTTGCCGCGCTTTCGAAACTGAGGCGGGTGCGGGTGGATGGCTCGAAGAAAAGCGTGGCCACCACCTTGTCCGTGAGGATTCGCTGGCGAGGATCCTGCTCGAAGCTTTCAGCCACGTCCAACACGTGCAGTTGTTCTTCTTTCGAGAAGTCGGTAATGGAGATGAGGTTTTTGTTTTTCATGGATTATATGATTGCTAATGGATTTTGACGCAGGGTCCGACGTGCAAAAAAAAAGCGACCTTGAAAAGGTCGCCGAAAATCAAAGGAAAGTCATAGAAAAAAACGAAAAAGACAAGCATGTTCCGCTTTTTACCACCGGTATGGAAGCTGATGTCAAGACGTTTTTCCGTTGCCATATCGGGGTGTAAAAATAGGGCTTTTCTCCGAATCGCGCCGGGTTCGGAAAGGGAAGTTATCAACAATTAAAAAACTTCAGAAGCCGGCCAAGGGAACGTAGAGCGTGGGAAGCAGCAGCACGAAGCCGACGCATACCAACAAGAGAATGAATTTCCAGACCCAGCGGAACCAGAGGGCATAAGGGATCTTGGCCACGCCCAGCACGCCCAGCAGGATTCCCGAAGTGGGCGTGATCATGTTGGTGAAGCCGTCTCCGAACTGGAACGCGAGCACGACCGTCTGCCTCGAGATATGGAGCAGGTCGGCGAATTGGCTCATGATGGGCATTGTCAACGCGGCTTTCGCGCTTCCGGAAGGCATGACCACGTTCAGCAAGGTCTGGAAAACGTACATCACGCCTGTCGAGGCGGTCTCTCCCAGTCCGGTCATGGCCGAGGCCACTCCGTGAAGCATCGTGTCGATGACTTTTCCTTCCTGCAATATGAATATGATTCCGCTTGCCAGGCCGATGACCATGGCCGGTACCAGGATGTCCTTGACGCCTTCCAGGAACAGGTTCATCACCTTGTCCAGGCTTTTTCCGGCGGCCAGGCCCGCGCTTAGCCCCATGACCAGGAACAACGTGGATATCTCCATGACGTACCATTGGTAGCCCAGCACGCCGATTACCAGGTAGGCTACGGTGAAGAACAAGAGTTGCAGGTTGAACGCCGCCACCGACTTGCGGCAAGAGAAAGCGCCCCATAGCAGGAACAAGGCGGTCAGGACGGGAAACAGGCAGACTTGCATGAATCCGGTGCCCAGGCCGATGGAAGAGAACGGGAACTTGAAAGCGAAATACAGTTGCGCCGTGGCCAAGAGGCCGAAGACCACGTAAAGCGTCGTCGGCACGGCGGTCTTTTCTACCGGGTCTTCCTGTCCGCGGACCGCGCGTCCGCGCCAGTAGGAATCCATGCCGTAAACGGGAGACTTGCGCGGATCCTTCCGTACCCGTGCGGCATACCAGAGAATGAAAACGAGCGCGATGGCGGTAAGTACGAGCCAGCAGAAGATCCGGTAGCCGAGACCGGAGAAGAGCGGGATACCGGCGATGCCTTGGGCGATGCCGATGGTGAAAGGATTGAGCATGGCTCCTGCAAAGCCCACGTGCGCGGCCAAGTACGAGATGCATACGCCCGTGATGGAATCATAGCCCATCGAGACGGCCATCGGCACGAAGACCACGATAAAGGCGATCGTTTCCTCGCTCATGCCGAAGACGGCGCCGAAAAGACTGAACATGACAGTGATGAAAGCCAGCACGAGCGCGTCCAGGTCTATGCCTCGCAGCCATTTTTTCGTACGGCAACGTTGCGTGAATCCGACAAAAGCCTGTACGCCCTTGTCGATGGCCTTGGTGCTGTTGAGGATCCAGAACGCGCCGCCTACGATCAAAACGAAGACGATGATGTCGGCCTTGTCCACAAAGCCCTTGAAAAGGGCGGAAAACACCGAAAAGGTCTGCGGGGCCGGTTCCACATAATGGAACGAACCCTCCACTACCGTTTCCTTTTCCATGCCGTCCACCATTTGGAGCTGGCGCGCGTATTCGCCTCCGGGAACGAACCACGTCAGGACGGCGGCGGCGATGATGATGTAGCAGACGATGGTGAAGGTGCCGGGAATCTTTTTCATTCTTCGCAAATTTCGGCTACGACGAAAGTGCTGCCGCCAACGTAGATCAGGTCATCCTTTCCGGCTTGCTTGCGGGCTTTTTCCAAGGCTTGGCCCACCGAGGCGTAGGCTTTCCCTGTCAATCCGTACCTTTGCGCCTCTTCTTGCAGTTCCTTGACGGGCAGCGCCCTTTCCTGCGGGGCTTGGCAGAAATAATAGGTGGCGGAAACGGGCAAGAGGCTCAGGATCGTCCCCCTGTCCTTGTCTTTGACCATGCCCCAGACGATATGCAGGCGCTTGTAGGCTATCTTGGCGATTTGCTGAAGTACGAGCCTGATACCGGCTTCGTTATGCCCCGTATCGCAGTAGGCAAGCGGCCTGTCGCCTATCTTTTGCCAACGTCCGGCCAGTCCCGTGTTCCGGGCGGCATGGGTGATTCCGGTACGGATCGCATCTTCGGAAATGGTGAACTCCCGACGCAACAGGTCGAGGGCCGCGAACACGCCGACGAGGTTCTTGGTCTCGTACGTGTCGCCCGCCAAGTCGCAAGAAACGTTCCCGAGATAGGGCTGTCCGTATTTGAGCACGTCGAAACGGAACGATTGGGGATCGTTTTGCACGTTCTGCAACGAGAAAACGGAGTCGGCGAACAGGATCGGGGCGTTCTTCTCCTTGGCCACGCGGTTGAATACGGGCAAGACCGTCAATTGGCTTTCGCTGATGACAACGGGAACCTTTTCCTTGATGATGCCCGCCTTTTCGGTGGCGATCTTGGGCAATGTATCACCCAGAAACTGCATGTGGTCGAAACTGATGTTCGTGATCAGGCTCAACCGGGGCGTTATCACGTTGGTCGAATCCAGCCTTCCGCCCATGCCTGTCTCGATGACGGCCACGTCCACCTGTTCCCGTGCGAAATGGTCGAAAGCCATGGCCACCGTCATTTCGAAGAACGAGGCCTTGATCCGGGTGAACATTTCCTTGTTCTGCTCGTAAAATCCGACGACGGCGTTCTTCGGGATCTTTTTCCCGTTTACCCTGATCCTTTCGCGGAAGTCTTTCAAGTGGGGCGAGGTGTAAAGCCCCGTCTTGTAGCCGGCGGCCTGGAGCACGGAGGCGATGAGGTGCGAGCAAGAACCTTTGCCGTTGGTTCCGGCCACGTGTATCGTCTTGAAGCGACGGTAGGGATGATGCAGGTTTTCCATCATCTGCTCGATGTTCTTCAGGTCGGGCTTGTAGGCGGCCGCCCCGATGCGCTGGAACATGGGCAGGCTGTGGAACATGATGTCCAAGACTTCCTCGTAACGCTTGGCTTCATCCTCCTCCTTTCCGTTCACAAGGCATACTTCCGGATGTATCTCCACGTTGAATTTCTTCCATACGTTTGCCTGGATGCGCTTGGCCAGGTCCCAGATTTCTTCGCCCGTGGCCGAACCGTGGTTGACCAGCACGAGCGCCTGTTTCTCGTACACGCCCGCGTCACCCTCCCTGTGGCCTTTCCAGCCGCATTGTTCGATGAGCCAGGCGGCAGACAACTTGTAGCCTTCCCCGGTCTTGTGCCCGGGCATGCCGGGATAGGCGGCGCGGAGTTCCATGAATCGGCTTTCGGTAATGACCGGATTGGTGAAGAAGCTGCCCACGCTGCCCAATTGCTTGAGATCCGGCAACTTTTGCTTGCGCAAGGAGGCTATGGCCTGGGCGATGGCGGCCTGGCTCGTTTCTTCGCCGACGGGCAGCATCCTTGCCAATCCTTCGTATTCCAGGATGGGACGGGCCAGTTTTCCCAGACGGATGTTCGTCGCCCAGACGATAAGCCGATGCTGGTTCTTGAACCGGCTCTTGCGGTAGGCGTAGTCGCATTCCGCACGCGGAATCTCGTAGAATTGCAGGGTTTCGGTGTCGAATACCTCCACGCTTTCCACCACGTCTTTCAATTCCACTCCGTAGGCTCCCATGTTCTGCACCGTCGCTCCGCCTGCGCTGCCGGGGATGTCGGTCAGGTTCTCGATGCCCCACCAGCCGTGTTGCACGGTTTTCTTCACCACCTTGCGCCAGACCTCGCCGGCCCCCACGCGCAACACCACTGAAATCGTGTCTTCCCGGACCAGTTCCATGCCCGTGTTCGTCAAACGCAATACCAGGCCGGGAAAGTTTCCCACGAACAAGGTATTGCTGCCGCCCCCGAGCCATAGCTTGGGCATCCGGGCCCATCTTTCGTCCAAGAAAAGTTGCCGTAGTTCTTCTTTTTGGGACACTTCGGCATAATAGGCGCAGTCGATGTCGATGCCGAACGTGTTGAACTTCTGAAGCGGCCAGTCCTGCTTTATTTCCATCGTCTAGTTTCCTTTCTTTGTTTTTCCGCCTTTCTTTTCTTTGCGCAAGCCGCTCGAGGGCAATGCCAGCTTTTCTTTCAGGAATCGTCCCGTATGGGAACCTTCGGCGTCTACCAGTTCCTCGGGCGTGCCTTCAAAGACGACGTTTCCGCCCTCGGCACCGCCCTCGGGGCCTATGTCTATGATGTGGTCGGCCAGTTTTATGACGTCCGGCTGGTGTTCGATGACCAGCACGGTATGGCCGCGATTCATGAGGGCGTCGAAGGCCAGTTGCAATTTCCGTATGTCGTGGAAGTGCAGGCCGGTGGTGGGTTCGTCGAAGATGAAGAGCGTGTGCCCTTTTTCCTCGGCGTTTCCCCGGCATAGGAAATATGCCAGTTTGACGCGCTGCGCCTCTCCGCCCGAGAGGCTGCTTGACGATTGGCCCAGGTGCAGGTATCCCAAGCCGACGTCTTGCAATACCTGCAGTTTCGTGCACAAGCGTCTTACGCATGCGTCTTCCTTGTCGGTCGAGAAGAATTCGAGGGCCTCGTCCACGGTCATTTCCAGTATGTCGGCGATGTTCTTTTCTCGGTATCTTATCTCGAGCACTTCTTCCTTGAAGCGTTTGCCGTGGCATTCGTCGCATTCGAGGTAAAGGTCGGCCATGAACTGCATTTCCACCTTGATCGTGCCTTCTCCTTGGCAGTTTTCGCAGCGTCCCCCTTGGACGTTGAACGAGAAATGGCCGGGGCCGAAAAGCCTTTTCTTGGCCAACGGCCGGGCAGCGAAAAGGTCGCGGATGTCGTCGAAGGCTTTCAGGTAGGTGGCTGGATTGGAGCGGCTCGACCGTCCGATGGGGTTCTGGTCCACGAGTTCGACGGCTTGCAGGCATTTGAGGTCTCCCTCCAATTTCCGGAAGCGCAGTTGTTCTCCGCCCGAATAGGTACCCAAGGCGCGTTGCAGGGCGGGAAACAGGGTCTGACGTATCAAGGAGGTCTTGCCCGAACCGCTCACGCCCGTGACTACCGTCAGCACGTTGAGCGGAATGGTGACGTCCACGTTCTTGAGATTGTTGCAATGTACCCCGCACAGGCGAATGCTCCTGGTCCAGGCACGGCGGCTCGAGGGAACGGGGATGCAAAGCTCGCCGCGCAGGTAGCGGGCGGTGAGGCTCGTGCCTTTTTCCATCAGTTCGCGCGGCGTTCCGGCAAACACGATTTCACCTCCGAAACGACCCGCCAACGGGCCCACGTCCAC
Source organism: uncultured Bacteroidales bacterium (assembly GCA_910578275.1). Classification (GTDB taxonomy): domain Bacteria; phylum Bacteroidota; class Bacteroidia; order Bacteroidales; family P3; genus Pullibacteroides. Next base: position 5,471 of record CAJTPR010000001.1, on the reverse strand, counting down.
GATATGGTCGGCTTCAAGCATCATGCTTTCGTCGTGTTCCACCACGATGACCGTGTTGCCGAGGTCGCGCAGTTGCTTGATGACACGTATGAGATGCCCGGTATCGCGCGGGTGGAGCCCGATGCTGGGTTCATCGAGGATATAGAGCGATCCGACCAAGGCGCTTCCGATGGAGTTGGCGAGGTGGATACGTTGGCCTTCCCCGCCCGAAAGCGTGGAGGAGCGCCTGTCGAGCGTGAGGTACGAAAGCCCCACGTCTTTCAGATAGGACAGACGGTTCTTGATTTCGGCGAGCATGCGCGAGGCCACGGCTTTCTCGTAGGCGTTGAGGCGGATATGTTCGAAATAATCGGCCAGGTCGCCCACTTGCATCCTTGTCAGGTCGGAAATGCTTTTTCCGTCTATCTTGACGTAGGCCGTGTCGGGACGCAGGCGTGAACCGTGGCATTCGGGGCATATGGTGATGCCGCGATAGCGCGAGGCCATGACACGGTATTGTATCTTGTAGGAATTCTTTTCGATGAACTTGAAGCAGTCGTAGATGCCTTTTACGTGCTTGTCGCCATGCCAGAGGAGATGTTTTTCCTTTTCGGTCAATTCCTTGTAGGGACGATGCACGGGAAAGCCGTCCTTGGCCGTGCGGCGGATGAATTCGTTTTTCCATTCGCTCATCTTTTCGCCCCGCCAGCAGGCCACGGCGTCTTCGTACAAGGAAAGCGAAACGTCGGGAATGACGAGGTCCTCGCTGATGCCGTCGATCGTGCCGATACCCCCGCATCGCTTGCAAGCCCCGTAGGGATTGTTGAAACTGAAGAAATTGGGACTGGGCTTGACAAACGTCATCCCGTCGGCTTCCAACTTGTTCGAAAACTCCAGGAAACGGGACTTCCCTTCTTCGGGGCGGCAGTCGAGGTAACACCGTCCGTTGCCTTCGTTAAAGGCCGTCTGCACCGAGTCGAAGATGCGCGAGTACAAGGCTCCGGGCGAATCTTCAGGACGTATGACGAGGCGGTCCACCAGCAAATGGCAATTCTTCAGGTCCGTGTCTTTTTCGAGGTCGGCTATTTCGAGGATGCGTGAACGGGCCGCGTTCCGGGCATCCGCCTCGTACAAGCGGCTGAATCCCATCTTTACGAGCAGGTCCAGGTACTCGTTCACGCTCAGCCCCTGGCGTATGCAGACGGGAGCGAGTATGTACAGCCTCGTGCCTTCGGGCAGGGTGGAGGCGAAATCCGCCACGTTGGCCACCGAATGGCGTTTCACCTCCTGTCCCGATACGGGCGAATGGATCTTGCCGATACGGGCGTAGAGCAGTTTGAGGTATTCGTATATCTCGGTGACGGTGCCGACCGTGGAGCGAGGATTGGCATTGAGCGTTTTCTGTTCGATGGCTATGGCCGGGGATATGCCGTCCACGAAATCCACTTCGGGCTTGCTCATGCGGCCCAGGAACTGCCGGGCGTAGGAACTGAGGCTTTCCACGTATCGCCGTTGGCCCTCGGCATAGAGCGTGTCGAACACCAACGACGATTTGCCCGAACCGGAGAGACCGGTGACCACGATGAGTTTCCCCGCGGGAAAATTCACGTCCACGTTCTTGAGGTTGTTCACCCGTACTCCGCGCAAGACGATGTCGTGCCGGATGTCCTTTTCATTTCGCATGTCCTTGCCGATTCGTTTCAGGCAACTCGTGCAGAGGCATCGTCCCTTGTATGTCTTTTGGACGTGTTGCGCGGCGACCGGATCAAGTTTCACCTTGGCGCAGCCGCAACGGGCGATGTCCTCGTGCAAGCATTCAAACTTCTTTCCGCAACGCGGGCAGGTCTTTTCCATGGTACGAATAATCTCTATGCGTATGAGACGCCATAAACGTAAAGGTATGGAGAATGACCTGAAAAAACAAAATTCGTAACTATATTTATCTTTGCAGCCTCAAAAAGAATCAGGATGTCGAAAAACCTAGTCATCGTCGAATCACCGGCAAAGGCCAAGACCATAGAGAAATTTTTGGGAAAGGACTTCCACGTGCTTTCCTGCTTCGGCCATATCCGTGATTTGCCGAAAAACAACATCAGCATTGACACGCGAAACGACTTCACGCCCGAATATGTGATACAGCCTGAAAAGAAGGCCTTGATAAGCCAGTTGGCCAAAGCCGCGAAGGCGGCCGATTTCGTATGGCTCGCGTCCGATGAGGACCGTGAAGGGGAGGCCATCGCGTGGCATTTGGACCAGGTGTTGAAGCTGGAGCCGTCCAAGACCCGTCGCATCGTGTTCAATGAAATTACCAAGACGGCCATTCTCAACGCCATAGAGCATCCGCGCCGATTGGATTACGACTTGGTGGATGCCCAGCAGGCGCGCCGTGTGCTGGATCGTCTGGTGGGTTACGAGATTTCGCCCCTGTTGTGGCGCAAGGTCCGTCCCAGCCTTTCGGCGGGACGTGTCCAGTCGGTGGCCGTGCGCCTGGTGGTGGAAAGGGAAGAGGAAATCAAGCATTTCAAGGAAGAATCATCATACAAGGTGACCGCCTCCTTCGGCAATTTCACGGCGGAACTCAACAGCCGCTTCAAGACCAAGGAGGAAGCATTGTCTTTTCTGGAATCCTGCCGGACGGCCAGGTTCAGCGTGGCGGGCATGGACGTGAAGCCTGCCAGACGTGCTCCCGCGCCGCCTTTCACCACCTCCACGTTGCAGCAGGAAGCCTCCCGCAAGCTGGGCTTTTCGGTATCGAAGACGATGACGGTGGCCCAACAGCTCTATGAAGAAGGTCTTATCACCTACATGCGTACCGACTCGGTAAACCTCTCCTCCCTGGCGATCGATATGGCCAAGGAGCAGGTCACGGCCTCTTTCGGCACCAGGTACAGCAAGCCCCGCAACTTCAATACCAAGACCAAGGGGGCGCAGGAAGCCCACGAGGCGATACGTCCGGCCTATATGGACCGGACTTCGATCAGCGGCGATCCTTCGCAGGTGCGGCTCTACGAATTGATCTGGAAGCGTGCCGTGGCCTCGCAGATGGCGGAGGCGGAGATAGAAAAGACGCAGATAAACATCCGCGTGGAGGGACGCCCCGAACTTTTCGTGGCCAAAGGCGAAGTGGTGCTTTTCGACGGTTTCCTGCGCGTCTATTCGGAAAGCAAGGACGAGGAAGAGGAAGAAAACGGCGAACATCGCCTGCCGGCTCTCAAAAACGGTGAGACGTTGACGTTGCGGCGCATGGGCGCCCGTCAGATATTCAGCCAGCATCCTCCGCGTTATTCGGAGGCTTCGTTGGTGAAGAAGCTCGAGGAACTGGGCATCGGAAGGCCTTCTACCTACGCGCCTACGATTTCCACGATACTCAAGCGCGAATACGTGGTGAAGGAAGACCGTCCCGGCCGCGTGCGCGCCTATGTCGCCTTTGAATTGCAGGACGGCAAGGTGGAAGAACGCAAGCTGCAGGAAAACACGGGCGCGGAAAAGGCCAAGTTGTTTCCCACCGATACGGGCGTGTTGGTAAACCAGTTCCTGGTGAAGTATTTTTCGGGTATCATGGACTACGGGTTCACCGCCGACGTGGAAAAACAGTTCGACGAGATCGCCCAAGGCGAGATGAAGTGGAACAAGATGATTTCCGATTTCTACGCGCCGTTCCACAAGCAAGTGGAGGCCACGGCCCGGAATTCGGAGAAAGTGAGCGGGGAAAGGCTTTTGGGCGAGGATCCCGCCAGCGGGCAGCCGATTTACGTCAAGTTGGGGAGGTTCGGCCCCGTGGTGCAGAAAGGCGACAGCAAAGGCGACGAGAAACCGGCGTTCGCGGGTCTGAAAAAAGGCCTTTCGATGGACGAGGTGACGTTGGAACAGGCCTTGGAGATGTTCAAGCTGCCGCGTCTGGTGGGACAATACGAGAGCAAGGACATCACCGCCGCCGTCGGACGTTTCGGTCCCTATCTGCGTCATGACGGGAAGTTCGTATCCATTCCCAAGACCGACGATCCGGTGAGCATTTCGCTCGAACGGGCGATAGAACTCATAAAAGGCAAGGCGGAGGCCGAAAGGCAGAAGGTCATCAGGACCTTTTCCGAAGAGCCTTCCTTGCAGGTGCTCAACGGTCGCTACGGTCCTTATATCAGTTTTGAGAACAAGAACTACAAGATAGAAAAAGGCACGGATGCCTCCTTGCTGACGTTGGAAGACTGCAGGCGGATCGTAGCCGAGGGAAAACCTTCGGCAGGTTCCGCCCGTCGTGCGGCGGCCATCGCCAAGCGTGCGCAAGGCAAGGCCGGTGCGTCCAAGCCGGCCGCGGCGGCCAAACGGAAGGGTACGGCGTCCAAGTCGAAATCCGCCGGAAAGAAATAAAACTTCATTGAAATGAACCGTCATGTCAATAATACGGCAGCCATTCGAAAGATCGGGATTCTGACTTCCGGCGGCGACGCTCCCGGAATGAACGCCGCCATCCGCGCGGTAGTCCGTTCGGCCATGGCCGAGAAATTGTTGGTGGTGGGGATCAGCCATGGATACAAGGGGCTTATCAACAAGGAGTTCAGTCCCATGTTCGGCTATTCGGTGGCCGACATCATCCATAGGGGCGGCACGATCTTGAAAACTTCGCGCTGTCCCGAGTTCAAGACCGACGAGGGTTTGGACAAGGCCTACCAGAACCTGGTGGACGAGGGTGTGGACGCGCTCGTGGTGATTGGCGGGGACGGTACGTTCCGGGGCGCGTCGGCCTTGCACAAGCGGCATCCCGGCATCCGGATCGTGGGGCTTCCGGGTACCATCGACAACGACTTGTACGGCACCGATTTCACGATAGGCTATGACACGGCCGTCAATACGGTGGTGGATGCGGTCGACAAGATCCGGGACACGGCCGGTTCGCACGGCACGTTGTTTTTCGTGGAGGTGATGGGGCGTGACGCGGGTTTCATCGCGCTCAACAGCGGCATCGCCACCGGCAGCGAGGATATTCTCATTCCCGAAACGCAGACCGACATAGACCATCTGATCGCCAAGCTGGAATACGACCAGCGCAAGCAAAAGACCTGGGGCATCATCATCGTGGCCGAGGGCGATGAACTGGGCGGGGCGACGCAGGTGGCCCGACTGGTGAAGGAGCGGCTGCCGCATTATGAGGCGCGTGTGACGATCCTCGGACATATCCAGCGTGGGGGAACGCCTTCTTGCGCCGACCGCGTGCTGGCCTCCCGTCTGGGATATAATAGCGTGAAGGCGCTTTTGGAAGGTCAGGATTGCGTCATGTTGGGACAGGTGAACAACAAGGTGGTATATGTGCCTTTCGAGAAAGCCACCAAGCACCATCAGCAAATCGACAAGGATTTGCTGGAAGTGGCCCGGGTATTGGCGTTGTAAAAAACATTTTGTCGTTTCAAAAATAAAGCATACCTTTGCAGCCTCTTTTCGGGGTATTAGCTCAGTTGGCTAGAGCGTTTGACTGGCAGTCAAGAGGTCAGGGGTTCGAC